>NZ_FOKD01000011.1:0-230876 GCF_900112095.1 Pseudomonas sp. NFPP24
TCAGGAGTTCCTCGCCGGTGACCATCGACACCGGGCACCCATTGGTCGCGGTCTTGTCCGAAGAGGCCGCCGCATCCCCATTCGGGTTGCGAGCAGAAACCGGCACGTCATCCACGGTCTCCTGCCGCACCAACGCGGTTCGCTGGGACTTGTTGCGCACCACCGGCACCGCGTTGGAAACCACCTGATCCCCAGCCTTCAACGGCGCATTCGGAATCACCCGGATCGGCGTCGCGGAGCTACCCAGCAGCAACGGCCTGGCCGCCTCGACATGCGCCTCCAACCGAGGCCCGACCACCTGGTCCGCCAGCATTTGCAGCCATTTACGCACGCGCTCGGACTTGATGTGCCCCAGCACCTGCATACCCAAACGAAGCTGAACCCCCATGCCCCGCGTGGCCCAGATCAGAAACAGATTGATCAGCACCTCGCCGGTCATCTCGCCCAGCAGTTCGTACATCTGCGGCGGCGGCAGCATGCGTACCCAGGCAACCAGGGCCGACAGATAGATAAACAACAGCGGCTCATCGCTGAGCACGAGCAGGCCCTGGGCAATGGCGTCCTTGCCCAGTTTCAACAGTTCATCCAGTTCGGCCTGGGAGACGTACTGCAGCAGTTTCTGGCTATTGCTCTTGAGGTCCGCCAGCAGGTCGTACAGTTGTGTGAGGTTGTCCCACAGGTTGTAGAGCGCCTTGGCCATGCCGCTGGAAAACGCCATGCCTTGCATCCCACTGCGTTCCAAGGATATGGCGTTGGCAAAGTCACTCCATTGTGGCTTGAAAGTCTTCGCCCACTCATCACGCAGGCCCATTTCCAGCCCCGCGATCACCGACTGATAAGACGCATACAGCGCCTTGATGTGATCCTTGGAAACGTCGGGATAAAAGGTGATCTGGTAGCGCTGATCGCGGGTGCAGTCGCTGACTTCAAGGATGCCGCTGGGGTCGATGGTGTGATGGATCGGCGGGCCCATCGGGCTGCCGTCCGCAGCAATGGCCTGCAGCATCACCGGCGTATTGCCGATAGGCACGAATTGCGTGCTCTCGAACATATGCACCAGGGTCAACGAACCCTGGGCCTTGCAGGTGGCAACCGTGCGATTCGGTTTCTTGGAGGACGCCGGAGCGACGAGGGAAACCTCGTCCCCGACCTTGAACACCTGCTCCACTTCCAGTGCCGAACCGCTCCAGAAGCTTTCGGCCCACTCGTCAAACGTGTTGAGGCATTTACGTAAGTCACGCAGGACGCCTTCAACGTCCGGCGCCTTGGCATCCATGGGCGCCAGGATGAACCGGGCAATAACTGGAGTCATGAGGCTGCCCCATTGAGTGGGGCACGGCTGGAGAAGTGCATCGGCGGTCCCTCGCGCTGATTGATCAGGCGAGAGACTTTGGAGAGGTTGCCAGGGAAAAGAAGTCGGCGTTATTCGTCGGTAGGGTTAGGACGTTTCGCCAAAACCTCGGGCAAACCGAGGCTTTGTTGTAGGCAGAGGATTACGGGTTGAGCAGTCCTACAGTTTCAACTGCCCAATCGCCTTGCTCAGCTCCCCGGCCAAGGTTGCCAGTTCATTACTGGTCGTCGCCGAATCCACGGTTTGCTGCACGGTGTTCTCGGTCACATCCCGAATGCTCACCACCGCACGGTTCATCTCTTCGGCGACGTGGCTTTGCTGCTCGGCAGCGACGGCGATCTGGGTGTTGCTTTCACGCATCTGCGCCACGGCACTGGTGATTTCGGCGAGGGCCGCGCCGGCTTCCTGGGCTTGCTGCACGCAGTCGTCAGCCTTGAACGAGCTTTCCTGCATGAAGTCCACCGCGTCGCGGGTGCCGGCCTGCAGCGCCGAGACCATGCGGGTGATTTCGTCGGTGGAGCTTTGTACGCGTTTGGCCAGGTTGCGCACTTCGTCGGCAACCACGGCGAAACCCCGGCCCATTTCCCCGGCGCGGGCGGCTTCGATGGCGGCGTTGAGGGCGAGCAGGTTGGTTTGCTCGGCGATGCTATGGATCACGCTGACCACTCCGTTGATTTTCTGACTGTCCTCGGCGAGCTTCTGGATCATCTCGGCGGTCTGCTGCACGCCCGTGGAGAGGCCGGCAATCGAGCGTTGTACGCGGGTGACCACTTCCTGGCCGCTGCCCGCCAGGGTGTCGGCGGTCTGGGACAGATCGCGGGTGGCGCCGGCGTGCTGGGCGATGTGGTAGACGGTGGCGGTCATTTCGTTGATGGCAGTGGCGGCCTGGTCGGTTTCGCTTTGCTGGCCGAGCATGCCGTGCTGCACGTCGTTCATGCTGCTGGCCAACCGTGCGGCGCCATCGTCGAGTTGCTGGGCGGTGCGTGCCACGGTGTTGACGACGCGCTGGTAGCCCGCTTGCATGGCGTTGAAGGCGCTGGCCATCTGGCCAACTTCATCCTTGCAGGCCAACGGCACGCGGGCCGACAGGTCGCCGGTTTTCTCTACGTGCAGCATCACGTCTTTCAGGGTGTTGAGTTGGCTGAGCAGGAAGCGGATCAGCAGTTGCGAGGCGCCGAGCATCGCCAGCATCAGGATCAAGACCGCCACTGCATAGTTGGCGAAGCGTTCTTCGAACACCTGGCTCAGGCTTGGCGCGTAGGCAAGCACGGCGACGTATTGACCGTCAGGGCGGGCGATGACTTCGGCACCCATCAGCGGGTTTTCGCCGAACCACGGCATGTGATTGAGTTCGACCCAGCCCAGGTTGCTGCCAAGGGCTGACAGATCCTGCTCCGCCAGTTGTGGGACCTGGCCGCGCTTGAACGTCAGCCAGTGCTCGCCCTTGGGCAAAGCTTCGCCAGTCGGCCACGCATTGAACAAGTGTGCCTGCGCCTGTGCCGAAGCCCGGGATGCATTGCTGCGGGACTGTTGCTCAAGCTGCACGGCATAGAGCACCAGCAGCAGGGTGGTAATGAAGGCGACCGCATTGACGGCCCAGAATTTGTACTTCAGCGAGATATTGCTAAGCCAGGCACCCATGGAAGGTTTTCTCTGATAGCGGAAACAGCATTGGCAAGGTGCCATTATTGTGCCGCTATCCAGGAAAACGGTTTTGACATGGGTCAATGCGCCGCATCAATCCACGGCAGGCAGCCCAAAAAAGCGACGGGCGCAGGCCGTGCTGTGGCGTGCCAGATCTTCCACGCTCTCGTTGCGGTGCAGGGCGACTTCGCGCAGCACTTCGGGTAGATACGCGGGCTCGTTGCGACCGTTTTTCGGCTTCGGACGCAAGGTGCGCGGTAGCAGGTAGGGCGCGTCGCTTTCCAGCATCAGGCGGCCACGGGGAATTTCCCTGACCAGGGGGTGCAGGTGTGTCCCACGGCGTTCGTCACAAATCCAGCCGGTGATGCCGATGTGCAAGTCGAGGTCGAGGTAGCTGAACAGCGCCTGTTGTTCGCCCGTGAAGCAGTGCACCACGGCGGCGGTGAGGTGGTCGCGGTAGTCCTTGAGGATATCCAACAGGCGCTGGTTGGCATCACGTTCGTGGAGGAATACCGGCAGTTTCAGCTCGATGGCCAGCACCAGGTGTTCTTCGAGGACTTTTTCCTGCTGCGGACGCGGTGAAAAATCCCGGTTGAAATCCAGCCCGCATTCTCCGACTGCGCGTACGCGGTTTTCTTTCAGCAACCCGCGCAAACGTGATGCGCTATCGCCGTTCCAGTCACTGGCGGAGTGGGGGTGGATACCCGCCGTGCTGAACAGGCGTTGGCCGCTTTCATCGAGTTTTTCGCACAGCGCCAGGGCCTGTTCGCTGCCCTCGATGCTGGTGCCGGTGAGTACTAATTGTTGCACGCCGGCAGCATAGGCACGCTCGAGCACGGCCTGGTGCTTCTCGTCGAAACTGGGGTTGGTCAGGTTGACGCCGATATCAATGAGTTGCATGGTGCTATCTCCGCCTGCGGCCGGAAAGCATATCAGAGCTGTAGATTTATAAGAAAAACGAAGAACTACAACGAGTTATAGCTGTCTTTGAACGTCGCAAGCGACATTGTGGTTGGCCCGCCGCCTTTCATCATGCCGCCGTTGCGTACCTTGCCAGCGCATAAAGCGCTCTGTTTCTGACTCCCACCGCCTCGTTTTTCGCGAGGGCGTTGGCCAGTATTCTTTCCGGAGAGCGGATGATCCGACCCTCGGCGTTGCTTATGTTGTGCCTGACGATGCTGCTGCCCATGGCGGCGGTTGCGCGTCTGGACGGGCCGCTGGAAGTGACCAAGCCCGGCAAGGTACGTGATTTGGCGGAGATTCGTTCAAGCCGCACGTTGCGCGTATTGGTCAACCAGAGCCGTAACAGCTCCGGTGAGGTGCAAGGCCAGGCCATCGGTGTTGAATACCATCGCCTGCGCGCCTTCGAGCAGTACCTCAATGGCCATGCCCGTGATGGCCAGGAGATCAACCTCAAGATCATTCCCAAGGCCAAGGACCAGTTGCTTGGCGCACTGGCCCGTGGCGAAGGTGATTTGGTGGCGCCCGGTGAACTGCTCGATGTAAAAGCGGCGCACAAGATCAGCACCAGCGACCCGATTGCCAGCGATGTGCCGTTGTGGCTGGTGGGGGTTAAGGGCGAGCGGCGGTTTACCAAGTTGGAACAATTGTCCGGCCGCACCCTGGCGTTGACCACCGGTAGCGCCGCGGCGGATGCCATCAACCAGGTCAATCAAAAGCTCGCGCTGCACAAGCAGCCGCCGGTGAAAGTGGAGTGGGTGGACCCGACCCTGGCCGTGGAGGATGTGCTGGAGATGGTGCAGGCCGGTATTTTCCACCTGACTATTGTCGAAAAGCCGATTGCCGAGCGCTGGTCGAAGATCCTGCCCAAGTTGCGTTTCGATAAGCAGGTGGCGATCAGCGAGCCGGGCGACGAATACTGGTTCGTGCGCCAGGATGCCTCGATGCTGCGGGCCAGCATTGATCGATTCCTCAAGACCTATCGAACCCCGTCCGATCAGGATGTGGCATTCCAGCGTATCTACCGTCGCCTTTACCAAGTGCGCAACCCATTGGTCCGCGTCGACCGACAGCGCCTGGAAAAACTGCGCCCGGTCTTGCAGAAACACGCCCGCGAGCAGGGCATGGACTGGTTGAACCTCGCCGCACTGGCCTTCAAGGAATCGGCGCTTGACCCTGGCGCGCGCAACAGCGGCGGCCCTACCGGCTTGATGCAGATCACGCCATCGGCGGCGCAACGCGTGGGGGTCAACAACATCGAAAGTCTCGACAGCAACGTGCAGGCCGGCGCGCGGTACCTGGCAATGATCCGTCGCAAGTTCTTCGCCAGCCCCAAGCTCAACGAGCGCGAGCGCATGGCCTTTGTGCTGGCGGCTTACAACATGGGGCCGGAGCGGGTGCAGGGCATGCGTACTGAAGCCAAGCGGCGGGGGCTCAACCCCAACCAGTGGTTTTTCCAGGTTGAACGCATTGCCATGGAGCAGGTAGGGATGGGCGGCGTCAGCTATGTTAATAGCGTCAACAAGTATTTCTTGGCGTTCGATCGGGAGCGGGAGTCCCTGGAACCGCCAGCGCCGAAAATCGCTTCACGAAAGTAATCGATTTTATCGATATTAATCAGGCATTTTTTCGGCTTTTATCATTGTTTTAACTGATTAATATAGCGGCCAATCAACCCTACTTTGAAAAGGATCTGCACCATGAGCCCACTGATCAACCGTATTCTCTCCACTCGCGCCGGTTACGGCCTGACTATCCTGCGCATTGTGGTAGGCATCATCTTCGCCGCCCACGGTTCGCAAAAGCTCTTTGGCTGGTTTGGCGGCTACGGTCTGGCGGGCACTGCCCAGTGGATGGAAAGCATCGGCCTGGCGCCGGGTACGCTGATGGCGCTGCTGTCGGGCGGTACCGAGTTCTTTGCCGGCCTGGCGTTGATCATCGGCCTGCTGGTTCGCCCTGCGGCATTGGGCCTGACTTTCCTGTCGCTGGTGGCGATCTTCTCGGTGCACATCCATAACGGCCTGTTCATGGCCAACAACGGTTATGAGTTCGCCCTGGCCCTGCTCGGCGGCTCACTGGCGGTACTGCTGGAGGGTGCTGGCAAACTGTCCGCAGACCGCGCCATCGCCCACTGATTGGGCTGCAACACCTTGAATCGGCCCGCCCTGTGCGGGCCTTTTCGTTGCTCGGGATTCTTGACACCGCCCCACCGGCTTCTCTAGGATGCCGCTCATGCGCCGATTTAAACAGCTAATTGCGGGGCGCCATGGGTGATCGTCATCGGTCCCGACAGAAGCGTGTTCCATGCTTCGAAATTCCGCTAAAGCGCTGGTTCGGTGTTGCCTCTCACCTGCCCGCAGACTTTTGAGGCAGAGACACGACACGATGAATGCATTACGCCCCCTGATACGCCTGGCCCCGATCACTGCGGACCTCACTCAACGCAACCCGAAAATTCTTCTTGGCGGCAAGCACCAGCCCACGCTATTGCGTTACCTGGATGGTTGGCCGCGTCGCACTGGCCGACCTTCGGCGTTCCTGATCCAGTTTGTCGAAGATGGCGACTCACTTGCGCGTTTTGCCAGCAACAGCTTTGACCTTGCAGTTATCCAGGCCCCAAGCGCCGACAATGCCACCGAAGTCATCCGCCAGTTGACCCGTATTGCACGACAGGGACTGATAGCCCGTCGCTGAACATTCAGTGAATCATGCCGCCGGCTTGCAACCGGCGTCGGCGCTCTCCAAGAAAGACCATCCAGGCGATCAGGCATAACGTCAGCGGCATGGCAAAGATCGCCACCAGCGTTATCGCCAACTCCAGACGACGCACTTGGGCGTAGGCTTCGCGCTGCAGGGTATTCAGCTCCATGGGTAGGCGCAGTCGTTCCTTGTTGAGTGCTTGCAGCTGGGTATTGGTCTCCACTGCCTGGGTGCCGAGGGTGGTTGTCCATGGGCTCAGCCGTTGCCATTCCTGCTCTGTTCGTTGCAAGCGTCGCTCCAGTTCGCTGGCTTTCGAACGATAGGCCTGTCTTGCGACCTCGCGCATACCCTCCAGCACCGTCGGCATGTCCTGCGTTGCCCTTGGGCGAATCGCGACGAGCATGTCGGGGGCGGACAGGTTATCCAGTGTATTCAGAACAAACAGCGCGTTGCCATCGGGCGCCGCGTCGCTGACCTTATCGGTAAGCATGTCGGTGTCAGCGATGACCACAACATGAATCTGCGCGGCTGTTTGCAACCCGGGCGGCAGGCCCTTGATACCATCGGAAAAGACTGAGTAGCTCGGCCCTTCGATGCGTGCAGCAATGACATGGCGCCGTTCTCGGCTCGAAGCCTCTTCAATCACGGAATCGGACTTTGTTGCGCGAGGGGATTGGTTGGCCTCCAACAGCACGGATTGCTCGGAACTTTGCAGGATCGGGGTGAAGGTTGTGCGGCTTTTGTTCAACTGCACCAGCGCCCCACTACTCGATACTGTCACCCTGTTGAGGTTCCAGGTGCTGATGTCGTTCAGGTTCATTGCCTGTCGTGGCAAGTTCAGCCTGACTCGATTGGGCATATCTGGCGTCTCCCAGGGCGTGTAGAGAGAGTCGACCACCAGCTTGTCCGTCGGCATCCGGATACCCCAGGCGGCAAGCACCTCGTCCAGTCGGCTATTGGCTGGGAATGGGGTTGAGCGTTGTTCGCTCAACGGGTCGATGAACATCATCAATCTACCGCCCCTCAAGACAAATTGCTCAATCCCATACAAGGTCCGTTCCGGCAGTATCCGTGGCTGTACAACCATCAGCGTTTTGATGTGTTCGGGGATTAGAGCGACATTCGGCTCCAGAGCGACCAGTTCGAATTCTCGCCGCACCGCCTGCAGGAGCCGACCTGCGGATTCGTCCATCGGCAGCCCCGACAGCAGCCCAACAACCGGTCGCTCCGGGTGCTGCAACTTGTAGAGCAGGTGGCTTATTTCATATTCGAGCAAGGGCTCGCGCTCGAGGCTGAAAGAACCGATACGGCGCACGCCATGACCGGGGCTCGTGCTGATGAGACCGAGAAACCCTGTGTTCTCGTCGAGCCCTGACAGCCGTGCCTTATAGGCGTCTTCCGAATAGGGAGCGGGTTCAATCACGTGCAGGTTGATCATGCCCCGAGCCTTCTTTTCGTACTCCTTGAGCAGGTCCTCAATACGTTTGCCATAGCGTTTCACGGCGTAGCTTCGTTTCGGGTCGTTATTTGAATTGAAGTAATACATGTCCACCGGGCTTTCGAGCGTTGCGAGCAGTGGGTATACAGGGGGCGATAAAGTGTGGATTTTTTGTTGAGAAAGATCCCAGCGTATATCAGGAAGTTTACCTATCCACACCAGGTTGAAAGCCAGGAAAAGCAAAAAGGTGACGCAAAGCGTCATACCGGTGCGCAGAATGGACCGCATTAAGGGGTTCCCTTCTCATCTGTGTTTGTAGTTGAGTGTGACTGTCGTCGCGGTGAGAAAGGCGAGGATCATGCTAATAAAATAGAGTATGTTGCGCAGTGTGAGTTTTCCATCATCGATACTGCTGAATCGCCAGCTAGGGCTGAGGGATGTCAGGCTGTCGATCAGCCATATAGGGGTGTGGTGTTCAAGTGAGTCCAGTACATAAGAAAGGCCACTGGTTGTCAGTAACAAGCCCAGTGTCAATACGAAAATAACAGTGCGGTGATGGACCAGTGCGCAAATAAAACAGCCTGCGGATAAGTAACTGCCTGCCAGCAACCAACTCGCCAGAAATTGCGAGGCAATGACACCGTTGTCGGCGTTGCCCAGATAGTTCGCAATGATCACCAGGGGGAACATCAGAAACAGGGCGGTGCTGGCCACCAGCCAGGCGGCCAGGAATTTTCCGACAACCCATTCCAACGTCGTGATGGGCAGGGTTTTCATCAGGCTGAAAAAACCTGCGTTGGTTTCATCGGACCAAAGTTGAGTGGTCAGGGCGGGAATCAGCAATAAGTAAAGCGAAGGGTGGAACCGGAAAAATACCTGTAAGTCACTGCCGTTTTGTTCCCGCCACGGACTTACGTACAACCCTAATGTCACTGACAGTATGAGGAAAATGGCAATGTTGAGGTAAGTGCTGGGGTAGCGCGCATAGCTGGTGAGTTGACGCCTCAGAATGACGGGCAATAGTCTCAATGGGACGCCTCTTTGGTCAGGTGGTGGACCACATCATTCAGGCGACCTGGCTCCAGGTTCAGTGAGGTGATTTTCCAGCGCCGGCTGGCAATCAGCGTGTTGATATGGGGATAGATGGTGTGTCCGGGCATGGCGAGAACCGTCACTGTGCCGGGCGCGTTTCGATGCTCTTCGATGCCTGCCACACCTGGAAGGACAGCCAGTGCCAACAGGTCCAGTGGCGTCTCGGCGGTAAGGGTGACTGCCTGGAAGTGACGCGAGTCGCGCTGTAGATCGGGCAGTGGCGTATCGGCCACCAGGCGACCGTTGGCAATTACCAGGGCGCGTGTACACAGTTCGGACAACTCTTCGCAGTGACGCGAGGCAATGATGACCGTCATTTCTTGCGTCAATGATTGGATAAGTGCCTTGAATGCGTGCTTCTGATCCTGCGCGAGTCCTTCGGTGGGTTCGTCCAGCAGTAACAGGGCAGGGCCATGCAGGATGGCCTGGGCAATCGCGACTTTGCGTTTCCAGGCGATAGAAAGGAGGTCGAGGGGGGCATCGAGCACCGGAAACAACTCCAGTCGTGCGACGGACTGTTCCAGGCGGTCACGTTTTTCGGTACCGCGAAAGCCACGAATGGCAGCAATGAAATCCAGGAACGCCTTGACCGACATCGTTGGATGGCCGAGGTCGTTGGACAGTTGATAGCCGACCAGTTGCCTGGCTTCGAGCGGGTGGGTTTGTGTGTTGAAGCCCTGAATATTTATATGACCGCTGGACGGCTGTGTCGAACCGGCAATGACATCGAGCAGGACTGTTTTGGCCGTGTGATCCTGTCCGAACAACCCAAGGCATTCCTGTTGACCGGCACTGAATGAAAAGTCGCTGACAACAGTATTGTTACCCATGTGTTTTGTCAGATTGCTTATTTCGATCATTGTTTTACCGAATAAGTTTGGTATGACGTAGGGAGGTTGAAAAAAGGGTACGGGTTGCTCGCGGTTTTGGGAACGTCGGTCAGCATTAATAAGACAAGTCCTACGTGCAGGGCGGGCGGACCACTGAAACAATGTGTCGTGTTTTGGAGTGTCTAATTTTTGATTGTTTATTTTTTGTTTATATAAGCTTTCTTTCCGAATATTGAGGCCTGATTGCATGATGCTGCTACGTACCCTTGTTCTTGAACGCAATGGTCAAGATGCTCCGGTTAACGGTGCACTGCTCTGTGGGTTTGCTGTCGGTCAGACGGCCTCAAACTTCCTTGTGTATAGCCTGGATGAAGAGATAGAGCCTGGAAGTTCCAGGGTCTATATCGCGGCCTTGCGTAAGAAACTTGATCGTTATTTCCTGGGAAGCGTTGAATCCAAGGAAGACCTGCAGGTGGCATTGCATGTTTTCAAGCAAATACTGACATTAGCCGCTTCGGGCGTTAAACCCGGTAGTGTTACCGAAACCCAAGTGCCTTATCATTTTGTCGATTTGAAAGGTTGCAAGTTGCCACCGGCCAGGCCTGAGGATCATCATTCGGTGATCATCAAGAAAGCGCTGGTGATGAAAGTGATCACCCTGGGCATATCTGCGCCGACGTTGCCAGCGATCGAAAGTGCTTCAGTGATTGTGCCGTCCATTCGGTTTTCGTCACAAATGATCTCTCCTCCCAAGAGCGCGAGCCCACCCGAGTCGGTCCGCCCTCCGCTGCATGAACAACCGGTTGAGGAGCCCCGGCAGGCACCCTTGAGCACGCCAGTGGACATGGCGCAGGCCGCACCTGCCATTCCACGTGAGCCTGATGCGCCGGTGCCAACGAAGTTCATGTCTTCAGGCGACAACAGTACATTGTTCGAAGTCGATAGCACGCTGACCAACCTTGCCCGTGTCGCTCAAGAGTTGACCCAGCAAAAACTCGCTGCAATCGAGCGGGAGACTGCACTTGAGCAGTGGCAGGCGCGGCTGCAACAGGAACAAAACCAACTGGATGAGAAGGTTCGAGAGCTGGAACAGCGCACCACTCAACTGCATGATCAGTCGCTTGCCGTCAGCCAGAGGACCGAAGCCTTGAAGGTGATGACGTCACAGGTGTCGGGCTTGCGGCAAAGCCTGCGGGGCATGTTGCTGGAGCTGGATCGCACGCTCGATAGCTAGACCGGCCTGGCTACTTTCACCGGTTCATTTATCATCAACGCCAGCCGGCCGAACCCAGGGCATGAAACCCAGGCGTATCGGCACCTATGGACATTGCCTGGGGATGCAAGCGTTTGAGTACCAAGCTGATTACCAAAGAAGGCCATGAAGCGCTGAAAAAGGAGCTGGATTACCTGTGGCGCGAAAAGCGCCCGGACACCACGCGCAAAGTGACGTGGGCGGCTTCGCTGGGGGATCGCAGCGAAAACGCCGACTACCAGTACAACAAGAAACTGTTGCGTGAGATTGATCGGCGTGTGCGCTACCTGCGCAAACGCCTGGAAGACATGCGCGTGGTGGAGTACATGCCTGAGCAGGAGGGCAAGGTGTTTTTCGGCGCCTGGGTGGATATTGAAAACGAGCAGGGTGAAACCAAGCGTTTTCGTATTGTCGGTTATGACGAGATTTATGACCGGATGGACTACATCTCCATCGATTCGCCCATGGCCCGTGCGCTGTTGCGCAAGGAGGTGGATGACGAGGCTATCGTGCAGACCCCAAGCGGTGAGGTGTGCTGGTGGATCACCGGGATCGAATATGTGAAGTGAGCAAAATGGGCCCGTATTCTGTAAGGAATCCGGGCCCATCGCATTTCAACCTTCGCGCAACACCGTCAACGGGCTGGCATTCAGCGCGCGGCGGGTGCCAAACACACCGGCACCGCCGATCAGCACGGCACCGATCACCGGTAGCAGCAACAGCCACGGGTGAGGGTGCCAGGCCAGGTCAAATGCGTAGCGGTACAGCACGAACGTCACCAGCTCCGTGCCCAGCGCCGCCAGCAACCCACTGACGGCACCCAGCAAACCGAACTCGATGCGCCTGGCCTTGACCAGCAGCTTGCGTTCGGCGCCTAACGCACGCAGCAGCGCGCCTTGGCGAATGCGTTCATCCAGGGTGGCTTGCAGGCCTGAGAACAACACCGCCATCCCTGCCGCCAGTACAAACAGCAACACGTACTCCACCGCCAGGGTCACTTGGGCGAGGATGCTGCGCAATTGCTCCAGCAACGCCTCGACTTGCAGGATGGTTACCGCCGGGAACGCTCGGGACAGGTCGACGATCTGCTGGTCATACCCGGGCGCCAGATAGAAGCTGGTCAGGTAGGTGGCCGGCAGGTCCTTCAAGGTACCCGGTTGGAAGATCATGAAGAAGTTGGGCTGGAAGTTATCCCAGTTGATGGTGCGCAGGCTGGTGACCCGCGCTTCTCGATTCTCTCCGCCCACGGTGAAGACCAGGTGGTCGTCGAGCTTGAGTTTGAGGCTTTCCGCTACCTTGGCTTCGACGGAGACACCCGGGATTTCATCGGCAGGTTGCGCCGACCACCACGAGCCCGCCGTCAGGGCGTTGCCTGGTGGCAGGTCGGCGGCCCAGGTCAGGCTCAGGTCGCGTTGCACCGCACGGTCGCCGCTGGAGTCCTTGCTGACGATTTCCTGTACCGGTTCGCCATTGATACTGATCAGGCGCCCCGGCACCACCGGGTACAGCGGTGCGGATTGCGCCTGCAGTTCCAGCAGGCGGGCGCCAAAGGCATCCTTGTCGGCCGGCAGGATGTTCAAGGCGAAATAGTTCGGTGCGTCCTTGGGCAGCTGGTTTTGCCAGGTGTCGAGCAACTCGCCGCGCAACAGTGCGATCAAACCCATGGACAGCAGGATCAAGCCAAACGCCAGGGATTGACCGGCCGCCGCCAGTGGGTGACGCAGGAGTTGGCCCAGACCCAGGCGCCACGGCAGGGAGGCGCGGGCCAGCAGTCGCCGCAGGCTTTGCAGCAAGAGCAGGAGCAAGCCACCGAGTACCAGTGCCGCAACCACTCCGCCACCGAGCAGGGCGAAGGTCAGCACCAGGTCGAGGCTCAGGCGCCACATGATCAGGCCCAAGGCGAACAACGCTGCGCCATAGACCATCCAGGTGCTGGAAGGGATCGGCAGCAGGTCACGGCGCAATACCCGCAGCGGTGGCACTCGACCCAATGCGGCCAGCGGGGGCAGGGCGAAGCCGGCGAGGGCGACCAACCCGGTGCCGATCCCGGCAACCGCCGGTAGCAGCCCGCCGGGTGGAACGTCCGCGGGTAACAGGTCGTGGAGAAAGTAGAACAGGCCAAACTGCGCCAGCCAGCCAAGCAGGGCGCCGACCAGGCTGGCGAAAAACCCCAGGACGCTCAGTTGCAGGCTGAACAGCAACATGGCTTCACGTCGTGACAAGCCCAGGCAGCGCAGTAATGCACTGGCGTCGAAACGTCGCGTGGCAAAGCGATTGGCCGACAGCGCCACCGCCACACCCGCCAGCAATACGGCGACCAGGCTGGCCATGTTCAGGTAGCGTTCTGCCTTGCCCAGGGCGCCGCCGATCTGCTGGTTGCCGTCCCGTGAATCCTGCAGGCGCTGGTTGGCGGCGAGCCCCGGCTTGACCAGATCGCGATAGGTTTGCAGCACTGAGCTGCCCTGTGGCCCGCGCCACAGTTCGCGGTAGCTGACGCGGCTGCCGGGTTGCAGCACACCGGTGGCGTCCAGGTCCGCCAGGTTGATCATCACCCTGGGCGTGAGGCTGTAGAAGTTGCCGGCGCGGTCCGGCTCATAGGTGAGCACGCGGGCCAGGCGCAAGGTCTTCATGCCCACATCGATGCTGTCGCCGACCTTGAGGTCCAGCGCCGTCAGCAGCCGCGCCTCCACCCAGGCTTCACCGGGCTTCGGGCCGCCTCCAGGGGTTTGATCGCCAAAAGGCGCGGCTGCGCTTTTCAGTTCACCGCGCAGCGGGTACTGCTCGTTGACCGCCTTGATGCTGGAGAGCTGGATGCCGTTATCGGTGGCAATGACGCTGGAAAACTCCACGACGCGGGCGTGGTCCAGGCCCAGTTCGGTGCCGGACCGAATCTGCTCGGGGCGGGCTGGCGAGCTGCCTTCAAGCACCAGGTCGGCGCCGAGGAATTCGGTGGCGCGCAACAACATCGCACCGTTGAGGCGCGCGCCGAAGTAACCGATGGCAGTGCTGGCGGCCACGGCCACCAACAAGGCGAAGAACAATACGCGCAATTCACCGGCGCGGGCATCGCGCAGTAATTGGCGCATTGCCAGGCTGAACAGGCGCAACAGCGGCAAACGTGCCATCAAGGCTCCAGGGGCGCGACCATCAGGCCGGCTTCAAGACGGATCAGGCGTCGGCAACGGTGGGCCAGGCGCTCATCGTGGGTGACCAGCACCAGGGTCGTGCCGCTCTCCTTATTGAGTTCGAACAGCAGGTCGCTGATGCGCTCGCCGGTGTGGCTGTCGAGGTTACCGGTGGGTTCATCGGCAAACAGCACGTCCGGTTCGGCGGCAAAGGCGCGGGCAATCGCCACCCGTTGCTGTTCGCCACCGGAGAGTTGGCGTGGCGAATGGGTCAGGCGTTGGCCCAGGCCTACGCGCTCGAGCAGGTGCCTGGCCCGTTCGCGAGCGTCTTTGCGGCCGTCCAGTTCCAGCGGCAGCATGACGTTTTCCAAGGCGTTGAGGCTGTCGAGCAATTGGAAGGACTGGAACACGAACCCTACGTGCTCGGCACGGATGCGCGCGCGCTGGTCTTCGTCGAGGGCACTGAGGGCTTGCCCGGCGAGGGTGACTTCGCCGCTGCTGGGCAGGTCGAGGCCGGCCAGCAGGCCGAGGAGGGTGGATTTGCCGGAGCCGGAGCTGCCGACGATAGCCAGGCTATCGCCCTTGTTCAGTTCCAGGCTCAGTTCGTGCAGGATAGTCAGTTCACCTTCCGCGCTGGGAACCACTTTGCTAAGGTTCCGCGCGGTGAGAATGCTTGCGCCCATGGAGAATCCGATGCGAATGTGGTTTTTGAGTGCTGGCCTGGCCTTGATGTGCATGGCCCAGAACGCAGCGGCGGGTACAGTCCTGATCGTTGGCGATAGTATCAGTGCCGGTTTCGGCCTGGATACCAGCAAAGGGTGGGTAGCCCTGCTGCAGCAACGGCTCAAGCAGGAAGGTTTCGACGATAAAGTGGTCAATGCCTCCATCAGTGGCGACACCAGTGCCGGAGGCCTGGCGCGGCTGCCGGCGGCGCTTGCAGAGCACAAGCCGGATGTGGTGGTTATTGAGTTGGGGGGCAATGATGGCCTGCGCGGGCAACCGCCTGCGCAATTGCAACAAAATCTTGCATCGATGATTGACCAGTCCAGGGCAGGTGGCGCCAAGGTGTTGTTGTTGGGGATGCAATTGCCCCCCAATTATGGCCCGCGATACACCACCGCGTTTGCCGAAGTCTATGGCGAGCTGGCCAAGCAAAAGAATGTCCCGCTGGTGCCGTTTTTCCTCGATGGTGTGGGCGGTCACCCGGAGCTGATGCAGGCCGATCAACTTCACCCGGCGGTCGGCGCCCAGGGCAAGTTGCTGGAAAATGTCTGGCCGACGTTAAAACCGCTGCTATGACGCTTTTCTACCGGCAGGCTTTCGGCTAAGGTGGCGCCCCCCCGATTTGGAGCCCCTGATGTCGCGTCCTGCCTGGTCCCTGTTTAACTACCAACTGATCGAGCCGGACGAGCAGCTGGATCTGTTCGCCTGCCAGGAAGTGCGGGTGCATCTGGTGGCACGTCAACTGGAACTGGGGGGCTCTATCGATCGCACGCTGTGCGGCACCCTGTTGCCGGCGCAACCGCGTTGGTCGCGAGTCGATCGTTCGATTTTCCAGGACCAGCGCCTGTGCCCGCTGTGCCGTGCCATCCTGGAGTCCCAGAAGCGCGGCACGCCGCCGATCTGGCCGGAGCTGCGTTTCGAGTTGTAGGGGGCAGCTAGAAGCGCGCTTCACGTATACAATCGATGTTTACCTACCCGTCGTCTGCGAAGGATTTACCGGATGTTGTCGCGCCTTTCCGTCGTCACCTGCTGCCTGTCTCTCGCTGCGCTATGTGCGGCCGGTTCTGCGTCAGCTTTGCAGTTGCCCTTGCCCCCACCGGGTGAAGACATCGTCGGCCAGGTCCAGGTGATCAAGGCCAAGTACGAAGACACCTTTGCCGACCTGGGCACCACCTATGACCTGGGCTATTCGGAGATGGTCGCGGCCAACCCAGGCGTGGATGCCTGGTTGCCGGGTGCGGGTACCGAGATCGTATTGCCGACGCGTTTCATCCTGCCGCCGGGGCCGCGCGAGGGCATCGTGATCAACCTGGCGGAATACCGGCTCTATTACTACCCCAAGGGTCAGAACGTGGTCTACACGTTCCCGTTGGGAATTGGTCGTGAAGGCTGGGGTTCACCCATTGCCCATACCAGCATCATCGCCAAGACGCCAAACCCGACCTGGACCCCGCCCGCCTCGATCAAGGCCGAGCACGCCGCCAACGGCGACCCGCTGCCCAACGTGGTGCCGGCCGGCCCGGACAACCCGCTGGGGCCGTTCAAGTTCACCCTGGGCACACCGGGTTACCTGATCCACGGTTCCAACATGAAATTTGGTATCGGCACGCGTACAAGCCACGGCTGCTTCCGCATGTTCAACAACAATGTGCTGGAGATGGCCGGCATGGTGCCGGTGGGGACATCGGTGCGCATCATCAACGATGCCTACAAGTTCGGCAGCAGTGGCGGCAAGGTGTACCTTGAAGCGCATACGCCGTTGAATGATGACGGTACGCCGTCGGTGGTCGACAAGCACACTGCGGTGATCAACGCCTTGCTCAAGCGTGAAGACCTGGCCAACAATTTGCGGGTCAATTGGGATCAGGTACGTGACGTGGTCGCGGCGGAAGATGGTTTGCCGACGGAAATCGGTGTGCCCGGCGCAGCGGCGGTCGCCGCCAGCGCGCCGATCGATCTGCAGCAATAAGGCACGACATCAAACGCCCGCCAAGGCCTTGCGCCACGGCGGGCTTTTTATTGCCCGTGATCCAGGCACAAATCCCAGGCAATAAAAAAGCCGACCCATAAATGGATCGGCTTGATAACAACCCCGAGGGATTATTACTTGCGGCTAGCTTTTTCAAGCATGCGCAGAGCGCGCTCGTTAGCTTCGTCAGCAGTCTGTTGTGCCTTTTGAGCAGCAGCCAGCGCTTCATCAGCTTTACGGTAGGCTTCGTCTGCACGGGCCTGGGAGCGAGCTGCTGCGTCTTCAGTCGCAGTCAGACGAGCTTCGGTTTCTTTGGAGACGCTGCTGCAACCGGTAGCCAGAACTGCGGCCAGAGCCAGAGCAGAGAATTTCAGAACGTTGTTCATCGTGTTCCCCTTCAAGGACTTTCTATTAGATGGCTAGTATCTCAGAGTGAGCCAATAGCCGGCGTACATACTACCCATTACTTGTAGTAAGTAAACTGACGTAGCGCAAGAAGCAAAAAAAATTCTCGTGCCGAATCTATTTTGGCTAATCTTTTTGAGGTTTGTATAAAAACTGTCCAATTTTTTTAACCGGGCGCAAATCGGATCCAGGCTGAAAGGGCCGGCCCGCATGTGTTAAGCCCTGTAAACAGATGAAATTTTATATATCCACGCTGACACTTACGTTCAGCATGGCTTCGCGTTGCCCGGTATCTTTTGCGCATGTAGAGGTGACTTTAAGAGCGCCTGTTCGTCTCAAGGTTCAACTGCCGGCAATGTTCAGGCTTTCGATCATCGGTAGATCGAAGCCCTTTCTATATCCACCCGTGGCAGGGGATGACGAGTGCGCCTTGAGCAATTGCAGGATTGGTGCCTACTATTCCCTACGTGCAGGTGTGAGCGCTCAAGGTTTTCTCGTTGTCGAAACCGGCACGGGGTGGCGTAGATGTTCCTTCGCCGGAAAAACATCGGTAAGGTAGGGGTCAGAAACCAAGACCCGCGAGGAGTAGTGATGAGCGAGGCGTTGTCCATCCACCATGACCAGGCTGGTCATCAGTTCGAGACCAATGTGGACGGTCATCGTGCCTATCTGACCTATATGGACCTCGGCAAACAGACCCTGGATATCTATCGGACCTTCGTGCCCAACGCACTGCGGGGCCGTGGTATTGCGGCGGCACTGACCGAGGAAGCTTTGAAGTTTGCCGAGGAGGCGGGCTACACGGTGATCCCGTCCTGCTCCTATGTCGAACGCTACATGGAGCGCCACCAGCGTCATGCCGCGAAGTTGTAAGGCATAAACAGCATGAAAAAAACGCCGGGCTCAGCCCGGCGTTTTTGTGTGCGCTCGATACAGACTCAGGTGCGCTTGCGCTTAGGCAACACGTCCTTGAGCTTGGCGTGCATGCTGCGCAGGGTGTTTTCGGTGGCGGCCCAGTCGATGCAGGCATCGGTGATCGACACACCGTACTGCAAGTCGGCCAGGTCTTTTGGAATCGCCTGGCAACCCCAGTTCAGGTGGCTTTCGACCATCAGGCCGATGATCGACTGGTTGCCTTCCAGGATCTGGTTGGCGACGTTTTCCATCACCAGCGGCTGCAGGGCCGGGTCCTTGTTGGAGTTGGCGTGGCTGCAGTCGACCATGATGTTCGGCTTGATCTTGGCCTTGTTCAGCGCTTGCTCGCACAGGGCAACACTGACCGAATCATAGTTGGGCTTGCCGTTGCCGCCGCGCAGTACTACGTGACCGTAGGCGTTGCCCTTGGTGGTGACGATGGACACGCCACCTTCCTGGTTGATACCCAGGAAACGGTGCGGGCTGGAAACCGATTGCAACGCGTTGATCGCCACAGTCAGGCCGCCGTCGGTGCCGTTCTTGAAGCCCACGGCCGAGGACAGGCCAGACGCCATTTCGCGGTGCGTCTGGGATTCAGTGGTGCGTGCGCCGATGGCCGACCAGCTGATCAGGTCCTGCAGGTACTGCGGGGAGATCGGGTCCAGGGCTTCGGTGGCGGTGGGCAGGCCCATCTCGGCCAAGTCCAGCAGTAACTTGCGACCAATGTGCAGGCCGTCCTGGATCTTGAACGAGTCGTCCAGGTACGGGTCGTTGATCAAGCCTTTCCAGCCGACCGTGGTGCGCGGTTTTTCGAAATAGACGCGCATCACCAGGTACAGGGTGTCGGACACTTCCGCCGCCAGCACCTTGAGGCGCTCGGCGTACTCGTGGGCAGCCTTGAGATCGTGGATCGAGCAAGGCCCGATGACGACGAACAGGCGGTGGTCGGTGCCATCGAGAATGTCACGGATGACTTCGCGGCCTTTGGTGACGGTCTGCAGGGCAGCGTCGCTCAAAGGGATTTCGCGCTTGAGCTGATCGGGCGTGATCAGGGTCTCGTTGGATTCAACGTTTAGGTCATTGATCGGTAAATCAGCCATCGTGTTACTCGTCAGGGTCACGGGTGCCGGCCGCCAGCCATCCCCGTGCGGCGGAGCACAGCATGATTTGAATGCAGGGGGGAGGAACCTTAGCGCGTAACACCGGCCCGCGACAATGGGCAAGGCCCGCTTTAATCCAGTGCTGGCGCCACAAATGCCTCATGGGAGAACTCGCTGGCATGGCGCGATACCCACTCGCGGGCCAGGGCTTCAAGTTGCTGGGGTGTCGGCTCGGCGTCTTCGTGCTGGCGGCAGTAGCGTTCTATCCGGCATGCTTGCTCACCCATGCGTGCACCGAACAACGCATGTTCATCGGTGAACGAGACAGCGACGCGGTAGCCGTTTTCCACCTTGCGACACCACGCCACATAGCCTGGATAACGCGCGCTGGCACCCAGGGACGGGATATGCAGATCAACCGCCGTGCCTTCGCGCCAGGCGCGTGGCCAATGGCAGGCGATGCCGCCCAGGCCGATCGTGTGCAGGCGTTGGCGGGGGATAGCGGGAGAGGGACGTTGGATTAACTCGACAGCGACATCATCAGGGTGAGGTAAAAAACGACCCATGTACACGGACTCCGAGCACCGTCCAATTGACGGCGGTGGCAGCAGTATAGTGAAGGAACTGGAATTGACCGACCTGGATATTGACCAGCAATTGCTGGGATTGCCAGGTATTTCTCTGGTGATCTTTACCAGCGCAGGGTGTTCCAGTTGCCGCTGGGCACGCCAGCAAATGCCGGGCTGGTCGTTACCGGTGGACCGGTTGTGCTGGGTGGACGCCGGGCACAACGGTGGTGCGGTCGAGCGCTACCAGATCTTTCATTTGCCGGCGCTGTTCGTGGTGTGCGAGGGTCAATTCCTCGGGCAAATACAGACACGTCTTACGCGTGATGACGTTTTCGATGCCGTAAAACAGGCACTCACCCGTTCACCTGAGGATTTGCCATGACAGCAGTTAACCTCCAGTCACCCCGCATCGGCATTATCGGCACCGGTGCCATTGGTGGTTTCTACGGACTGATGCTGGCGCGTGCCGGTTTCGATGTGCACTTTCTGTTGCGCAGTGAATACGCGGCGGTCAGCGAGCACGGCCTGCACTTGAACAGCACCGTGCACGGCGTATTGCATCTGCATCCCGTGCAGGCTTATGCCCGCGCTGCCGATATGCCGCCGTGCGACTGGCTGCTGGTGGGCACCAAGTCGACCGGTAACGTCGAATTGGCCCCGACCCTCGCCCAGGTGGCGGCGCCGGATGCCAAGGTGGTGTTGCTGCAAAACGGCCTCGATGTGGAAGATTGCCTGCGTGAACACTTGCCAGCATCGCTGCACTTGCTGGGTGGCCTGTGTTATATCGGCGTGCACCGTTCGGGTCCGGGCGTTATCGAGCACCAGGCGCTGGGGCGGGTCAACCTGGGGTATCACAGTGGTACGGCGGCCAACGATGACGCCCTCCAGAAAGCGATTGTCGAAGCGGGCGCCGCGTTGTTTCACCAGGCGGGTATCGAGTCCCAGGCCATGGCCAATGTGCATCTGGCGCGCTGGCACAAGCTGGTGTGGAACGTGCCCTATAACGGCCTGTCCGTGTTATTGGGCGCGGGGACCACGGCGATGATGGCGGACGAATCCAGCCGCGAACTGATCCAGGCGCTGATGGCCGAAGTGGTGCAGGGCGCCCACGCCTGTGGTCATGAGATTCCCAAAAGCTACGCCGAACAGATGTTTACCCTGACTGAAACCATGGACGATTACCTGCCGAGCATGTACCACGACCACGTGCACAAACGCCCGCTGGAACTGGCGGCGATCTACGCCCGCCCACTTGCTGCGGCCAGGGCTGCCGGCTGTGAGCTGCCACGGATGCAGGCGCTGTATCAGGCCTTGAGTTTTATTGATCGGCGTAACCGCTGAGCAGGGGGGCATACCATGGCAAAGGGATTGGGCGACAAACTGGTGCTGGCGATTTCGTCGCGGGCACTGTTCGACCTGAGTGACAGCCACAAGATCTACCTCGCCCAAGGCGTCGAGGCGTACCGCAAGTACCAGATCGAGCACGAAGAAGAAATCCTCGAACCCGGCGATGCATTTCCGCTGGTCAAGAAACTGCTGAGCCTGAACGCCAGCCTGGGCCGTGCGCGGGTTGAGGTGGTGCTGGTGTCGCGTAACAGCGCTGACACCGGCTTGCGCGTGTTCAATTCGATCCAGCATTACGGCCTGGATATTTCCCGCGCCGCTTTCGTAGGCGGGCGTAGTCCTTATCCTTATCTGGCGGCGTTTGGCTGCCATCTGTTTCTTTCGACCCATGCCGAGGATGTACGCAGTGCCCTCGATGCGGGGTTCGCGGCGGCGACGATTCTGTCAGGCGGCCCGAACCGCGCTTCCAGCGAAGAACTGCGCATTGCCTTCGACGGCGACGCGGTGCTGTTTTCCGATGAGTCCGAGCGTGTGTACCAGGCCGGTGGCCTGGCCGCATTCCAGGCCAATGAGCGGGAGGCGGCGCGCCAACCGTTGCACGGCGGTCCTTTCAAGGGATTTCTGGCGGCGCTCAACCTGTTGCAGCGTGAGTTTCCCGATGAGGCCTGCCCGATCCGCACCGCCTTGGTCACTGCCCGTTCGGCGCCGTCACACGAGCGGGTGATTCGCACCTTGCGTGAATGGGATATCCGCCTGGACGAGTCGTTGTTCCTTGGCGGCCTGGAGAAATCCGCATTCCTGGAAGCGTTTGCCGCCGACGTGTTTTTCGATGACCAGGCCGGGCATTGCGAGAAAGCCATGGAATTTGTCGCCACCGGGCACGTGCCCCATGGAATCAGTAATGAGGTGAAGATCTAGGGCGCTGCTAAGCTGATTTCATCTCCGCCATCCTGGCAGTCCAGGAGGTTCTATGATCCGTTCGATGCTGTACGCCACGGACCTCGGTCTGTACGCGCCTTATGTGATGCAACATGCGCTGGCGCTGGCCCGAACGTTCAAGGCGGACCTGTATGTGATTCATGTGGTCGAGCCCATCGGCCTGTTCGCCGAATCGGTGTTGCAGAGCTACCTTGATGAGAAGGCCCTGAGTGAATGGCAAAGCCAGGGGCTGACCACGGTCATGGCGACGATCGAACAGCGGGTGCTGGACAGTTTTCGCGAGGAATTGGAGGACGGGGAGCAAGACCTGAAGTTGATTCGCTCGGTACGGGTGATCCAGGGGGACCCCTGCGAGGTGATTCTCGACCAACTGCGCAAACTTTCCGTGGATCTGTTGATCGTAGGAAGTCATAGCCATGCAACCGCGGCGGCCACCCCGTTGGGTCGCACCGCTGCACGGGTGCTGCAGCTGTCTACGGTGCCGGTCTACCTGGTGCCTTCGTTGCAACGTCGACGCAGTGATGACGTGTGATGGATGAAAACGATAAAAAGTTCTAGATTTATCCATCAAACCTTTAATATAGTTATATACCGTCGCTGATACCCGTGGCGTCTATCTGCTTTGAGGGACACATATGAAGCTTCAACAACTGCGCTACATCTGGGAAGTGGCGCACCACGACCTCAACGTTTCCGCTACCGCTCAAAGCCTCTACACCTCGCAACCCGGTATCAGCAAGCAGATCCGCCTGCTCGAAGACGAGTTGGGCGTCGAAGTGTTCGCGCGCAGTGGCAAGCACCTCACCCGTGTCACCCCCGCCGGTGAGCGCATCATCACCACCGCCGGCGAGATCCTGCGCAAAGTCGAAAGCATCAAGCAGATCGCCCAGGAATTCTCCAACGAGAAGAAAGGCACCCTGTCCATCGCCACCACCCACACCCAGGCGCGTTACGCGTTGCCGCCGGTGATCCGTGATTTCATCAAGCAGTACCCGGATGTGGCCCTGCACATGCACCAGGGTTCGCCGATGCAGATCGCCGAGATGGCCGCTGACGGCACCGTCGATTTCGCCATTGCCACCGAGGCCCTGGAGCTGTTCGGCGACCTGGTGATGATGCCGTGCTACCGCTGGAACCGTTGCGTGGTCGTGCCGCAAGGTCACCCATTGGCCAAGCTGCCGAAGCTGACCCTGGAAGCCCTGGCCGAATACCCGATCGTGACCTACGTGTTCGGTTTCACCGGCCGTTCCAAGCTCGACGAAGCCTTCAGCCATCGTGGCCTCACGCCGAAAGTGGTGTTCACTGCCGCCGACGCCGACGTGATCAAGACTTATGTACGCCTGGGCCTGGGCGTGGGTATCGTCGCCAAGATGGCGGTCGACACGGCCCTCGACAAAGACCTGGTGGTGCTCGATGCCAGCGAGCTGTTCGAGTCCAGCGTGACCAAGATCGGCTTCCGTCGTGGCACCTTCCTGCGTGGCTTCATGTGCGATTTCATCGAGAAGTTTGCGCCGCACCTGACCCGCGAAGTCATGGCCAAGGCGATCCAGTGCCACAACAAGCAGGAGCTGGAAGAGCTGTTCGACGGCGTTGAATTGCCCGTCCATTAAGCCAGCGGTTTATTTGGCCTCGGTAACCGTAAAATGTTGCCGGGCGCCTGCCACCAGAATCTCCACCTCATCGCCTTCGAACTTGCCCAGCAGGCTTTTGCCCAGTGGTGAGCGCGGGGTGATGACGGTCACCGGTTGTCCAACCACGTCCACCTTTAAACCGGCCGCATCCGGTGCCAGGAACAGCCATTGCTGGCGACCGTTCTCGTCTTCCAGGCCCAGCAGGGCGTCGACTTCTATGCCGCGCTGATCATCGAAGGCACGTAATGGCATGTTCTGGCACAGCGCCAACGCCTGCCTGATCTCCTCGACGCGCTTGGCTTGCCCGGCCGCCAGATAGGACGCCTCCAGCCCCAGGGTGTCGTATTTGTTTTCAGCGATGTTTTCTTCGTGGGTCGCGGTTTCGTAGGCGGTCTGCGCAGCGCGCTGTGCGATGTCGAGGTCGACGCCGAGCTTTTCCAGGATCAGCAGGTGGACGGCGTGTTTATTCATGGTCATCAATCGCAGAATTGCAGGACATTGGCCCGGGTCTTTTCGTTGGGGGCGTTCTGGTCCTGTTGCAGCCAGAACTGGCATTTGGGGTTGGACAGGTTGCGCGCGTTGTTGCGCGCCTGCTCCAGGCTCTGTTGCTGTTCCTGCTTCTGCAGGTTCTGCTGATATTGCTCGAACATGCGATTCGGCGGTTCAGGCTCCGCCACAGCAGGTTTGCCCAATTGCTGTACGGCCTGGGCCACTGGCGCCAGGCTCTGGGGAAACAGGTAGCGCGACGCCAGCCAGGTGGTCAGCACGATGGCGATAAACCCCAGCCATACGCCAGACGCAATAGCGGCACTGAGCTTGAACAGCGACAACGGACGATCAGACATGGTGCCCTCCTGGCAGGCATTGATGGCGTGGCTGCGATTGTCGCACAGCCACAGTGCAGAATAATCGCGATCAAGCCTTCTGCATCCGCGCATTTATGCGGACAATCGAACCTTTGAGCGTTGGAGCCCGGAATGAAAGCCCGCTGGGATATTTTTTGCAGCGTCGTCGACAACTTCGGCGACATCGGCGTGACCTGGCGCCTGGCCCGGCAATTGGTGGCGGAACATGCCTGTGATGTGCGCTTGTGGGTCGACGACCTGCGCGCATTCGAGCGCATGTGCCCTGAGATTGATGTGCAACTCGACCAGCAATGGCAGGAAGGTGTCGAAGTGCGTCATTGGCCGACGGAGTGGGTGGGCGCGCCTGCAGCGGATGTCGTAATCGCCGCGTTTGCCTGCCAGTTGCCACCTGAGTATATGGAGGCCATGGCCGAGCGCGAACGCACGCCGGTGTGGATGAACCTGGATTATCTCAGCGCCGAGGAATGGGTCGTCGGTTGCCACCGGCTGCCATCGGTGAAGTTCAAGGGCGTGCAGAAGTACTTCTTCTTCCCCGGATTCCGGCCTGGCACCGGCGGCCTTTTGCGTGAGGCCGGGTTGCTGGAACAGCGTCGGGCTTTTCAGCAGGATGTGAACGTGCAACAAGACTTCCTGCAAACCTTGGGTGTGTTTCCCACAGCCGGTGCGCGGCTGATCTCACTGTTTGCCTATGAGAATGCCGGGCTCGCCAGTTGGCTGGACGTGTTATCGACGGACGGGCGTGCCACTCATCTATTGGTGCCGGAGGGGCGCATTCTTGGCGATGTGCAGCGTTGGTTGGGCTTGGAGCGGCTGGTGGCGGGGGATATCCAGCAGCGGGGATCGCTGACGGTGCAGGTGATTGCGTTCGTGCGCCAGGAGCAATACGACCGCCTGCTGTGGTGCTGTGACTTCAATGCCGTACGCGGTGAAGACTCGTTCGTGCGCGCCCAGTGGGCCGGGCGACCGCTGCTGTGGCATATCTATCGACAGGACGAAGATATTCACCTCGACAAACTCGATGCCTTCCTGGAGCTGTACACCGCAGGCTTATCACCCTCGGCAAGGGCGGCGCTGATCGGGCTCTGGCAAGCCTGGAACACGGAGGGCGATATGGCCCAGCCGTGGAAAATGCTGCTGGAACATTGGCCGGAGGTCAGCCAGCACGCCGAAACGTGGTGTCTGGAACAGGGCTTGCGGGCCGATCTTGCGACGGCGCTGGTGAACTTTCATGAAAGTTGGATATGATACGCCACCTTGAATTTTGTAAATCCCATCCAAATTTCGGATATATGCAATGAAAACTGGTAAAGAACTGAAACCCGGTACAGTGATCCGTCTCGAAAACGACCCTTGGCTGGTTCAGAAAGCTGAGTTCACCAAGTCTGGTCGTAACAGCGCCATCATGAAGACCAAGCTGAAGAACCTGCTGACCGGTTACAAGACCGAGATCGTCTACAGCGCCGATGACAAACTGGACGACGTAATCCTCGACCGCAAAGAAGCGACCCTGTCCTTCATCAGCGGCGACACCTACACGTTCATGGACACCACCGACTACACCATGTACGAGCTGAACGCTGAAGATATCGAAGCTGTTCTGCCGTTCATCGAAGAAGGTATGGAAGACGTCTGCGAAGCTATTTTCTTCGAAGAGCGCCTGGTTTCCGTAGAGCTGCCGACCACCATCGTGCGTAAAGTGGCCTACACCGAAGGTTCCGCTCGCGGCGACACGTCGGGCAAGGTGATGAAGCCTGCCAAGCTGAGCAATGGTACCGAACTGCAAGTGGCCGATTTCATCGAAATCGACGACCTGATCGAGATCGATACCCGCGAAGGCGGTTCGTACAAAGGTCGCGCCAAGAAGTAATTCTGGCCCCGCCGATACGAAAAAAAGCCCGACCTTGAGTCGGGCTTTTTCGTGGGCGCTGCTTTTTACTTCAAGTGTTGCTTCAGCTCATCCGAGGCCTGGAGCAATGCGGAGCGGACTGCCGGGACTTGGCTGACCACGTTGAGCAGACCGTAGTCGTGAATCATGCCGTTGTAGCGCACGGCAGTCACCGGTACACCGGCTGCGTCCAGCTTGCGGGCGTAGGCTTCACCCTCATCCCGCAGCACATCGGCGCTGGCGGTCTGGATCAGCGCAGGCGGCAAGCCTTTGAGCTGGTCGGTGGTGGCCCGCAGCGGCGAGGCATAGACCTCGGCGCGCTGGTTGGCGTCGGTGGTGTAGTTGTCCCAGAACCACTTCATCATGTTGCGGGTCAGGAAGTGCCCTTCGGCGTACTGGTTGTAGGACGCGGTGTCGAAATTGGCGTCGGTCACCGGCCATAGCAACAATTGGAACTTGATCGCCGGCGTGCCCTTATCCTTGGCCATCAGGCTGACCACTGCCGCCATGTTGCCGCCGACGCTGTTGCCCGCGACCGCCAGGCGCTTGCCATCGACATTGATCTCTTTACCGTGCTCGGCCACCCATTTTGTGGCGCCGTAGGCCTGGTTGATCGCCACCGGGTAATGCGCTTCCGGTGAAGGCGTGTAGTTGACGAATACCGCCACCGCCCCCGAACCCACCACCAGATCCCGCACCAGGCGCTCATGGGTCGGGTAATCCCCCAGCACCCAGCCGCCACCGTGGAAGAACATGAACACAGGCAATGTGCCCTTGACCCCGGCTGGCCGCACGATGGTCAGGTCCAGCGGCTTGCCGTCGACCTGGATGGTCTTCTGGCTCACATCCGCCTTGGGCAAGGTCAGCTTCACACCGGCCTGGGCGCCGGTCAGTACGGCACGGGCGTCCTTGGGCGTCAGTTGTTCCATCGGTTTGCCGTTGCCTGCGTTCAACACATCCAGGAAGGCCTGGGTGTTGTGCTCGACTTCACCGGTCGCCGCAAAGGCGTGGGTGATGGACAAGGCGAGCAGGGTGCCGGTGAGCGCTTTACCAATTGTGTTCATTTCGTTCTCCAGGGGCGGCCGGTTTCATTTAGACGATCACGTGCAGGCGTACATCGACGTTGCCACGGGTGGCGTTGGAGTACGGGCAGACTTGGTGGGCGGCGTCGACCAGGCTTTGCGCGTCGTCCTGGGCCAGGCCGGGCAGGCTGATGTGCAGGTCGATGTCCAGGCCGAAACCGCCGGGGATCTGGCCGATGCCAACGTGGGCGGTGATCGAGGCGTCATCCGGGATTTTGCGTTTGGTCTGGCTGGCGACGAATTTCAGGGCACCGATGAAGCAGGCCGAGTAGCCGGCAGCGAACAGTTGTTCAGGGTTGGTGGCCTGGCCGCCGGCACCGCCCAGTTCTTTGGGGGTGGAGAGTTTGACGTCGAGGATGTTGTCGCTGGAAACAGCACGACCATCACGGCCGCCGGTGGCGGTAGCTACTGCGGTGTAGAGCGTTTGCATGGTGTTTTCCTCTTGGCCGTTAGCGCTAAATGTTTGCGCGCTAAGTAGTTGGTGAGGCAAATGTATAGCGCTAACGTTTAGTGCGCAAGATAAATTTATAAAATATTGTCGTGTAGCCAAAACCGATGTGGGAGGGGCGTTCTAAATTGCGTTCTGCAAGTTGCTGCGCAGTGCAATCAAATCAGCTTGTAGCTTGCGTAGTTGGTCCAATTCCAGGCCGCTGGCGCCCAGGATGCACTGCGGTATCCCCAGGGCCTTGTCCTGCAGTGCCCGCCCGGCCTCGGTCAGTTCTACAACCACGACGCGTTCATCCTCGCGGCTGCGGGTACGGCTGAGCACACCTTCGGCTTCCAGGCGCTTGAGCAGTGGGGTAAGCGAGCCCGGATCGGTCAGCAGGCGACTGCTGATTTCGCCGACGGTCAAACCATCCTCTTCCCACAACACCATCATGGCCAGGTACTGCGGGTAGGTCAGGCCAAGTGCTTGCAGCAATGGCTTGTAGACCTTGGTCATCAGCAGCGAGGTGGAGTGCAAGGCGAAGCACAGCTGGTTGTCCAGCATCAGGGATTCGCACGGATCAGGGTTCTTGCTCATGGCGGTACCTCGAAAAAGCATGTCTGGGCTGGAATCTAGCGGGCAAATCTTTAATGCGCCAGATAATTCTGACCGAATGGTTAGACCAGGCCACTCTGCAGCGCCAGATCCCAAGGCGGCACCGGGCTGAACCGGGACTTCAGATACTCCAGCAGCAATCGGCTGCGGGCATTGGGTTGCTGTTCCAGGCGCAGCGCGTAGATCCCGGTGGTCTCGGGGCTGGGCAGGCCGTCTTCGCAGAACAAGGGCAGCAGTTCGCCGCGCACCAGGTATTCGCTGGCCAGCCACGTGGGCAGGTGAGCGATACCCAGTCCTGCCAAAGCACCAGACAACAAGGCTTCAGCGTTATTGGCACTCATGCGGATGCGTTGCGGGCGATAGGTGGCGCGGCGCCCATCCAGCTCGAAGCGCCAGGCGAACGTGGGCGCCAGGCCATCCCAGTCCAACCCATCGTGTTCGCTCAGTTCCCGAGGGTGGATCGGCGTGCCGCGGCTTTTCAGATAAGCCGGGCTGGCGCACGCGATGCGCACGATGCTCGCCAAGGGCGTGGCGATCAACCGCGTGTCGACGAGATGCCCGGCGCGCAGCACCAGGTCCACTTTGCCCAGGTGTGCGCCCTGCATATCCACAAAGCTGTCGATCAAATGCAGGTGCACATCCAGCCCCGGGTAGACATTCAGAAAGTCCGCAATCACCGGCGCCAGATGCCGTCGCCCAAACGCTGCCGGCGCATCTACCCGGATCAGGCCTTCCGGCGCGTGGCTGAGGGACACCGCTTCGGCACGCGCCAGTTGCAGCTCGCTGACGATCCGCCGTGCCCGCTCGGCGAAGGCCAGGCCGGCCGGGGTCGGCACCACGGCATGGGTGCTGCGCTGGAACAAGCGGCTGCCCACCGAGCTTTCCAGGCTGTCGATCCGCCGTGCTACCGCCGACGGCGTCAGCGGATGGCGGCGTGCGGCGGCGGAGAAACTGCCGGTCTCCAGTACATCGAGAAACAGGCTCAGTTGATCGGTCAGAGGATTGGGGTTCATCGTAAAGTCGCTTATGCGAGATTGGCACAGCCATTGTGCGTTGCTGTGCGTTTCCGCGCCAGAGCCGACTGCGTAGCATGCAAGGCCTGGGATTGCGGAGTAACAAGCGGTGTTGGATTTAGTGATGTACCTGATCTTGGGCGCGGCCCTCGGCACGGTGGGCGGCCTGTTTGGCATTGGCGGTGGGTTGATTGCCATCCCGGTGCTGGGCGTGTTGTTCGGCCTGGACCAGCAATTGGCCCAAGGCACCGCCTTGGTGATGGTGGTGCCCAACGTGATGCTGGCGCTGTGGCGCTATCACCAGCGCAACCGTATCGAGTTGCGCCATGCGCTGCCGCTCGGCGTCATGGGGTTCACGTTTGCCTGGCTGGGTTCGATCTGGGCGGTTGGGCTGGACGCGGGTGCAATGCGCATCGGTTTTATCGCTTTTTTGCTGGCACTGTCTGCCTACAACCTGCTGCGTATGTTCACCCGCAACGCACCGCCTACGGCGCAGATGCGCTATTCCTGGCCGTGGCTTGGAGTGCTCGGTGCCGCTTCCGGGTCCATGGGCGGTTTGTTTGGCGTCGGCGGCGCCGTGGTCGCTACGCCGGTGCTGACCAGTGTGTTCGGCACGAGCCAGGTGGTTGCCCAAGGGTTATCCCTGGCCTTGGCCTTGCCGAGCACGGGGGTGACATTGGTCACCTACGCCTGGCATCAGGAAGTGGACTGGATGATCGGTGTGCCGTTGGCCGTGGGCGGTTTGCTCAGCATCAGTTGGGGCGTGAAGGTGGCCCATGCACTGCCGGAACGTGTGCTGCGCGGTCTGTTCTGCGGCTTCCTGGTGGTGTGCGCGGTGATGTTGACCTTTAAAGTCTGAAACCTTCGAGGATGTATTCCGCCAGGCAGTCGGTGATGGGCGAATTCATCTGCGGGTTACGCAGCAAATGCAGATTCATTGACGGCAGCGGCGGGAAACCCTCGTCGCGGCCGAGTACGCGCAGGTCTTCGGTCACCAGGCTCTCCATGCTGACCATCACCGCCAGGCCTGCATTGACAACCGCCTGGATCGCCGACACGTTGGAGCTGTGGTAGGCCAGGCGATAATCGCGCCCGGCCGCGTCCAGTGCCGAGCGTGCCCACTGGGTATAAAGGCAATCGGCGCCGGACATCGCCAGCGGCAGGGCGTCGTGCTCGTCGGCGCAGAAGCACGGCGCCGCTGCCCACACCATGCGCTCCGTGCGCAACAGTTCACCGATCTCATTGCCCGGCTCACGACTGACAACGGTCAGTGCCAAATCCCGACGCTGCATCAATACCGTCGACGCCTCGCAGTGCATCTCGATCTGGATCAGCGGGTACGCCTTGGAGAACTGCTTGAGAATGCCCGGCAGGAACCGCATCACGTAGTCGTCCGGCGTGCCGATGCGCACCAACCCGACCATGTGCGGCTCGCGCAGGGTGTTGAACACCTCGCTGTGCAGTTTCAGGATACGCCGCGCATAGCCCAGCAATACCTGACCCTCAGGCGTCAGCCGCACCTGCCGGCCATCGCGCTCGAACAGCTTGCGCTGCAATACGTCCTCTTCCAGGCGCTTCATCTGCATGCTCACCGCCGATTGAGTGCGGTTGACCAGCTCGCCGGCGCGGGTAAAGCCGCCCTGGTCGGCGATGGCGACGAAGGTGCGCAGCACCTCAGTGTCGATGCTTGGGTAGCCGGACAATTGATCAATCTCCGAGATGTATTGCATAAGAAACATTCGTTGGATTGATCTTAAGCCCACGCACACACTTGCGCCATCCCCACTGGAGGGCGAGAAGATGAAAGGTCAAAGAGGTTTTGTATTACTGGCGAAACGTCCGTTTACCGGGCTGCTTCACAAGATTGTCCGTTGGCAGACGCTGCATGAGGAGCGCCAGATGCTGGCGACCTTGAGCGATGATGCGCTCAAGGACATCGGCCTCAATCGCGGCGACGTGGAGCAGGAGCTCCACCTGCATTTCTGGCAAGATCCGCTGCGAAAATGATCGCGGATGCAGTAGGGTAGTCGGCGAGCCCCCACGGAGAAACCCATGCCCGCCGACCAGTCGTTTTCACTCAAGCAAGCTCGACGCATGGCGCTGGCGGCCCAGGGTTTTTCCGGGCGCCAGGCGCCTGCACTGATCAAGGCTGCGCACCTCAACCGTATGATCGAGCGCCTGGGCGTGCTGCAGATCGATTCGGTCAATGCGGTGGTGCGCTCCCATTACCTGCCGCTGTTTTCCCGTCTGGGTCACTATTCCCCGTTGTTGCTCGAACAGGCTGCCTGGAGCCAGGGGCGGCGGCGTTCTCTGTTCGAATACTGGGGGCATGAGGCGTCGCTCCTGCCGATGGCATTGTTCCCGTTGATGCGCTGGCGTATGGAGCGGGCCAGGCAAGGGCAGGGCATTTATTCGCAGATGGCGCGTTTTGGGCGTGAGCAACAGGCCACGATTCAACGTGTACTGCACACTGTTGAGCAGCAGGGCGCGCTGGGTGCCGGCAGCTTGTCGACCCGCGAGGAACGCGCCGGCCCATGGTGGGACTGGAGCGACGAAAAGCACGCGTTGGAATGGCTGTTTGCTGCTGGTTTGGTCACAGTCGCCGGTCGGCGCGGGTTTGAGCGGCTCTATGATTTGCCGGAGCGGGTCATTCCCGGCGATATCCTTCAAACCACTGTGACCGAAGCCGAGGCCCAGCGTGGTTTGTTGCTGCACAGCGCCACCGCGTTGGGTGTCGGTACTGAAAAAGACCTGCGCGATTACTTCCGTCTCGATCCGGCCGACAGCCGCCATCGCCTTGCTGAACTGGTGGAGGACGGTCAACTGGTGACGTGCCAGGTGCAAGGCTGGAAACAGGCGGCGTACTGCCTGCCCGATCCCAAAGTGCCGCGCAAAGTGCCGGCCAGCGCCTTGTTGTCGCCGTTTGATTCGCTGGTCTGGGAGCGCAGTCGCACCGAGCGGCTGTTCGACTTCCGTTACCGGCTGGAGATCTACACCCCGCAGGACAAGCGGGTGTACGGTTACTACGTGCTGCCGTTCCTGCACAACGAGCGGATCGCCGCGCGCGTCGACCTGCGCGCCGAACGCGCCAATGGGCGCCTGGCGGTGCATGCGGTGCACGAAGAAGAGCCGGGGCTGGATGAGCAAGGGATGTTGGCGCTGGCGCAAAACCTGCGGCAAATGGCCGACTGGCTGGGGCTGGAGCAGGTGCAACTCAATTGCCAAAGGCCGAGTGCCGAGCGGCTGCGGGTGGCGATGATCAGCATGGGGGTTGGTCTTCAGGGTCTCATCGGGGGCGAGCCCCCTCCCACATTTTGATCTGTGAATACATTCAAGTGTGGGAGGGGGGCTTGCCCCCGATGAGGCCCTGAAGGCAACTGAAAACTCAGCGTTTGACCTGCTTCAAGGTCTCGGCAATCAGAAACGCCAGTTCCAGCGACTGATCGGCATTCATCCGTGGGTCGCAGTGGGTGTGATAGCGGTCCGACAAGCCATCCTCGGTGATCGGCCGTGCGCCGCCGATGCACTCGGTGACGTTCTGCCCGGTCATCTCGATGTGAATCCCGCCGGCATAGCTGCCTTCGGCCTGGTGCACCTGGAAAAACTCCTTCACCTCGCCGAGGATCTGCGCAAAGTCGCGGGTTTTGTAGCCGCTGCTGGCCTTGATGGTGTTGCCATGCATCGGGTCCGAGCTCCACAGCACCTGCTTGCCCTCGCGCTGCACGGCACGAATCAGGTGGGGCAGGTGATCGCCGACCTTGCCCGCGCCCATGCGCGCGATCAGGTTGAGGCGGCCGGGGTCGTTGTCCGGGTTGAGGATATCGATCAGGCGGATCAGGTCATCCGGGTTCATGCTCGGCCCGACCTTGACCCCGATCGGGTTGTTCACCCCGCGCAGGAACTCGACGTGAGCGCCGTCCAGTTGGCGAGTGCGATCGCCGATCCACAGCATATGGGCCGAGCAGTCGTAGTAGTCGTTGGTCAGGCTGTCACGGCGTACGAAGGCTTGTTCGTAGTTGAGCAGCAGCGCTTCGTGGGCGGTGAAGAAGCTGGTCTCGCGCAGTTGCGGCGAGCTGTCCATGCCGCAGGCGCGCATGAAGGCCAGGGTTTCGTCGATACGGTCGGCCAGTTGGCTGTATTTTTCGGCCAGCGCAGAGTTGGCGATAAAGTCCAGGTTCCACTTGTGCACCTGGTGCAGGTCGGCAAAACCGCCCTGGGCAAAGGCGCGCAGCAGGTTCAGGGTAGCGGTGGACTGGTGGTAGGACTGCAGCAGGCGGTCCGGGTCCGGCACGCGGCTTTTCTCGTCGAAACCGATGCCATTGACGATGTCGCCACGGTAGGCGGGCAGGGTGACACCGTCGATGGTTTCATCATTGGCCGAACGCGGCTTGGCGAACTGGCCCGCCATGCGCCCGACCTTGACCACCGGGCAGCCGGCGGCGAAGGTCATCACGATAGCCATTTGCAGCAGCACTTTGAACGTGTCGCGGATTTTCGCGGCGGAGAACTCGGCAAAACTCTCGGCGCAATCGCCGCCTTGCAGCAGGAACGCACGGCCCTGGGTCACCTCGGCAAACTGGCGGCGCAGTTCGCGAGCTTCTCCGGCAAACACCAGTGGCGGGTAGCTGGCCAGGTTCTGCTCCACTTGCAGCAAGTGTGCAGCGTCCGGGTACCGGGGTTGTTGCTGGATCGGCAGGGCGCGCCAGCTGTCGGGGCTCCAGGGTTGGCTCATCATGAACTCGATTGGCTGATTGACGGTGGGGCGCCAATGTTATCAGCAATTAGTGCGTGACCTGTTGCCGCCGGTTGGCCGACAATCGCGCCTTTGCCGTGCAGCAAACCCGTTAGGAGTTGTGATGACCGAGGAGCGTGTCGAGCGCCTGCTCGCCGAAGTCCATGATGAATTCGGCATGATCCGTGTGCTCGAAGTGGCCGATTACCGTTTTCTCGAGTTTGGCGATGCCATCGAGCAGAGCTGCGTGTTCACCGCTGACCCGAGCTGGCTGGAGTATGACTACACCCGTGCGATGCTGATCGGTGCGTTGTGTCATGAACAGCCTGAGAGCGCGCTGTTCCTTGGCCTGGGTGCCGGGACGTTGACGCAGGCGTGCCTCAGGTTCCTGCCGCTGGAAGATGTGGAAGCCATCGAGTTGCGCCCCGACGTGCCGCGCCTGGCCATCGAATACCTGGGGCTGGATGACGACCCGCGGTTGTATATCCGCATTGGTGATGCCCTCCAATTGCTGGAAACCGCCGAATCGGCAGACTTGATCTTCGTGGACCTCTATACGGACGTCGGTCCCGGCGTCGGGCACCTGGCCTGGACCTTTCTGGAAAACTGCCAGAAGAAACTCAATCCCGGCGGCTGGCTGGTGATCAACCAATGGGCCACCGATGACGGCAAGCCGTTGGGCGCGGCATTGTTGCGCGGGTTGTATCACCGGCATTACTGGGAGCTGCCGGTGAAGGAGGGCAACGTGATCTTGCTGGTGCCTTCGGAGTTGGATCAGGAGCTGGATATGCAAGCGTTGACGGCGCGTGCCGAGGCATTGGTGCCACGCCTGGGGTATTCGTTGCAGGCGTTGATCAAGGCGATCCGGCCGGCTACTTGATTGCCTGAACTGGCCCTTTCGCGGGCAAGCCCGCTCCCACATTTGGACTGCATTCCCCTGTTGAAATGTATTCCCCTGTGGGAGCGGGCTTGCCCGCGAAGAGGCCATCACTGACGACGACTAAATACCTTTGAACACCCCTGGCCGCTTCTCCACCATCGCCAGCACCCCTTCGTTGGCATCCTCACTGTTGAGCAATTTGTCCACCATCGGCGGCAACGCCTCAGCCGCCACGGCTTCGCCTTCCATGCGCGCCAGCCGTGCCGACATCAACGTGGCCTGCACGCCCAGCGGTGCCTGGCGCGCAATGCGGTTGGCCAGTTCGACGGCGCGGGGCAGCAAGTCCTCGCTGGCCATCACTTCCTGCACCAGGCCCAGGCGCAGGGCTTCATGGGCATCGAATTCGTCGCCGGTGAGCAGCCAGCGCATCGCGTTGCCCCAGCCGGCGATCTGATGAAGGCGCAGTGTCGCGCCGCCGAACGGAAAGATCCCACGCTGCACTTCCATCTGCGCAAAGCGCGTGTTGCTCGCGCACAAGTTGATATCGGCGGCCAGCATCAATTCGATACCGATGGTCAGACAGTAGCCCTGGGCTGCGACGATCACCGGTTTGCTCACGCGCGGGCCGGCAAATACGCCCCACGGATCACAACCGCCCAGAGGCGGCTGCCAGCCGCCGGCCATTACGCCGCTGACATTGGCCAGGTCCAGCCCGGCGGTAAAGTGGTCGCCATGGGCAAACACCACCGCCACCCGAGCGTCATCATTTCGATCAAATTCGCCATACGCCAGGCTCAGCTCATTGAGCAGGTCGAGGTCGAACGCGTTGCGTTTGGCCACCCGGTCCAGACCCAAAAGCAAGACATGACCCTGGAGTTCACGGCTGACGCGGCTGCTGCTGGCTTGATTCATCGGGTGTGCCCTCGGGCGCGGGGAAAGGTTTCGGACCAAAGGGCCGCAACGCTCAGGTGAACCGTTTAAGCGTTATGACCAGCAGGGCCGGGCCTCTGGAAAATAGACCCTGCCGGCGTTATCTGCAAAGACTGTGACATAGCGCGGTTTATCGGTACATGGCGATAAAAAAAGCTCCCTTTTTCAGCTATTTCCGGTATAGTGCGCGCCGGCCTTTAACCGGGCCGCGTTTAGGTAGCGCAATTCCCCGAAGTCAGCTTCGGCTGCACGTCCGCACAGCGGACTCTCCCTTGACGAATCTTTTTCATTCATTCGTTTTCGCAAATCCCCGCCGACAAAGCAGCCAGGGCGACTCTTGAGTCTCAACACGGCATGCGCAGCTTTGGAGCATGGGTCTTTGCGGATGCACTTAGAGGCAGACCCATGACCCAGGAAACCGGCGGCTTCGCCGCTTTTAATCTCAACCCGAATATTCTTGCAGCCGTCGCAGCGACCGGCTACGAAGAGCCTTCGGCGATTCAGCAGCAATCGATCCCGATCATCATGGCCGGCCAGGACATGATTGGCCAGGCGCAAACCGGTACCGGTAAAACCGCCGCGTTCGCCCTGCCTATCCTGCACTGCATCGATCCTGCCAAGCGCGAACCGCAAGCCCTGATCCTGGCGCCAACTCGTGAGTTGGCGCTGCAAGTAGCAACCGCTTTTGAAACCTACGCCAAGCAAATGCCAGGCGTAACCGTTGTGGCCGTTTACGGCGGCGCGCCTATGGGCCCGCAACTCAAGGCAATCCGCAATGGCGCACAGATCGTTGTCGCCACCCCGGGCCGCCTGTGCGACCACCTGCGTCGTGACGAGAAAGTCCTGTCGACCGTGAACCACCTGGTTCTGGACGAAGCTGACGAAATGTTGAAGCTGGGCTTCATGGATGACCTGGAAGTCATCTTCAAGGCACTGCCACCAACCCGTCAGACCGTACTGTTCTCGGCCACCCTGCCACAGTCGATCCGTGCCATTGCCGAACGCCACCTGCGCGATCCGCAACACGTGAAGATCCAGACCAAGACCCAGACCGTTACCGCGATCGAACAGGCTCACCTGTTGGTTCACGCTGACCAGAAGACCTCGGCTGTATTGAGCCTGCTGGAAGTCGAAGACTTCGACGCCCTGATCATGTTCGTGCGCACCAAGCAAGCGACCCTGGACCTGGCCAGTGCCCTGGAAGCCAAAGGCTACAAAGCCGCTGCGCTGAACGGTGACATCGCCCAGAACCAGCGTGAGCGCGTGATCGACTCCCTCAAGGATGGCCGCCTGGACATCGTTGTAGCGACCGACGTTGCTGCCCGTGGCCTCGACGTTCCACGTATCACCCACGTGTTCAACGTTGACATGCCGTACGACCCGGAGTCCTACGTGCACCGTATCGGCCGTACCGGCCGTGCCGGTCGCGAAGGTCGTGCACTGCTGCTGGTGACGCCGCGTGAGCGCCGCATGCTGCAAGTGATCGAGCGTGTGACCGGTCAGAAAGTCGCTGAAGTGCGCCTGCCGGATGCCCAGGCAGTCCTCGATGCCCGCATCAAGAAACTGACCAACAGCCTGGCACCACTGGTGGCTGACGCTGAATCGACCCACGGCGACCTGCTGGACCGCCTGACCGCCGACATCGGTTGCACCCCGCGTGCCCTGGCTGCAGCCCTGCTGCGCAAGGCAACCAACGGTCAAGCCCTGACCCTGGCGGCCATCGAGAAAGAACGTCCACTGGTGCCGAACAGCGCACCGCGCGGTGATCGTCCGGAGCGTTCCGGCGACCGTCCAGACCGTGGTGATCGTGAGCGTCGCGCTCCGGTTCCATTGGCTGAAGGCCGTGCGCGTTGCCGTACCGCGCTGGGCGCGCGTGATGGCATCGCTGCCAAGAACCTGCTGGGCGCTATCCTCAATGAGGGTGGTCTGGCACGTGAAGCCATCGGTCGCATCCAGGTCCGTGACAGCTTCTCCCTGGTGGAACTGCCGGAAGACGGTCTGGAAAAACTGCTGACCAAGCTCAAAGACACTCGCGTTGCCGGTAAGCAGCTCAAACTGCGTCGCTACCGCGAAGATTGATCCGCCCTTGGGCTGATTGATCGCACAAAAAAAATCCCCGACTGGTTCGGGGATTTTTTTGCCTGAAATTTACTTTAGCCGAAGCGGTAGATGTCCATCCCCAGCGCGCCCATGGTGAATCCCTGGTGCGCCACGCTGAATTCGCCACCGGCGCCACGGGCAAAGTACAGGGGCAGCAAGTGTTCATCACTGGGGTGGCTACGCACGGCATTCGGTGCCTGGCGGCGATAGTCGTGCAGCGCGGTTTCATCGTTGGCTGCCAGCTTGTCCACCACCCAGTCCCGGAAATTCCGCGCCCATGGCTCGATGCTCTCCGGGCCTGCATGCCAGTCCAACTCGCCCAGGTTGTGGGTGATGCTGCCGGAGCCGATCAACAACACGCCTTGCTCACGCAGGCCCGCAAGGGCATGTCCGACACGGGTCTGCAGGGCTGGGCCCATGCGGCTCGGCAAAGACACCTGCACCACCGGGATATCCGCCGCCGGGTACATCAGCGACAGCGGGACCCAGGTGCCATGGTCGAAGGGGCGACGGTCATCGATGCGCGCATTCAGGCCATCGGCGTGCAGCAGCTCGACAATCTTGCCGGCCAGTTGCGGGTCACCCGGTGCCGGGTACTGCACGGCAAACAGCTCGCGGGGGAAGCCGCCGAAGTCGTGCCAGGTTTCGGGCGCTGCGCTGCCGCTGACCAGAAGTTCAGGGCTTTCCCAGTGCGCCGACACCACCACGATGGCCTTCGGTCGGGGCAGCTCGGCCGCTAGCTGTTGCAGCGCCGGGCCGCTGGCGCCGGGTTGCAGGGCGAGCATGGGCGACCCGTGGGAGATAAACAGGCTGGGCAACATAAGGAGGGTCCTGAGCGTTAACATGGGCCCATCTTCAATCAGATCATTGATCTAAATCTAATATAAGTTTTAGTGCCTTTTGATCGAATTTTCGGGGTGATCTATGGAGCCTAAATTTTGGCAGGACCGCTGGGCAAGCAACCAGATCGGCTTTCACCAACCCAAGGTCAATCCGTATCTACAACGACATTGGCCGCAACTGGGCCTGGCCGAGGGCGCGCAGGTGTTGGTGCCCTTGTGTGGCAAAAGCCTGGACTTGATGTGGCTGGCCAGCCAGGGGCTGCGAGTATTGGGTGTGGAGCTGTCGGAGCAGGCGGTCGAGGCGTTTTTCGACGAACAGGACCTTGTGCCCCGTATCACGCAACGGGGCACCTTTGCGGTGTATCAGGCGGGCTTGATCGAGGTGTGGTGTGGCGACTTCTTCACCCTTGATGCTGAGGCGCTGGCCGATTGCGCTGCGCTTTATGACCGCGCCGCCCTCATCGCCTTGCCGCCGCTGATGCGTGTGCGGTATGCCGAGCATCTGAACAGTCTGTTGCGTCCAGGTTGCGAGGGGCTGTTGATCACCCTCGATTACGACCAGACGCAAAAAGCCGGACCACCGTTTGCAGTAACGGATGACGAGGTGAAGGTGTTGCTGGGTGCGCACTGGGCCTTGGAGGTGCTGGAAGAACAAGACATCCTGGGCGAGAGCTGGAAGTTCGTGCAGGACGGCGTCACGCGGCTGGATGAACGGGTGTATCAGTTGACCAGGCGCTGAATTTTCCATCGCTATCGGGGGCAAGCCCCCTCCCACATTTTGATCTGTGAAAACCTTTAAGTGTGGGAGGGGGCTTGCCCCCGATGAGGCCTTCAGACCTGCAAAAAAGGGCGATCAGATCGCCCTTTTTTGTGTTGCCTGTCAGCCCCGACGACGCAACGCGTCGATCCGCTCTTCCAGCGGCGGGTGGCTCATGAACAGGCGAGCCATGCCTTGCTTGATACCGCCGTTGATGCCGAAGGCGGTCAGGCTGTCCGGCATATGCACCGGCAGGCCTTGTTCGGAACGCAGGTGTTGCAGCGCTGCGATCATTGCCCCTGTACCGGCCAGGCGTGCACCGGCTTCGTCTGCACGGAACTCCCGTTTGCGCGAAAACCACATGGTGATTGCGCTGGCCAGGAAACCCAGCACCAGCTCGGCAAAGATGGTCGCCACGAAGTAGGCAATGCCGCGGCCGCCTTCGTTCTTGAAGATCACCTTGTCGACAAAGTTGCCGATGATCCGCGCGAAGAACATCACGAAGGTGTTCACCACACCCTGGACCAGCGCCAGGGTGACCATGTCGCCATTGGCTACGTGGCCGATTTCGTGGGCCAGCACGGCTTTCACTTCGTCGTAGGAGAAGCGTTCCAGCATGCCCTGGCTGACTGCAACGAGTGCGTCGTTCTTGTTCCAGCCGGTGGCAAAGGCGTTGGCTTCATAGGCCGGGAAGATCCCGACTTCAGGCATCTTGATGCCGGCCTCGCGGGACAACTCCTCGACGGTCTGCAGCAACCATTGCTCATGCCGGGTACGTGGCTGGGTGATGACCTGGGTGCTGGTGCTCATCTTCGCCATCCACTTGGAGATGAACAGCGAGAACAGCGAGCCGGCGAAACCAAAGACCGCACAGAAAACCAGCAGCTGATTGAGGTTCAGGTCAACCCCGTTGGCCGCCATGAACCCGTTGAAGCCGAAAAGGCTCAAGGTGATGCTGGCAATCAGCACGACCGCAAGGTTAGTGGCCAAGAACAGCAGGATGCGCATCATGGTTGTAGAGTTCTCCTCATGCTTAATATGTCGCGTACTGCGGGGTATATAAGGTGCCGCATAGGGTGATTCAACCGAGCGACTATTTCAAACTGTGTCCTACAGCCGGAATGTAGAGGCTTGAAGGGAATTTCCGACGGGGAAAAGATCGTTCGATTGGTTCATCGTTGCCTTGAAGCCCTTTGATTTAGGGGGCGAGTGGTTTTTGCGGCGTCGGTGAAGTGGCAGGGCAGGGGAGAGGAAGAGAAGTGTTGCCAGATACTCGCCGTACGACCGATTGTCGGTCGTACGGCGCCGTTTCTCTTACTGGCGATAGGACTTGAGGAAGTTGCCGATACGACCGATGGCCATGTCCAGGTCATCCACGCGCGGCAACGTCACCACACGGAAGTGATCCGGCCACGGCCAGTTGAACGCGGTGCCTTGCACCACCAGCAGTTTTTCCGACAGCAACAGGTCGAGCACGAACTTTTCGTCGTTGAGGATCGGGCATACCTTTGGGTCGATCCGCGGGAACGCGTACAACGCCCCCATGGGTTTCACGCAACTGACGCCCGGGATTGCATTGAGCAGTTCCCAAGTACGGTTGCGCTGCTCCAGCAGGCGGCCTTGGGGCAATACCAGATCATTGATGCTCTGGTAGCCGCCCAGGGCGGTCTGGATGGCGTGCTGGCTCGGCACGTTGGCACACAGGCGCATGTTGGCCAGCATGTCGATGCCTTCGATATAACTCTGGGCGTTGTGCTTGGGACCAGAGATGGCGATCCAGCCGGAACGGAAACCCGCCACGCGGTAAGACTTGGACAGGCCGTTGAAGGTCAGGCACAGCAGGTCTGGCGCCAGGGAGGCGGTGCACACGTGTACGGCGTCATCGTAGAGGATCTTGTCGTAGATCTCGTCGGAGAACACCACCAGGTTGTGCTGGCGTGCCAGTTCGAGCATGCCCAGCAGCACTTCCTTGGAATACACGGCGCCGGTCGGGTTGTTCGGGTTGATGATCACCAGGGCCTTGGTATTCGGGGTGATCTTGGCCTTGATGTCGGCCAGGTCCGGGAACCAGTCGGCGCCTTCGTCACACAGGTAGTGCACCGGGTGGCCACCGGCCAGGGTCACGGCGGCGGTCCACAATGGGTAGTCCGGCGCCGGTACCAGTACTTCGTCGCCATTGTTGAGCAGGGCCTGCATGGACATCACGATCAGCTCGGACACGCCATTGCCCAGGTAGATGTCTTCGATGCCGACACCTTCGACCTGCTTCTGCTGGTAGTACTGCATCACGGCCTTGCGCGCACTGAACAGGCCTTTGGAGTCGCTGTAGCCCTGGGCGGTGGGCAGGTTGCGGATCACGTCCTGGAGGATTTCGTCCGGCGCTTCGAAACCAAAGGGCGCCGGGTTGCCAATGTTCAGCTTGAGGATGCGATGGCCTTCCTCTTCCAGGCGTTTGGCGTGCTTGAGCACTGGGCCGCGAATGTCGTAGCAGACGTTGGCGAGCTTGTTCGATTTGCTGACCTGCATGGCGATGTGATCCTGAAAATGAACGATCCAGACGGTGTGGGCACTACCGTACTGTGAATCCTGCGAAGGCCGCACCCATAAATACGTTTGAATGCCGGTAGCGCGGGTGCCAGACTGGCGTTTTGAAGAGGCGCAATCATACGTGCCGCCTGATCCATGGAAAAGACACAGATCAGGCTTTTTCAGTTGCCGAGGTGTACCGATGGAAAAGTTGGATAAAACGCTGGAGGAATGGCGGGAGATGCTCGACCCCGCGCAATATCAGGTCTGTCGACTGAAGGGCACTGAGCGCCCGTTCTCCGGCAAGTACAACGCCACCACCACGGATGGCGTGTACCACTGCATTTGCTGCAACGAACCGCTGTTCGATTCCAGCACCAAGTTCGATGCGGGCTGTGGCTGGCCTAGCTTCTACGAGCCGATTGCCGAGAGCGCGATGATCGAGATCCGCGACGTCAGCCACGGCATGATCCGCACCGAAGTTACCTGCGCCAAATGCGATGCGCACCTGGGGCATGTGTTCCCGGACGGCCCGCCGCCGACCGGCTTGCGTTACTGCATCAACTCGGTGTGCCTGGACCTCGTTCCGCGTTGAATTGAACCGCGCTGCACCCTGCAGGAGCCCGGCAAGACGGGCTCCTGCAAGGGAGGGGTAATAGCGAGGTATCAATTTCGCCAATTAAATTGCACGCAATTTAATTGGCGACTATCTTTTTCCTTCTTTCCCCGCTATCCGAGGCACTGCCATGAGCAACAACCTGCTGAGTATTCCTTGCACCACCATCAAGGGTGAGCAAAAGACCTTGGCCGATTTCGCCGGCAAGGCCATCCTCGTGGTCAACACCGCCAGCAAGTGCGGCTTCACCCCGCAGTACAAAGGCCTGGAGCAACTCTGGCAGCAGTACAAGGACCAGGGTTTGGTGGTATTGGGTTTTCCTTGCAACCAGTTCGGCAAGCAAGAGCCCGGTAACGAAGGCGCGATTTCCGAATTCTGCGAGCTGAATTTTGGTGTCAGCTTCCCGCTGTTCAAAAAGATCGACGTGAATGGCAGCGACGCCCACCCTTTGTTCGTACAGCTGAAAAAGCAGGCACCGGGTCTGCTGGGTTCCAAGGGGATCAAGTGGAACTTCACCAAGTTCCTGATCGGTCGTGACGGCCAGGTGGTCAAGCGTTTTGCCCCGACCACCAAGCCCCAGGACCTCACCCAAGAGATCGAAGCCCTGCTCAAATGACTGTCTCCCTGGCGCTCGACCATCAACTGTGTTTCAAGCTCTACGCAGCTTCCCGGGCGGTGACCCGAGCCTACAAGCCGATGCTCGATCAACTGGGCCTGACCTACCCGCAGTACCTGGTGATGCTGGTGCTATGGGAGTGGCATGCCACGACGCCGGCGCTACCCACGGTCAAGGCCTTGGGGGAGCGCCTGATGCTCGACTCTGGCACGCTCACGCCGCTGCTCAAGCGCCTCGAGCAGCTCGGCTGGGTCAGGCGTCAACGCAGCGCCAGGGATGAACGCGAAGTGCACCTGAGCCTGAGCGAAAGCGGTGTGCAATTGCGCGACCAGGCCCATGGCCTGAAAACCCGGCTGCTGTGCGACAGCGGCATCGACCTGAACCAGGCCGACATGTTGCGCGATGGCCTGGACCAGTTGCTCCGGCAGATCAAAGACTTGTCGCCTTCGGCACCCATAGATCCAGCAAGCCGCTGAGCTCCTCGCGGCGAAATGGCTTGGCCAGGTAGTCATTCATGCCTGCAGCCCGGCAACGCTCGCGTTCTTCCGACAGGGCGTTGGCGGTCAGTGCGACAATCGGCAGGTCCGGCCAGCGCCCGCTGCGACGGATCTGTCGGCTGGCCTCGTAACCATCCATCACTGGCATATTGCAGTCCATCAGCACCATGTCGAAGGGTTGTTCCTCAAGAAACCTGAGTGCTTCGCCACCGTGGGCGGCCACGATCACCTCACACCCCAGTTTGCTGAGCATGCCCTTGGCCACCAGTTGGTTGACCGGGTTGTCCTCCACCAGCAGGATGCGCGCCCGGTGCATCAGGGGCGCGGCGTCCATCTGGATCGGGTCGAGGATCAGTTGCGCTTCGCTGCGCAGGTTGCGTTGCAGGATCTGATACAGCGCGTTGCGGCTCAATGGGCGCGCCTGTTGCTGCAACGGCGCCAGTGCCGCGACTTCTTCGCTGGGCATGAAATTGCCATAGGCGGTCACCAGCAGGATCGGCGCGCTAATGGCGGGGCGCAGGCGGAACAGGCATTCGGGGCAGTCGGTGATCAGCAGGTCCGGGGCTTGTCCGCTCAAGTCATCGTCTTGCGTGTAGCAGTGCGGTGTCAGCCCCCAGTGGGGCAGCAGGGTGGTGAGCAGCTCTGTGAGGCCACTGCCGGCACTGGTAATGGCGATGACTTCCCCCTTGAGCGGTGTCGGTTGCACCGCAGGCAAATGGGTCGGCAATGGCAGGTCGGCGCAGAACTGGCTGCCGAAGCCCACCTCCGAGCTGATGCTCAAGCGGCCCTGCATCGCTTCACACAGGTTGTGCGTCAACGCCAGGCCCAGGCCCGTGCCGCCAAACTGGCGGGTGATGCCGGCGCCGGCCTGGGTGAAGGGTTGGAAGATCTTCACCTGAGCTTCCTGCGCAATGCCGATGCCGGTATCACACACCTCGATGCGTACCCGGCCCTCCTGCGCGCTGAGGCGAACATCCACACGGCCGAAGCGGGTGAATTTCAAGGCGTTGGACAGCAGGTTACTAACGATTTGCCGCACGCGGGTCGGGTCGCCCAAGACCTGGGCGGGAAACTGCGGGTCGATCAGGCAGGTCAGTTCGACGCTCGGCGCCGCGTTCTGCGACAACAGGTTGGCGGTGTCTTCCACCAGTGAGCCCAAATCGAACGGGATGCGCTCCAGCTCCAACTGGCCGGCGTCGAACTTGGAGAGGTCGAGGATATCGTTGAGCAGCTCCACCAGCACTTTGCCAGAGTCATGGGCAATGGACAGTTGCTGGCGTTGCTCGGCGTTGAGTGGGCTGTCCAGCGACAGCGCGATCATCCCCAGCAGGCCATTGAGCGGGGTGCGAATCTCATGGCTCATGTTGGCCAGGAAGGCCGCCCGCGCCTGGGCCATGCCCAGTGCATGCATCTTTGCGGCTTCCAGTTCGTCGTTGGACTGGCTCAGTCGCTGGTTGCTGGCCTTGAGCTCCAGGGTGCGGGCAGAGACGATATCTTCCAGTTGCCCCAGGTATTCGGTCAGCCGATCTTCAGCGTGACGGCGTTGCTGGATCTCTGTCTCCATGTTTTCGAACTGCTGGTTGGCGACGTTCACGAGCACGCCGATTTCGTCGTGCTCGTGGCCCGGTGGGCAGTCCAGGCGGGCCTGCCGGCGATTGCTCAGCTCGCGGATAATGCGCACCAGAGGCTGGGTCAACATCACGTAGAACAAGCCCAGCAGGATGCCGGTCAGCAACAGGCTGCGGGCGAAGCCGTTGAGTAGCGTGATCTCGGCACGGCGCAGAAAGCGGCTGCCAAAGGCGTAGGTATCCACATCCAGGCGCAGCACGCCAAGGGATTCGTTGGGCATGTGGCTGAGGAACAGGCGGTCCTCAAACTGACGGTTGGCACCGAACAGGAAGTCGCTGATATGGCGGTAGGTGCTTTCTTTGCGCGGTCGGTCGACATCGGCCAGCACCACGCCGTTGTTGTCGATCAACTGGGCGTGAACGATGGCGGGGGAGTGCAAAAGGCCCAGGGTCAGTTCCTGGGCCAGTTCGGCGTCGATGTTGTAGGCGATGCGTGACGCGGGGTTGTGGCTGATTTCGATCAGCGAGCGAATTTCACGGTTGATGGATGCGTCTTCGCTGGCATAATCAATACCGATCTGGATCAGGCTGAGCAAGGTTCCCAAGACGAAACCGACCAGCACAGTCAATCTGGCTTGTTTATAAGACAAGCGGTGGGCGAACTTGATATCCATCGAGTGTTGAACCACTTCACGTTTCCCTTCGCCCGGCAAGCATAGCTGAACATCCACAAGCTCTGGCTTACCCGGCATGAATCGTTTTTTACGCAGCCTCGTGCGGTCTGCCGCAGGGTTGCCAATACGCCATCTTTTGCAAGAACTTGCCAGAGGAATAATCGTGGACTCTCGATTGAATGCCTTTCTTGAACGGGCTGAAACCGTGCTCGCCCGCCTGGAGCCATTGTTGCCCGCGCCGCGCCAGGCCATCGATTGGAACCAGTGCCTGGCGGCGCGCTGGCAGCGCGAAGGCCGCAGTGGTTTCCTGTTGCCGCTGGACGTGAGCCTGGACATGCGCCTGTCCGACCTGATTGGCGTGGACAAGCAACGTGAAACACTGGCGCGCAATACCCAGCAATTTATCGATGGCCTGCCCGCCAACCATGCACTGCTGTGGGGTTCGCGCGGCACGGGTAAATCGTCCATGGTGCGCGCGTTGCTGGCCCAGCACGCCAAGGCGGGCCTGCGCCTGATCGAAATCGAGCGTGATCATCTCGCTGATCTGCCGCGTGTGGTCGAGCAACTGATCAAGTTGCCGCAGCGCTTTATCCTGTTCTGTGATGACCTGTCGTTCGAGGCCGGCGAAGGCGATTACCGCGTGCTGAAAAGCGTGCTGGACGGCTCCCTCGAACAGGCTCCGGAAAACGTACTGCTGTACGCGACTTCCAACCGCCGTCACCTGGTCCCGGAGAACCAAAGCGACAATGACAACTGGAAACGCGTGGATGGCGAGCTGCACCCCAGCGAAGCGGTGGAAGACAAAATTGCCTTGTCCGACCGTTTTGGCCTGTGGCTGTCGTTCTATCCGTTTACCCAGGAGCATTTCCTGGATGTGGTGGAGCACTGGATCGGCGAGCTGGCGAGCAAGGCTGGTTTGCAATGGCAGCGCGATGAAGCCCTCGACATCCTCGCCGTGCGCTGGGCGACCGGACGCGGTAACCGCAACGGCCGTTGCGCGTACCAATTTGCCCGTTACTGGGTAGGCCTTAAATTGTTGGAGCTTCAACCATGATCAATCTACACAGCGCTGGCACCGACCTGGATGGCTATCCGATGCTCTGCGCGCAACTGGAGTCGCTGCTGGCCGATGAGCGCGACTTCATCGCCAACAGTGCGCAGTTTTCTGCGTTTCTGTTCAATCAGCTGGGCGACTTGAACTGGGCCGGCTTCTATCTCAACCGCAACGAAGAACTGGTGCTCGGACCGTTCCAGGGCCAGATCGCCTGTGTGCGCATTCCCTTCGGTCGCGGGGTCTGCGGGGCGGCGGCCGTAACGCGGCAAACCCAGCGGGTGGAGGATGTGCATGCGTTTCCCGGGCACATTGCCTGCGACAGCGCATCGAACAGTGAGCTGGTGGTGCCTTTGGTCAAGGACGGCAAGCTGGTTGGCGTTCTTGACCTCGACAGCCCGTCGCTTGCACGCTTTACGCTCCAGGACCAGGCGGGCATTGAACAGCTGGCGGCGATTTTCCTGCGTCTGACCGACTGCTGATCACGCAAGGGGCAGCAATGCCCCTTACTGACCCTCTAGGCTGTGGAGCTGCACTTGCAGCAACCTTTCCAGTTCCAACATGAACTTTTCCAGGGTTTTCGCACCCGCCTCGATTAACGTCCAGTCATCGCCACGGGCACACGCCTGTTCGAGGGCTTCACACTGCCCGGCCAATGAGGCCGCCTGAACAATACGGGCGGCACCCTTGATCTTGTGGGCCTGCTCAATGATCTCCTGAAGCGGGGCGTGTGCGGTTATCAGTGCGGTCAGTGCCTGGCGATCGTTCCGGCTGCTGCTCAACAGCTCCTCCAGCAGTCGCCTATTCAGCTGTGGGTCGCCGCCGGTCAAGGCCTCGAAGTTGCCAAGGTCCAGGTGCAACTCCACTGTTTGAGGGGCGATCTGCGCCAGTTGTCGCTCCAGAGTCGTGAGGCTGATGGGTTTGAACAGGCAATCGTTCATACCGGCCTGAGCACAGCGTTGTTTCTCTTCAGGCTGTGCATTGGCGGTAAACCCAAGCACCACGCACGGTGGCAGTTGCTCGCGCTGTTCGTATTCGCGGATCGAACGACTCAACTCGTAGCCATTCATGATAGGCATGTTGCAGTCGGCGATGACCAGGTCGAAGCGTTCCTGGCGCCAGGCCTGGAAACCGGCTGCGCCATTCTGGGCTGCCGTGAACTGGTGGCCCAGGTAGCCCAGTTGCTGGCACATCAGCAAGCGGTTGGCGGGATGGTCGTCCACCACCAGCACATTGAGCACCGGCGTGGTTGCGGGCTTCTCGGGTTTCTGTTCATCGGCTGCCTGTTCCGGCAGCAGTCGCGGCATTCGCAGGTTGACATGCACCTGGGTGCCCACCATGGGCACGCTGCTCAGGCTCAGTTCTCCCCCCATCATTGCGCACAGGCTGCGGCAGATCACTAGCCCCAGGCCCGCGCCGCTCCTGGCGAGCTGCCCGGAATTGTCGGCCTGGGCAAAGGGTTCGAACAGGCGTTTCTGATCGTCGCGGCTGATACCTATCCCGGTATCCTCCACCACCAGCTTCATCTCGACCTGTTGCGCCAGTTCGGTGCGCAATACTTCGACGCGGATTTTTACCTGGCCACGTTCGGTGAACTTGATGGCATTGCTGATCAGGTTCGACAGCACCTGCTTGAAGCGCAGCGGGTCGATCAGGACTTCGGTGTCGTCCTGGTCGGGCTTGAACTCTAGGGACAGGCTGAGGGTTTTCTGGCGCGCCAGGCCGTCGAAGACACGCACCACCGACTCGATCACCTCGCGCAGGTTGACCCGTTCCGGCGCCAGGCTCAGGCGGCCGGATTCGATACGTGCGATGTCCAGGATATCGCCGATCAGCTCCAGCAGATCCTTGGCCGAGTTGTAGGCAACTTCGATGGCCGGGCGATCCAGGTGGCCATGGTCGGCGCGTTTGAGGGTCAGCTCCAGCATGCCGATCACCGCGTTCATCGGCGTGCGTATTTCATGGCTCATGGTAGCGAGGAACGTGCTCTTGGCCCGATTGGCTTCGTCGGCGCGCTCTTTGGCCGCGCGGATCTCATCGAACAATTGGCGGCGCTCGCTGATGTCAATCCAGCCACCGATGATTCCCTGCACCTCCCCGGTAGAGTCGCGGTAGGGCAGAATCCAATGATAGATCGTCAGTTTCTTCCCGCGAATATGCAGGGTGCGGTCCAGGATCAGCGGGTTACCTTCGGCCATTACCCGCTGGTAGTCGGCATGGTACTGCTCCGCGTCCGTCTCGAGGGCTTCGCTCATCTGCAGGGCACTTTTGCCGATCACGTCCTCCCGTTTGACTTCGAACACTTGCAGGTAGCTGTCATTGCATGTCTGCAGCAGGCCTTTACGATCGCGCACATAGATGGGGTGCGGGGTTTCATTGACCAGCGCGCGCATGAATTCGAACTGATCGTTGAGGGCACGCTCGGCCATCTTGCGGTGCTTGATCTGACGGCGCATGTAGGCGTTCCAGGCCAGGGAGATCAGCAGTAGCAGCCCGGTGCCGATGATGATACGGGCTATCAGTTGGTGGTAGTTGCGCCAATAACTGTCGGAGGCGGCGGTGTAGCCCCGCCAGCGGCTGTTGATCACCCCCAGTTCATCCGGAGCGATGCTCAACAAGGCCTTGTCGAGAATCGAGCTGAGTTCGGTGGCGCTACGGGATGTGGCCAGGGCAAACGTGGCCGGGAAGGTGCCGATGCTCGTGCTCATCTGCAGCTTGTCCTGGAACACCTGGGACGACAGGAAGTAGTTGGCGACTACCAGGGAGTTCACCGCGCCTTCCACGTGTCCCTGGGCCAACAGTTCCGAAGCCTTGAAGGTGTCGCTGGCTTTGACCAGTTGGACCTGGGGAAAATCGCGACGAAGAATAGCCTCCAGAGGATTGCCTGGCGTGATTGCCAGGCGTTTGCCGGCCATCTGCTCCAGGTTCGAGGGTGCATTGGGTTCTTTGCGTGTCAGCAGGACATAGGAGTTTTCCAGGTAGGGGCGGCTGAAGTTCAGTTGCGCCTCCCGCTCGGCGCTGGGCACGATGGCACCGATGATGTCGGCCTTGCCGGTGTCCACCTGCTCGATCATTGCGTTGACGTCGCGTTCGCGCTGGATCTCGAAGCGCAGCCCGGTGCGCAGGCGGACCAATTCCAGCAGGTCGGCGGTGATGCCGCGGAAGTTGCCATCGGCATCGAAAAAGGTCAGTGGTGCGAAGGTTTCATTCACGACCACCTTGACTACCGGATGGTCTTTCAACCAGCGCTCTTCACGTTGGGTCAGTTGCAGCTTCTGGTCGGACAGCAAGATGTCGCTGCCGGCACTCCAGCGCTTGGCGATCATTTCCCGTTCGTTCATGGGCACGGTGGTCAGAACCGCGTCGACAATACTCAAGAGGGTGCGTTGATGTTGGGACATGGCGAAGCTGAACCCGTAGGCTTCGTGTTTACCGAAGTTGGCCATGCGGATGTTCTTCAGGTAACCCTTGTTGATCATGTAATGGGTGGAAATGGTATCGCCAAGGAAGACGTCTGCCTGGTCGAACGCCACCGCATTCAGGGCATTTTGATAAGAGGGGTAGGCACGGATGATTGCCTTGGGGTACAGCTTTTCCACTTCCGCCAAGGGCAGGTAGTGGTAGACCAGGGCCAGGCGCATGCCGGCCAGGCCATCGTTCAGGCTGCGGGTTTCACCTTCGCGGGTGACCAGCACCGGTTGGTCGACGGCATAGGGTTCGGACAGCGTGAGATTCGGGTTCGCCGCCTCGAAGCCGTTGGAGGAGCCCAGTAAATCGATATCCCCGATTTCGAGCGCACGGATGGCCGCTTCACGGGAAGGGTAGCGCAGTACCTTCACTGGCAAGGCCAGCGCCTTGGCCAACAGGCCGGCGTAATCAGCGGTAAGTCCTTCGTAGTCGCGACCGCTGGACGTGAGGTCGAATGGAGGATAGTCAGGGGCCGCAGTGCCCAACACCAGTTCGCGCTTGTTTTGCAGCCATTGGCGCTGGGTCTTGTTAAGGTTTGTTTCCAGTTGAACGGAGCCTGCACGGCTCAACAAGGTGAAGTGTTCCGGGCCCGTTTGATGGTTCGCGAGCACGGCGGTGCTGAAGCACAAACCGGCACTCAATATAATCAGATAGTCCTTTATACGCCTGGGCATCCGCTTTCTCACACTAGCGCGTTTCGTTTTGCCATCTCGATAAGTTCTACCAAGGATTTGGCTTGAAGTTTTTGCATCAGCCTCTTTTTGTAAGTGCTTACTGTTTTGTTGCTCAGAAACATACCTTTTGCAATTTCCTTGTTGGTGCGGCCTTGTGCAAAAAGTTGCAAAACCATAAGTTCGCGGTCGTTGACGTTCTTGAACAGTTCAAGTTCCTGGGACTCGACGCCGTCTGCACCGCTGCTGTTCAGCGCCTGGCTGGGGAAGTAGTTGTAGCCGGACAACACCGCGCGGATGGCACTCAGCAATTCGCTCAGGTCGCCTTCCTTGCACACGTAGCCGTCGGCGCCCGAGCGCATGCAGCGTGTGGCGAACAAGGTGGGGGATTGGGCCGTCAGGATCAGGGTTTTCATCTGCGTGTTCATGGCATTGAACCGGCAGAGCACCTCGAGCCCGTCGAGCTTGGGGATGCTGATATCGAGGATGATGAGGTCAGGCAAGCATTCGCGGACCATTTGTATGGCATCGCATCCGTTGTCTGTTTCTCCCACCACTTTGTAACCTTCGTGTTCCAACAACATTCGGATGGCAAGCCGTATAACCGGGTGGTCATCGATAATAAAAACTGAGTTCATGATCACATTCCGTGCAAGTGCAAATAAAGCGGGCACATTAGCTCAGAAGGGGAGGCAGGAGCATGAGCTCAGGGGGGAGTAGATATAAAACAGGAAAGTTCCTACATTAAAAAAGGTAAATACCTACACGTTGCTCAGGCTGTGCGAAGTGATATGCCAGCGCTTGTGAGGGGAATGAATTAAATGTTGCCGCTATAGAATTAGCTGGCTCGGTACAGAGCTTTTTCTTCGGGACCTGACGTTTAAAATCCTACATGTGCGATCTGAGTAATGGGCAGATCAAACGTGCCAGCTCATCTTTGTTCAGCGGCTTTGACAAATAGCCGAGCAATGGCAGGCCACGGTCCACCGCTTGGGCGATCAGGGCGGCGAGTTCTGTCGCGGGCAGTCCGCTCAGGAGGATGGCAGTTGTGGTAAAGCGTCGGCGACTGGCGATTTCAATCAGCTCGAGTCCCGGCAGGTCGGGCAGGCATTGATCGCACAGGATGATGTCGAAGGGTATCTCGGCCCGCGACATCAAACAGATAGCCTGTTCGGCGTTCTCGGCCGGGGTTACTCGTGCGAAGCCGAAGCTTCTGAGCAGGCACTGGGTGGCGAGGAGTTGAAAGGGATGATCCTCCACCAGCAGGATACGAAGCGGATAACTGGGCATTGGGGGCACACGGTGAGTCAAGCGTCGATGGAGGGCGCGTAGGAACTGTTCGCCTGGGTCGCCCGGAGCGTGCGTGATTATTCAGCAGGTGCCTGTGCGAATTCGATCAGGCCGCTCTGTTCCCTTCGTAGGTCGATTCCTCTCGGATAACAGGCGGCTTGATCGTACTCGTCATTGGGGGCTGGAGCGCCCGGTCATTTCACGGGCCATTTCGGTGGCATAGCTGTCGGTCATGCCGGCGATGAAGTCGATCATGCGCAGGAACGAGGCGTGCAAAGGCCATTGGGGATTTGGCGCGTTGTTACCCAGCAGGTCGAGAATGCGCCGATTCTTGAACGACGGCGTACGCCCGCCATGCTGCTCCAGGGCTGCGCCGCAAAAGGCGTTCAGCAGAATTTCCAAGGTGGTGTAGGCGCCGATTTCATGCAATGTCTTGCGCTTGTCCTGGAAGATCTTCTTGCGCGCCATGTCCTTGGCGTCCAGCACGCAACGCTTGGCCGGGCCGTGCATGTGCTCCACCAGGTCGCCGGGCAGGGTACCGGCGAGCAAGGCATCCTGTTGTTCGACAAAGGCCCGCGCGGCCGCGTTGGTCAGGTGTTCGATAGCCTTGCCCCGCAGGATCGCCAGCTTGCGCCGCCGGGAGTCCTGCGCGCCGAGTTGGCGATAGGTCTGCGGCAGGTCATCGCCTACCAGGTCCAGCAGCAGCGACTCGACCTCGGTGTACTCCAGCAACTCCATTTCCAGGCCGTCTTCCAGGTCGATCAGGGCGTAGCAGATGTCATCTGCTGCCTCCATCAGATACACCAGCGGATGCCGGGCCCAGCGCTGTTCTTCGAGTTGCGGCAGGCCGAGCTTGTGGGCGATCTGCTCGAGGATCGGCAGTTCGCTCTGGTAACAACCGAACTTGTGTTTCTTGTAGCCCAGGGAGTCGGCGTGGCGGGCGGTCCAAGGGTATTTCAGGTAAGTGCCCAGGGTGGCGTAGGTCAACCGCGTGCCACCGTCGAACTGGTGATATTCAAGCTGGGTGAGCACGCGGAAGCCTTGGGCGTTGCCTTCGAAATTGAGGAAGTCATTACGCTCGGCGCTGCTCATGTCATCCAGCCAACCGCGGCCTGCGGCCTGCTGGAACCAATGGCGGATGGCGTCTTCGCCGGAGTGCCCGAACGGGGGGTTGCCGATGTCATGGGCCAGGCAGGCCGATTGCACCACCATGCCCAGGTCGCTCGGGTCGCACCAGTCGGGCAGGGCGCTGCGCAACGTTTCGCCGACGCGCATGCCGAGGGAGCGGCCTACGCAGCTCACCTCCAGGGAATGGGTCAGGCGGGTGTGAATGTGGTCGTTGCTGGAGACCGGGTGCACTTGGGTCTTGCGGCCCAGGCGGCGAAATGCGCCAGAGAAGATAATACGGTCATGGTCTTTGTGGAACGGGCTACGGCCCAGTTCTTCCGGGCTGTGCAGCGGTTTGCCTAGACGTTCGCGAGTCAGCAGGGTGGGCCAATCCAAGGCGGGTACTCTCCGTGCGGTGAATGACCCTCCCAGCTTCCCGGTTCAGCGCGGGCTGGGCAAGCGAAAATCTACAGCCCGGCCGCGTCGATATCGATTAACAGCAAACGCTGACCGTTATCAAAGAACTGTCCGGCGGTGAGGCAATACTGGTTGGTGGTCGCGTCGCGGTAGGTCGAGGAGAGGGTCAGACGACGCTCGTCCCACCCTTCGGCCAACAGGTGATAGAAATACGGGCGCCACGACCAGTTATGGCCCAGATAAAGGCTGTCGGCCTGCCAGGCGTCCTGGCGCCATTCGAAATTGGGCGTCAGCTGAGTGCCGTGTCGGTCGCATTGGTAGAAGCGCAGCAACCAGGGGAACGCCGGCAGTTGGGGTAATTGGCTCAGCGGCGCCTGTGCCTGGGCCCAGGTTTGCAGGATTTTCATCAGCTCGGCCAATTGCTGGCGCAATTGCATGATGCGCCCGCGTTCCGCCAGTTTTTGCTGAACGTAGACGGTGCGCAACTCTGCAAAACGCGGCACGAAGGCGTCGGCGGCAAACCAGTCCAACTGTGCCTGGGCAAACAGATAGCCCTGCACATAACGCGAGCCGCACTCCAGGGCGAAGCTCAACTGTGCTTCGGTTTCCACGCCTTCGGCAATGATCCAGCAGCCGGTTTTCTCGGCCATCTGCGCCAGCGCCCGCACCACTTCGCTGCTCGGCCCGCCGCGGGCGGCTTCCTGGAACAGGCGCATGTCCAGCTTGAGAATGTCTGGTTGCAATGCCAGCACCCGGTCGAGCTGAGAATAGCCGGCGCCGAAGTCATCGATGGCGATACGCGCACCGGCCTCGCGGTAACGCGCGACCACGTCAGCCAGGCGCTGGATGTCGCCACCCAGTTCGGTGATCTCGAACACGATCCGTCGCGGGTCGACACCATGGCTGTGAATCTGTTTCAGGCTCGGCAGGGCTTGGCCCGGACGCAGGCGGTTGATCCAGCGCGGCGAGATGTTCAGGCTCAGGAACCAGTCGGCGGGTGCTTCATGCAAGCGGCTCAGGGCATTGTCGCGAATCTGCCGGTCGAGACGGCGCAAGGTCACGCCTGGGGTGCGCGGGTCGGCGAACAGCGGCCCCACCGATTGCAGGCGCCCGTCGGCCTGGCGCAGGCGGCCGAGGGCCTCGACACCGGCGATGCGGCCGGTGGCGGTATCGATAAAAGGCTGGAAGCAGGCGAGCGGTTGCCCGTCGATCACGGGGCCTCCTTAAGCGAGGTGGCTGAAAAAAGGCCCGGCCCTCGAAAACGAGGGCCGGGCCGATTCTGTTAGCAAGAATGCAGCCAGCCAGGCTCAACTTTTGCGCGAAGTGCCCTGCATGGCCAATTTGATCAGCGGGATCAACCCGGCACCGAGACGCACCAGGCGTGTCAGGCTGCTGATACCGCCGCCCTTGGCGCCTTTGCCGGTGAAAAAGCCCATCAGCGTCACCGCAGCCACGCCCCACAGCGGCGCGTGCTTGATGCCAAGGCTGTCCTGCCAGTTACTGCCCAGGTTGCGCACCTTGTTCAACGGCAGCATCAGTTGCTGGGACTCGTGGCGGATTTCCTGACGGTGCATTTCCATGCGCAGCCTGATCAACGCTTTGCGCATTTCCCGCCGTGACGTGTTTTTTGGCATTTCAGTCAGGCTCATGGCAGCAGACGCTCCCGGTCATTGGCCAGCTCTTCGAGGGTGGCGTGGAATGGCGTGGACTCATCGAACACCGCCGCTTTCAAGCGCACCCCGCAAAAGGCTGCGGCCAGGCTGTAGAACACGCAGAGGCAGATGATTCCGGTCAGGCGGTAGCCGGTGTCCCAGACCAGGATCATCACCAGTGTCGACAACCCCACCAGCAACAGGAGTGCAAACACCAGCGCCAGGCCGGCAAACAGCAGCAGGCTGACGGTGCGAGCCTTCTGTTCCTGCAATTCGATGCCGAACAACTCGACGTGGCTGTGCAGCAAGCCCAGCACGGCTGCGCCCAGGCGCCTTGAAGTCGTCCCCGTGGACGAGCCGGTTTCGCCGATAGACATGATTAGCGCCTTGTGGCCAGCAGGCCGATCAGAAAGCCCACGCCGGCGGCAATGCCCACCGACTGCCAAGGGTTGGCTTGCACGTAATCTTCAGTCGCAGTGACCGCCGCCTGGCCGCGTTCACGCAGCGAGTCTTCAGTCTGCTTGAGGGTTTCGCGGGCCTGGAGCAGGGTATCGTGGATCTTGGCCCGTAGCTCATCAGCCTGGTCACCGGCGAGCACTTTGGTGTCGTCCAGCAACCTTTCGGTATCAGTCACCAGGGTTTGAAAATCCGCCATCAATATTTCTTGAGCAGTCTTTGCAGTTCTTCTGGCCATGGTTATCTCCTTGATGGGCTGTTTTGTACTTAGTGGTTTCGAGTCACCGGCGTCGGTGAAGGTTCAGTGCAATTGTGTGGTACAGCTTTTGCTTTGCCTTGGTGCGCAGGCCCCGGGGCCTGCGCCGAATCCGGGCGGTCGGGCAGGAAGCCTTGAAAAACCTTACCCTAAATAACTGAAACTCGCGGAAAAACCCTGTCGGCAACGGCCTGTTGTGTTGATCGCTGCGCTAAATCGGTTCATGCCCTCTGCAGAGGGGCGGGACCGGCGGTGCCAATTTAGTGCGCGCAACCCGGGCTTGAACCGCTTTGGTGCTTTTTGCCCTACTGCAGGCCTGCCAACTTCCATGGAAAATGTGCAAAGTGCAGTGGACACGCTTGTCCACAGCTCCAACACCCTGTTTATCCTGATCGGTGCGGTCATGGTCCTGGCCATGCACGCTGGCTTCGCGTTCCTCGAAGTCGGCACGGTGCGCCAGAAGAACCAGGTCAACGCCCTGTCGAAGATCCTCAGCGACTTCGCCATCTCCACCTTGGCCTATTTCTTTATAGGCTATTGGATCTCCTACGGGGTGAGCTTCATGCAACCGGCGGCGGTGATCAGCGCCGACCATGGCTACGGCCTGGTGAAGTTCTTCTTCTTGCTGACCTTCGCGGCAGCAATCCCGGCGATCATTTCCGGGGGGATTGCCGAGCGTGCACGGTTTGCGCCGCAACTCTGCGCAACCGCGTTGATCGTGGCGTTTATCTACCCGTTTTTCGAAGGCGTGGTGTGGAACGGCAATTTCGGCCTGCAGGCTTGGCTGCTCGCAACCTTCGGCGCCAGCTTCCATGATTTCGCCGGCTCCGTGGTGGTCCACGCCATGGGCGGCTGGCTGGCGCTGGCGGCGGTGTTGCTGCTTGGCCCGCGCAACGGGCGCTACCGCGAAGGGCGCCTGGTGGCGTTCGCGCCGTCGAGCATTCCGTTCCTGGCATTGGGGTCGTGGATCCTGATTGTCGGCTGGTTTGGTTTCAACGTGATGAGTGCGCAAACGTTGAATGGCGTCAGTGGCCTGGTGGCGGTCAACTCGCTGATGGCCATGGTTGGCGGCACCGTCGCGGCTTTGATCATCGGCCGCAACGATCCGGGTTTCCTGCATAACGGCCCGCTGGCCGGGCTGGTGGCCATCTGTGCGGGTTCCGACCTGATGCACCCGGTGGGCGCACTGGTCACTGGCGCAGTCGCCGGTGGTTTGTTCGTGTGGTTCTTTATCGCCGCCCAGGATCGCTGGAAGATCGACGACGTGCTGGGCGTGTGGCCGCTGCACGGCCTGTGCGGCGTGTGGGGTGGCATTGCCTGCGGCATCTTCGGCCAGACGGCATTGGGTGGCCTGGGCGGTGTCAGCCTGGTCAGCCAGCTGATCGGCACTGCCCTTGGTGTGCTGGTCGCGCTGGTCGGTGGCCTGCTGGTGTACGGCGTGATCAAGCGCGTGCACGGGCTGCGCCTGAGCCAGGAAGAGGAGTATTACGGCGCGGACCTGTCGATCCACAAGATCGGCGCGGTCAGTCAGGATTGATCGGCTGGTCTGCCTGGCGATAAAAACCGTGCAGCAGGCGGTAGCGGTTGTGTCGCACATCGTCAACCCGCGCCTGCACCTGTTGGTCCGGCAGGCCCAGCAGGATCAGGGCGTGGGAGGCGAGCATCAGGCTTGACTCCAACAGTTCGGGCACCACTTCGCTGGCGCCTGCGGCCTTCAGTTCAGCCAGTTGGCTGTCATCGCGGGTGCGCACCAGGATCGGCACTTCGGTGTTGATCCGGCGTGCTTCCTTCAACACCACCAGCGCGACATCGGTGTTGTCCACCGCAATCACCACCAACCGCGCGCGTTCCAGGCCGACCGCACTGAGCAAGGCGCCACGCCGGCAATCACCGTAGTGCACGCTGCTGTCTTCGGTGGCGGCTTCCTGTACCCGTTCCGGGTCGTCATCCAGAGCGATGAATGCCTGTTGTTCCTGGCGCAGAAAGCGCCCGATGGATTGGCCGACGCGACCATAGCCGCAGATCACCGCATGGCCGTGCAGCTCGGCGTTGAGCGCGGTGATGGCTTCCAGTTGTACTTGCTGGTTGGGCTTGCGGTGCAGGCGCAGGGCAATGCCCGGCGCGGCACGCAGCAGCAGCGGCGTCAGTAGCATCGAGCAGAAGGTGGCGGCGAGCAGCAAGCCGTTGAATTCATCCGGGATCAACCGGCTCTGTTGCATCTGTGCCATCAATGCAAAGCAGAACTCGCCGCCCTGGGCCAGCGCCAGGCCGCTGCGCCAGGCGGTTTCGCTGTCGCTGCCGCGCAGCTTGACCAGCGCGGCGACCACACAGCCTTTGACCAGCATCAAGGTGAGGGTCAGGGCGAGGATCAACAGGCTGTGGCTGACGAACAGTTGCAGGTCGATCAGCATACCGATGCTGACGAAAAACAGCCCCAGCAGGATGTCGCGAAACGGACGGATATCTGCCTCGATCTGATGGCGGTAGTGGCTTTCTCCCAGCAGCATGCCGGCCAGGAACGCGCCGAGGGCAGGGGAGAGCCCCAGCAGGTGGGTGAGCCAGGCGGTCAGCAACACAATCACCAGCGCTAGCAGTACAAACAACTCGGCCGAATGGGAGGCGGCGACTTCATGAAACAAGCGCGGCAACAACCAGCGACTGGCGAGCAGCAAGCCGACAAACAACACCACGGTCTTGCCCAGGGTCAGTGGCAGCGCCCAGTACCAGGCTTGTTCACCGGTGCCGGCAAACACCGGCACCAGGGTCAGCAACAGCACCGCTACCACATCCTGGAACAGCAACACGCCAATCGCGTTCTGGCCATGGCTGCTGAAGATTTCACCGAGGCTGGTCAACTCCTTGCTGACGATGGCCGTGGATGACAGCGCCAGCCCTGCGCCCAGTAACAACGCGACGCCTGGCGCCACACCCAGGATCATCAACAAGATGCCCAGCAGCGCCCCGCAGCCCAATACCTGCAAACTGCCCAGGCCAAACACCACGCGGCGCAGGGCGAGCATCTTGGTCAGGGAGAACTCCAGGCCCAGGGAGAACAGCAGGAACACCACGCCCAGTTCGGCGAGGTCGGGCAGCTCTTCGCTGTCATTCACCCAGTCCAGTGCGGTGGGTCCTACGGCCAGGCCGACGCACAAGTAGCCCAGCACCGGCGGCAGTTGCAGCCGGCGAAACAGCGCAATCACCACCAGGGATGAGGCCAGAATGATCAGCAGGTTGGCAAACACACGCATCTCCGTTGCAAGGGGGCAGGCAAAAAGCCGCGAGAATCGCTGAAACAGTTATAGGCCATGGTGACCTGGGTCAGGGTTTTTGGGGGCTGGTTTCTCGCCACAGATTTTCGTCAGGCTTAGAATGTTGGCCTACTTTCTGATCAGGTCCATTCGTCATGCTTCCTGAATGCCAGCTATTCGGCACCCTGGGTTGCCATCTGTGTGAAATCGCCGAAGCCGAAATCATGCCGCTCGTCGAACACGGGTTGCTGGTGGAACTGGTGGATATCGCCGACCCCGACGACCTGACCGAAGCCTACGGCCTGCGGATTCCGGTACTTCGCAGAGTGGACACCGGGGCGGAACTGGATTGGCCATTTGACTCACAACAGGTCGTGGCCTTCCTTCGTTGAGTTTATGCGATGGCAGGTTTCCAAATATTAAGTTACTGTATGTTTGTACAGCGATTGAGTAGAGGGAACGCCCGTGGTGAATGTTGAACAACTGAAAAGCAGCGTCAATCGCATGTCCGCCGATGTCGTGCGCGACGCGGTGAACGAGCTGCGCCTCGATGGCCTGGTCACAGAAGGCAAGACGCCTTTTAACAAGGTGCATTTCAATACCTGCTTTGCCGAGATCGAGGCGCTGTTCCAGCGTGCCGGTTACCACAAGCAATTGGATGTGGTGGGTTACCAGGGCTTGTTGTACGCGTTGTACGATCCAGGCCGCTGGGAAGCGGTGGACGTGCTGCGCTGGCTCAAGGAATTCACCGAGGCCGCCAGTGCCTCGCCGATTCTGCGGGCGGAGCTGGCCAAGGCTTGAGATCCGCCCTAGGCTCAAGCCCGCCCGATGCGGGATAATGCCCGCCGGTTTTCCCAGGCTTCGAGCATTTCATGTCCACTTCCGTTTTTATCGCCTCCGAGCACCAAGCCAGCACCCTGTATTTGCCGCCCGGTCCTTGGGCGACGGTGCTCGATTGCCTCTGCGAGCACTTCCCGGCGATCGGCCGTGGACAGTGGCTTGACCGCATCGCCCGTGGCAGGGTGCTGGACATCAACGGCAGCCCCATCAGGCTGGACTTGGCCTACAAGGAAGGCCTGTGCATCTATTACTTCCGCGAAGTGCCCAACGAGAAAGTCATCCCGGTGCAGGAAACCATCCTGTACGCCGACGAGCACTTGGTGGTCGCTGACAAACCGCACTTCCTGCCCGTGACCCCCGCCGGTGAATACGTCGAGCAAACGCTGCTGCGGCGCTTGATTCGCCAGTTGGATAACCCATCGCTGGTGCCCCTGCACCGCATCGACCGGCATACGGCGGGGCTGGTGCTGTTCTCGGCCAACCCGGCCAGCCGCTCGGCGTATCAGCAACTGTTTCCCACACGCCAGATCGACAAGTTCTACGAAGCCATCGCTCCGGCCCTGCCGAACCTGACGTTCCCGCTGGTGCATAAAAGCCGCCTGGTCGATGGCGAGCCGTTCTTTCGCATGCAGGAAGGGCCTGGCGCGAGTAACACCGAAACGGCGGTGGAAGTGCGGGAAAAAAACGGTGATCTATGGCGCTATGGCCTGTTTCCCGTAACCGGCAAGAAACACCAGTTGCGTGTGCACATGACCGCACTCGGTGCGAGTATCTGCAACGACCCGTTCTACCCGGACGTGATCAAGGACGCCGTGGACGATTACGCCAACCCCCTCAAACTGTTGGCCCAGGGCGTACGGTTTATCGACCCGGTCACAGGTGTCGAGCGCAACTTGCGCAGCCAGATCACCCTCGACTGGTAACTGCCAGAAACGACAAGGCCCGCGCGAGGCGGGCCTTGATGGCAAACGCTAAGACTTACAAGTCTTTGACGGTGCGAACCTGATCTTTGTTGATGCGGGTGCGCTTGCCGTCAAGCTGTTCGAATTCGTAGAAACCCGAATCTTCGTTGTATTTAGGGGTGTCGACGGCCTGGATTTCGCGACCGTCATTCAGGGTGATCACTGTCGGCGAGGCACAACCGGCGAGGGTGGCGAGGCCCAGTGCAAGCATGAGAGCGGCGATGGTCCGTTGAGTCATGAGTTTGTCTCCGAGATAATTCTTTTGAATAGCTGACCTTGTGACGCTCACGGCGTCGACAAAGTTCCGGCTGCGAGGTTCATTCTGACACGCCCGGGCGCGTCTGTAACAGCTCCGGCGTATTAAGGTTGGCCAGGCGCGGGTCATCCGCCGGGCACTCCAGGCCCACGCCGCCCAGTTGCAGGAAGAGCTTGCGCGGGCTGCGCTCACCGGCTTGCCAGGCGCTCTCCACCGCGTTCCGCAGGGCGGTGGGGAGGATGCAGATCAGCGGCTCCCAGAACTCACCATGGCGTACCATCACCGGCAGCCGAGGGTTGCGCCGTGCAGTGTCACACAGGCCGGCGAGCAACCCTGCGTCGATATGCGGCACATCGCACGGCAGTATCAACAGGTGTGTGTGGCGCGCAGCGGCGAGTCCTGCGCGGATACCGGCAAGCGGGCCGGGAAAATCCGGGCTGTCGTCGTTCACCAGTTGGTCGGCGTACGCGGCGTAGTGCTCCAGGTTGCGGTTGCACGAGATGATCAGGTCATCCGTCAGCGGCCGCACCAGGCGCTGCAGATGGGCGATCAAGGGCTGGCCATGCCATTCCAGCAGGCCTTTGTCCTGGCCGCCCATACGCTGGCCACGCCCACCGGACAGCAGCAAGACCGAACAGGGCAGTGATGATGAATCGATAGGCATGGCGGTTCCGCAGCGGCAGTAAAAGGGGGGGCTGTGATATAACATCGGGCTGTTCCTTCGACAACCGGACCGTGCCATGAAAGCCAAGGCAGATGCGCCCTTCGTACCTCTGAATATCGCTGTATTGACCGTCAGCGACACCCGCACCCTCGACACCGATACCTCCGGCCAGGTCTTTGTCGACCGCCTCACCGCTGCCGGCCATAACCTGGCCGAACGCGTGCTGCTCAAGGACGACCTCTACAAGATCCGCGCCCAGGTCGCCCACTGGATCGCCGAAGACGTGGTGCAAGTCGTGCTGATCACCGGCGGCACCGGCTTTACCGGCCGTGACAGCACCCCCGAAGCCGTGAGCTGCCTGCTGGACAAGCAGGTCGATGGTTTTGGCGAACTGTTCCGCCAGATCTCCGTGGCGGACATCGGCACCTCTACGGTGCAGTCCCGCGCCCTGGCCGGCCTGGCCAATGGCACCCTGGTGTGCTGCCTGCCAGGTTCCACCAATGCCGTGCGCACCGGTTGGGACGGTATCCTCGCCGAGCAATTGGACAACCGTCACCGCCCATGCAACTTCGTCCCGCACCTGAAACAGGCCGAGCCTTGTGAATCCCGTGGGTAAGCCGGGCAAGACCGGCGCCCTGCTGCCGGTGGAAGACGCGTTGGCGCAACTGCTGGCCATGGCCGAAGCCGCACCGATCCGCGAGCAGGAAACCTTGCCCCTTGCGCACTGCGACGGGCGTGTATTGGCCTTGGACCTGGTCTCCACCCTCGACCTGCCACCCTGGCCGAACAGCGCCATGGACGGCTATGCCGTGCGTCTGTCGGACTGGACCGGCGAGCCCCTGGTGGTCAGTCAGCGCATCTTCGCAGGCCAGGCGCCGCAACCCTTGGCTGCGGGCACCTGCGCGCGCATCTTTACCGGCGCCCCGGTACCCGAAGGCGCCGACTGCGTGGAGATGCAGGAAAACGCCGTGGTCCATGCCGACGAGCGCGTGAGCTTCACCGAACCCCTGCACCTCGACCAGAACATCCGTCCACAAGGCCAGGAAACCACTGCAGGCGAGCTGGTTTTGTCGGCAGGTACGCGCCTGGGTCCGATTGAACTCGGACTTGCCGCCTCCCTGGGTCGTGACCGCCTGGACGTGGTGCGCCGCCCGCGTGTGGCGGTGCTGTCCACCGGTGACGAATTGATCGAGCCGGGCCTGCCACTGGGGCCGGGACAGATCTACAACAGCAATCGGCGGGTGCTGTGCTCGTGGTTGACCCGTATTGGCTGTGAAGTGATCGACGCCGGCATCCTGCCCGACGACCTTGAGCAAACCCGTACGCGCCTGGGCGACCTGGGCAGTGTCGACCTGATCCTGTCAACCGGCGGCGTGTCGGTGGGCGAGGCGGATTTCCTCGGCATTGCCCTTCGCGAAGAGGGCGAACTGGCCCTGTGGAAACTGGCGATCAAACCGGGCAAGCCGCTGACGTTCGGGCATTTTCGTGGCGTGCCGGTGATCGGCCTGCCAGGCAATCCGGCGTCGACGCTGGTGACCTTTGCGCTGTTGGCCCGGCCTTATCTGCTGCGCCGCCAAGGTGTGCAGGATGTCGAACCGTTGCGTTTCGAAGTGCCGGTGGGCTTCACCTGGCCTAAACCTGGCAACCGTCGCGAGTACCTGCGTGGTCGCATCGAACAGGGCAAGGCGATCATCTACCGCAACCAGAGCTCTGGTGTGCTGCGCAGCGCGGCGTGGGCGGAGGGGTTTGTCGAGGTGTTGGAAGGCACGACGCTGGCGATCGGCGATCGGGTCAACTTCATCCCGCTCAGTGAAGTCCTGAACTGACCCAATCCAAATGTGCCTCAGTAATCGTCGCCGCGTTCGGTGATGTCGCGCTCCACCGGCCCCGCATCCGGGTCATACCCCACCGGGAACTTGCCCTTCAACGTCCAGGCAAACGCAATGATCTCGGCAATCGTGCGGTACAGCTCCTCGGGAATACTGTCGCCCAGCTCCATCCGTGCCAGCAGCTTGACCAGTTCGGCGTTTTCGTAGATCGGTACTTCATTTTCCCGCGCCAGCTTCAGGATTGCTTCGGCCAGGGCGTCATCGCCCTTGGCCGTCAGCGTGGGTGCCTGCTGGCCGTCGTACTTGAGGGCAATCGCCTGGCGCGGCGGTGTCGGGTTCTTCATGCGGTTTCATCCACCCAGCGTTGTTCCAGTCCGGTTTTCGGCCCGCGCGGTGGGATGCCGAGGTGGCAATCGAGGTCGCCGACGTTGATGCCCGAGGTCACCAGGCGTTCGCGCAGGGTGCCCAGGTGGCTTTCGATCAGGCTGGCGGTGAAGGGGCGGGAGGCCCACAGCTGGCTGGAGAGTTTGCCCTGGCTCAATTGTGCCTGGACCTGCAACGGCCCGAGCGGCTCCATGTCGAAAGCCAGTTCGACGCGCCAGAGCATCTGCTTGGCGTCCTTTTTCTCCTTGCGTTCGGGCTGGTCCTTGTCCGGTGCCGGTTCTTCGCGCTGGAACTTGACCTGCAACGGCACGATGTCCTGCAGCGTGCGCATGGGGATTTCCAGTTGCCAGGTGGTTTGCAAGCGGCCGTCGGCAGTCGTGCCGGTCTGTTCCAGGCTCGACAGCTGATGGCTTTGCAGGCGTGAGATGGCTCCGGCGGCCAGGCGCAGCAGGTTTTCCAGGTCGCCTTCGCCTTCCAGTTTCGCCATCAGCCGTTCAGGCAGCGGGAAGCTGGCAGGTATCTGGCGGGCGCTGACTTGGCCGAGGGTATTCAAAGGGCTGCGCACGAAGTTGGGCAGCGCCTGGGCCAGGGTGTTGGCGGCGAGGATCGCTGTCATGTTGGTGCTGGCGGGCAGGGCGGGCAACAGGTCCGCGACCAGGCGCAGCAACGCACCCTTCATGTCCAACGGCGGAATTTGCGGGTTCTGCCCGGCGAGCAGCTTGGCTTCAAGGAAGGCGCCGCTGTTCTGGATGACTTGCGCCAGTACCTTGGGGTTACTGACCTGCGCCAGGTCCGGCAGGGCGGCCAGCAGGCGGTCGGCGGCGGCGCGCAGGTCGGCGGAAGTACTGTCGCCGCGTGGCAGGTTTTGCAGGGCGGTGACGACTGCATCCAGCGAGCCCTGGCGACTCTGTTGGGTCGACAGTTGCTGGCTGACGGCCAGTTGATCCTTGAGCCCGCTCAGCGGCACAAAGCTCAGGGTCTGCGCGTTCTGCACCACGGCGCTGAGCAGGCTGCCGACGCGCAGGGGCTGAGGGCTTTCCACGGTCAGGGTCGCGCCCGCCAGGGCGTTGTTGAGCACAGTGACCAGCGAGCGGTAGATCGCCGGCTGCGCCGTGCCCTGAGGCAGCATCTGGGTGGTCAGCACCTTGGCCTGCAACAGCGTGCCTACCGGCATCTGGTTTGTGTCAATACGGGTGAGGGCGGCGACATTGGCGCTCAAGGCCTGCTGCAGGCTGAGGGTCAGGTTGCCCGCAGTCGTCTGGCTCACTGCCACATTGCTGCCCAGCGGCAGTGGTTGGGGGCTGCTGGCCTGTACCAGGGTCTGGCGGCCGCCTTCCAGGGTCAATTTGAGCAGCAACTGGAAGGCTTCCCCGCCTTGTTTCAGGGCGATGACTTCAGCGTTCGCGGTTTTGCCAGGGTCGATCAGGCCGATCTGCGGCTCCAGCAGTTTCAGCAGCTCGCCGGCCGCGGGTGCGGGGCCAGGCCCGGCTGTCGGGGCGGGTGCAAGCGTAGGAAGGTTGATCTCACCGGTCATCGCGCGCGTCGTCTCTGGGGAAATTGCCCTCTTTAGAGTAGGGCATCACATGTATAATGCCGCCCGTCTGCAACGAGAGCGGTAAAAACCTCACAACTATTTGATCCAGCTCTCTAAAATCGGTCGCCAAAGCCGTTATTGTGCATTTCTCTTTAACGGCCGCTGCACCGCCGACTTGAACCGTAAAGGCCCGCGATCTTTTGACCAGCCCTCTTCTTGAAGCCGTAGCGCTTGCCTGTGAACGCGACCTGCGCCTGCTGTTCGAGCACCTCGAACTGCGGCTCAAGGGCGGCGACATGGTGCAGATCAGCGGCCCCAACGGCAGCGGCAAGACCAGTTTGCTGCGCCTGCTGGCCGGGCTGATGCAGCCGACCGCCGGTGAGGTTCGACTCAACGGCAAGCCCCTCAACGAACAACGCAGCGAACTTGCCCGCAACCTGGTGTGGATCGGCCACGCCGCCGGCATCAAGGATGTACTGACCGCCGAGGAAAACCTCAGTTGGCTCAGCGCCCTGCATCATCCCGCTTCCCGCGATGCCATCTGGCAGGCCCTGGCCGCTGTCGGCCTCAAGGGTTTCGAGGACGTTCCCTGTCACACCTTGTCCGCCGGCCAGCAGCGCCGCGTGGCCCTGGCGCGTTTGTATCTGCCCGGCCCGCCGCTGTGGATTCTCGACGAACCCTTCACCGCCCTCGATAAACAGGGCGTCGCCCAGTTGGAAGAGCACCTGGCCCGGCATTGCGAGCAGGGCGGTCTGGTCGTTCTCACCACTCATCACACCCTCAATCGCGTGCCCGCCGGTTATCGTGACTTGGACCTGGGGCGGTGGTCGCTATGAGCGTATTCGGCCTGTTGGTTGCCCGCGAAGCACGCTTGCTCTGCCGTCGACCGGCCGAACTGGCCAACCCGCTGGTGTTCTTTGCGATTGTCATCGCGCTGTTCCCGCTGGCGGTTGGCCCCGAGACTAAACTGTTGCAAACCTTGTCCCCAGGACTGGTGTGGGTGGCCGCGCTTTTATCGGTCCTGCTCTCGCTGGACGGGCTGTTTCGCAGTGATTTCGAAGACGGTTCCCTGGAACAGTGGGTCCTTTCGTCGCACCCCCTGCCACTTCTGGTTCTGGCCAAGGTACTGGCACACTGGGCTTTTTCCGGCCTCGCGCTAGTCTTGCTCTCGCCGCTGCTGGCGATGATGCTCGGGTTGCCCACCGAATGCCTGCCGATCCTGCTGCTGAGCCTGTTGCTCGGTACGCCGGTGCTCAGCCTGTTGGGCGCGGTAGGCGCGGCATTGACCGTGGGTTTGAAGCGGGGCGGCCTGCTGCTGGCCCTGTTGATTCTGCCTTTGTACATCCCGGTATTGATCCTGGGCAGCGGTGCCTTGCAAGCCGCGCTCATGGGCATGCCAGCGACCGGTTACCTGTTGTGGCTGGGTAGCCTGACCGCCCTGGCGGTCACCCTGACACCCTTTGCTATAGCGGCCGGCCTGAAGATCAGCGTCGGCGAATAATGAGGTCTGGTTAAGCGTTGTCTTAACCAGTAAAGACCCTAAGCTTTTCGCAACGACGAAAAGCAACCGTGATGGAAACAGCAATGAACTGGACCTGGTTTCACAAGCTCGGCTCGCCCAAATGGTTCTATGGCATCAGCGGCAAGCTGTTGCCGTGGTTGAGCGTAGCCGCCGTGTTGCTGATCGGCATCGGCCTGGTCTGGGGCCTGGCCTTCGCGCCGCCGGATTACCAGCAAGGCAACAGCTTTCGCATCATTTATATCCACGTACCTGCCGCGATGCTGGCCCAGTCCTGCTACGTGATGCTGGCGGTGTGCGGCATCGTCGGCCTGGTGTGGAAGATGAAGCTCGCGGATGTGGCCCTGCAATGCGCCGCGCCCATCGGCGCCTGGATGACCGCCGTGGCGCTGGTCACCGGCGCGATCTGGGGCAAACCCACCTGGGGCTCGTGGTGGGTGTGGGATGCGCGACTAACGTCCATGTTGATCCTGCTGTTCCTGTACTTCGGTCTGATTGCCCTGGGCAACGCGATCAGCAATCGTGACAGCGCCGCCAAGGCTTGCGCGGTGCTGGCGATTGTCGGCGTGATCAACATCCCGATCATCAAATACTCGGTGGAGTGGTGGAACACCCTGCACCAGGGCGCCACCTTCACCCTCACCGAAAAACCGGCGATGCCGGTAGAGATGTGGGCGCCGCTGCTGCTGATGGTGCTGGGGTTCTACTGCTTCTTCGGCGCCGTGCTGCTGCTGCGCATGCGCCTCGAAGTGCTCAAGCGTGAAGCCCGTACCAGTTGGGTCAAGGCCGAAGTGCAAAGCAGCCTGGGAGCGCGTGGATGAGTTTTGCTTCTTTCAGCGAGTTTCTCGCCATGGGCCATCACGGCCTGTACGTCTGGACCGCCTATGGCATCTGCCTGGCGGTGCTGGCCCTCAACGTCGCCGCGCCGATCCTGGCCCGCAAGCGTTACCTGCAACAAGAGGCGCGTCGTCTGCGCCGGGAGACCGAAAAGTGAATCCGCTGCGTAGAAAGCGTCTGTTGATCATCCTTGCCATCCTGGTGGGCGTCGGCATTGCCGTGGGCCTTGCCTTGAGCGCCTTGCAACAGAACATCAACCTGTTCTACACCCCGACTCAGATCGCCAACGGCGAAGCGCCGGTGGACACGCGGATTCGCGCCGGCGGCATGGTGGAGAAGGGCTCGCTGAAACGCTCTGCCGACTCCCTCGACGTCACCTTCGTGGTCACCGACTTCAATAAAGCCGTGACCATCACCTACCGCGGCATCCTCCCGGACCTGTTCCGCGAAGGCCAGGGCATCGTCGCCCTGGGCAAGCTCAACGCGGATGGTGTAGTGGTGGCTGATGAAGTGCTGGCCAAGCACGATGAGAAATACATGCCGCCGGAAGTCACCAAGGCGTTGAAAGACAGCGGCCAGTCGGCTCCAACACCTGCCAAGGAGGGCTAAGCCATGACGTCCGCACTGTTTATTCCGGAGTTGGGCCAGTTGGCGATGATCCTCGCCCTGTGCTTTGCCATCGTCCAGGCCGTGGTGCCGTTGCTCGGTGCCTGGCGTGGCGACCGTTTGTGGATGAGCCTGGCGCAGCCGGCGGCCTGGGGCCAGTTTGCTTTCCTGCTGTTCGCGTTTGGCTGCCTGACCTATGCCTTCATGACCGACGACTTTTCCGTCGCCTATGTGGCCAACAACTCCAACAGCGCGTTGCCCTGGTACTTCAAGTTCAGCGCCGTGTGGGGCGCCCACGAAGGCTCGCTGCTGCTGTGGGCGCTGATCCTCGGCGGCTGGACCTTTGCCGTGTCGGTGTTCTCGCGCCAACTGCCGCAAGTGATGCTGGCCCGGGTGCTGGCGGTGATGGGCATGATCAGCATCGGCTTTCTGTTGTTCCTGATCATGACCTCCAACCCGTTCAGCCGCATCCTGCCGCAGATCCCGGCGGACGGGCATGACCTCAACCCTTTGCTGCAAGACATCGGCCTGATCGTGCACCCGCCGATGCTCTACATGGGCTACGTGGGTTTCTCCGTGGCTTTTGCCTTCGCCATTGCCGCCTTGCTGGGTGGGCGCCTCGATGCGGCCTGGGCGCGCTGGTCGCGGCCCTGGACCATCGTCGCCTGGGCGTTCCTCGGGATCGGCATCACCCTGGGTTCGTGGTGGGCTTACTACGAACTCGGCTGGGGCGGTTGGTGGTTCTGGGACCCGGTGGAAAACGCCTCCTTCATGCCCTGGCTGGTGGGTACGGCGCTGATTCACTCGCTGGCCGTCACCGAGAAGCGTGGCGTGTTCAAGAGCTGGACCGTGTTGTTGGCCATCGCCGCGTTTTCCCTCAGCCTGCTCGGCACCTTCCTCGTGCGTTCGGGGGTGCTGACGTCGGTGCATGCGTTTGCGTCCGACCCGGAGCGCGGCGTGTTCATCCTGATCTTCCTGCTGTTTGTGGTCGGCGGCTCCCTGACCCTGTTCGCCCTGCGCGCCCCGGTGGTCAAGAGCCAGGTCGGCTTCAACCTATGGTCGCGGGAAACCCTGCTGCTGGGCAATAACCTGGTGCTGGTGGTAGCCGCGTCGATGATCCTGCTCGGCACCTTGTATCCGCTGGTGCTGGATGCCCTGAGTGGCGCCAAATTGTCGGTCGGCCCGCCGTACTTCAACGCATTGTTCATCCCACTGATGGGCCTGCTGATGGTGGTAATGGCGGTCGGCGTGCTGGTGCGCTGGAAAGACACCCCGGTCAAATGGCTGGCCGGCATGCTGATGCCGGTTCTGCTGGGCAGTGTGGCCCTGGCGGTGATCGCAGGGGTTGCCTACGGCGACTTCAACTGGGCGGTGCTCGCCACCTTCCTGCTCGCCGCCTGGGTGTTGCTGGCCGGCGTGCGCGATATCTTCGACAAAACCCGCCACAAAGGCCTGATCAAGGGCCTGCCAACCCTGACCCGCAGCTACTGGGGCATGCAGGTCGCCCACATCGGCATCGCCGTGTGCGCCCTCGGTGTGGTGCTGTCCAGCCAGAACAGCGCTGAACGCGACCTGCGCCTGGCGCCGGGCGAGTCCATGGACCTGGCCGGTTACCACTTCATCTTCGAAGGCGCCAGGCACTTCGAAGGGCCGAACTTCACCTCCGACAAAGGCACCGTGCGCGTCGTGCGCAACGGCAAGGAGGTGGCGGTGCTGCACCCGGAAAAACGCCTGTACACCGTGCAGAGCTCGATGATGACCGAAGCCGGGATTGACGCAGGTTTCACCCGTGACCTCTACGTCGCATTGGGTGAACCGCTGGGCGACGGCGCCTGGGCCGTGCGGGTGCATGTGAAGCCGTTTGTGCGCTGGATCTGGTTCGGCGGTTTGCTCACGGGCTTTGGTGGTTTGCTCGCCGCGCTGGACCGGCGTTATCGGGTCAAAGTGAAAAGCCGGGTGCGTGAAGCCCTCGGCCTGCAAGGAGCGGCGGCATGAAGCGTTGGTTGATGGTGGTACCGCTGGCGATGTTTCTGGTGGTGGCGGTATTCCTGTATCGCGGGCTGTACCTGGACCCGGCCGAGCTGCCTTCGGCGATGATCGGCAAACAGTTCCCGGCGTTCAGCCTGCCGACCGTGCAGGGCGACAAGACCTTGACCCAGGCCGACCTGCTGGGCAAACCGGCGCTGGTCAACGTGTGGGGCACCTGGTGCATCTCCTGCCGCGTCGAACACCCGGTGCTGAACAAGCTGGCCGAGAAGGGCGTGGTGATCTACGGCATCAACTACAAGGACGACAATGCCGCCGCCTTGAAATGGCTGGCGGAGTTCCATAACCCGTACCAGTTGGATATCCGCGATGAAGACGGCAACCTCGGTCTGAACCTCGGTGTTTACGGCGCTCCGGAAACCTTCTTTATCGATGCCAAGGGCGTGATCCGCGACAAGTACGTCGGCGTGATCGACGAGGTGGTCTGGCGCGAGCAACTGGCCGCCAAGTACCAGGCCCTGGTCGATGAGGCCAAGCCATGAAGCGTCTGTTAGCTGCTGCGGTCCTGGCGCTCGGATTGGCCGGTGTGGCCCACGCCGCCATCGACACCTACGAATTCGCCAACGACGCCGAGCGCGAGCGTTTTCGCGACCTGACCAAGGAACTGCGCTGCCCCAAGTGCCAGAACCAGGACATCGCCGACTCCAACGCGCCGATTGCCGCCGACCTGCGCAAAGAGATTTTCCGCATGCTGGGGGAGGGCAAGGACAACCAGCAGATCATCGATTTCATGGTCGACCGCTACGGTGATTTCGTGCGCTACAAACCGGCCCTCACCGGCAAGACCGCGCTGCTCTGGTTCGGCCCTGCCGGGCTGTTGCTGGCCGGCGTTGTCGTAATGGCCGTGATCGTGCGCCGCCGCCGCGCCGCGCCAACCGATGGTTCCGACGCGCTGTCCCTGGATGAGCGTAAACGCCTCGACCAATTGCTGGACACCAAGACTGATGATTGATTTCTGGCTCGCAGCCGGCCTGCTGCTTCTGATTGCCCTGAGTTTCCTGTTGATCCCTGTCCTGCGCGGTCGCCGTGCCCAACGTGAAGAGGACCGCACCGCGCTGAACGTGGCGCTGTACCAGGAACGCGTCGCCGAGCTGCAAGTGCAGCAGGACGAAGGCGTATTGAATCCTGCGCAACTCGACACCGGCCGCGCCGAAGCTGCCCGCGAATTGCTGGCCGATACCGAAGGCGTGGAAAAGCCCCGTGAGTCGCGCCTGGGCAAGCCGCTGCCCTTGTTGGCGGCGTTTCTGGTGCCGGTCCTTGGCGTTGCCCTGTACTTGCACTATGGGGCCAGCGACAAGGTCGAACTGACCCGCGAATTCTCCCAGCCGCCGGTGTCCATGGAAGACATGACCCAGCGCCTGGAACGGGCCGCCGCTGCCCAGCCTGATTCGGCGGAAGGCCTGTACTTCCTCGGTCGCGCCTACATGGCCCAGGACCGCTCCGCCGATGCCGCTAAAGTCTTCGAGCGCACCGTGGCCCTGGCCGGGCGTCAACCGGAGTTGCTCGGCCAGTGGGCCCAGGCGCAGTACTTTGCCGACAACAAACAGTGGTCGCCCAAGGTCCAGGCCCTGACCGACGAAGCCTTGAAGCTCGATCCGAAGGAAGTCACCAGCCTCGGCCTGCTGGGTATCGCCGCCTTTGAAGGTCAGCGTTATCAAGAGGCGATCGACTACTGGAATCGATTGCTGGCCCAACTGCCACCGCAAGACAACTCCCGCGCCGCCCTGCAAGGCGGTATCGACCGCGCGGCCGAGAAGCTCAAGGAAAGCGGCGGCACGGTTGCGCAAAAGACCGTGATGAAAGTCCGCGTGGACCTGTCCGCCGAGGCGAAGGCCAAAGCCCTGCCCACCGACAGCGTGTTCATCTTCGCTCGCGCCGTCAGTGGCCCGCCGGCCCCCTTGGCGGCCAAGCGCGTCACTGTCGCCGAACTGCCGATCACCGTCGAACTGGGCGATGCCGACGCGATGATGCCGCAATTGAAACTGTCCAACTTCCCCGAAGTCCAACTGGTTGCGCGCATATCCCGGGCCGGTCAGCCGACCACTGGCGAGTGGATCGGCCGCAGCCAACCCCTGGCCAGCAGTACCACTGCCTTGCAGCAGCTGACCATCGACAGTCCGGACCAGTAAATCGAGGAAACGCCCATGACCGCATTTGCACGCATCACCCTGCTCAGCCTGGTATTGGGCCTGAGCGCTTGTGCGGTCCACCGCCCACCTCCGGCACCTACCGGCCCGACCATTCCACCGTCCCCGTCGACCCAACCGAGCACCAAACCGTCCGGCCCGGTGACCCCGCCGCCGAAGCCCGTGCCGACCAAGTCGCCGACGTTTGCGCCACCTCCAGGCGCTGCCAGCCACTGGGACGGCAAGATGCAGGTGTATGTACTGGACGACCAGCCCGACACCTTCTATCGCCAGCGCACGTATTACCGCTGGAGCAACGGCTGGAGCCGCTCGATCAGCCCGAACGGGCCGTGGGAAGACACCGATGTGCAGGGTGTGCCGCCGGGGTTGAGCAAGCAGTACGCGCAATGACAAAAGGCGACCTATTACACAGGTCGCCTTTTTTTGCGCTTTGAAATCCGCTCTTTCAAACACTGGAGATCAAAGAAAGGTGGGAGGGGGCTTGCCCCCGATGGAAAGAATGCGGCACCCCACTACGCCTGAGGCGGCGAAGGGCTGCCAGACGCTGAACATGAAAGTGTCGAGGGGGGGCGCCGAACGTGGTGCGCGACGCGTCGCTCTTCGGTAATGTGACTGCCTCCGGGCTGGCGGCCGGGGGCTTGCTGGATATACTTAGCGGCAGGGCTGAAGGACCGTGGCGAGACTGCCCTCGGCCCGCGCGAAGACCGGGTCCAGGCCCGCAGCCGCGAAGGGTCGCCTGTAGCGCAATACGTATGACGACAAGCGAAGAGGGTGTTCTGATGCCAGGCAGGTTGATCTATCTCATCGGGCCTTCGGGCTCGGGCAAGGACAGCCTGCTGGATGCCGCACGCCCACGTTTAGCCGAGCGCGGCTGCCGCATTGTACGCCGCGTGATCACTCGCTCGCCGGAGTCGGTGGGCGAAGCGGCGCAAGGGGTGAGCCCGGAGCGGTTTGCGCAGATGCAGGCCGAGGGTGCGTTTGCCCTCAGTTGGCAGGCGAATGGCTTGTCCTACGGCATTCCCAGGGTGATTGACGACTGGCTGGCAGCGGGGGACGACGTACTGGTCAACGGCTCCCGTGCACACCTGGCGCAGACCCGCGAGCGCTATCCGACGTCGCTGGTGTTGCTGTTGACGGTGGACCAGGCCGTGTTGCGCCAACGCTTGATCGCACGGGGCCGTGAGGCGTTGGCGGATATCGAAGCGCGCCTGGCACGCAATGCGCGGTTCACCGCCGAGCTGATCGCCGGTAATGGCGCGGGGTTGTTCGTGCTGGATAACTCCGGGCCGCTGGACCACACGGTCGAGCGCCTGCTGTGCTGCCTCGACCACGGGCATTCGGCATGCGCTTGACCTCGCGCTGCACCGGCCTACGGATGGCGCTAGGTCATTAACCCTTCAACATAGCTGATAAACGCCTTGGCCTTGGCACTCGGCATCCGACCCGTCGGCAATACCGCCCAGAGATCCTTGGGAGGCAGTTCCCAATCGGTCAACACAGCTTTCACCTCCCCCCTGGCCAATTCCGGCGAGAACATCCATTCGGACGTCATCGCCAGGCCATGGTGGGCGAGTACGCCTGCGCGCAAGCCTTCGGAAGAGGTGACACGCAAGCGCCCGCGAGCGGCAATGGTGTGTTCGTGTGGGCCTTGTTTGAACGACCAGAGCGGGCTTTCCCCGAGGCTGTAGATCACGGCCTGGTGGTTGAGGATATCCGCCGGGCTTTGTGGCTCGCCGAAACGTTCGAAGTAGGCCGGTGTACCGAACACCCGGCTCGGGCTTTGGCCAAGCCGGCGAGCAGTGAGGCCGGAATCGCTCAGGTTGCCGATACGCAGAGCAACGTCGATGCCGTCTTCAACCAGGTTGAGGAGGCGGTCGTCAAGCAACACGTCGATGTTCAGGCCGGGGTGTTGGTCCAGGAACGGTCCCAGGTTGGGAATGATCCGCATGCGGGAGAACGTCACGCCGGCGCTGACCCGCAGGTTGCCCGTCAAGCCAGCGCCTGCGCCACGGGCGGCCTCGTCAGCTTCGTCGGCTTCGAAAATGGCGCTCTTGGCTTTCTCGAAAAATGCCAGGCCTGCCTCGGTAGGGGTCAGGCCCCTGGTCGAGCGCAGTAACAACCGCACGGCCAGGCGGGCTTCCAACTGCGCGATGCTTTTGGAAACGGCGGGCTGGCCTACGCCCAGTCGTTTGGCGGCGGCCGAGAAGGAGCCGGTCTCGACGACGTGAACGAAGGTTTCCATGGCAGTGAGACGGTCCATCGGATGTTCCTGTTGACTGGGCGGCGCTCAAGCCTAAGGCGCTGGGCTAGCGGTGTCATGCGTTTCCCGTGGGGAGCCGTTGAGTTTTCAATATTCGGTAAAACAGCCGTCAGTCAGACATGCGCATTTTGTGCTTGAGTAAAGATAACTCTAGAGTTACTTTTATTCGGGCCAAGCCAAGGAGGCTGGGGTGCAAAGCAGGCTATTGATCAAGGAACTGCAAGAGGCGGGTTGGGTTTTGGATCGGGTAACGGGCAGTCATCACATTTTTATCCATCGTTATAGCCCGTACACAATCCCGGTACCCCACCCCAAGAAGGACCTGCCACTGGGCACCCTCAGAAGCATCAGGAAACGCGCCGGGCTGTTTGATTTTCAAGGAGAGCATTCATGCAATACCCAATCTGTATCGAATGGGGCGATGACTTCACCGCCACCGGTATCCAGATCCCCGATATCCCCGGTGCAGTCACCGCCGGGGACAGTTTTGAAGAGGCCTACAAAGCCGCCGTGGAAGTTGCGCACATCATGCTGCAAGAGATCGCCGCAGAAGGTGGGACGATTCCGATGCCAACGTCGGTCGCCCGTTATCATGCCCATGAGGACTACGCCGGGATGGGCTGGGGCATGTTGGAGTTGGACGTCACGCCCTACCTGGGTAAGACCGAGAAGGTCAATGTGACCCTGCCCGGTTATGTCATCCAGCGCATCGACCGCTATGTGCGGGAGCACAAGGTCAAAAGCCGCTCGTCATTCCTGGCGGACGCGGCGTTGGAAAAACTGGTGCGATCCTAGGGCTATCAGGCGGTGTCAGGGTTGGAAGCGTGCGTTGTCGGATGAGCACGTTTTTTTTGCCCGCCTTTTTTCAGGCATGTTTGAGTGAGTTTCCTCATGTTTTAAATTAAGATTTTGATTAAGTTAAAGGGGTGTTTTACAAGATTTTTGCCTAGAAAAATCAACTTCATAGTGTTGTTGGTATGTCGGGAATAGTCGGCTGTTAACTGATTTTGTGTGTTTACTTTACAGGTGTGTTCATTAAGTATTGTTGAAAAGAACTCGCGCTGGTGAAGAAGTCGTTAATTTGAGAATTTAATGGGCTGCCAATGGACTGGTCAGCGTTGATATTTCTCATACATGGACGAATGGCTGTTCACTGTTCAGAGTATTCATGATCATGCACTTTCCTGTCCGACAAACTTCACAGCAACCCCCTGTTCACTCGTCGCATTCCCTTTTGTCTGCGTTCGATAACGGCGCCTCGTACTGGACCAGCAAAAAGAGGTCGCTCAGCACCGCGCAGGCAGCGAAACATATCACTCGAGGTAACTTCAAGTTTCATGATCGAGATCGAGACAATAAAGTCGTGGTGGGCTTTAGTTTTTCCGGCGTCTTTACTGCGGCCCAGAAAGAGCGCGCCAGGCAGGCATTGAAGGCTTATGCCGATGTCGCCAACATTTCCTTTGTTGAAAACGGTGCCCAGGTCGATGGCTCTATCGTCATCAGAGGCATGCCAGGCTCCTGGTCGGGCCACGGAGAATTTCCCAACCGATACCAATCGAACGTAACGGCGAAAGTTGGGACGGCAGGCGCGGGCGCCAATCCTGGAGTGGGCAGTCATTTCATGTTCCTGTTGGCCCATGAGTTGGGGCACACCCTGGGCCTGCAACATCCGGGCGGTTACGACGGCGGTGGCACTTACGAGGCCAATGCCGATTATACGCAGGACACCAAGGCCCGCAGTGTCATGAGCTATTGGTCGGAGCGCAAGCAACCGGGTCATGACTTCAACGAACAACAACCCGCAGCGCCCATGATGGACGATATCGCGGCGCTCCAGCGCTCATACGGGGCGAATACGCGCACCCGTGCCACCGATACCGTGTATGGGTTCAACTCCAACACCGATCGTGCGCACTACAGCCTCAAGAGCGCCCGCGACAAGCCCGTCTTCTGCGTCTGGGATGGTGGAGGCGAGGACACTCTGGATTTTTCCGGCTTTGGCAATAAACAAAACATCAACCTCAATGCCGAGGCGTTTTCCGATGTGGGGGGGCTGCGGGGTAATGTGTCGATCGCCAAGGGCGTGATCGTTGAGAACGCTATTGGGGGCTCCAACAGCGATGTGTTGACGGGTAACAGCGCCAATAACCGCTTGAAAGGGGCTGGCGGCAGCGACACGCTGCGCGGCGGTGCCGGCGCCGACACCTTTGTATACGACCGCGTCAGCGACTCAACGCCCCAGGCTCCCGACTTTATTCAGGACTTCACCAGCGGTAGCGACAAAATCGACGTGGCCGGCGTACTGCGCGAGGCGGGGCTCACGTCGCTGAACTTCACGGATAGCTTCAGTGGTCGTGCCGGCGACGCGGTGCTCAGGCATGACACGGCAACCGGGCGCTCCACACTGGCGGTGGATACCACGGGAGATGGCACGGCAGATCTGTTGATCAGCAGCCAAGGCCAAATCAAACAGGAAGACGTGATCTGGAGCGGTGAGAGAGAGGTCGTGGCGGTGACGTCCACTCCAGCCACTGACCCCGCGCCGGAGCCTGAACAGGATCCTGTGCTTGACTCGACTTCAGAGCCGGATCCGCTTCCAACGCCCGGGCCCACACCCTGGTTTGGATCGCGGGTGGGCAAACAGATCGTTTCAGGGGTCTCGCGCTTCGCGAACTGGATATTCAGCTGGTTCCGGTGAACGCTTGGAAACTGTTGTCAATTGCAAGTATTGGAGTGTGAGTTTTTATAGGTTTGTTTATGGCGCATGCACGGCGTTTCAGTTGGTATGACTCACGTACTTGCTTGGCGTACTTCTCTGTGCGATTTTGCTTGTGTGTTCATGGTTTGTTTGTTTGCAAGTAATTGGTGTGAGTATTAGTTGTTGTTTCCTTTTTTAAAAGTCTAGCGAGTTGCTCATGAAGATATCAAATGTTTCCCCTGTTGCGAGCAGTAGCAGGATTATGGGTTCTGACAATTTAAAAACAGATGGTCATCTCACTTCATACACGACGGATCAAGCGGCGAAACATCTCACGCGAGGCGGTTACAAATGGCGAGATCGGAATAACGACGGGAAAATAGATCTTTCGTATACCTTGGATTCCAGATTCACCCCTCACCAGAAATCGCGGATCAAGGAGGGGCTTCGGTCCTGGGCGGAGGTGACCAACCTGTCGTTCAAGGAAAATGCCAAGGGGGCCGATGCCTCCCTCCGTATCTCACCCTTAGCGGGAGATAGAGGGGGAGTAGCGAGTCTGCCCAATAGCTTTTCGATCGGTACGGTCGACATCGGCACTCAGGGGGCTGATGGAAAGCTGGAACACGGGACTTTGTTTGATAAGGTAACAGTCCATGAAATTGGCCATTCCATCGGTCTTGAGCATCCCCACGACGACGGTCCGGCTTACCGAGAGGACTCAACCACCTACACCGCCATGAGCTACCACGATTCGTCCTTTGGCGATTATCCTTACGGCGGCAAAAAAATCGCGGCCCCCATGATGCATGATATCGCCGCGGCGCAGAGATTGTACGGGGCGAACACCCACACCCGAAAAACCAACACGGTCTACGGCTTCAACTCCAACACCGGTCGAGATTTCTACAGCCTGAAGAGCGCCAAGGACAAACCTGTTTTTTGCGTCTGGGATGCAGGTGGAACCGATACCCTGGACTTTTCCGGTTTCCGCCAGAAACAGAAAATCAATCTGAATGCTGAGTCCTTTTCGGATGTTGGCGGCCTGAAAAACAACGTCTCCATCGCCAAGGGCGTCACGTTGGAAAATGCGGTGGGTGGTTCCAGTGATGACAGCCTGATCGGTAACCCTATCGGCAACCGCCTCAAGGGCGGTGGCGGGGCGGACAAGCTCGAGGGCGGCGGCGGTGCGGATACGTTTGTCTATGACAGCATCGCAGACTCCACGCCTGAGTCCCCTGATTTGATCATGGATTTTGCCAGCGGTACTGACAGAGTCGACATCTCCACGCTATTGAAGCGCGCTGCTGTGAAGGTCCTCTACATTGTTGACCGATTCAGCGGGCGTGCGGGCGAGGCGGTATTGAGCCACGACGCGAGCAACGGGCAGGGACGCCTGGCGCTTGACCTGACAGGTAATGGGAAGCCTGATTTTCTGGTGAGCTGTAACGGGAAAATCCACTACAAGGATTTGATGGTCAACCCTGAACCTCCCACCTCAATTGAACCAGAGCCCGATTTGACGACAGCTCAGGAACCAGAGCCCAGCCCGCCGAGGACTAAAAGAGAGAACGCAGCAAAAGAGCAGGGGGGCGGCAAAACGCACTCTTACAGTTCGGCTTCTGAATCGAACTGCCAAAAGGTCGACACCTTGGAGGATTTCACCAGTGGCAAGGATAAAATCGATTTATCCAGGATGCTTGAAAAGTCGGGTGTTTCGCTGACACAGGTAGACAGGTTCACGGGAAAGGCCGGTGAGGCATTCATCATGAAATCAGACTGTGATGGCCTGTACTGGGTAGCCGTTGACATGGACGGGGACAAATGCAGTGATTTTGTCGTCAATAGCCCTAACGTGATAAGCGCCGCAGACGTGGTGGGTATGAAGGTGAACCAGGCCTACGATCAGCAGTTATCCCGACGCAACTGATGGTCTTGCAAAAGGCGCGTCGCCGTTTGAAACGGCATCCAGTCAAAGCCGTCCGTCATTGCTGGCGGACGGCTTTGGCATAGCGAAACAAGCGCCTCAGGCAGTGGCCACCGAGGCTTCGCGTGAAGCGCTCAGGAACCGTAATAGCGCGATCAAGGGGAACGCACTGCCCACCAGCATTACACCCATCCAGCCGCCGTGTTCATACACGCTGCTGGCAATCGCCGAGCCGAAGGCACCGCCGATGAAGATGCTGGTCATGTACAGCGCGTTCAGGCGGCTGCGGCTGTTGGCGTCGAGGGCGTAGATGGCGCGCTGGCCGAGCACCATGTTCATCTGCACGCAGAAGTCCAGGACCACGCCAGTCACGGCCAGGCCAATCACGCTGTACAGCGGGTGCACGAAGGCCGGCAGGAAGCTCAACGCGGCGAACAACATGGCCAGCAGCGAAGCGCGGTGGGTGTGACCGGCATCGGCCAGGCGACCGGCGATGGGTGCGGCTATGGCGCCCAGTGCGCCGACCAGGGCGAACAGGGCGATCTCGCTTTGGCTCAGGCCATGGTTACGCGCCAGTTCCAGTGGGGCGGCGGTCCAGAACAGGCTGAAGGTGGCAAACATGCAGCCCTGGTAGAACGCCCGTTGACGCAGCACCGGTTGCTCACGCAGCAAGGTGCCGAGGGAGCGCAGCAGTTGACCATAGCTGGCAGAGTGATCCGGCTGACGCTTGGGAATGGTCAGCATCAACACCACACTGATAAACGCCATCAGCGCCGCCGCCGCCATGAACATCGCCCGCCAGCCGAAGTGGTCCGCGACCACGCTGGACACCGGCCGCGCCAGCAGGATGCCCAGCAACAGGCCACCCATGATGCTGCCGACCACACGGCCCCGGGATTCGGCGGGCGCCAGGTGCGCGGCCAGCGGAATCAGGATCTGCACCGACACCGAACTGAAGCCGATCAGCAGCGACACCAGCAGGAACAGGTTCGGCTGCTCGGTGACCGCTGCGCCCAGCAGGCTGGCGATAGCGATCACGGTAGTGGCGATCATCAGCTTGCGGTTTTCCAACAGGTCGCCCAGGGGTACCAGGAAAAACAGCCCCAGGGCGTAGCCGATTTGCGTCAGTGAAACGATCAGGCTGGCCATGGCCGGCGTAAGGCCGATGTCCGGCGCGATCAGCTCGATGATGGGTTGCGCGTAGTAGATGTTGGCAACGATGGCGCCGCAGCAAAACGCAAACAGCATCACCATGCTCCGGGTCATGGTGCTTGTAGCGTGGGAAGTAGCGTTCATGGTGTTCTCATAAAAGCGAAGGAAGTGGGGCGAGCCTAAAGACAACACCGTAGCCCGGGTAGGCCGCTGGCAGTGATAACACTCATGCCCGGTAATGATGAGTGAATCGTTAACTTTCTGCGCGAAGGCTGATGATACATTCAGGCACCACTGCTGAAACAGGAAATCCATTGCAATGAAGATCACGTTGAACAAGATGCTCCTGGCTTCCACGCTGGCCGCTGCCATGGCCGTGGGCCTGGCCCAGGCTGCCGAGACACCTCGCATGGGCGTACGCGGCGCCATCACGGCGATGGACGGCGATGCGATGCACGTCAAGGTCAACAGCGGCGAAGAGGTGGTCGTGCACTTGACCAAAGACACCCAGGTGCGCGCGGTCACCCTGGCCAAAATCGATGAGATCAAGCCGGGCAGCTACATCGGCTCGGCCGCGATGCCCAACGACGATGGCAGCCTTACCGCGCTGGAAGTGCACGTGTTCCCGCCAGCCATGGTCGGCACCGGCGACGGGCACCGCGCGTTTGATTTGAAAGAAGGCAGCAGCATGACCAACGGCACCGTCGGCGACCTGGTAGTGAGCAACGGGCGCACGCTGACGGTGAAATACAAAGGCGGCGAGCAGAAGATCGTGGTGCCGGAAGATGTGCCGATCGTGAACCTGGAGCCGGGTGACCGCAGCCTGCTCAAGCCGGGCGTGAAGGTGGTACTGTTTGCCGCGCAGGGCGCGGATGGGACGATCACGGCCCAGGCAATCTCCGCCGGTAAGGATGGCGTGACACCACCGATGTAACGGCCAGACACAGAGCCAAATGTGGGAGGGGGCTTGCCCCTCCCACATATCAATTACTGGCCGCTGTAGATCTGGTCGAACACCCCACCATCATTGAAGTGGGTCTTCTGCACGGTACGCCAGTCACCAAAGGTCTTCTCCACCGACAGGAAGTCGACTTTCGGGAACCGGTCGGTGTACTTGGCCAGCACCTTCGGATCACGCGGGCGCAGGTAGTTGTTGGCCGCGATTTCCTGGCCTTCCGGCGACCACAGGTACTTCAGGTATTCTTCGGCCGCCACGCGGGTGCCTTTCTTCTCGACCACTTTGTCGACCACCGACACCGGCGGCTCGGCTTCGGCGGAGACGCTCGGGTAAATCACTTCGAACTGATCACGGCCGAATTCGCGGGCGATCATTTCCGCTTCGTTCTCGAAGGTCACCAGCACGTCGCCGATCTGGTTGGTCATGAAGGTGGTGGTGGCGGCACGGCCACCGGTGTCCAGTACCGGCGCTTGCTTGAACAGCTTGCCAACAAAGGCCTTGGCCTTGTTTTCGTCACCGCCGTTCTTCAGCACATAACCCCAGGCCGACAGGTAGGTGTAGCGGCCATTACCCGAGGTTTTCGGGTTGGGCACGATCACTTGAACGCCATCCTTCAACAGGTCCGGCCAGTCTTTCAGGGCTTTGGGGTTGCCTTTGCGCACGATGAAAACGGTGGCCGAGGTGAACGGCGCGCTGTTGTTCGGCAGGCGGGTGACCCAGTTGTCCGGCACCAGTTTGCCGTTGTCCACCAGGGCGTTGATGTCGGTGGCCATGTTCATGGTGATCACATCGGCCGGGAGGCCGTCGATGACCGAGCGTGCTTGCTTGCTGGAGCCACCGAAGGACATCTGCAGCGTCAGTTTGTCGTTCGGGTGCTCGGCTTCCCAGTGTTTCTGGAAGGCGGCGTTGTAGTCCTTGTAGAAGTCGCGCATCACGTCGTAGGAGACGTTGAGCAGTGTGACGGGGGCAGCCTGGACGGCGCCCGCCAGGGCAAGGCCGGCGGCCAGAAGGGAGGCGCTAAGGAGTTTTTTCACTGCTCATTCCTTGTTGTTCGAGAAGGTTGCTGATTGAGTGGGGGCAATTTGCCAGCGACTATAGCTGGCGTCGCATAGACGCTTAAAGATTAAAACGAACTTTGCTTATTCCACTTTCTTGAAAAGATGACTGCCACAGCGTGAGCAGAACGCTGCGTTTGGCTCATGACTGTCTTTCTTGCACACCGGGCAGTCATGCTGCAATTGTTCACCGCGCATGGCACTGGCCAGTTCGGCGGTGAAAATCCCGGTGGGCACGGCGATGATCGAGTAACCGGTGATCATCACCAGGGACGAAATCACCTGGCCCAGCGGGGTCTTGGGCACGATGTCGCCAAAGCCCACCGTGGTCAGGGTCACGATGGCCCAGTAGATGCCCTTGGGAATACTGGTAAAGCCGTGCTCCGGGCCTTCGATCACGTACATCAGGGTGCCGAACACCGTCACCAGGGTGCACACGCTGACCAGGAACACCACGATCTTCTGCTTGCTGCCGCGCAGCGCCGCCATCAGGTAGTTGGCCTGCTTGAGGTAGGGGCTGAGCTTGAGCACGCGGAAGATCCGCAACATCCTGATGATGCGGACGATCAGCAGGTACTGCGCGTCGCTGTAATACAGCGCAAGGATACCGGGCACGATGGCCAGCAAATCCACCAACCCATAAAAGCTGAAGGCGTAGCGCAAGGGTTTGGGCGAACAGTACAGCCGCAGCCCGTACTCGATCAGGAAGATGAGGGTAAACCCCCACTCGATGTACGCCAGCACGTCGGCGTAGTTCTGGTGGATCTGGTCAATGCTGTCGAGCATCACGATCACCAGGCTGGCGAGGATGATCAGCAGCAGGATGCCATCGAAGCGCCGCCCGGCGACTGTGTCACTTTGAAAAACCATGACGTAGAGCCGTTGGCGCCAGTCGTTGTTGCTGTCCATAAAGCCCGCCTGAATCGAATATCGAGCAAGCCTAGGGGGATTCGAAGGGGCTGTCCATGCGGGGTTTCTGAAGCACTCGAACACCTGCGCGTATCAGCCAGCAGGCGAGTATGAATGGCGCGGTCAACGCGGGCAGGTGCAGGGCCGCAAAGCCCGGTGTGAGGAGGATCGCCAGCAGGATACCGAGCAGCGGCAACCAGGGTTGGCGACGCATCTGGCTCAATGCCATGGCCGCCAATGCCGGGTTGTAGCTGTGCAGGCCGAGGAGGGCGCCCGCAGGTTCGTCCAGCCACAGCGCAAGCAGCACACCGACGCTGGCACCGATCAGCGCCCATACAGCGGCGCGGCGGTTGGCCAGCCACAGACCCAGTGCAATCAGCGCGCCCGCCACTGGTTGGTCCAGCAGCATGATCTGCGCAAGCCCGGTAAAAGGCGCCGTGAGGATAGCCAAGGTGTCGGGTTCGCCCAGGGCAAACGTGTTCTGCGGCACCATGCCCAGCAACAACCAGCCCAGGCCGACAAAAGGCACCGTGTAAGCGGGCAAGTCATTGGGCTGGTCGGCGTGTTTCAACCATTGCCGTGTCAACATCGCCGCCAGTCCGCCGCACGCCAGGATCAGCGGCGGCAACAACGCCGACCAGGCAAAGTGCTGGCTGATCAATAAGCCCAGCAGAACGCCGTTGTAGCTGTAAAGGCCGGCCTGGCGTTCGGCCTTGGGATAACCGCGACGCTGGGCCGTGAGCAACCCCGCCACGCCACCCAGCAGCGCCCCGCCGAACAAGGCCGGGGCGCCGATCAGGATCGCCAGCAGGCACAGCAGGCCGCACAGCGGCTGGCGCTGCAGGAAGATCTGGCTGAAACCGTTGAGCAGCGCTTCGGCCCAGTCAGGGCAGGATGGGTTGTGCATGGTGATTAATCAGTGGGACCGAGTTGTTCCCATCGGGGGCAAGCCCCTCCCACACTTGATTGGGTTCACAGATTCAAATGTGGGAGGGGGCTTGCCCCCGATGAGGGCCTTACAGACGCTAAATCAGCGTCTCGATACGCAGCGAGTTGGTCGACCCCGGTTGCCCGAACGGCACCCCTGCCGTAATCACCAACGTATCCCCACGCTCCGCCATGCCCTGTGCCTGGGCTATCTCCAGTGCCGTGGAGCACACCTCATCCACTTGGCGCAGGCGGTCATTGACCACCGAGTGCACGCCCCACGCCACGCTCAAGCGCCGCGCCGTGGACAGGTTCGGCGTAAGGTTGAGGATCGGCGCCACTGGCCGCTCCCTGGCCGCGCGCAGGCTGGAACTGCCCGACTCGCTGTAGTTCACCAGCACCGCCACCGGCAGGATGCTGCTGATGCGGCGGATCGCACAGCTGAGTGCGTCCGACACCGTGGCATCCGCCTTGGGCCGGTTGACGTCGAGCTGGGTCTGGTAGTCCGGGCCGTTTTCCACCTGACGGATGATCTTGCTCATCATCTGCACGGCTTCCAGCGGGTACTCGCCGGACGCCGTTTCCGCCGACAGCATCACCGCGTCCGCGCCTTCGGCCACGGCGTTGGCGACATCGGTGACTTCGGCACGGGTCGGCGCCGGCGAGAAGCGCATCGACTCCAGCATCTGTGTGGCCACCACCACCGGTTTGCCCAGTTGGCGGCAGGTACGGATGATGTCTTTCTGGATCTGCGGCACGCTCTCGGCCGGCACTTCCACGCCCAGGTCGCCCCGGGCCACCATGATGGCGTCGCTCAGTTCGGCGATTTCCCGCAGGTGCTGCACAGCCGAGGGCTTTTCGATCTTGGCCATCAGGAAGGCCTTGTCGCCGATCAGCTCGCGGGCTTCGCGGATATCCTCCGGGCGCTGCACAAACGACAGCGCCACCCAGTCCACGCCCAGTTCCAGGCCGAAGCTCAGGTCGCGCCGATCCTTGGCGGTCAGTGGGCTGAGTTCCAACAGGGCTTGTGGGACGTTCACGCCTTTGCGGTCCGACAGTTCGCCACCATTGAGCACGGTGGTGTCGATGGCGTCAGTATGTTTGGTGATGACCCGCAGACGCAGCTTGCCGTCATCCAGCAGCAGGTCCATGCCCGGCTCCAGCGCCGCGATGATTTCCGGGTGGGGCAGGTTGACCCGGCGCTGGTCGCCCGGCGTCGGATCCAGGTCAAGGCGCAGGGCCTGGCCGCGCACCAGTTGCACCTTGCCCTCGGCAAAACGCCCGACTCGCAGCTTCGGCCCCTGTAAATCCATGAGGATGCCCAACGGGTAATTCAGCTGGCGCTCGACCTGGCGGATCCATTGGTAGCGCTGGGCGTGGTCGGCATGGTCGCCGTGGCTGAAATTGAGCCGGAAGATATTCACCCCGGCTTCCACCAGTTCGCGGATGTCATCGATACCGTCGGTGGCCGGGCCCAGGGTGGCGAGGATTTTGACCTTCTTGTCAGGCGTCATGTTGGGCAGTCTCAAGGATCAGGATGGCGCGGAAGTCGTTGACGTTGGTGCGCGTCGGCTCGGTGACGATCAACCCGTCGAGGGCGGCGAAATAGCCGTAGCCGTTGTTGTTGTCCAATTCGTCGCTGGCCGACAGGCCGAGGGCTTCGGCGCGGCGGTAACTGCAGGGGGTCATGATGGCGCCGGCGTTGTCTTCCGAGCCGTCGATACCGTCGGTATCACCGGCCAGGGCGTATACGCCGGGCAGGCCCTTGAGGCTATCGGTGAGGCTCAGCAGGAACTCCGCGTTGCGCCCGCCACGGCCAGTGCCGCGCACGGTGACGGTGGTTTCGCCACCGGAGAGGATCACGCATGGCGCCGCCAGCGGCTGGCCGTGTTGCACGATTTGCCGGGCAATGCCGGCGTGTACCTTGGCCACGTCCCGCGCTTCGCCTTCCAGGTCGCCGAGGATCAATGGGCTGAACCCGGCCTGGCGCGCTTTCACGGCCACGGCTTCGAGAGATTGCTGCGGGCGGGCGACCAATTGGAAGTGGCTGCGCGAGAGCACCGGGTCGCCTGGCTTGACGGTCTCCGAGGCCGGGTCCTGCAACCAATTGCGCACCGAGGCGGGAACGCCGATGTGGTAGCGCTTGAGGATCGCCAGGGCCTGTTGCGAGGTGCTCGGGTCGCCCACCGTGGGGCCGGAGGCAATCACCGTGGCCTGATCGCCCGGCACATCGGAAATCGCATAGGTGTAGACCGTCGCCGGCCATGCGGCTTTCGCCAGGCGGCCGCCCTTGATCGCGGAGAGGTGCTTGCGCACGCAATTCATCTCGCCGATGGTGGCGCCGGATTTGAGCAGGGCTTTGTTGATGGCCTGTTTGTCGGCCAGGGTGATGCCTTCGGCGGGCAGTGCCAGCAAGGCGGAACCGCCACCGGACAGCAGGAAGATCACGCGGTCGTCTTCACTGAGGTTACCGATCAATGCCAGAACGCGCTTGGCCACCGCGAGGCCCGCCGCATCGGGCACCGGGTGCGCGGCTTCGACCACTTCGATTTTTTTGCAGGGTGCGCCGTGGCCGTAACGGGTGACCACCAGGCCGCTGACGTCGCCCTGCCAGCAGTTCTCCACGACCAGCGCCATGGCGGCGGCGGCCTTGCCGGCGCCGATCACGATCACACGGCCGCTGCGGTCGGCGGGCAGGTAGGGTTCGAGGACTTGCCGGGGGTGGGCGGCGTCGATGGCTGTGGCAAACAGCGCGCGAAGCAGGTGTTGCGGATCGACCGACATAAGCGGGCTCCCGGGGATTTTTGTTATTAGAGGTGCGTCAATTTCAGGCTTGATATGCGACCAGATGTGGGAGAGGGCTTGCCCCCTCCCACAATTTGACTGCAGCTCATCAGGGGTTATTTATCGCGAATCGAGAAGTTCGCCATATGCTCCAGGCCCTTGATCAGCGCCGAATGGTCCCAGTTGCCGCCGCCAATCGCGGCGCAAGTGCTGAACACCTGTTGCGTACCGGCGGTGTTCGGCAGGTTGATGCCCAGCTCCTTGGCCCCGGCCAGTGCCAGGTTGAGGTCTTTCTGGTGCAGGTTGATACGGAAGCCCGGATCAAAGGTGCCCTTGATCATGCGTTCGCCATGCACTTCGAGGATTTTCGACGAGGCAAAGCCGCCCATCAGGGCTTCACGCACCTTGGCCGGGTCGGCACCGTTCCTGGACGCGAATAACAATGCTTCGGCCACCGCCTGGATATTCAGCGCCACGATGATCTGGTTGGCGACCTTGGCGGTCTGGCCATCGCCATTGCCGCCCACCAACGTGATGTTCTTGCCCATGGCCTGGAACAGCGGCAAGGCGCGTTCGAAGGTCTGCGGCTCGCCACCGATCATGATGCTCAGGGTGCCGGCCTTGGCGCCGACTTCGCCACCGGACACGGGCGCGTCCAGGTACTGCGCGCCGGTCTCGTTGATCTTCGCGGCGAATGCCTTGGTGGCAGTGGGGGAGATCGAACTCATGTCGATCACCACCTTGTTCGGCGACAGGCCTGCGGCGACGCCGTCCTTGCGGAACAGCACGTCATCCACCTGAGGTGTATCCGGCACCATCACGATGATGAACTCGGCTTCCTGCGCCACCTGCTGCGGGTTGGCCAGGGCCACGGCGCCAGCGTCGATCAGCGCTTGCGGGGCCTTGCCGTGGTGCTCGGAGAGGAACAGTTGGTGGCCTGCTTTCTGCAGGTTCGCGGCCATGGGTTGGCCCATGATGCCGGTGCCGATGAATCCGATTTTAGCCATGAAAGAATCCTCTTTTTATTAGATGGCGTTATGGGTCTTCAACCAACCCAAACCCGCTTCGGTGGTGGTCAACGGCTTGTATTCACAGCCGACCCAACCCGTGTAGCCGATGCGGTCCAGATGCTCGAACAGGAAGCGGTAGTTGATCTCACCGGTGCCCGGCTCGTTACGCCCCGGGTTGTCCGCCAACTGGATATGGTTGATCTCGCCCAGGTGCGCGGCCATGGTGCGGGCCAGGTCGCCTTCCATGATTTGCATGTGGTAGATGTCGTACTGCAGGAACAGGTTGTCGCTGCCGACCTGTTCGCGAATCGACAGGGCCTGCGCCGTGTTGTTCAGGTAGAAGCCAGGGATGTCGCGGGTATTGATCGCTTCCATCACCAGCTTGATGCCCACCGCTTGCAGTTTTTCAGCGGCGTACTTGAGGTTGGCGACGAAGGTTTTTTCCAGGGTTTCGTCATCAACGCCGTGTGGGCGGATGCCTGCCAGGCAGTTGATCTGGGTGTTGCCCAGCACCTGGGCGTAGGCGATGGCCAGCTTGACCCCGGCGCGAAACTCTTCGACGCGGTCCGGGTGACACGCCAGGCCGCGTTCACCCTTGGCCCAGTCACCGGCCGGCAGGTTGAACAGCACCTGGGTCAGGCCGTTGGCGTCGAGCTGCGCCTTGATTTCAGCGGAACTGAATTCATACGGGAACAGGTATTCGACCCCTTGGAAACCGGCATCGGCAGCCGCTTTGAAGCGGGCAAGGAAGTCCTGTTCGGTAAACAGCATGGACAGGTTGGCGGCGAAACGCGGCATAGGGTTCTCCTTAATCGAGCAGGGAAATGGCAGTCGGAGCATCATTGCCGACCAGCGCCAGATCTTCGAATTCATTGACGGCGTTGATCTCGGTGCCCATGGAAATATTGGTCACGCGCTCCAGAATAATCTCAACGATCACCGGCACCTTGAATTCTTCGATCATTGCCTCGGCGCGGCGCAGTGCCGGCGCGATCTGGCCTGGCTCGAATACGCGCAGGGCCTTGCAACCCAGGCCTTCGGCGACGGCCACGTGGTCTACGCCATAACCGTTGAGCTCCGGGGCGTTGAGGTTGTCGAAGGACAGCTGCACGCAGTAGTCCATTTCAAACCCACGCTGGGCCTGGCGGATCAAGCCCAGGTAGGAGTTGTTCACCACCACGTGGATATACGGCAGCTTGAACTGCGCGCCCACGGCCAGTTCTTCGATCATGAACTGGAAGTCGTAGTCGCCGGACAGCGCCACCACCTTGCGGCTCGGGTCGGCCTTGACCACGCCGAGGGCGGCGGGGATGGTCCAGCCCAATGGGCCGGCCTGGCCGCAGTTGATCCAGTGGCGTGGCTTGTACACGTGCAGGAACTGCGCGCCGGCAATCTGCGACAGGCCGATGGTGCTGACGTAGCAGGTGTCTTTGCCGAACACCTGGTTCATTTCTTCATACACACGTTGTGGCTTGACCGGTACGTTGTCGAAGTGCGTCTTGCGGTGCAGGGTGGCCTTGCGCTGCTGGCAGTCGTGCAGCCAGGCACTGCGATCCTTGAGTTTGCCGGCAGCTTTCCACTCGCGGGCCACTTCAATGAACATTGTCAGGGCGGAGCCGGCGTCGGAGACGATGCCCAGGTCCGGGGTGAAGACGCGGCCAATCTGCGTGGGCTCGATGTCGACGTGAATGAACGTGCGGCCCTCGGTGTACACCTCCACCGAACCGGTGTGACGGTTGGCCCAGCGGTTACCGATGCCCAGCACCACGTCCGACTTGAGCAGCGTCGCGTTGCCATACCGGTGGGAGGTTTGCAGGCCGACCATGCCGACCATCTGCGGATGATCGTCAGGGATGGTGCCCCAGCCCATCAGGGTCGGGATCACTGGGATGCCGGTCAACTCAGCGAATTCCACCAGCAGCTCGCTGGCGTCGGCGTTGATCACGCCACCGCCACTCACCAGCAGCGGGCGCTCGGCCTGGTCCAGCAGGGCCAGGGCTTTTTCCACCTGCAAGCGGGTGGCCAAAGGCTTGGCGAGGGGCAGCGGCTGGTAGGCGTCGATGTCGAATTCGATCTCGGCCATCTGCACGTCGAAGGGCAGGTCGATCAGTACCGGGCCGGGGCGGCCGGAGCGCATTTCATAGAAGGCTTTCTGGAAGGCATACGGCACTTGGCCGGGCTCCAGGACAGTGGTTGCCCACTTGGTCACCGGCTTGACGATGCTGGTGATGTCCACGGCCTGGAAATCTTCCTTATGCATGCGGGCGCGGGGCGCTTGCCCGGTGATGCACAGGATCGGGATGGAATCGGCCGAGGCGCTGTAAAGACCCGTGACCATGTCGGTGCCCGCCGGGCCCGACGTGCCGATGCACACGCCGATGTTGCCGGCCTTGGTGCGGGTGTAGCCCTCGGCCATGTGGGAGGCGCCTTCAACGTGGCGAGCAAGGACGTGATCGATGCCACCCACCTTCTGCAAGGCCGAATACAGCGGGTTGATCGCGGCGCCTGGGATACCGAAGGCGGTGTCTACGCCTTCACGGCGCATGACAAGGACGGCGGCTTCGATTGCTCTCATTTTGCTCATTATTTTGGTGCCTCTTGCGTTTTGTAATTGTATACAAGTGGTGTCTGTCCAAAGTGTATTCACGGCGGGCTGCGCAGGTCAATGCATTTTATAAACTGGCCTTTGCGTTCGTCGGAACGGCTTTTTTCGACGTATGGAGCTTTTGTGCGAAAATATTGTATACAAAAATAAAAGTCATTGTGTTCTATTTGCCGGGTGGAGCATCTGATCATTCAGACCTGCACCGCGTTCCCAATAACAAAAGAAGGACGGCACCATGAGCGCTTTAACCTTGAAAATTGCCACCCAACTGGCCAGTCAGGCCCTTGCTGCAGGGCGCAGTGTTGCGGCGGCGCCGCTGACCATCGCGGTACTCGACAGCGGCGGTCACTTGATCGCCCTGCAACGGGAGGACGGCGCGAGCTTGCTGCGCCCGCAGATCGCCATTGGCAAGGCCTGGGGGGCGATTGCCCTGGGCAAGGGGTCACGCCTGCTGGCGCTGGACGCGCAGCAACGCCCGGCCTTTATCGCCGCATTGAACAGCCTGGGGCAGGGCAGTGTGGTGCCAGCGCCGGGTGGGGTGTTGATTCGAAGTCAGGAAGGTGTGGTGCTGGGCGCGATCGGGATCAGCGGGGATACGTCGGATATTGATGAGCAGTGTGCGATCACGGCGATCGAGGGGGTGGGGTTGATGGCGGATGCCGGGGTGTCAGCTTGATTTTGTGTTGACTTGCCCCCGATTGGCACACACACACACGGTGTGTCATTCCGGCTCACAGCCCTTGAGCACCAACCGGATAATGGTCTGCGCCGCCGCCTCGTAATCCGCTTCATCCAACTTGGCCTTGCCGGTCACTGCCGAGATCTGCCAGTCGAAATCCGCGTAGGTCTGTGTGGCCGCCCAGATGCTGAACATCAAGTGATTGGGGTCAATCGCCGCGATCATGCCACGATCCACCCAATCCTGGATGCACGCGATGTTGTGTTTGGCCTGGGCATTCAGTTGCTCGACCTGATCAGCGCTCAGGTGCGGCGCGCCGTGCATGATTTCGCTGGCGAACACCTTGGAGGCAAACGGCAGGTCGCGGGAAATGCGTATTTTCGAGCGGATGTAGTTGCTCAGGACTTCCTTGGGGTCGCCCTGCGGATTGAATGGCGTGGAGGCGGCCAGGATCGGCTCGATGATGCTTTCGAGCACCTCGCGGTAGAGGTTGTCCTTGGACTTGAAGTAGTAGTAGACGTTGGGCTTGGGCAGGCCGGCCTTGGCGGCGATGTCGCTGGTTTTGGTCGCGGCGAAGCCCTTGTCGGCGAACTCCTCGCTCGCCGCCCGCAGGATCTTTTCTTTGTTGCGCTCGCGAATGGTGCTCATAAACCTGGAGTTTCCTTGCCAAGACTGGCGGTTGCGCATGGTAGCACCGGCTATCCGCGCGCCTCAACAATCTGCCCGTCGGGCCTTGCGCCGCGTTATGCTCGCGCCATCTCACTCTTACGGAAGCCCGATTCATGGCAGGAAGCAGCTTGTTGGTGTTGATCGACGATATCGCCGCGGTACTCGATGACGTTGCCCTGATGACCAAGATGGCGGCGAAGAAGACCGCCGGGGTGCTGGGCGATGACCTCGCGCTCAATGCCCAGCAGGTCTCCGGCGTGCGCGCCGAACGGGAAATCCCCGTGGTGTGGGCGGTGGCCAAGGGCTCCTTCGTCAACAAGTTGATCCTGGTGCCCGCAGCGCTGTTGATCAGTGCGTTCGCGCCGTGGGCGGTGACGCCCTTATTGATGCTCGGCGGTGCCTACCTGTGTTTCGAAGGTTTCGAGAAACTCGCGCACAAGTTTCTGCACAGCAAGGATCAGGACCAGGCTGAACATGCGCAGTTGGTCGAGGCCGTGGTCGATCCGGCAACCGACCTGGTGGCCTTCGAAAAGGACAAGATCAAGGGTGCCATTCGTACCGACTTCATCCTTTCCGCCGAAATCATCGCCATCACCCTCGGCACAGTGGCCGATGCGCCGCTGATGCAGCAGGTGATCGTGCTGTCCGGCATTGCCATCGTCATGACGGTGGGCGTCTACGGACTGGTGGCCGGTATCGTCAAGCTGGATGACCTGGGCCTGTGGCTTACCCGCAAGCCCGGTCAGGTGGCGCGCAGTATCGGCGGTGCCATCCTTCAAGCGGCACCGTACATGATGAAAAGCCTGTCGGTGATCGGAACGGCGGCGATGTTCCTGGTCGGCGGTGGGATTCTTACTCATGGCGTGCCGGTGGTGCATCACTGGATTGAAACGGTCAGCCAGGGTGCGGGCGGGGTGGCGTGGTTGGTGCCGGTGGTGCTCAACGGCATTGCGGGAATTGTTGCGGGAGCGGTGGTGCTGGCGGTGGTCAGCGCAGTGGGCAAGCTCTGGAACGCCGCGAGGGCTTGATCCGTGGGCAATAAAAGGCCATTCAATCGAATGGCCTTTCTGGCGGACAGGTTTTCTGAGTGGCGTGCTGAACCCGTCAGGTGTTGCTGGCGCAGGCTTCTACTCATCAAGACGGGACGCGCTCAATCCTGGTGGGGGACCCATTCAAGGAGTTTTTCAGCTTCACAACCGGACCTGCCAAATAAAGAGTAAAACTCCATTGGTGTTAAGAAGTCGTCTGGCGTTACTTTACAGGGTCACCAAAAATCGCCCAGCTCATAAGAACATCTGCTTCTGAGCCCGGCAGGGTCAGTTCGTCAATACTGTGGGGACGTATCTTTCTGTCTATTAGTCTATTCGGAGGAGGGAAGTCGATTTCTTGGTTACCTGCGGTAGAAGACGTTCCGCCTTTTTTATCGATTGGGATAAGAATCTCTTTTTCAAATCGGTCCAATATTTTCGCCTGCGCCTTCTTGCTGAGCCCCGTCGCGTCCCAGTCACCTATTCGCGCCTTAATCGCGTCGATTAAACGAATTATTGTTAATTTCTTTGTTTGAGGATCTATGTACTCGATTTCCTCGTTCATACGGTGCTTGATTGACGAATAATAAGGCCCGTTTTTTATTTGTTCAGGGCTGCGGAGTCTTTCTTTGGGGGCAGTCGCGGGTGGGTGATCTTTTGGTAGTTCTTTGGAGGTGAGGTATTCATAGAACTTTTCAAGTTCAGAGCCCGGTTTAGCCAATTCAGACACTAAGTGATATGGCCCAGCGTTAATAAACGTTCGACCTCCGTCGATTTTTTGATTACCGTTTTGATCAAAATGTTTGATTGTTTCGTTGGCTTTCTGACGGGAAGTCTCCCTCTCTTCAACGCTGCGACTCTTATCATCCCAGTCACCTACCTGCCTCTTTAACAAGTCGATGGGTTTGGATACCGCATACTTTTTAGTCACCGGATCAAAGTGAATGATGGGATAGGAGAGTTCGTGGCGTAGAGACGAAAGATAAGGGGTTTTTTCTGCTTTCTCATTTTTTACGTGGTCGCAACGATTCGAAGGCTGTGAAGGCAATGAGGGTTCCGTATAAAAAAACTTTTGAGCGGCGGGGGCTATAGAAAACGGCATGTGATAATCCTTGTGTGATTTTGAATGTAGCGGATATTGAAGGTCAAGCTGGAGTCCATTTGCTGTCCTCGCAAAGTGATTGGTGGATGAGGCGGCGACAGTTCCTGACGTGTATGGTTTGTAATATTTATAAGAAAGGCATTTTCCCTCGTATGGAATGTGTCGTTGCAGTCGTGGGAAGAATGTAAAGCTATTAGGCGTGAGAGGTATTGGTTGTAGGGTGTTCTGTTTGCAATAAAAAGGCCATTCAATCGAATGGCCTTCTAAGAAGTGTTTGCTCTACCGTCTGTAAGTTATGCTTCGCGAAGTCTTATCGCCGGTTAACGATATCGCCCGACAACGCTTCTTCTCCCCTTTCGCAATAATCCAATAAACGCATGAATTCCGAATTTGCGTGTACGGTATTGGAAATATAGCGAGACTCTAACGTCTGTCGATTGCGCATGACGCCATCGATTTTATTGTCGTTTTGCTTGGAGTGAGCGCCGCCCATGCTGTCAATACTTTCAAGCACAACCAGTGCCTTGAACGCAAGGCTTAATCGCTGAAGCGGACTTAGAGATTTGTCGTTCCAATTGCCACCCAATTGTTTATAAAATTTATTAAGGTCCAGGAAGTGAGCCCCCTCTGGTTTTCCGCTTTTGTCTAGAGTTGAAAAAAGAGGGTGTTCAAGGACCTGTTTAAGGAGACGAAGATGGAATGTGTCTTGGTCATGACTGGTCACATGCCCGAGATGAACTGGGGCTGTTGAAATCGTAGCCGGAGGTGGAGGGGTAAAACTGGATGCGCTGTGGTCGTTTCTAATAGTGGTCATAAATAAACAACTCCATTTGATTAAGTATATTTTCTGTTTTTCTGGCGAGACCGAAAAATGTATCGGTTGCGCAGTATTAGTGCGTTGCATGGCTGGGCGGTTCCATGAAAACAGCACGGCGCGAGGCGAGGTTTTTACTGGTTATGTTGAAATTCTTTGGCAATAAAAAAGGGCTCCCCGAATAACCGGGTAGCCCTGTATTTGCTGAATTTATGTTATTCGGCTATTTGTAACTTTCGAGACTCAGTATATATATACCGCACTTTCTCATATTCAAACGGCGAGTTCATCTGCCCGTACCGGAAGCTGGTCTGATAGCGTTTATCCACCGCACGCAACGCCCATATTTCCGGGTGGTTGGAGCTGACTTCCGACACGTTGAGGAAGTTGATCTGGGTTTCCGCGCCGTAGTCGACGATCAGGCCAGTGGTATCGCGCAGGTTGGATGGACCGAAGATCGGCAGCACCAGATACGCCCCGCCAGGCACGCCGTAGAAGCCCAGGGTCTGGCCGAAGTCTTCGCTCTGGCGCGGCAGGCCCATGGCGGTGGCCGGGTCCCACAGGCCGGCAATACCGAGGGTGGTGTTGACCAGCAGGCGCCCGGTGGTTTCCAGGGAGCGGTGGCCCTTGAGTTGCAGCAGGCTGTTCAACAGGTTGGGCACGTCGCCCAGGTTATTGAAGAAGTTGCTGACGCCGGTACGCAGGAAGCTGGGGGTCACATAGGTGTAGCCGTTGACCACCGGCAGGAACACCCATTGGTCGAAGCGGTAGTTGAAGTGGTACACGCGGCGGTTCCACGACTCCAGCGGGTCATACACGTTGAGTGCGGTGAGCGATGAGCGCTCGAACTCCCTCTGGTCCAGGCCTGGGTTGAACTTGAGCTTGCTCAGCGGTTCCTTGAAACCGTCGGCATCCACGTTGACCGGCTCATGGGCCTTGCTGTTGTCGGCATTGGCCACGCCTGCGCACATCAAGGCGGCAAGCAGCAGAAGATATTTAGCCACGGAAGAACTCCAGCATGGCGTCGGCGTTGACGCGGTAATTGAGGTTGCCGCAGTGGCCGCCCAGCGGGTAGACGGTCAAGCGATCGCCGAAGGTTTTACGCAGGAAACCGAGGTCGCCAGGGCCGAGGATCACATCGTCCGCGTTATGCATGACGGCGATTTTCGGGCTGTTGTGCAGGTAGTCCTTGAGGGCGTACAGGCTGACCTGGTCGACCAGTTGCAACAGGCTGCCGCCATCGGAGCGCGCGCGCCACATCGGGATCACTTGTTCGGTGAGGTAGCAATCGAAGTCGCATTGCAGCGCACGCTTGAGGAACGGCGTAAGGCTGGTGCCTTCGGTGATCGGGTACTTCGGCGGGATGATCAGGCCACGGCGGTTGATCAGGTCCGAAGTAAAGGCGATGTCGGCCGCTGAAAAACGGAACGAGGTGCCGATCAGCATGGCCATCTGTTCGTTGGTCAAGTGCTGCTTGGACTGCTGGAAGTCGTACAGCAGGGCGTCGTTGAGGTCGATGTAGCCCTTTTGCTGAAAGTAACGGGTCAGCTTGTTCAGCACCAGCTCATAGAAGGTGGTGGTGTTGTTGATGCCCTTGACCTCGGTCTGTACCAGCTTGTCGAGGTTGGTGATCGAGGTATAGAGGTTGACGGGCGGGTTCAGCAGCAAGACTTTCTTGAAGTTGAAGCTGCGACGGGTCTCGTCGAGCTTGGCCACAAACGCCGCATCCAGGCCGCCCAGGCTGTAGCCGGTGAGGTAGAAGTCGGTGACCGGCAACGAGGCGTTCTGCGCGCGCACGGCTTGCATCACGCGGTACATGTCTTCCGCGTCTTCCTGGGTGATACCGGGGGTGGCGAAGCGCGAGGCGGCGCTGATGAAGTCGAAGCTGGTGGGCGACGACAGTTGCACCACATGGTAGCCGGCCTGGTAATACAGTTTCTTCAGGTATTCGTTGAGGCTGCTGTCAAACCGCGCGCCAGTACCGGCGATCAGGAAGATCAGCGGCGCCGCTCGGTCCTGCTTGGCGATGCGGTAGGTGAGTTTCTTCACCGCCCAGAAGTTGTCCGGCAGGCTGAACTCGCGCTCGGGGCGCATGTTCAGGGTGTAGTCGGATTGGTTGATCTCGTCATCGCTCGGCAACTTTGGCCGAAGATCGGGCGGTGTGGTGGCGATGGTCGCTTCAAACGGGTTGGTCAAAGGGTAGCCATAGCTGGCCTGGTCAATATCGACGGCCAGTGCTGACGCACTCAGAAATAGGCTGCCCAGCAGGGCAGCACAGCGCAAGGAACGGAGCATGACTTAATCCCTAGGAGGAAACGTGCTTAATGAAGTTCGCAGGCTATGACCACCGCGTCGTCGCCGAAGTGCCAGCACTCGGCACGAAAAGTCGGTAAATAACGTCGGAATCGGGGTAATAGTAGCGAGAAGATACACTTTGCCGCGCTTTGATGAATACTAATTGTGTGTATGCGCCTTGCTAACGGCTGTCGGAGCATTAAGCTGAGCGCCGTTTTTGCCTATCGGAGTGGCCCATGTCCCGTCGTTTACCGTTGATTTTGCTGCTTATTGCCCTGCCACTATGGTTGGCTGCCAGTTACGGTGCGCGCTATGGCTTTATGGAGGACGGCCAGTGGGTGGGCATTTGCGTGGATGAAGCCAGCCGCTGGGAATGCCAATTGCGTTCGAACCTTGGCCTGATGATCCACTTCAAGGTGCTGGGCTGGACCGCGCTGATCACGTCGGTGCTGGCGTTTTTTGTGCCTGGCCGCGTGGGCTGGGGGTTGGCGGTGCTGGGGATGACGTTCGGGTTGCCGGCATTGGCGTTGTATAACACCACGTTTGCGGTGTTTGCGGTGGTAATCGCGGGGTTGCGGTTGGTCAGGAAGCCCCGCGTTGCCTGATAGGGCCTCATCGGGGCAAGCCCCCTCCCACATTGGTAATGCATTCACCTGTGGGAGGAAGCTTGCCCCCGATAGCGGTTTTAGACCTTGCGCACTCGCAAGCAGCGCCACAAGGCTGCCGTCATGAGCAGGCTCACTACCGCCCAACCCCAAGCCTGCTGGTTCAACAACCCTTCACGGTACAACTGCGGCGCAATACCCGCACCGATGATGAAGGCCAGCAAGGCAATCTCCCGGCGCGGTCCGGTCACCGGACGCACCAGGTACACCAGGGCTGGCAACACCAGCGCGGCGCTCGGGAAGCTGCGGTAGCGCGGGTCAAACACCAGCGCCAGCATCATTACCGCCCCCGCAAAACCGGCAGTCGCCACCAGCCAGCCAGCGCGCTGCTCCAGCCAGTTGAATGCGCGTGCGCGCCAATCTTGCCGTGCGCTCAAGGCCAGGGCGGCATGAGCCAGCACCAGCAGGTTCAACACCACCAGCAAGCCTGCCCACACCCATTCATCGTTGAACCGCGCGGTGACGCGGGTCAGCTCGGCCCAGGTGCCGATGGAGCAGGCTGCCACGGCGCCCAGCAACGGCAGGGCGATCGCGGTGCGCGTGCTGCACACACGGCCACCCAGAACCAGGGTGCCCAGCAGGATGATCCCGCCCACGCCGAGCCACAGCGGCCAGTACGGCACATTGGTCACGGGCCCCGCGAGGATGCCCTTGTCCTGCCGATTGGCATCGAACAGGCCCCAATAACCACCGACGGCACCTTCACTCGCACGCTTCCACGGCTGGTCAAAGGCCTCGATCAGGTTGTAGCGCCAGCCATTCGCCTCGGCCATGGCCACGAAACCCCGCATGAACCTGGCTTCGTTGACCCGGCTCGGCACGGCGGTTTCGCGCTGGCGACCTTCGCTGGGCCAGCCGGTTTCACCGATCAGGATGTCCTTGGGCGCGAATTTGTTGCCGAACGTCTGGCGCACATCGCCCACGTGCTTGAGCGCCTGGTCGATGCCGGAAGGGTCATCTTCCCAGTACGGCAGCAGGTGGATGGTCAGGAAGTCCACCGCCGGCGCGATTTCCGGGTGTTGCAGCCAGAATTCCCACACATCCGCATAGGTCACCGGCTGCTTGATCCGGCTTTTCACGGTCTGGATCAGCGTCACCAGCTGTTTGGCGGTGACTTCTTTACGCAGCAGCGCTTCGTTGCCGACGATCACCGAGGTCACTACGTCAGGGTTGGCGTTTGCTGCGGCGATCAACTCTTCGATTTCTTTCTCGGTCGCCACCGGGTCACTGCTGACCCAGGCGCCGGCCATCACCTTCAGTCCATGCTTGCGTGCCATCTCCGGCAAGGCTTCCAGGCCGGTCATGGAGTAGGTGCGAATGCATTCGAAGCGGGTAGCCAGCAGGGCCAGGTCGGCGTCCATGCGTTCCGGGCGCAGTGTGAAGGGCTGGTCAAACGGGGATTGGTCTTTATCGAACGGCGTGTAGGACGCGCACTGCATCTTGTGCGTGGCGCTGGCGACATCGGGCAGCACTACGGGGCGGCCGAGGCCATACCAGTAGCCGATCAGGGCCAGCAGGCCGAGGAGCAGGGCGCAGAAATAGGGCAGGGCAGGGAAGCGGGCAGTCGCGAGCATGGTCGGCTTATCTGGAGAGCAAAGGCGCGCATCTTACCCGGATTTGGGCCGTCCCAGTGGGGCCGCATAATTTTGACATGCAAAGTTCGGGCGGGATTTTGGCGTCAAGTCCTACAAAATGCCCTGCTGGCTATGTGATGTCGTTTCTTGCTTGTATGAGGTCGCTGACAGAGCAGGTCGAAGGGCGCGGCAGGTTGATGATCGAACTGTCAGCACTCCACTGATGCCGCAGACACCGGATCGATGCGCGTGACGGGGGCGCGGTGCACCACATAACAACAGGTTGACGTCGCTCGGCATCCGTCGGGCGCAGCACTTTCGGGGAAGTACGATGAAGATGCGACGACTCTTGGGCGCAGCTGCCACTCTGGTAGTTGCGATGAGCTCCACACTGGCCAGCGCCGACAGCAAAACCCTGAGCATCGGCTATGTGGACGGCTGGTCCGACAGCGTTGCCACCACGCACGTGGCGGCAGAGGTGATCAAGGCCAAGCTCGGTTATGACGTGAAACTGCAAGCGGTAGCCACCGGGATCATGTGGCAGGGCGTGGCCACCGGCAAGCTCGACGCCATGCTGTCCGCCTGGTTGCCGGTGACCCACGGTGAGTATTGGGCCAAGAACAAGGACAAGGTGGTCGACTACGGCCCCAACTTCAAGGATGCCAAGATCGGCCTGATCGTGCCGGAGTACGTCAAGGCCAAGTCCATCGAAGACCTCAAGACCGACACCACCTTCAAGAACAAGATCGTCGGTATCGACGCCGGCTCGGGCGTGATGCTCAAGACCGACGAAGCCATCAAGCAGTACGGCCTCGACTACAAACTGCAAGCCAGCTCGGGTGCGGCGATGATCGCCGAGCTGACCCGCGCCGAAGACAAACAGGAATCCATTGCGGTCACCGGTTGGGTGCCACACTGGATGTTCGCCAAGTGGAAACTGCGTTTCCTGGACGATCCAAAAGGGATTTATGGTGCTGCTGAAACCGTCAACAGCATCGGCAGCAAGGGCCTGGAGAAGAAAGCGCCGGAAGTCGCGGCCTTCCTGAAGAAATTCCAGTGGGCCTCCAAGGACGAAATCGGCGAAGTCATGCTGGCTATCCAAGAAGGCGCCAAGCCTGATGCAGCGGCCAAGGATTGGGTCGCCAAGCACCCTGAGCGCGTAGCCGAGTGGACCGGTAAGTAACAGCCCCTGATATGCCCTTGTGGGAGGGGGGCTTGCCCCCGATAGCGATCTGTCAGCTATCGATGTACTGGCTGACACACTGCTATCGGGGCAAGCCCCCTCCCACATTAATTTTGCCTCCCGCAAATCTCCCTGCGCCCCCGCAAACCCTCGCTACACTCGATCTAAGACTAAGGTCGTCTGGAACCTCTACGGCAGCCGCATACAGTGGATACGTTCCAATAATAAAAAAGCTGTGCTGCGAGGATAAAAACAATGAACGACAGCATTTACCTCTCGATTCAAAACAGCCCGCGTTTCAAGGAGCTGGTGAGAAAAAGGGAAAGGTTCGCCTGGATTCTCTCGGCGATCATGCTAGGGCTTTACTCCGCTTTCATCCTGTTGATCGCCTACGGGCCACAAGTGCTGGGGGCCAAGCTCAGCCCTGGTTCGTCGATTACCTGGGGCATTCCCCTGGGCGTCGGGCTGATTGTGTCCGCCTTCATCCTGACCGGCATCTACGTGCGCCGGGCCAATGGCGAGTTTGACGACCTGAACAATGCGATTCTCAAGGAGGCTGCGCAATGATCCGTCGTCTACTGGCAATATTCGGCGCTTCGCTCTTTGCTCCGGCCGTCTGGGCGGCAGACGCATTGACCGGTGAAGTGCACAAGCAACCCCTGAACATATCGGCCATCGTGATGTTTATCGCGTTTGTCGGTGCGACCCTGTGCATCACCTACTGGGCTTCCAAGCGCAACAAATCGGCAGCCGACTACTACGCGGCCGGCGGCAAGATCACCGGTTTCCAGAACGGCCTGGCCATTGCCGGCGACTACATGTCGGCGGCGTCCTTCCTGGGGATTTCCGCACTGGTCTACACCTCCGGCTATGACGGTCTGATCTACTCGATCGGCTTCCTGGTGGGCTGGCCGATCATTCTGTTCCTGATCGCCGAGCGCCTGCGTAACCTGGGCAAGTACACCTTTGCCGACGTGGCGTCCTATCGCCTGGGCCAGACCCAGATCCGCAGCCTCTCGGCCTGTGGCTCGCTGGTGGTGGTGGCGTTCTACCTGATCGCGCAGATGGTGGGCGCGGGCAAGTTGATCCAGCTGCTGTTCGGCTTGGACTATCATGTAGCGGTGATCCTGGTGGGGATCCTGATGTGCATGTACGTGCTGTTCGGCGGCATGCTGGCGACCACCTGGGTGCAGATCATCAAGGCGGTGCTGTTGCTGTCCGGTGCCTCGTTCATGGCGCTGATGGTGATGAAGCACGTCAACTTCGACTTCAATATGTTGTTCTCCGAGGCGATCAAGGTTCACCCTAAAGGTGAAGCGATCATGAGCCCTGGCGGCCTGGTGAAAGACCCGATCTCGGCATTCTCCCTGGGCCTGGCACTGATGTTCGGTACCGCCGGCCTGCCGCACATCCTGATGCGTTTCTTCACCGTGAGCGACGCCAAGGAAGCGCGCAAGAGCGTGCTGTATGCAACTGGCTTTATCGGCTACTTCTACATCCTGACCTTCATCATCGGTTTCGGCGCGATCCTGCTGGTGAGCACCAACCCGGCGTTCAAGGATGCGGCTGGTGCCTTGCTTGGCGGCAACAACATGGCGGCGGTGCACCTGGCCAACGCGGTGGGCGGCAGTATCTTCCTGGGCTTCATCTCGGCCGTGGCCTTTGCCACCATCCTTGCGGTGGTTGCAGGCCTGACCCTGGCTGGTGCGTCGGCGGTGTCCCATGACCTGTACGCCAGTGTGATCAAGAAAGGCAAGGCCAACGACAAGGATGAGATTCGCGTCTCGAAGATCACCACCATCGCGTTGGGCGTATTGGCGATCGGCCTGGGTATCCTGTTCGAAAGCCAGAACATCGCGTTCATGGTCGGCCTGGCGTTCTCCATTGCCGCCAGCTGTAACTTCCCGGTGTTGCTGCTTTCCATGTACTGGAAAAACCTCACCACCCGTGGCGCGATGATCGGCGGCTGGCTGGGCCTGGTCAGTGCGGTTGGTCTGATGATCCTTGGCCCGACCATCTGGGTCTCGATCCTGCACCACGAAAAAGCCATCTTCCCTTACGAATACCCGGCGCTGTTCTCGATGATCATTGCGTTCGTCGGCATCTGGTTCTTCTCCATCACCGACAAGTCGGCGGCGGCAGAGAAAGAGCGTGCGCTGTACTTCCCGCAGTTTGTGCGTTCGCAGACTGGCCTGGGGGCGAGTGGGGCGGTGAATCACTAAGGTTGTAGCCCGATAAGGAAATGCCCCGGTCGAAAGGCCGGGGCATTTTTTTACCTGGTGTTCTGCGTTATGGGTACCCGCGTCATCGGCGGGGGGGGGAGCCCCCTCCCACATTTGACTGTATTCACAAATAGACATGTGTAAACCGAGCCCAGTGTGGGAGGGGGCTTGCCCCCGATAGCGGTCGCCCAGTCGGCACAAACAAAAACGGCCTCCACTAGGGGAGGCCGTCTTCGGTGCAACTCAGCGATGCTTACTTGCGATCTTCCAACTGGGTGATGTCACGCGACTTGTAGCCCCTGTACAGCTGGCGCGGACGGCCAATCTTGTACGGGCTGGAGAGCATTTCTTTCCAGTGGGAGATCCAGCCCACGGTCCGCGCCAGGGCGAAGATCACGGTGAACATGCTGGTTGGAATGCCGATCGCCTTGAGGATGATCCCCGAGTAGAAGTCGACGTTCGGGTACAGCGAGCGTTCGATGAAGTACGGGTCGGTCAGGGCGATCTCTTCCAGGCGTATGGCCAGTTCGAGTTGCGGGTCGTTCTTGATGCCCAGTTCCTTCAACACTTCGTCGCAGGTCTGCTTCATCACGGTGGCGCGCGGGTCGCGGTTCTTGTAGACCCGGTGACCGAAGCCCATCAGCTTGTACGGATCGTTCTTGTCCTTGGCTTTTGCGATGAACTTGTCGATGTTGGACACATCGCCGATTTCATCGAGCATGGTCAATACCGCTTCGTTCGCACCGCCGTGGGCAGGGCCCCACAGTGCGGCGATACCGGCGGCGATACAGGCGAACGGGTTGGCACCCGAAGAACCGGCCAGGCGTACGGTGGAGGTAGAGGCGTTCTGCTCGTGGTCGGCGTGGAGGATGAAGATCCGGTCCATGGCCTTGGCCAGCGTCGGGCTGATCGGTTTGATCTCGCACGGCGTGTTGAACATCATGTGCAGGAAGTTTTCCGCGTACGTCAGGTCGTTGCGCGGATACATCATGGGTTGGCCCATGGAGTACTTGTAGACCATGGCGGCTAGGGTCGGCATCTTGGCAACCAGGCGGATCGCGGAGATTTCGCGATGCTGCGGGTTATTGATGTCGAGGGAGTCGTGATAGAAGGCCGACAGGGCGCCGACCACACCGCACATGACGGCCATCGGGTGGGCGTCGCGACGGAAGCCGTTGAAGAAGGTCTTCAACTGCTCGTGAACCATGGTGTGGTTCTTCACGGTGCTGACGAACTGGGCTTTCTGCTCGGCTGTTGGCAGTTCGCCATTTAGCAGCAGGTAGCAGGTTTCCAGGTAGTCCGATTTCTCGGCCAGTTGCTCGATCGGGTAGCCGCGGTGCAGCAAAATGCCATTGTCGCCATCGATATAGGTGATCTTCGACTCGCAAGAGGCGGTCGACATGAAGCCTGGGTCGAATGTGAAACGGCCCGTGGCCGTCAGGTTCCGTACGTCGATAACATCGGGACCAACGGTGCCGGTTAAAATGGGCAGCTCGACGGGGGCTGCGCCCTCGATGATCAACTGCGCTTTTTTGTCAGCCATGTGGCCTCCTATTTATGCTTCAAATCATCAGACAGACCCCCCACGCAGGGCCCGCACCACTATATTGATATAAATCCAGATGTCAATTTGCCTAAAGTCTTGCACCAGAAGGCTTTAACCGTACTTTTTCCTCGAAATTGCCTGCCATTTACGCCTTTTATTCCCCCAGCGCAATCCGCTATTAGGGTGAGGAGTGCGCGTTGTCATTAGTAACCTAACTGTCTATACTCGGCCACCGACCGCCAAGGGCTTTTGGGCTTGCTTTCATTGGGGGTCGCACTCCCTGGGTGGTGCTTACCTGACCAGTCGCACTCCCCAACAACTTTGCCCTGATTGTTAGGGGCTCTTCAGTGTGAAAAAAAGCCGTGAATAGCCAACGACCTGTAAACCTAGACCTAAGGACCATCAAACTCCCCATCACCGGCGTTACGTCGTTCCTGCACCGTGTTTCCGGCATCATCCTGTTCCTGGGCTTGGGCATCATGCTTTATGCATTGAGCAAATCCCTGGGTTCCGAGGAAGGATACGCCGAGGTGAAGGCATGCTTGACCAGCCCGCTGGCCAAGTTCGTAGCATGGGGCCTCCTGTCCGCTCTGCTGTATCACCTGGTAGCCGGTGTGCGCCACTTGATCATGGACATGGGCATCGGTGAGACGCTGGAAGGCGGCCGCCTGGGCTCGAAAATCATCATCGCCATTTCCGTGGTGCTGATCGTTCTGGCAGGAGTTTGGATATGGTAACCAGCGTTACGAATCTGTCGCGTTCGGGCCTCTATGACTGGATGGCACAGCGTGTGTCTGCGGTCGTTCTCGCGGCTTATTTCATTTTCCTGATCGGATACCTCGTCGCAAATCCGGGCATTGGCTATGAGCAATGGCACGGCCTGTTTTCCCACAATGCGATGCGAATCTTCAGTCTGCTGGCCCTTGTTGCCCTGGGCGCACACGCCTGGGTAGGCATGTGGACCATCGCGACCGACTACCTGACGCCGATGGCGCTGGGCAAGTCCGCGACTGCAGTACGTTTCCTCTTCCAGGCAGTCTGCGGCGTCGCGATGTTCGCTTACTTCGTCTGGGGTGTGCAGATTCTTTGGGGTATCTGATTCATGGCTAACATTCCAACTATTTCATTCGACGCCATCATTATTGGTGGCGGCGGCGCTGGCATGCGCGCTGCGCTGCAGCTGGCCCAGGGCGGTCACAAGACTGCCGTGATCACCAAGGTGTTCCCGACCCGTTCCCACACTGTATCGGCCCAGGGTGGCATCACCTGCGCCATCGCCTCCGCCGACCCGAACGATGACTGGCGCTGGCACATGTACGATACCGTCAAGGGTTCCGACTACATCGGTGACCAGGACGCGATCGAATACATGTGTCAGGAAGGCCCGGCTGCAGTGTTCGAGCTGGACCACATGGGTCTGCCGTTCTCCCGTACCGAGCAAGGCCGTATCTACCAGCGTCCGTTCGGCGGCCAGTCGAAGGATTACGGCAAAGGCGGGCAGGCTGCCCGTACCTGCGCCGCGTCCGACCGTACCGGTCACGCGCTGCTGCACACCCTTTACCAGGGCAACCTGAAAGCCGGTACCACGTTCCTGAACGAGTACTACGCCGTTGATCTGGTCAAGAACGCACAAGGCGAGTTCGTCGGTGTGATCGCGATCTGCATCGAAACCGGTGAAACCACCTACATCCGCGCCAAGGCTACCGTGCTGGCGACCGGCGGTGCAGGTCGTATCTACGCGTCCACCACCAATGCCCTGATCAACACCGGTGACGGCGTCGGCATGGCACTGCGTGCGGGCGTGCCGGTACAAGACATCGAAATGTGGCAGTTCCACCCGACCGGTATCGCCGGCGCCGGCGTACTGGTGACCGAAGGTTGCCGTGGTGAAGGTGGCTACCTGATCAACAAGCACGGCGAGCGTTTCATGGAGCGTTATGCGCCGAACGCGAAAGACCTTGCTGGTCGTGACGTTGTGGCCCGTTCGATGGTTAAAGAGATCATCGCCGGCAACGGCTGTGGCCCGAATGGCGACCACGTACTGCTGAAACTCGATCACCTGGGCGAAGAAGTACTGCACAGCCGCCTGCCAGGTATCTGCGAGCTGTCCAAGACCTTTGCTCACGTTGACCCGGTGGTTGCTCCGGTTCCGGTTGTCCCGACTTGCCACTATATGATGGGCGGCGTGCCGACCAACATCCATGGCCAGGCGATCACCCAGAATGCCGAAGGCGAGGACGAGATCATCCACGGTCTGTTCGCCGTAGGCGAAGTGGCGTGCGTATCGGTTCACGGTGCCAACCGCCTGGGTGGCAACTCGCTGCTCGACCTGGTGGTCTTCGGCCGTGCTGCCGGCCTGCACCTGGAAAAAGCGCTGACCGACGGCATCGAATACGATGACGCGACCGACGCCAACATCGAGGCTGCCCTGGCACGCCTGAACGCTCTGAACGAGCGTACCGATGGCGAAGACGTGGCAACCCTGCGTCGCGAGCTGCAAAGCTGCATGCAGAACTACTTCGGTGTGTTCCGTACCGGCGAATACATGCAGAAGGGTATTGCCCAACTGGCCGATCTGCGCAAGCGCATCGCCAACGTCAAGATCAACGATAAGAGCCAGGCGTTCAACACTGCTCGTATCGAAGCCCTTGAACTGCAGAACCTGCTGGAAGTGGCCGAAGCGACTGCCATCGCTGCCGAGGTTCGCAAGGAATCCCGTGGTGCCCACGCCCGTGAAGACTTTGAAGATCGCGACGACGAAAACTGGTTGTGCCACACCCTGTACTTCCCGGGTGACAAGCGCGTAACCAAGCGTGCCGTGAACTTCTCGCCGAAGACGGTTCCGACGTTTGAACCGAAGATTCGGACTTACTAAGGGTGGCTGCCATGTTGAAAGTCAGTGTTTATCGCTACAACCCTGATCAGGACGCTGCGCCGTTCATGCAGGAATTCCAGGTCGATACCGGTGGTAAAGACCTGATGGTGCTGGATGTACTGGCACTGATCAAAGAGCAGGACGAAGGTTTCTCCTATCGTCGCTCTTGCCGTGAAGGTGTATGCGGTTCCGACGGCATGAACATCAACGGCAAAAACGGCCTGGCGTGTATCACGCCGCTGTCCGCCGTGGTCAAAGGCAACAAGCTGATCGTTCGTCCTCTGCCAGGTTTGCCGGTTATCCGTGACCTGGTCGTTGATATGAGCATCTTCTACAAGCAATACGAGAAAGTTAAGCCGTTCCTGCAGAACGACACGCCGGCTCCGGCCATCGAGCGTCTGCAGTCCCCGGAAGAGCGCGAGAAGCTCGACGGTCTGTACGAGTGCATCCTGTGCGCTTGCTGCTCGACGTCGTGCCCGTCCTTCTGGTGGAACCCGGACAAGTTCCTGGGCCCAGCTGCCCTGCTGCAAGCGTACCGCTTCCTGGCAGACAGCCGTGACACCAAGACGTCCGAGCGTCTGGCTTCGCTGGATGACCCGTTCAGCGTATTCCGCTGCCGCGGGATCATGAACTGCGTCAACGTATGTCCCAAAGGCCTGAACCCGACTAAGGCCATTGGTCACATCCGTAACATGCTGCTGCAGAGCGGCGTGTAACTGACGTTGTAGTAAAAGCAGGACCGTTGTGCCCGTAAATGCTACGGCGCAGGCTTCAACCGGCGCCGTAGTTTTAACTTGAGCAGCGACTTACAAAGCCGCGGCTCTTATTTTGAAGAAATGAGACAAGCAGGGGCATTCGGGTTGGTACCCGAACTATCAGCGTGATCCTAAGTGGCTTGTTTTGGTCGCTGCACTTGGCCTTTTGCAAGCAAACTCGGTGTTTTCGCCGGTGGTGTCCCCAAATCGAGGGTGACCAAGCATGCAAGAAAGCGTGATGCAGCGCATGTGGAACAGCGGCTATCTTTCAGGTGGTAACGCTGCCTATGTGGAAGAGCTTTATGAGCTCTACCTGCACGACCCTAACGCTGTGCCAGAAGAATGGCGCACCAAATTTCAGACGTTGTCTTCAGACGGCAACGCTGCCACCGATGTATCGCACGCAACAATTCGCGATCAGTTTGTGCTGCTGGCAAAGAACCAGCGCCGCGCCCAACCGGTTTCCGCCGGCAGCGTGAGCAGTGAGCACGAGAAGAAGCAAGTTGAAGTATTGCGACTGATCCAGGCCTACCGGATGCGCGGCCACCAGGCGGCCCAGCTTGACCCGCTGGGGCTCTGGCAGCGTCCTGCACCTGCAGACCTGTCGATCAATCATTACGGCTTGACCAATGCCGATCTTGATACGACCTTCCGTGCCGGCGACCTGTTCATCGGCAAAGAGGAAGCGAGCCTACGCGAAATTCACGAAGCGTTGCAGCAGACATATTGCCGCACCATCGGCGCTGAGTTCACGCACATCACCGATTCCGAGCAACGCCAATGGTTCCAGCATCGCCTGGAAGGTGTGCGTGGCCGTCCGGTGCTGTCCGCCGATGTACGCAGCCACCTGCTCGAGCGCGTCACCGCTGCCGAAGGCCTGGAAAAATACCTGGGTACCAAATACCCGGGCACCAAGCGTTTCGGCCTGGAAGGCGGCGAAAGCCTGATCCCGATGCTCGACGAGCTGATCCAGCGTTCCGGTTCCTACGGCACCAAGGAAATCGTGATCGGCATGGCCCACCGTGGTCGCCTGAACGTGTTGGTCAACACCTTCGGCAAGAACCCGCGTGAGCTGTTCGACGAGTTCGAAGGCAAGAAGAAGGTCGAGCTGGGCTCCGGTGACGTTAAATACCACCAAGGGTTCTCGTCCAACGTGATGACCACCGGCGGTGAAGTTCACCTGGCCATGGCCTTCAACCCATCCCACCTGGAAATCGTTTCTCCAGTGGTCGAGGGGTCGGTGCGTGCCCGCCAGGATCGTCGCAACGACACCACGGGTGAAAAGGTCCTGCCGATTTCCATCCACGGTGACGCGGCATTCGCCGGTCAAGGCGTGGTCCTGGAAACCTTCCAGATGTCGCAGACCCGCGGCTTCAAGACCGGCGGTACCGTTCACATCGTCATCAACAACCAGGTTGGCTTTACCATCAGCAACCCGCTGGATGCGCGCTCCACCGAGTACGCCACCGACGTTGCCAAGATGATCCAGGCGCCGATCCTCCATGTGAATGGGGATGATCCGGAAGCCGTGCTGTTCGTGACCCAACTGGCTGTCGACTACCGCATGCAGTTCAAGCGTGACGTGGTGATCGACCTGGTTTGCTACCGCCGTCGCGGTCACAACGAAGCCGACGAACCAAGCGGCACCCAGCCGCTGATGTACCAGCAGATCACCAAGCAGCGCACCACTCGTGAACTGTACGCCGAGAGCCTGACCAAGGCCGGTGTGGTTGACGATGCGCGTGTTCAGGCGAAAGTCGACGAATACCGCAACGCGCTGGACAACGGCCTGCATGTAGTGAAGAGCCTGGTCAAAGAGCCGAACAAAGAGCTGTTCGTTGACTGGCGTCCATACCTGGGCCACGCCTGGACGGCGCGTCACGACACCTCGTTCGACCTGAAGACCTTGCAGGAACTGTCCGCCAAGCTGCTGGAAATCCCGGAAGGCTTCGTGGTGCAGCGCCAGGTTGCGAAGATCTACGAAGACCGTCAGAAGATGCAAGCCGGCGGCCTGCCGATCAACTGGGGTTACGCCGAAACCATGGCGTACGCGACCCTGGCGTTCGAAGGTCACCCGATCCGCATGACCGGCCAGGACATCGGCCGTGGTACGTTCTCGCACCGTCACGCGGTCCTGCACAACCAGAAAGACGCCAGTACCTACGTTCCGTTGAAGCACCTGTACGAAGGCCAGCCACGTTTCGACCTGTACGACTCGTTCCTGTCCGAAGAAGCCGTGCTGGCGTTCGAATACGGTTACTCGACCACCACGCCGAACGCGCTGGTGATCTGGGAAGCCCAGTTCGGTGACTTCGCCAACGGTGCCCAAGTGGTTATCGACCAGTTCATCACCAGCGGCGAGCACAAGTGGGGTCGCCTGTGCGGTCTGACCATGCTGCTGCCACACGGTTATGAAGGCCAGGGTCCTGAGCACTCCTCGGCCCGTCTGGAGCGTTACCTGCAGCTGTGCGCCGAGCACAACATCCAGGTGTGCGTGCCGACGACCCCGGCCCAGATCTACCACTTGCTGCGGCGCCAGGTGATCCGCCCGCTGCGCAAGCCGCTGGTAGTACTGACACCGAAGTCGCTGCTGCGTCATAAACTGGCCATCTCGACCCTGGAAGATCTGGCGGATGGTTCGTTCCAGACCGTTATTCCAGAAATCGACGCGCTGGATGCGGCCAAGGTGACTCGCCTGGTCCTGTGCAGCGGCAAGGTCTACTACGACCTGCTGGAAAAACGTCGTGCCGAAGGCCGCGAAGACATCGCCATCGTGCGTATCGAGCAGCTTTACCCGTTCCCGGAAGACGACCTGATGGAGGCCATCGCGCCTTACACCAACCTCACTAACGTAGTGTGGTGCCAGGAAGAACCGATGAACCAGGGCGCGTGGTACAGCAGCCAGCATCACCTGCGTCGCAGCATCGGCAACCACAACAAGGCCCTGGGCCTGGAATATGCCGGTCGTGATGCTTCCGCTGCACCTGCGTGTGGTTATGCGTCGATGCACGCCGAGCAGCAGGAAAAACTGCTGCAAGATGCTTTCACTGTTTAACGCCTTCGCGCTGACTGAAACCGAATTTTAAGGACCCACAGATAATGGCTATCGAAATCAAAGCCCCGTCATTCCCGGAATCGGTTGCCGATGGCACCGTTGCCACCTGGCACAAGAAACCAGGCGACGCTGTAAAGCGTGACGACCTGATCGTCGACATCGAGACCGACAAAGTCGTGCTGGAAGTGTTGGCCGAAGCTGACGGCGTGCTGGGCGCAATCGTTGCCGAAGAAGGCGCTACCGTTCTGTCGAACCAGGTGCTGGGCTCGATCGAAGAGGGCAGTGCTGCTGCCGCTGCGCCTGCTGCTGCACCGGCCACCGCCGCTGCTGCTCCTGCTACCGCTCCGGCTGCTGGCGCTGAAGACCCGATCGCTGCACCGGCTGCCCGTCAGCTGGCTGAAGAGAACGGCATCAATCTGGCTTCCGTCAAAGGCACCGGCAAAGACGGCCGTGTGACCAAGGAAGACGTGGTTGCGGCTGTTGAAGCCAAGAAAAACGCTCCGGCTGCCGCACCTGCCAAGGCTGCTGCGCCGGCTGCCGCTGCGCCTGTGTTCGCTGCCGGCGACCGCACCGAGAAGCGCGTACCGATGACCCGCGTACGTGCCACCGTGGCCAAGCGTCTGGTTGAAGCCCAGTCGAACATGGCGATGCTGACCACCTTCAACGAAGTCGACATGACCGAAGTCATGGCGCTGCGCTCGAAGTACAAGGATCTGTTCGAGAAGTCCCACAATGGCGTGCGCCTGGGCTTCATGTCGTTCTTCGTGAAAGCGGCCACCGAAGCGCTGAAACGCTTCCCGGCAGTCAACGCTTCCATCGACGGCAACGACATCGTTTACCATGGCTATGCAGACATCGGCGTTGCCGTGTCCAGCGACCGTGGCCTGGTGGTTCCGGTACTGCGTAACGCCGAACTGATGAGCCTGGCTGAAATCGAAGGCGGCATCGCCACCTTCGGCAAGAAAGCCCGTGACGGCAAGCTGACCATCGACGAGATGACCGGCGGTACCTTCACCATCACCAACGGTGGTACCTTCGGTTCGATGATGTCGACCCCGATCGTCAACCCGCCGCAAGCCGCGATCCTGGGCATGCACAACATCATCCAGCGTCCGATGGCCATCAACGGCCAGGTCGTGATCCGCCCGATGATGTACCTGGCGCTGTCGTACGATCACCGCCTGATCGACGGTAAAGAAGCCGTGACTTTCCTGGTGACCATCAAGAACCTGCTGGAAGACCCGGCTCGTCTGTTGCTGGATATCTGATTGAAGCAGCTGCAAGTTGCGAGCTACAAGCTGTAAGAAAAAGCAGCTTGGCTTGCAGCTTGCGGCTAAAAGCTTGTCGCAAATAGAGGATCTATTTTCATGACACAGAAATTTGACGTCGTAGTGATTGGTGCAGGTCCTGGCGGCTACGTTGCCGCGATCAAGGCTGCACAACTGGGCCTCTCGACTGCTTGCATCGAAAAATACACCGACAAGGAAGGCAAGCTGGCGCTGGGCGGTACTTGCCTGAACGTCGGTTGCATTCCTTCCAAGGCGCTGCTGGACAGCTCCTGGAAATTCCACGAAGCCCAGGATGGCTTCGCGATCCACGGCATCAACCATGCTGGCGTGACCATGGACGTGCCAGCGATGGTCAGCCGTAAAGCCAACATCGTCAAGGGCCTGACTTCCGGCGTTGCCACCTTGTTCAAGGCCAACGGCGTCACTTCCCTGCAAGGCCACGGCAAGCTGCTGGCTGGCAAGAAAGTTGAAATCACCAAGCCAGACGGCTCGACCGAAATCATCGAAGCCGAGAACGTGATCCTGGCTCCAGGTTCGCGTCCAATCGACATTCCGCCTGCTCCAGTCGACAACAACGTGATCGTTGATTCGACCGGCGCCCTGGAATTCCAGGCTGTGCCTAAGCGCCTGGGCGTGATCGGCGCCGGCGTGATCGGCCTGGAGCTGGGTTCGGTGTGGTCCCGCCTCGGTGCTGAAGTGACCGTGCTGGAAGCCCTGGACACGTTCCTGCTGGCTGCCGACACCGCCGTTTCCAAGGAAGCGCTGAAAACCCTGACCAAACAAGGTCTGGACATCAAGCTGGGCGCTCGCGTCACCGGCTCGAAAGTCAACGGCGAAGAAGTTGTCGTCAACTACACCGACAAGGATGGCGAAAAAACCATCACTTTCGACAAGCTGATCGTAGCCGTGGGTCGCCGTCCAGTGACCACCGACCTGCTGGCTGCCGACAGTGGCGTGAACATCGACGAGCGTGGTTTCATCCATGTTGACGATCACTGCGCGACCACCGTGCCGGGCGTCTACGCCATCGGCGACGTGGTTCGCGGCATGATGCTGGCGCACAAGGCTTCCGAAGAAGGCATCATGGTTGTCGAGCGCATCAAGGGTCACAAAACCCAGATGAACTACGACCTGATCCCATCGGTTATCTACACCCACCCGGAAATTGCATGGGTCGGCAAGAACGAACAGCAGTTGAAAGCTGAAGGCGTTGAAGTTAACGTCGGCACCTTCCCGTTTGCCGCTTCTGGCCGTGCCATGGCAGCCAACGACACCGGTGGTTTTGTCAAAGTCATCGCTGATGCCAAGACTGACCGCGTATTGGGCGTCCACGTGATTGGCCCGAGCGCTGCAGAACTGGTTCAGCAAGGCGCGATCGGTATGGAATTCGGCACCAGTGCCGAGGACCTGGGCATGATGGTCTTCTCCCATCCGACCCTGTCCGAAGCGTTGCACGAAGCAGCGTTGGCAGTGAATGGCGGCGCCATCCACATCGCCAACCGCAAGAAGCGCTAAGCGAGATAATAAGAAACCACGGCGGAGTTGCCCGTCGTGAGCCTTGCGCGCAAGACTCACCGCGGAATATCCGCTGGACGCAGCCTTGCGCAGCTTTACGGGCCTTGAGCCCCGCAAGTTGCGCAAGCAGCAGTCACAGGTGGCGCGGCACTCATAATGAGCGCAGCGCCGAATGCGCAGTACCTAACGAAGACGGTAAAAAGCATGAATCTTCACGAGTATCAGGGTAAGCAGCTGTTCGCTGAATACGGCCTGCCAGTTTCCAAGGGCTACGCAGTAGACACCCCGGAAGCAGCAGCAGAAGCTTGCGACAAAATCGGCGGCAGCGAGTGGGTTGTCAAAGCCCAGGTCCACGCCGGTGGTCGCGGTAAAGCGGGCGGCGTTAAGCTGGTTCGCAGCAAAGAAGACGCCAAGGCCTTCGCACAGCAGTGGCTGGGCAAGCGTCTGGTGACTTACCAGACTGATGCCAATGGCCAGCCAGTCACCAAGATCCTGGTTGAATCGTGCACTGATATCGCTAAAGAGCTGTACCTGGGCGCTGTCGTTGACCGTTCGAGCCGTCGCATCGTGTTCATGGCTTCCACCGAAGGTGGCGTGGACATCGAGAAGATCGCTCACGAAACCCCAGAAAAAATTCTGAAAGCCACCATCGACCCACTGGTTGGCGCTCAGCCATTCCAGGGTCGCGAGCTGGCTTTCCAGCTGGGCCTGGAAGGCAAGCAAGTTGCCCAGTTCGCCAAGATCTTCGTTGGTCTGGCCAAACTGTTCCAGGATCACGATCTGGCCCTGCTGGAAGTGAACCCGCTGGTGATCAAGGCTGACGGCGATCTGCACTGCCTGGACGCCAAGATCAACATCGACGCCAACGCCATGTACCGTCAGCCTAAGCTGAAGACTTTCCACGATCCGTCGCAAGACGATCCGCGCGAAGCGCACGCTGCCAAGTTCGAACTGAACTACGTAGCCCTGGAAGGCAACATCGGCTGCATGGTCAACGGTGCCGGCCTGGCCATGGGTACCATGGACATCGTCAACCTGCATGGCGGCAAACCAGCCAACTTCCTCGACGTGGGCGGTGGTGCTACCAAAGAACGCGTGACCGAAGCCTTCAAGATCATCCTGTCCGACTCCAACGTCGCAGCAGTACTGGTCAACATCTTCGGCGGCATCGTTCGTTGCGACATGATTGCCGAAGGCATCATCGGTGCAGTGAAAGAAGTCGGCGTTAAAATCCCGGTTGTTGTTCGCCTTGAAGGTAACAACGCTGAACTGGGCGCTAAAGTACTGGCAGAAAGCGGTTTGAACATCATCGCGGCTACCAGCCTGACCGACGCTGCTCAACAAGTTGTCAAAGCTGCGGAGGGCAAATAATGAGCGTCCTGATCAATAAAGACACCAAAGTTATCTGCCAGGGTATTACCGGTTCGCAAGGTAGTTTCCACACCCAGCAAGCCATCGAATACGGCACCAAGATGGTTGGCGGCGTAACTCCGGGCAAAGGCGGCACCGAGCACCTGGGCCTGCCAGTGTTCAACACCGTGAAAGACGCTGTAGCTGCCACTGGCGCCACCGCCAGCGTGATCTACGTTCCAGCACCTTTCTGCAAGGACTCCATCCTGGAAGCGGCATTCGGCGGCATCAAGCTGATCGTCTGCATCACCGAAGGCATTCCTACCCTGGACATGCTGGACGCTAAAGTTAAGTGCGACGAGCTGGGCGTAGTCCTGATCGGCCCTAACTGCCCAGGCGTGATCACTCCAGGCGAATGCAAGATCGGCATCATGCCAGGTCACATTCACTTGCCAGGCAAGGTCGGTATCGTTTCCCGTTCCGGCACCCTGACCTACGAAGCTGTGAAGCAGACCACTGACGCCGGTTTCGGTCAGTCGACTTGCGTCGGCATCGGCGGTGACCCGATCCCGGGCTCCAACTTCATCGACATCCTGAAGCTGTTCCAGGAAGACCCGAAGACCGAAGCGATCGTGATGATCGGTGAGATCGGCGGTTCGGCTGAAGAAGAAGCGGCTGCCTACATCAAGGCACACGTGACCAAGCCGGTTGTTTCCTACATCGCTGGTGTGACTGCCCCTGCGGGCAAGCGCATGGGCCATGCTGGCGCAATCATCTCTGGCGGCAAAGGCACTGCAGACGAGAAATTCGCTGCGCTGCAAGACGCCGGTGTAAAAACCGTGCGTTCGCTGGCAGACATCGGCAAGGCCCTGGCCGAGCTGACCGGTTGGGCTGTCAAGTAAGCCTCGCGCTTAGCTGACGCTTCACCACACAAAGGTCACCTTCGGGTGGCCTTTGTGCTTTCCGGGGTTTAATAAAGATCAAAATGTGGGAGGGGGCTTGCCCCCTCCCACATTTGCCTGTATTGCCAAATTAGGTATGAAAATGCGACATGCAGATGTCGCTTATCGGACAGTCCGCCCCGCAACAGTGCGTTCGTCAGCCAATTTCTGTAACCTAGCCGCCTCTTTATGCGTGCGCCTCCCAAAAGGAAGCCCCGCGCTAGACCGGTCGGCTCCCATAAGGGCCGGCAGTATTTCCCTCATCCACAGGGAATCCCTCTCTAAATTCCGATTCAGTAGTGTGGTATTTCCCGAAATGAAAGTGTTGAAAAGCCAGGACATCCTGGCGTTGGGCTTTATGACCTTTGCCCTGTTCGTGGGCGCCGGCAACATCATCTTCCCGCCTATCGTTGGACTGCAGTCGGGGCCTCACGTCTGGATGGCAGCGCTGGGCTTCCTGATCACCGCAGTCGGCTTGCCGGTGGTCACCGTGATCGCCCTGGCCAAGGTCGGTGGTGGCATGGACGCGTTGAGCAGCCCGATCGGCAAGATCGCCGGTGGCCTGCTCGCGGCGGCGGCGTATCTGGCGGTAGGGCCGCTGTTCGCCACCCCGCGTACCGCGACCGTGTCCTTCGAAGTGGGCCTGGCGCCGCTGACCGGTGAAAGCCCGCTGGCGCTGTTCCTCTATAGCTCGGTGTACTTCCTCGTGGTGTTCTTTGTCTCCCTGTACCCAGGTCGGCTGCTGGACACCGTGGGGCGTTTCCTGGCGCCGCTGAAGATCATCGCCCTGGCCATTCTCGGCATCGCCGCGTTTGCCTTGCCGGCCGGTGATGTGGGCGTCGCTACCCCGGAATATGTCGCCGCACCGTTTTCCCAAGGCTTTATCCAGGGTTACCTGACCATGGATACCCTGGGTGCCCTGGTGTTTGGCATCGTGATCGTCAATGCCATCCGCTCCCGTGGCGTCGAGTCGCCCAAGCTGATCACCCGTTACGCCATCATTGCGGGCTTGATTGCCGGCGTGGGCCTGGCCCTGGTGTACTTCAGCCTGTTCCGCCTGGGTTCGGGCAGCCATGCAGTGGCTGCCGGTGCCACTAACGGTGCTGCGGTGCTGCACGCCTATGTGCAACACACCTTCGGCTCCCTGGGCAGTGGCTTCCTGGCCGTGCTGATCTCCCTGGCGTGCCTGGTGACCGCGGTAGGCCTGACCTGTGCCTGCGCCGAGTATTTCAGCAAGATCCTGCCGCTGTCCTACAAGACCCTGGTGGTGATCCTGGCGCTGTTCTCGTTGTTCGTCTCGAACCTGGGCCTGACCAAGCTGATTGCCTTCTCGATCCCGGTGCTGACCGCGATCTATCCGCCGTGCATCGTGCTGGTGGCGCTGAGTTTCTGCAAAGACTTCTGGCAGGAGCAGGGCCGTATCGTTGGCCCGGTAATGCTGGTGTCGTTCATCTTTGGCTGCATCGATGCGCTCAAGGGCGCTGGCCTGGCGGGCTGGATGCCTTCGCAATTGGCCAACCTGCCATTGAGCGAGCAGGGCCTGGCGTGGCTGGTGCCGTCAGTGATGACACTGGTCGTGGCGTTCGGGGTCGATCGCATGCTCGGCAAGCGCAGCGAAGCTATCGCATAACCCACGTTTCTCGCTGTACTGAAATGCCCCGTATCAATCGATACGGGGCATTTTTTATGGGTGAACGGCAGTGTCTTTTTATGTGCGCTAACGTCGAACTGACGCAAATGCTTTTCAGCCCTCATTCTGCAAAGGACCCGCATGTCGTTCATCGAAACCAATCAGATCCACCTGCTTGCCGCCCTATGGTTCGCCCTTTGCTGGGGTGGCTATACCCGATACGCCATTTGGAAGGCCCGCGACACGGCCTGCCTCGCCAGCGTGCTGCACCTGTACCGCGAAGACTGGATGCGCCGCATGCTGCTGCGCGACAACCGCATCGCCGACGCCAGTGTGATCGGCAACCTGGAGCGCAATGCTTCGTTCTTCGCCTCCAGCACGTTGATCATCCTCGCCGGCATTCTCACGGTGTTGGGTGCTTCAGAGCGGGCGGTGTCGTTGCTGGCGGACATACCGATGGTGCAACAAGCGTCCCAAGGCATGTCGCAGATCAAGCTGCTGTGCCTGGCGCTGGTGTTCGTCTATGCGTTCTTTACGTTCAGTTGGTGCATGCGTCAGTACAACTTCGCGGCGGTACTGGTCGGCTCGGCGCCGATGATCGGCGAGCGGGAGGTGTCGGAGCAGGAGCGCAAGGCATTTGCTCTGCGTGCGGCGCGAGTCATCTCCATGGCAGCCAACCAGTTCAACTTTGGCCTGCGCTCTTATTACTTCGGCATGACCATGCTGGCGTGGTTTGTCAGCCCCTGGCTATTCATGTTGATGAGCGCCGGGGTGGTGTTGGTGCTGTATCGGCGGGAGTTTCATTCCGACGTGCTGCAAGTGATGGTGTTTACCCAGACGGATACACCGCCGTCGGAACCGGTTAAAGAAGCAGTTTGATCAACCCTTCAAGTAAAAACACCAGGCAAAGTAAAGCCCGCTATCTAAGCGGGCTTTCTTTTTGCAGCGAAGCTGTTACACGCCGCGGTCTCAAGAACCGGTAGCAGGTGCTGCTTCTTTTGCGGCGGCCTGGTTCGATTCAGCCTGAGCTTTGGCAGCTTCGGCGTTTTCTTTCGCAGCGTCGTTCACTTTATCCTGAGCCTTGGCCATATCTTTCTGAGCTTGCTCAGAATGGGCTGCAGCGTCTTGGGCTTTGTCTTCGGATTTCTTGTCGCAGGCAGCCAGACCGAGGGCAGCGGCCAGCATCATGGAAATAGCTAAAGTCTTGCGCATGGGTGTTTCTCCTTATTGAAGATATCTACTGGCCTTTCGAGCATGGCGCTTCGGCATTAGTTCCTTTTATTTGGTAGATATATAAATCGCTGACTAACAGGAACTTTTGTCCTGGCGGCCATTCTGCGGATCAACACTAATAAGAGTCTGGAACGAATGAGCGAAAATCCCCTGTTAGAGCGTGCGAAGCGCTTTGTATCGGCCTTGCGCCACTGTCAGGTGCTGGGCATTACCGCTCATCACGCCAGCGAGGAGGGCATCACGCTGATCATGCCTTATGCGCCCCATCTGGTCGGTGATCCCCAATCGGGGGTGATCCACGGCGGTGCGCTCACTTCCCTGATGGACACCGCCTGCGGCATGGCCACCCTGTGCGTATTGCCGGAATTCGAGGTTTGTCCGACCCTCGACCTGCGCGTCGACTACATGCATCCCGCTACCCCACACAAACCGGTGTACGGCTTCGCCCAATGCTACAGGGTGACCACCGACGTGATCTTCACCCGTGGCTTCGCCTACCAGGATGACCCGCAGCAACCCATCGCCCATGTGGTTGGTACATTCATGCGCATGGGCAAGCGCCTCAAGGGCACGCAAGGACTGGGCAGCACGATCAAGGGGGAGCAGGCATGACGCACCGATTCAAGACCCGCCTGGAGCAGGCCCACGGGCGCGGCGATTACGCAGCGCTGCTCAACCTGATCCCCTACGCCAGGCTGATTGGCATCGAATGCACCCGGCTGGGGGATGAGCTGCTGTTTCGCCTGCCGGCCAACAAGGACAATATTGGTAACCCCATATTGCCGGCGCTGCACGGCGGGGTGATCGCGGGTTTCATGGAACTGTCGGCGGCGCTGCACCTGCTGGTGTTCACGGGCGCGCCGGGCATTCCGAAAATCATCGATTTTTCCCTGGATTACCTGCGCGCCGGGCAATTTCGCGACACTTACGCCAAATGCCAGGTATGGCGCCAGGGCCGACGGGTGGCGAATGTGGCGATCACCGCCTGGCAGAGCACCGCGGCCGAGCCCATTGCCACGGCTCGCGCGCATTTCAAGATCGAGGAACCAGGTCGCCCTTGAAATCCTGCTCTTAGCCCCCAACTTTGATGACAACCCGCCGCCAACCCTCTAGGGCGCGGCCATTGCCATCCAATTGGAGTTTGATGACCATGAGTGTGGAAACTCAAAAGGAAACCCTGGGCTTCCAGACCGAGGTGAAGCAACTGCTGCACCTCATGATCCATTCGCTGTATTCCAACAAGGAAATCTTCCTTCGCGAATTGATCTCGAACGCCTCTGACGCTGTCGACAAATTACGTTTCGAAGCCCTGTCCAAGCCTGAGTTGCTGGAAGGTGGCGCCGAACTGAAGATCCGTGTGAGCTTCGACAAGGACGCCAAGACCGTCACGATCGAAGACAACGGTATCGGCATGAGCCGTGACGATGCGGTCGCCCACCTGGGCACCATCGCCAAATCTGGCACCGCCGATTTCATGAAGAACCTCTCGGGCGACCAGAAGAAAGATTCGCACCTGATCGGCCAATTCGGCGTGGGCTTCTACTCGGCCTTCATCGTTGCCGACAAGGTTGAAGTATTCAGCCGCCGTGCCGGCCTCGACGCCAGCGAAGGCGTGCACTGGTCCTCCAAAGGCGAGGGCGAGTTCGAAATCGCCACCGTCGACAAGGCTGACCGTGGCACCCGTATCGTGCTGCACCTGAAATCCGGTGAAGACGAATTCGCCGATGGCTGGCGCCTGCGCAATATCGTCAAGAAGTACTCCGACCATATCGCCCTGCCGATCGAATTGCCGAAAGAACAAGCGGCTGCTGAAGGCGAAGAGGTCCCTGCCCAGGAATGGGAAGTGGTCAACCGTGCCAGCGCGCTGTGGACCCGTCCGCGTACCGAGATCAAGGACGAGGAATACCAGGAGTTCTACAAGCACATCGGTCACGACTACGAAAACCCGCTGAGCTGGAGCCACAACAAGGTCGAAGGCAATCTGGAATACAGCTCGCTGCTGTACGTGCCGGCCCGTGCTCCGTTCGACCTGTACCAGCGTGAAGCGCCAAGAGGCCTGAAACTCTACGTGCAGCGTGTGTTCGTGATGGACCAGGCGGAATCGTTCCTGCCGCTGTACCTGCGCTTCATCAAGGGTGTGGTCGATTCCAACGACCTGTCGCTGAACGTGTCGCGGGAAATCCTGCAGAAAGACCCGATCATCGACTCGATGAAGTCGGCGCTGACCAAGCGCGTGCTCGACATGCTGGAAAAACTGGCGAAGAACGAGCCTGAGCAATACAAGGGCTTCTGGAAAAACTTCGGCCAGGTCATGAAAGAAGGCCCGGCGGAAGACTTTGCCAACAAGGAAAAAATCGCCGGCCTGCTGCGTTTTGCTTCCACCCAGGGCGACGACGGCGAGCAGGTTGTGTCCCTGGCCGAGTACCTGGCGCGCGCCAAGGAAGGTCAGGACAAGATCTACTACCTCACTGGCGAAACCTACGCCCAGGTCAAGAACAGCCCGCACCTGGAAGTCTTCCGCAAGAAAGGCATCGAAGTGCTGCTGCTGACCGACCGTATCGATGAGTGGCTGATGAGCTACCTCAACGAGTTCGACGGCAAGCCCTTTGTCGACGTGGCCCGTGGTAACCTGGACCTGGGTAGCCTGGACTCCGAGGAAGAGAAGAAAGAAGCCGAAGAAGTCGCCAAGTCCAAAGAGGGCCTGGTCGAGCGCATCAAGGCATCCTTGGGCGATGCCGTCAGCGAAGTGCGTGTCTCGCACCGCCTGACCGATTCCCCGGCGATCCTGGCCATCGGCGAGCAGGACCTGGGCATGCAGATGCGCCAGATCCTCGAAGCCAGCGGGCAGAAGGTTCCGGATTCCAAGCCGATCTTCGAATTCAACCCGGCTCATCCACTGATCGAGAAACTCGATGGCGAGCAGAGCGAAGAGCGTTTTGGCGACCTGTCGCACATCCTGTTCGACCAGGCGGCCCTGGCCGCTGGCGACAGCTTGAAAGACCCGGCTGCCTATGTGCGCCGCCTGAACAAGCTGTTGGTTGAACTGTCGGTTTGATCCTGATGTAGAAAAACCCGCTTCGGCGGGTTTTTTCGTTCTAACGCACCTCAACTGGAGTAAATGATGAGCCAAGTCACTGTACGTTCCGTGGTCTATCAGATTGATGGCCAGTCCTACGAAAGCCGCCTTGCGTTCGACGCCAATCATAAAGGCCCGCTGCCGGGGCTGTTGATGGCTCCGAATTGGATGGGGGTGAGTGCGGGTGCCGAAGAGATCGCCAAAAGCGTGGCCGGCAAGGGCTACGTGGTGCTGATTGCCGACCTGTACGGGCAGACCGTACGCCCGTCGAATGGCGATGAAGCCGGCGCAGCGATGATGCCGCTGAAGAACGACCGTGCGTTGTTGAACAAGCGTATGCAGGCGGCCTTCGAGCAGTTGCAGGGACAGACCGAGGCCGCTGTCGATACGTCGAAACTGGCGACCTTTGGTTTCTGCTTCGGTGGTTGCTGCTCCCTGGAGCTGGCGCGTACCGGTGCGCCGGTCAAGGCGGCCATCTCGTTCCACGGCACCCTCGACACGCCAAACCCGGCGGACGCAAAGAACATCAAGGGCTCAGTGCTGGTGCTGCACGGCGCTTGCGACCCGCTGGTGCCGAAGGAACAACTGCCGGCGTTCGAAGATGAAATGAACGCAGCCGGCGTGGATTGGCAACTGCTGAGCTATGGCGGCGCGGTGCATTCCTTCACCGACCCCCATGCCAATGTGCCGGGCAAGATGATGTACGACGCCAAGACCGCCAAGCGGGCGTTCCAGTCGATGCATAACTTGCTGGATGAAGTGTTCAAGGCCTGATTCTTCAGCGCCTGTCCGGGCCTAATCGGGGGCAAGCCCCCTCCCACACTTGGATGCAATCACTGATCAAATGTGGGAGGGGGCTTGCCCCCGATGGCTATCTCAATGGCAACTCAATTCTTTCAGACTCACCCGGCACCGTCGGCCAATCCCCGGCTGCCCAGCGCTGCCTGGCCTGTTCAATCACCGCCGGATCACTCGCGACAAAATTCCAATTGATCCGCCGTGGCCCATCCAGCGGCGCGCCACCAAACACCACCAAGTGGCAATCACTGTCCGCAAACAACGTCATCTCCTGCCCGGTCGGCAATACCACCAGGCTGTGCACTTCCAGCGCCACGCTGTCCAACTGAGCTTCACCCTCCAATACATACACCGCACGTTCTTCATGCTCTTCAGGCACCAGCAGGGTCGTAGCCGTCTGCATCCGCACCTCGGCATACAGGGTGGGCGACAGCACCGGCACCGGTGACTTGAGACAGAACCCATCCCCTGCGATCAGGCGTATCTGCACGCCCAGGTTCTCACTCACCGGCAGACTCGCCGCCGGGTGATGGCTGTAATGTCCCGGCCCGGTCTCGTGGTCTTTGGGCGAGGCCAGCCACACTTGCAGCCCGTGCAGGCTGAAACCCTCGGCCCTGAGGGCTTCGGGTGTGCGTTCGACATGAGCGATGGCACTGCCGGCGGTCATCCAGCTGACGTCGCCGGCCTGCACCACCTGGTCCGAGCCCAGGCTGTCCTTGTGCTGCAACGCGCCTTCGAACAGATAGGTGAGGGTGGACAGCCCGATATGCGGGTGTTGGCGGATATTCATGCCATCGCCCGGTGCATAGCGGGTCAGCAGCATGTGGTCGAAAAACACAAAAGGCCCGACGCTGCGGCATTCGCGCGACGGCAGCGGGCGCAGGATAGGTTGCCCTTCGACATCTTCGGGGCGAGGGCGGATCACGGTGAGGGTGGTCATGGTGCGTCCCAGTCTGAGCGGGTTGGATGCTGCTGAGCATAACCCGCTCGACGGGAGGTTGCCGCTATTGGCTGAAGGCGCCTTCCGACAGCTTGGTGTCGATGCTGATCTCGGCGGTGGTCATCAGCTTGTGCACCGGGCAGCGATCCGCTACGCGATGCAGCTCATCGCGTTGTTCGTCAGTGAGTACGCCCTTGAGCGTGAGCTTGACGTTGAGTCTGTATTTGCCCTTTTGTTCTTCGGTGGCGTCGTGGCTGACTTCCACAGTCACGCCGGTGAGCGGGATGTCTTTTTTCTGGGCGTAGAGCTTCACCGTCAGGGCTTTGCACGAGGCGAGGGCGGCGTCGAAGTAGTCATGGGGGGAGGGCGCCGAATCGTCACCGCCCAGGCTTTTGGGCAGGTCGGTGAACAACTCGTGGTTGTCGATATTGAGGCTATGGCGAAAGTTGTCCTGGTTCAGGGTGTTTACGGTAACAGGCATGGCAAACCTCACAGGGTGGCAGGATGAAGGTCATGCAGTTATAGAGCATGCTGGCACTTCGGTGTTCCTTGTTTTTGCCGGATGAACCCCGGCAAGGCGTTCAAGGTCTACCCGTATCAGCCCCTATCGAGGTGTTACCGTGCCCTGGACTCGCCTGACCCTTGCCCTGTTGTTCGCCGCCGGCAGCCTGGCCGCGCAGGCCCGCGACTATGCCTACAGCGATGCGCACCTGCATTACGTGGACTTCTTCCAGGAAACGGCGGGTATGGACAAGCTGCTCAAGGCGATGGCCGACAATCGCATCGATCACGTGATGATTTCTGGTATTCCCGTTGCGAAGAAATGGCACGAGGACGAACCCAAGCGACCGCGCTACTACGCCGGCGACGACGCGGATGCCTATTGGTACAGCGCCACCGATGTGATCGTGGCCGCAGCGGTCAACAAACTGCCCCCTGGGCAGCGCCAGAACTTTCATCCGTTCCTGTCCGGCTTCAACCCCAACGACAAGAACTCGGCCGCCCATATCCAACGTATGCTCGATCTCAATCCAGGACTGTGGCAGGGCATCGGCGAGGTTTTTACCCGACATGACGACCTCACGGCCATCACTGCTGGTGACACACCACGGGCCAATAACGAAGCCATGACCCGCATCTATCACCTGGCGGCGGAAAATGACTTGCCGGTGATGCTGCACTCCAACATCACCTCCAAGCGCGAGCGCAACCCGCTGTACCTGGCTGAGGTCGAAGAACCCCTGCGCAACCACCCGCACACCCGTTTTATCTGGGCCCATGCTGGCACCAGCAAGGAGATCCATCGTCACCAGGTACAGATGGACTTTTTGCTGCCCACCTTGAGCCGTATGCTGGAGGCGTACCCCAACCTTTACATCGATCTGTCCTGGAGCGTGCTCACGCCCTACTTGCTGGATGATGCAGGCCAGCCTCGCCCCGAGTGGGTAAAACTGGTGGAGCGCTTTCCCGAGCGCTTTATGCTCGGCTCGGACGTCGTAGGGCGCTTCAACAAGTTGGGTAAGCAAATGCGCAGCTTCGACCCGTTCCTCGATGCACTCTCCGAAGGGGTCGCCCGCAAAGTGGCCCGCGATAACTTCCTGGCGATCCTGCCTGAGTCGACTCGCGATGGTGCCGCTGATTGATATCGCGTTTTGCTCTTGCTTCGGTATAGGGCACAGGCAGTTGCAAGCCTTGAGCGACGAGCTGCAAGTGGTTCGAGTGCTCTTCTCTTGCGGCTATAGCTTGAAACCTATGGCTCTGAAAGCAAAAAGCCCCGAACCAGTCGGGGCTTTTTCATGCGGTCAAGCTACAGGTCTTACTGACCCTGCCAGCGTTTCAGCACCAGGGTGGCGTTGGTGCCACCGAAGCCGAAGCTGTTGCTCATCACGGTGTCGATTTTTGCATTCTCGACAGTCTTGGTCAGGATTGGCATATCCGCCACGACCGGATCAATCTCGTCGATGTTGGCTGAGCCGGCCATGAAGTTGCCTTCCATCATCAGCAGGCAGTAGATCGCTTCGTGAACGCCGGCGGCGCCCAGGGAGTGACCGGACAGGCTCTTGGTAGAGCTGATGGCCGGGGCCTTGTCGCCGAATACCGCACGCACGCCTTCCATTTCCTTGGCATCGCCGACCGGAGTCGAGGTGCCGTGGGTGTTCAGGTAGTCGATTGGGGTGTCCACGGTGGACATGGCCATCTGCATGCAACGGATGGCGCCTTCACCGCTTGGGGCAACCATGTCGTAACCGTCGGAGGTCGCGCCGTAGCCGACGATTTCCGCGTAGATCTTGGCGCCACGGGCCAGGGCGTGTTCCAGCTCCTCGACCACCACCATGCCGCCACCGCCGGCGATGACGAAACCGTCACGCTTGGCGTCGTAGGCGCGGGAGGCCTTTTCCGGGGTTTCGTTGTACTGGGTGGACAGTGCACCCATGGCGTCGAACAGGAACGACTGGCTCCAATGTTCTTCTTCACCGCCGCCGGCGAACACGATGTCCTGCTTGCCCAGCTGGATCTGCTCAACGGCAGTCCCGATGCAGTGAGCGCTGGTGGCGCACGCGGAGGAGATCGAGTAGTTCACGCCCTTGATCTGGAACGGCGTGGCCAGACAGGCCGAAACGGTGCTGCCCATGGTCCGTGTGACACGGTACGGGCCAACGCGCTTGACGCCTTTTTCGCGCAGGATGTCCAGCGCTTCCATCTGGTTGAGGGTCGATGCGCCGCCGGAGCCGGCGATCAGGCCGGTGCGTACGTTCGATACCTGGTCGTCGCTCAGGCCGGAGTCGGCGATCGCGTCTTTCATTGCCAGGTAGGCGTAGGCGGCAGCGTGGCCGACGAAGCGATAGATCTTGCGATCGATCAGTTCTTCGAGGGGCAGGTCGATGGAGCCGGAAACCTGGCTACGCAGACCCATTTCGGCATATTCCGGGTTGAAGCGGATGCCAGGGCGACTTGCACGCAGGTTAGCGGTGACGGTCTCTTTGTCATTGCCCAGGCAAGAAACAATGCCCAGACCAGTGATAACGACGCGGCGCATGCGGATAACCCTTAAAAGTTGTCAGTGGAAGTGAATACGCCGACCCGAAGGCCTTCGGCAGTATAGATCTCGCGACCGTCGACGCTCACCGAACCATCGGCGATGGCCAGGTTCAGCTTGCCCTTGAGGACGCGCTTGATCTGAATGTTGTAGGTGACTTTCCTGGCGGTCGGCAGGACCTGGCCAAAGAACTTCACTTCGCCCGAACCCAGGGCGCGACCGCGGCCCGGCAGGCCTTGCCAGCCCAGGAAGAAACCGACCAGCTGCCACATGGCGTCAAGGCCCAGGCAGCCCGGCATCACAGGGTCGCCTTCGAAATGGCAGGCGAAGAACCACAGGTCCGGGGTGATATCCAGCTCGGCGACCAATTCACCTTTGCCGTACTTGCCACCCTCTTCGCTGATATGGGTGATGCGATCCACCATCAGCATGTTCGGGGCGGGCAGTTGCGCGTTACCTGGGCCGAACAGCTCACCGCGACTGCAGCGCAGCAGATCTTCCCGAGTAAAGGCGTTTTGTTTGGTCATGCGAGCTCCTCAATAATCCCATGCGGCAGGGTAGGGCAAATCTTCCCGAACCGAATGAAGCGTTCATGCCTCATGTCGGCAGCCTACACGTAGACTATTGCGTTGTAGTGAAAGTCACAGCGGCAAGGCACTGAATGTACACTTGTTCACTGAAATTTTAAACCGGGCCCGTTTATGGGCCCGTTCGGGTGCCTAAGACTGCCGCACTTTCGTCTTTCACGCCAGTCGGAGTTGGCTGATGGCGCGACGCTATTGCACCCAGCGCTGCAGGATTTGCTGCAAATCCGTACGTTTGAACGGCTTGGCCAGGTAATCGTTCATTCCGGCTGCCAGGCAGGCTTCACGGTCGCCCTGCAACGCGTTGGCAGTCAGGGCGATGATCGGCAGGTCGGCGCAGCCCGGCAGTTGACGGATCTTGCGGGTGGCCTCGTAGCCGTCGATCAGCGGCAGCCGGCAATCCATCAGGATCGCGGTGAAAATCAGGCTCTCGGCACTGCGGATCGCCTCGGCACCGTCGGTGGCCAGGCTCACTTCAAAGCCCAGGCTGCGCAACATGGCTTCGACCACGGTGCGGTTGACCGGGTTGTCCTCCACCAGCAATACATGGCGGCCATCGCCGGCGTTGGCTTTGCCGTCGGCGCCTTGCGCGATGGCCGGCACGCTCTGCTGGTCGATGGCCAGGGGAATTTCCAGGGTAAATACCGAGCCGCGGCCTTCTTCACTTTGCGCGCGCAGGGTGCCGCCCATGCGTTCGGCCAGGGTACGGGCGATGGGCAGGCCGAGGCCGGTGCCACCGTAACGTCTTGAAATGGAACTGTCGGCCTGCTGGAACGCGTCGAACATCAACTCCAGGCGTTCGGCGCAAATCCCGATGCCACTGTCGCGCACGGTGCAGGTGAACCACACCAGTTCATGGTCAAGGGTCTGCCAATGGGGTTCGACGCTGACGCTGCCCTGCTCGGTGAACTTCAGCGCGTTGCCGATCAGGTTCACCAGGATCTGGCGGATTCGCGTCGGGTCGCCCTGCACGCGCAAGGCGTCCAACCCCGGTGGTATCGACAGTTTCAACGCCAGCCCGCGCTGCTGGGCGCTGTGCTGGAACGCCTGGGCGCAGCTGTTGATCAGGTCCGCCAGGTTGAACGGAATATGCTCCAGTTCCAGGGCAGCGCGTTCGATGCGCGAGAAGTCGAGGATGTCGTTGATGACCTTGAGCAAATGCTCGGTGGACTCGGAGGCCAGCGCCGCGTACTCGGTCTGCTCCTCGGTCATCTCGGTGGTTTCCAGCAACTGCAACATGCCCAGCACGCCGTTCATGGGCGTGCGCAGCTCATGGCTCATCATCGCCAGGAAATCCGACTTGGCGTTGTTGGCGCGCTCTGCCTCTTCGCGGGTCTGGATCAACTGGGCCATGGCCTGCTGCTGTTCGCGGCTGGCCTGGTTGAGGCCTTCGGCCAGGTTATTGATGTGTCGCGACAGGTCGCCCAGTTCCGAGTCGTCCACGATCGGCAGCGGCGTCTTGTAGTCACCTTGCTGGATGGCTTTTACCGCGTGGCCCATGGCGCTGATCGGCTGAGACAGGCTGGCGGCCAGGCGCCGCGCGAGCAGGAAGGTAAACAGCAGGGCGAACAGCGCCAGGATGCCGGCCTTGAACAGGATTTCCTGCTGGCGCTGGCTGAATGCGTCGTTGGACATGCCGACGATCACCCGGCCCAGGTAGTCGGCCCGCGGTGCCTTGGGTTCGTTGAGGTTGTCCTGGAAAAAATCATTGCCCAACTGGATGTGTTGCAGGCGAATCGGTGCCTGGAACACTTTGACGGACAACGAGCGGTCGTGTTTTTCCGACGGCTGCTCGACATACACCAGGATGTTCTCGCTGCTGTCCTGGATCTCCAGGAACCGCACATGGGGCGTAGCGAGCGTGGCGCGCAGCAGGCTGTCGAGCACTTCGTTGTTGCCGGAGATCACCCCGTACTCGGTGGCGGGCGCCAGTTGGTTGGCGATCAACTGGCCGGTGTGGTCCAGTTCCTGGCGCAAGTCCTGGATCCGCACGAAGGTGAAAAAGCTGATCAGCAGCAACGTCAGCAACAGCGCCGGGCCCAGGGTGATGAGCTGGGTGCGGGTGTTGATGTCCCAACGACGGCGCAAGGTCATGGGCGTTTTTCTCCTTCGGCCAGGCGGATCGCGACGCCGGCTTCGTCCACCTGTTCGATCCCCAGTGAGCGCGCGACTTGCGGGTTGCCCACGACTTTGAAGTGTTCCGGGTACAGCGAGCGCGGCCAGTTGGCCGGCGGGTGGTCTAGCAAACGGTCAAGCACGGCCAGCCAGTCGGTCTGGTCGCTGTAGGTGCTGGCCAGGCTGCCGGCCCGCACAAAGCCTGCATTCGGGCCCACCAGCGGCAATTGCTGGGCATAGCTGCTCAGCAACAGGTTCTTCGCGGTTTTCGAGTTGTACAACTGCGGGTCATCCAGGCCGAGCAGCACGTCACTGCTCCTGAACAGGTTTTGCAGCGGGCGGCTGTCATTAATGTTGTCCCAGAGCTGTGGCACGATTTCCAGGCCGAGGGATGTGGCGTGCTGGCGCAGTTCGGGCAGCAGGAACTCACTGTCGGCGCCGTAGAGCACGCCGATGCGCCGCGCCTGGGGCAGGATGGCGGCGATCAGGCGCAGTTGGCGTTCCAGCGGTGGGTCGCTCCACAGCAGGCTGATGTGCGGGTGAGGTGTGGTGCCCAGGCGTTGATGGGCCTGCAACCGACTGATACGCAGCACCAGGGTCGGCGGGCCTTGGGTCTCCTGCAGGCGCCAGTCGAGGCTGGGCAGGTCGAGCAGGATCAGACGTGTGTTGGCCGGCAGTCGACCAGGGGCTGGCAGGTTTTTGAGCGGGGTGAAGGTGATGTGGTCTTCGGGGCGTTGCTGGGCCAGGGCCTGGGCGAAGGCCTGGACGCCGGCGCTGTCTTCGGCAGCGGTCAGCAGGATCTCGGCACTCCAGGCCGGCGCGGCAGACAGCAGGCAAGCGAACAGCACAATGCGTCGCCAGAGCGTGTGGATAAAAAAGCAGGTCATCCGTGACGAGTCGCCCATGTCAGAACTCTAACTCTGCGCTGAAGTAGAGCACGTGGCGATGGTCATAATTGTTATCGGCCCAGGTGGTGGGCTGGTGATCCAGGCGTTCTTGCAGCATGCCGGCCAGCTCCACGTTGGCTTTGCCCAGGGCAATGCGCTTGGCCACCCGCAGGTCGACCCGTTCGAAGCGATATTGGTTGAGTGCGTCATCGCCGTAGTAGAACAGCGCGCTGGACCAGCCTTGGCCCCATTCACGCAACCAACCGGCAGAGCCACTGTTGCGTGCGGTCTGTGCCTTGTCCAGCGGGTTGCTGGCGCTGGCATCGACATAAGCATAGGTCAGCCGCAAGCGGTCGGCGTTGCTCACGCGCCAGTCGAACTGGGTTTCGGCACCGGTGAAGCGTGCGCTGTTGGCGTTGCTGGCAATGTACTGGTTATTGCGCAGCGGCGAACTGATCATGTCGGTAATTTCGTCGTAGAACAGTTTCACGTCCATGTTCAGCCCGATGTCGGCAAAGAAGCCGTTGTACCCCAGTTCCCGCGACTTCATCATCTCTTTATCGAGGTTGCCCGGCCCCCGCGTCTTTACGAAGTATTGCCCGGTGGTCTGACCGTAGGCCGGGGAGCTGAGGTTGGTGACGCGATAACTCCAGTTGACGTTGTTCTCGAACATGTCCGGCGAGCGGATGGCTTCGGAGTACACCGCGCGCAAGCCATGGCGCGGGTTGATCAGGTAGTTGACCGCCACCCGTGGCGTCAGCGAATTGCCGCTCAGGTGCGTGTCTTCATACATGGCGCCGCCTTGCAGCAGCCAATGTTCGCTGGCGCGCCATTCCAACTGGCCGAACAGGCGCCAGGTGGTGTCGTCCAGGGTGCCATTGAAGTAGGTATCGGAGTCGGCGCGGTCGTAGCGGTAGTTCATGCCGCTGACCAGGCGCAGGCTGTCGGACAGGCTGAGGGTGTCCTGGATTTCCAAGTCATAGCGACTTTCGCGGGTGCTCTGGTCGATGTCGCCGCACACGCTTTGACTGGCACCGTCGCGCCACTGTTGCAACACCTGGTTGGCCAGCGCTTGCTCGGCAGCGCTACCCGGCGGTGCGCTGCCCTGGCTGTAGGTGTCCATGTGGCGGGCCAGCAGCTCGGCGTAGTTGGGGTTCATCTGCCACAGCTGGGTCAATTCCGGGCTGAACGACACCTTGGCGTCGCAGGCCTTCCAGATTTGCCGGCGGTCCCACTGCTGGGCCGAGCCCTGGATGTAGAGGCTGTGTTCAGGGTTGAAATCGAAATTCCAGCGCAGCGAGCCGGCGTAGTCCTTGGCCGTGACGTCGGAGTTGTTGCCACCTTCGGTAATCCCGGCGAATACCGGGCTGTAGGTATACGGACGTTGGTTGGTGCCTTCCTTCGCATCCAGTTGCCAGTCGATGCTCTGCTGCGCGTTCAACGTCTGGCTCACCGCCAGGCTGAAGCGATTGAGACGACGCCCATCGCGGCGGTCGGCGCCAGCGGCGTCGCTGTCGAACCCATCGTCCTGCTGGCCGGACAGCGACAGGCGCAAATCGCCGGTTTCCCAGCCGATGCCCTGGCTGGCATAGAAGTCATTGATGCCACGCTCGCCACGCACCACTTTGACCCGGGTGCCGTGGCTGTTAGCCGGCGAGCGCGTGAGAATGTTGACCACCGCCATCAAGGCATTGGCGCCGTAGCTGACGGTGTTGGGGCCGCGGAAGACTTCGATGCGCTCGATATCTTCCATCGCTACTGGAATGTCGCTCCAGTCCACGGTGGCCAGGCCGGCGCGGTACACCGAGCGGCCGTCGATCAGCACCTGCATGCGCCGCGCATCGCTGGCGCTGGTGCCGTGGTAGTTCACCGCCGCCTGGTTGCCGGAGGTGTAGCCGACCATCATCCCCGGCACCAGGCGCAGCAACTCGCTGATATCCCGCGCGCCGCTGGCCTTGATCAACTCGCTGTCGATCACGGTCATGCTGCCGGGCACGGCGGCGGCCGATTGCTTGAGACGCGTGGCGGTCAATACCTGGGGCAGCGGCTGGCTGTCGAGGAACAGGTCGTCGGCCATGACAGGCGCACTGCACAGCAGCATCAACCACAGAGATGAACGGGGAGGAGGGCCCAAATACACGGCACGGCCTTGATAATTACGGATAGCCGCCCATGTTAACTGAGGTGGGGCCATTTGCCAGTCGCCGGACTTGCAATTACTTCATGTAAGTGTGGCATTTTCCGACAAGCGCACGAATTGATACGGGGGCTGGCCGCCGACGGGTCGGCCCGTATAATGCCGCCATCGCCACTGGTATGGATTAACGGATTGCATATGACTGAACAGCGCCCTATCGCGGTCCTGGGAGGCGGAAGTTTTGGTACCGCCGTGGCTAACCTGCTGGCCGAGAACGGTCACGCTGTGCGCCAGTGGATGCGCGATCCCGAACAGGCCGAGGCCATTCGGGTGCACCGGGAAAATCCGCGTTACCTCAAAGGCATCAAGATTCATCCGGCGGTCGAGCCGGTTACCGACCTGCTGGACACCCTCACGGCCTGCGACCTGTGCTTCGTCGCGTTGCCGTCCAGCGCCTTGCGCTCGGTGCTGGCGCCCCACGCCGAACGCCTGGTGGGCAAGCTGCTGGTCAGCCTGACCAAGGGCATCGAGGCGCAGACCTTCAAGCTGATGAGCGAAATTCTCGAAGAGATCGCGCCCCAGGCGCGCATTGGCGTGTTATCCGGGCCGAACCTGGCGCGGGAGGTCGCCGAGCACGCGCTGACCGCCACCGTAGTCGCCAGTGAAGACGAAGAGCTGTGCGAACGGGTCCAGGCTGTATTGCACGGCCGTACCTTCCGGGTCTACGCCAGCAGCGACCGCTTTGGCGTCGAGCTGGGCGGTGCGCTGAAAAACGTCTACGCGATCATCGCCGGCATGGCCGTGGCGCTGGGCATGGGCGAGAACACCAAAAGCATGTTGATTACCCGCGCCCTGGCCGAGATGACCCGCTTTGCGGTCAACCAGGGGGCCAACCCGATGACCTTCCTCGGCCTGGCGGGCGTGGGCGACCTGATCGTCACTTGCTCCTCGCCGAAAAGCCGCAACTATCAGGTCGGGTTCGCCCTCGGCCAGGGCCTGAGCCTGGAAGACGCGGTCACGCGCCTGGGCGAAGTGGCCGAGGGCGTCAATACCCTCAAGGTGCTCAAGGCCAAGGCCCAGGAAGTCGGCGTGTATATGCCGTTGGTCGCCGGGCTGCACGCGATCCTGTTTGAAGGGCGCACCTTGAACCAGGTCATCGAGTTGCTGATGCGCGCCGAGCCCAAGACCGATGTCGACTTTATTTCCACCAGTGGTTTCAACTGAGGAACGCGTCATGAACGATCCGCAAGCAGCCCCCAAGTACGAATCCATTGCCCTGCGCATCCTGTGGATGCTGGTGTTTGCCCTGGTTTGGCAAGTGGCGCAGTTCCTGCTCGGCGCGCTGGTGGTGGTGCAACTGATCTACCGCCTGGTCTACGGCGCCCCGAACCTGGGCCTGATGAACTTCGGCGACAGCCTCAGCCAGTTCCTGGCGCAGATCGGTCGTTTCGGCAGCTTCCATACCGAGCAAAAACCGTGGCCGTTCGCCGACTGGCCGACCCCGCGCGCACCCGAGGGCGAAGCTGCCCACAGCGTGCCGCCGGCGCCGCACCCGGTGCGTGATGAAGAGCCGAAACTATGAAGTTGTGGATACTGCGCCACGGCGAGGCCGAAGGGCATGCGCGCACCGATGCCGAACGCAACCTCACCGAGCATGGCCGTGGCGAAGTGTTGCGCAGTGCCGCGCACCTGATCGGCCAGCCCCTCAGTGCGATCATCGCCAGCCCCTATGTGCGGGCGCAGCAGACCGCGCATCTGGTGCGTGATGCGTTGGGCTTCGAGGCGCAGATTCGCACGGTGCCGTGGCTGACCCCCGATGGCAGCCCGTTGCAGGTGCTGGAAAAGCTCGACACCGACGACAATGTGCTGCTGGTCAGCCATCAGCCCCTGGTGGGCAGCCTGATCAGCTTTCTGCAGCATGGTCATCAGCGCCAGCCTCAGCCGATGCACACCGCCAGCCTGGCGGAACTGGAAGGGGATTTCCCGCTGGCGGGGCTGATGAGCCTGGTCAGCGTGAAGAATCCGTAGGCGTTATCGCGGCTTTGTGTGTGCTATATAGTCAACCAAGCAAGTGCTTGGTTGGCTGTCGTCGGACCACAAAGGAGCGCGTCCCATGCCCGTCGCATTTCGATTGCCGTTGCAGGTGTTCTTCGAACGTGAAGCGCGGCACCCGCGCCAGACCTTTCTGGTGCAGCCCGTGGGCGGCGGTGAGGTGCAGCGCCTCACCTGGGGCGATGTCGGCCAACAGGCCCGGTGTGCCGCGCACTGGCTGCGCGCCCGCGAGCTGCCCCCAGGCTCGCACATTGCCCTGATTTCGAAAAACTGTGCGCACTGGATCATTGCCGACCTGGCGATCTGGATGGCCGGGCATGTCTCTGTGCCGCTGTACCCCAACCTCACTGCCGACTCCGTGGCCCATGTGCTCGCCCATTCCGAGGCGGCGCTGGCGTTCATCGGCAAGCTCGACGACTGGCCCGCCATGGCGCCCGGCGTGCCGTCCAATGTCCCGACCATCAGCTTGCCGCTGTGCCCAGCCGGCGCGTTCGATTTCAGCTGGGCCGACCTGCAAGCCTGTTCGCCGATCCAGGATGACCCGGCGCCTGCGGACTGGGACTTGGCCACCATCATCTACACCTCTGGCACCACCGGCCTACCCAAAGGCGTGATGCACAGCTTCGGCGCGCTGGGGTTTGCCGCCACCCGTGGCACCGAATTATTCGGGTTGGGGGAGGGCGACCGCCTGCTGTCCTACCTGCCGCTGTGCCATGTGGCCGAGCGCATGTTTGTGGAAATGGCGGCGATCTACACCGGGCAGACAGTGTTTTTTGCCGAAAGCCTGGAGACGTTTCTGACCGACCTGCGCAGGGCACGTCCGACCGCCCTGTTTGGCGTACCGCGTATCTGGACCAAATTCCAGATGGGCGTCTACGCCAAAATCCCGGAAAAACGCCTGGACACCCTGCTGTGCCTACCCTTCATCGGTAAGCGCGTGGGCCACAAGGTGCTCGCCGGGCTGGGCCTGGATGCGTTGCGCATCGCACTGTCCGGGGCGGCGCCGGTGCCCGAGGCGCTGCTGCGCTGGTATCAGCGCCTGGGCCTGGACGTACTGGAGGTGTACGGCATGACCGAGAGCTGCGGCTACTCCCATGTGTGTCGCCCCGGGCAACAGTCCATCGGCTGGATCGGCCTGCCGTGCCCTGGTGTCGAGGTGCGCATCGATCCTGCGGGCGAAGTGCAAGTGCGCAGCGGTGCGACCATGCTCGGCTACTACAAGGACCCGCACAAAACCGCTGAGACCATCACCGCCGACGGCTTCCTGCGCACCGGCGACAAGGGCGAGCAGGCTGCCGACGGTCGGCTGCGCTTGACCGGGCGCCTCAAGGAGATCTTCAAGACCAGCAAAGGCAAGTACGTGGCCCCGGCACCGATTGAGAACCGCCTGGCCGAACATGCGCGCATCGAACAGGTGTGCGTGGTGGGCGATGGCCTGACCGCGCCGATGGGGCTTTGCGTGTTGTCGGCAATGAGCGAAGAACCGCATGTGCTGCGCAGCAGCCTTGAACGCTGGCTGGAGCAGGTCAATCAAGCATTGGATAAACATGAACGCCTGCGACAGTTGGTGGTGGTGAAAGACAACTGGGCGGTGGAAAACGGCTTTCTGACCCCGACGCTCAAGATCAAACGCAATGTGATCGAATCGACCTACGGTGAACATTTCCAGACGTGGAGCGAGCGTTCCGAAACCGTTCTGTGGCAGGATTAGGGCCATCATAAAACCAACAAGGACAACCGTATGAGCCTGTGGCGCACTCAACCGAATATTGACCAACTCAATGCGATCCAGAAGAACACCATCGGTGAATTGCTGGATATCCGTTTTGAACGCTTCGATGACGAATCGCTGACCGCCAGCATGGTGGTCGACCATCGCACCCATCAGCCTTACGGCTTGTTGCACGGCGGCGCATCGGTGGTCCTGGCCGAAAGCGTCGGCTCCATGGCCGCCTATCTTTGCATCGACGCGAGCAAGTTCTACTGCGTGGGCCTGGAGATCAACGCCAACCACCTGCGCGGTGTGCGCAGTGGGCGGGTGACGGCGGTGGCCAGGGCGATCCATATCGGCCGCACCACCCAGGTGTGGGACATTCGCCTGACCAGCGACGATGGCAAGGCCAATTGCGTGTCGCGCCTGACCATGGCGGTGGTGCCGCTGGGCGAGAACCCGCCGGCGCGATAGGCGTGGCGTGAGTGTCATCATTCCTGGCAGTTACAGTCATTGCTGTGGCGGTCGGGGCTGGTGACAATCAATCTCTGTTTTTGTCGATGGATCCGGTATGTCGCAGCATGTGTTTTTCGCCCACGCCAATGGTTTCCCCTCGGCCACCTACGGCAAGCTGTTTGCCGCCCTGGCCCCGGAATATGCAGTGGCGCACCTGCCGCAGCACGGTCACGACCCCAGGTTTCCGGTGGACGATAACTGGCAGAACCTGGTGGATGAGCTGATCCACCACCTGGAGCGGCAGCCGGAACCGGTGTGGGGTGTGGGGCATTCCCTCGGTGGCGTTTTGCATCTGCATGCAGCCATGCGTTGCCCTCAGTTATATCGCGGAGTGGTCATGCTCGATTCGCCGGTGTTGACCCGCGCCGACCGCTGGGTGATCCGCGCGGCCAAGCGCTTTGGTTTTATTGACCGCCTGACCCCGGCCGGGCGCACCCAGGGACGCCGCGAAGAGTTCAGCGACCTGGACGCCGCGCGCAGCTATTTCGCCGGCAAGACCTTGTTCCGTGGCTTTGACCCGGAATGCTTCGACGCTTACCTGCAACACGGCCTGCACCAGGTCGGTGACCGCCTGCGCCTGCGCTTCGACCCCGCTACCGAGATCAGCATCTACCGGGGCGTGCCCCACACCAGCCCCGGTCAGGTGCGCCAGATGAAGGTGCCGCTGGCGGTGGTGCGCGGCCGGCAGAGCCGGGTGGTGATGCGTCACCACGCCAGCGGCGTCGGTCGCCTGCCCATGGGCGAAATGCTCACCATGCCCGGCGGCCATATGTTCCCCCTTGAACGCCCCCAGGACACCGCGACCTTGATCAAGAACCTGTTCTCCCGCTGGGAAGCCCGCGAGCGCAGTTGCGCATGAGCACACCGGTCGAAGAAGTGCGCCTGAGCCTGCCGCATATCGAGTTGGCGGCCCATCTGTTCGGGCCCGAGGACGGTTTGCCGGTGATCGCGCTGCATGGCTGGCTGGACAACGCCAACAGCTTTGCGCGACTGGCGCCGAAACTTCAGGGCTTGCGCATCGTTGCACTGGATATGGCCGGGCATGGGCATTCGGCGCATCGTCCTATCGGCGCCGGTTACGCCTTGTGGGATTACGCGTACGACGTGCTGCACGTCGCCGAGCAACTGGGTTGGAAACGTTTTGCATTACTTGGCCACTCCCTCGGCGCCATCGTTTCCCTGGTGCTGGCCGGTGCGCTGCCGGAACGGGTGACGCACCTGGGATTGATCGACGGGGTGATCCCGCCCACTGCCAGCGGTGACAACGCCGCCGAACGCTTGGGCATGGCGTTGCAGGCGCAATTGAACCTGCAGGACAAACGCAAGCCGGTCTATAGCACCCTGGATCGAGCGGTCGAGGCGCGCATGAAAGGCGTGGTGGCGGTCAGTCGCGAAGCCGCGGAACTGCTGGCCCAACGCGGTCTGATGCCAGTGCCGGGCGGTTACACCTGGCGCACCGACAGCCGCCTGACCCTGGCTTCGCCGATGCGTCTGACCGATGAGCAGGCAATGGCTTTCGTGCGGCGTGTGGGTTGCCCTACACAGTTGGTGGTCGCGGCTGATGGCATGCTGGCGAAACATTCCGAATTGCTTTCCCAGCTACCCTTTACCGTGACCACGCTGCCAGGCGGCCATCATTTACACCTGAATGACGAGCCCGGCGCGGTCCTTGTTGCAGACTGTTTCAATCGGTTCTTCTGCGCGCCTTGACTTGGGGCGGTCAACTGCCGAGGCTGGGCGGATTGAAAGGGAGTCAACCATGAACTACTTCAACACCGCTGTGACCGCCTATGGCCAGGGCTCGTTGATTCTATGAGCGTGCGTAACGGATGTATCCGTATCCTGGGCTTGGGCCTGCTGAGCCCACTGGTATTTGCCGCCGACATACCGGGTAGCCAGGACCTGCCCACCGTGGCCCGCCAGGTCGACGCGCAAATCGTCGACTACCGTCCCACCGAAGAAAAAGAACGCATCTACCCCATGGGCGCCATCCGCAAGATCAGCGGCCAGCTGCGTTACGAAGGCCAGGCCACCGCACGGGGCCAAGCCACCGCCATCACCTATGAATTACCTGCCGAACACAGCTCCAGTGCCGCATTTACTGCGACGCGCGAAGCGTTGCAGGCGAAGGGCGCGCAGTTGCTGTTCTGGTGCCAGGCCCGGGATTGCGGCGAAAGCAGCCTGTGGGCCAATGAAGTGTTCGGCAACGCCAAGTTGGTCGGCGCCGACGGCCAGCAGGAATACCTGCTGCTGCGCCTGGCAGCCCCCCAGGAAAACTCCCTGGTGGCGCTGTATGGCATCACCCGTGGCAACCGTCGCGCCTATCTGCACGTGGAGCAACTGGACGCCAACGCGCCGCTGGCCGACCTTCTGCCCACCTCCGCAACGCTGCTGCGAGAGCTGAAAAGCACCGGCGAGCTGGATTTCCCCGCGCTGGGCGGCGACCCTGACGACACCTGGCTGACCCTGATTTCCCGTGGGTTGAACCTTGATACCACCTTGCGCGTCAGCCTTACCGGCCCGAACGCCGAAGCCTGGCGCCAGGCCCTGGTCGACAAAGGTGTGCGCGCTGCGCGCATGGAAACCGGCTCCGCTGAAACCAAAGGCCTGCACCTGCATCTGATACGCTGACCGTTACAAGGCGAACGGACCCGCGCCGTTCGCCTAAGCTCTCTTCCTATAGCCTTCTTCTAGAGATACTCCATGCTCAATAACGATCGCCTACTGGTGCAAATCCTGCTGCTGGTGCTGTTCGGTGCCAGCTTCTGGGTGATGGCGCCGTTCTGGTCGGCGCTGTTCTGGGGCGCGGTACTGGCATTTGCCAGTTGGCCGTTGATGGTCCTGCTCACCCGCTGGCTGGGGGGGCGCGAATCCCTGGCCGCCGGCATCCTGACGTTGGGTTGGATGCTGCTGGTGGCGCTGCCGCTGGTGTGGCTGGGCTTCAACCTCGCGGATCACGTGCGCGATGCGACGGCGTTGATCAAGGATATCCAGGTTGACGGCCTGCCGGAGGCACCTGCCTGGCTCGGCTCGATCCCCTTAGTCGGTGAGCGGCTGGTGGCCATGTGGGACAGCATTGACCAACAGGGCGCGGCCTTGATGGTCAGCATCAAGCCCTACCTGGGGCAGGTCGGCAATTGGTTGTTGGCGCGCAGTGCGCAAATCGGTGGTGGGATTCTAGAACTGACCCTGAGCCTGGTCTTCGTGTTCTTTTTCTACCGGGACGGGCCGCGCCTGGCGATGTTTGTTCACCGCCTGCTGGAGCGCTTGATCGGCGAGCGTGCCGGCTATTACATCGAACTGGTGGCCGGCACCGTGCAGCGCGTGGTCAACGGCGTGATCGGCACGGCCGCCGCCCAGGCCCTGTTGGCGCTGATCGGTTTCCTGATCGCCGGGGTGCCGGGTGCGCTGGTGCTGGGCATCGTCACCTTCCTGCTCAGCCTGATTCCCATGGGCCCGCCACTGGTGTGGATCCCGGCCACGGCGTGGCTGGCCTGGAAGGGCGATTACACCTACGCGGTGTTCCTCGGCGTGTGGGGCACGTTCATCATCAGTGGCGTGGACAACGTGCTCAAGCCTTACCTGATCAGCCGCGGCGGCAACCTGCCGTTGGTCATCGTGCTGCTCGGGGTGTTCGGCGGCTTGATTGCCTTTGGTTTCATCGGCCTGTTTATCGGCCCGACCCTACTGGCGGTGGCCTACAGCCTGTTGATGGACTGGAGTGCAACCCAGGCCCAGGGGCGGCGGGAAGACAAGCCGCTCTAGACGCGTGGTAACCACATCACGGCGGTCAAACCACCGCCGGGGGTTTCTTCCAGGTGCAGCCGACCGCCGAGGCGTTCCGCCGCTTCCCTGGAAATCGTCATGCCCAGGCCGACCCCGCCAGAGTTGCGGTTGCGTGAGCCTTCCAGCCGATAGAACGGTTCGAACACCGCCTCACGCTGGTCGGCGGCAATCCCGGGGCCATGGTCGATGACACGGATGACCAGCGCCTCGCGGCTGTCTGTCAGCTCGATGCGCGCCGAACCGGCGTACCGCAGGGCGTTGTCGATCAGGTTGTTGAGGCACGATCGCAAGGCCATCGGCTGCACTTGCAGCGGTGCGCAGGTCCCGCCGAACTGCACATCGGAACCCTGGTCCTGGGCGTTTTCGCTCATCGACTCGACCAGCGCCTGCACGTCCAGCCAATGCCGGGTTTCGCTGGTGCGTTGTTCGTGCAGGTAGCTCAGGGTCGCGTCGAGCATGCCGATCATGTCGTCCAGGTCCTGGCGCATCTGGCCTTGCAGCCGGGTGTCTTCGATCTGTTCCAGGCGCAGCTTCAGGCGTGACAACGGGGTGCGCAGGTCATGGGAGACAGCGCCGAGCATACGGGCGCGTTGGCTGACTTGCTCGCGGATGCGTCGCTGCATCAGGTTGAAAGTCGACGCCGCTTGCTGTGCCTCACGCGGGCCAGATTCGTCGAGGGGCGGGCTGTCGAGGTCCAGGCTCAGGCGCTCGGCAGCTTCGCTCAGGCGCTGGATCGGCCGGCTCAGCAGCTTGGCACCGTACCAGGCGGCGATGATCAACGAGATGAACTGGAACGTCAGTGGCACCACCGGGCCACCAAACCATGGTCGCTTGTGCCTGGCCAGGTGTTTCATCGTGCCGTCCGGCTGCTCGACAAAGGTCTCCTGAGGCGGCGGCGGAGGCGGGCCGTAATAGCGAAACCAGGAAATGGCCAGCACATGAGCCAGCACAATCGCCACCAGCAACACGCCAAACAGTCGACCGAACAGCGTGTTGAAGGCGTTGCGCATCAACCGATATCCCGGGCGTCGAACAGGTAGCCTTCACCCCGCACGGTCTTGATCAATTGGGGCGCCTTGGGATCATCCCCGAGTTTTTGCCGCAGGCGCGACACCAGCAAATCGATGCTGCGATCAAAGGCTTCGATGGAGCGGCCACGGGCGGCATCCAACAGTTGTTCGCGGCTCAACACCCGGCGCGGACGTTCGATGAATACCCACAGCAGGCGAAATTCCGCGTTGGACAGCGGCACCACCAGGCCATCGTCGGCGACCAGTTGGCGCAGCACGCTGTTGAGGCGCCAATTGTCGAAGCGGATATTGGCGCGTTGTTCGGTACGGTCGTCACGCACACGGCGCAGGATGGTCTGGATGCGCGCTACCAGTTCGCGGGGTTCGAAGGGCTTGGACATGTAATCGTCGGCGCCCAGCTCCAGGCCGATGATGCGGTCAGTGGGTTCGCAGCGGGCGGTGAGCATCAGGATCGGGATATCCGATTCCGCGCGCAGCCAGCGGCACAGCGACAGGCCATCTTCGCCCGGCAGCATCAGGTCGAGCACCACCACGTCGAAGGTTTCGGCCTGCATGGCCTGGCGCATCGCCGTACCGTCGGTGACGCCGCTGGCGAGAATGCCGAAGCGGGCCAGGTAGTCGATCAGCAGTTCACGGATCGGCACATCGTCGTCAACGATCAGCGCGCGGGTGTTCCAGCGTTTGTCGTCGGCGATCACCGCGCCTTTTTGCTCGTCGTTCATGGAGACGGAAGGGGTATGCATAGTGCGATCATCTGCCCTGTTGTTGCGCTCAGCATAGGCGCCCAGCCCCATGGCTGGAAGTGCTGGTCGGTGGGTCGTGCAAGCGAGGCTAGCCGTGAGGCGTGTTGGGGGCATGTCGTGAATGTATCGGCTTTGAAATAATTCCCTGAAATGCCTGCCCGATAGCGCTTGGTCAGTATTTACCGATCATCGGATCCCGCAACGCCGCCGCTTGCGCTACAATCCGCGCCGATTTCGACTTGCCTGAGAGCCCATTCCAATGTCCGTCTGCCAGACTCCTATCATCGTCGCCCTGGATTACCCCACTCGTGACGCCGCACTGAAGCTGGCTGACCAGTTGGACCCGAAGCTGTGCCGGGTCAAGGTCGGCAAGGAATTGTTCACCAGTTGCGCGGCGGAAATCGTCGGTACGCTGCGTGACAAAGGTTTCGAAGTGTTCCTCGACCTGAAATTCCACGATATTCCGAACACCACCGCGATGGCGGTCAAGGCCGCCGCCGAAATGGGCGTGTGGATGGTCAACGTGCACTGCTCCGGCGGCCTGCGCATGATGAGTGCCTGCCGTGAGGTGCTGGAACAGCGCAGCGGGCCTAAACCGTTGTTGATCGGTGTGACCGTGCTCACCAGCATGGAGCGTGAAGACCTGGCCGGTATCGGCCTGGATATCGAGCCCCAGGAGCAGGTACTGCGCCTGGCTGCCCTGGCGCAAAAAGCCGGCCTGGATGGCCTGGTGTGTTCGGCGCTGGAAGCCCAGGCCCTGAAAACCGCGCACCCGTCGTTGCAACTGGTGACCCCGGGTATTCGTCCGGCGGGCAGTGCCCAGGATGACCAGCGCCGTATCCTGACCCCGCGCCAGGCGTTGGATGCAGGTTCCGATTACCTGGTGATCGGTCGCCCGATCAGCCAGGCGGCCGATCCGGCCAAGGCATTGGCGGCAGTCGTCGCCGAAATCGCCTGATTTTCGAATGTGGGAGCGGGCTTGCCCCTCCCACATTCAGATCTCCAACATTTAGATCTATGGGTGGTCAGCTGACCTTGAGCACCAACTTCCCGAAGTTCTCACCGTTGAACAGCTTCATCAGCGTTTCCGGGAACGTCTCCAGCCCCTCCACGATATCTTCCTTGCTCTTGAGCTTGCCCTGGGCCATCCAGCCGGCCATTTCCTGTCCGGCAGCGGCAAAGCCTACGGCGTGATCCATCACGACAAACCCTTCCATGCGCGCGCGATTGACCAGCAGTGACAAGTAGTTGGCCGGACCTTTCACGGCTTCCTTGTTGTTGTATTGGCTGATGGCGCCGCAGATCACTACGCGTGCCTTCAGCGCCAGGCGGCTGAGCACGGCGTCGAGGATATCGCCGCCGACGTTATCGAAATACACATCCACGCCCTTGGGGCACTCGCGCTTGAGTGCGGCAGGCACATCTTCGCTTTTGTAATCGATAGCAGCATCGAAGCCCAGTTCATCCACCAGGAACTTGCACTTGTCGGCGCCGCCGGCAATGCCCACCACACGGCAGCCTTTGAGCTTGGCGATCTGCCCGGCAATGCTGCCCACGGCACCGGCCGCGCCGGAGATCACCACGGTTTCGCCAGCCTTCGGCGCACCGGTGTCCAGCAGTGCGAAGTAGGCGGTCATGCCGGTCATGCCGAGTGCCGACAGGTAACGGGGCAGGGGCGCCAGTTTCGGATCGACCTTGTAGAAACCCCGCGGCTCGCCCAGAAAGTAATCCTGCACGCCCAGGGCGCCGTTGACGTAGTCCCCGACTGCGAATGCCGGGTTGTTCGAGGCAATCACTTTGCCTACGCCCAGGGCGCGCATTACTTCACCGATACCGACCGGCGGGATATAGGACTTGCCTTCATTCATCCAGCCGCGCATGGCGGGGTCGAGGGACAGGTATTCATTGCGCACCAGCACCTGGCCGTCCCGGGGCGTGCCCACCGGGACTTCCTGGTAGGTGAAGGTGTCCCGGGTGGCCGCGCCGACCGGGCGCTTGGCGAGCAGGAATTGGCGGTTGGTCTGGGCGGTCATGGCAGCGACTCTTCTGGAAATGAACCTGAAGTGATAGACCTTGAACGGGCTGGGAGCAAGGTTCACCGAGCGTGCGAATGCCGGTCGATAGGTGTTGCTGATAGTCAGGCGGCGGCTGTTATCACTACGATTCATGCAGTTTCAACCGGCCTTTTGATAGTGCTGACGCGTCTGGTGCGGCGTTGGCTAGACTCGACCCACGACTTTCCCTCACAGGACATCCCTCATGAGCATGACGTTTTCCGGCCAGGTCGCCCTGGTGACCGGTGCCGCCGCCGGTATCGGCCGCGCTACCGCACTGGCGTTCGCCGCCGAAGGGTTGAAGGTGGTGGTCGCTGACCTGGACGTTGCGGGCGGCGAAGGCACCGTCGCGCTGATCCGCCAGGCCGGCGGCGAAGCGCTGTTTGTGCGCTGCAACGTCACGCTGGAGGCGGATGTTCAGCAATTGATGGCCCAGACCCTCGCCGCCTATGGCCGCCTGGACTACGCCTTCAATAATGCCGGGATCGAGATCGAGAAGGGCAAGCTGGCGGATGGGACCCTGGACGAGTTTGACGCCATCATGGGCGTCAACGTCAAAGGCGTGTGGTTGTGCATGAAGCATCAATTGCCACTGCTGTTGGCCCAGGGCGGCGGGGCGATTGTCAACACCGCGTCGGTCGCGGGGTTGGGCGCCGCGCCGAAGATGAGCATTTATGCCGCGTCCAAACACGCGGTAATCGGCCTGACCAAGTCGGCGGCCATCGAGTATGCGAAGAAGAACATTCGCGTCAATGCGGTCTGCCCGGCCGTGATCGACACCGATATGTTCCGGCGTGCCTATGAAGCCGACCCGCGCAAGGCCGAATTCGCCGCTGCCATGCACCCGGTGGGGCGCATCGGCAAGGTCGAGGAAATCGCCAGCGCGGTGCTGTACCTGTGCAGCGACGGTGCGGCCTTTACCACCGGTCACGCCTTGGCAGTGGACGGTGGCGCGACGGCTATCTAGGACCTCAGGTCACCCTCTATTCGAAAAGGCCTGGGAGGGTGTGAGGTTTTTCCATAGCTGGCACGGTGCCTTGTCAGAATGTGTATCAGCAGGTAAATAACTCAATAAAATCAATAATTTAATAAAAGTTGGCGAGCGGCCGACATGGGCTTCTGTGCTTAACTGTCCCGGGTTGAATTACAGACAGTTGAAGTGAGTGGCGCATGGATTTAGGGATCGATCGACAAGCCCTTGTACCGGTGGTGCAGCAAATCATCAGCGCGGTGGCGCAATGGATTCGCACGAGTGGGGCGAGCCCTGGTACACGCTTGCCCTCCGTTCGCCAGGTGGCTCTCGATAACCTGCTCAGCCAGTCCAGTGTGATCGAGGCATTCGAGCGGTTGGTCGCCCAGGGCGTGCTGGTTTCGAAACAGGGGTCGGTTTTCTGCGTGGCCCAGCCACCGACGGTACACGAAAGCCAGTGGTATGAAGGTGCCGAGCGAGATTGGGGCGCCTTTGCCGATAACCCGTTGGGCGAGCTGAAACTGGGCTGCGGCTGGCTGCCTGATGCCTGGCGCGAAAGCGATGACATCAGCTACGCGATTCGCGAAGTCACCCGCTGCGACACGGCTGCGCTGTTCAACTACAGCACCCCGTTGGGGCTTCCGGCATTGCGTGAGCAATTGCTCAAGCGCCTGACACAGGTCCACATCCCCACCCACCTTGACGGCATCCTCACCACGGCGGGCGCCAGCCATGCACAGGACCTGCTGATACGCACCCTGCTCAAGGCCGGCGATTGCGTGATGGTTGAAACGCCGGGGTACGGCAACCTTTATCGGCAACTGGTCTTTCATGGTGTGCAACTGCTGCAGGTGCCACGCACCCGTGGCGGGCCGGACATCGCGACGCTTGAGGCCTTGCTGCAGCGTCATCGGCCCAAATGCCTGTTCATCCATAGCCTGTATCACAACCCCACCGGTTCCAGCCTGAGTCGCACCGTGGCGGAGCGTGTGTTGGAGCTGGCGCACCGCGAGAACTTTTTGATTATCGAAGAGGACGTGTTTGGCGATCTGCAACACGCCAGCTGCACGCGGCTCTCGGCGTTACCCCACGGTGACCGGGTGATCTACGTCGCAAGCTTTTCCAAGACCCTGAGCAGTGCCTTGCGCGTGGGTTATCTCAGTGCGAGCACGGCGATCATCGAGCAATTGGCCAGCCTCAAGACCCTGACCGGCTTCGGCACTTCGCGGTTTGCCGAGGCCGTAGTGGCGACGCTGCTGGCTAATGGCACTTATCGCAAGTGGGTGCAGCGCCTGCGCAAGCGGCTGAGCGCGCAAATGGCTGCGACCTTGCAGGTGCTGGAAGATGAGGAATGGGAGGTGTTCGCCAACCCTGCCGGCGGGATGTTCGTGTGGGCGCGGCCAGGGGTTGGGGATCGGTCGCGGTTGCAGGCGTATGCCCGGCGGCTGGGGGTTTTGTTGTCACCGGGGGCACTGTTCAGTCCAACGGATGAGCCCAGTGAGTGGCTGCGAATCAATGTGGCCTATGCTGATGATCAACGGGCACTGGCGTTATTCCGCGCCATGGGACCTGCAAGATCGACCTCGACCATTCTGAAAACGACGAGCGTGTAGCTTTTTGCCATTATTGTGGCGCCAATGACTTGTGTTCGGTGCCTTGTGGTTGCCAATCTCGCCTGTGTAAACCGGGCTTGATGGCATCTGCCATTGCAAGAGGATGCAAGTGCAATGATTTCGGCCGTGCAACGACGCTTCGCCAACCTCGGTATGGTAAAAAAACTGGGCTTGGGCTTCACCCTGGTATTGCTGTTGACCGCCCTGGTCGCGGCCATCGGCGTGTGGTCCCTGCAATCCGTTGGCCAGCGCTTCGAAGGCCTCAAGGCCATGTCGTCGCTCAACAGTGGCTTGCTCAAGGTGCGCCTGATCGAGCAGGACTACGCGTTGCATGCCGACCCCAAGGCCGTCGACGCCCTGCATGAAAGTGTCGATGGCTTGGCCGCGCTCGCGGCGAGCCTCAAGGCCCAGTCGGCGGCCAACGTGCCCGTCATGACGGATGTCGAACAGGCCCTGGCCGCCTACCGCAAGGCGTTCGATGAGTTTGTCGAATTGACCCAGACCAAGGACCTGGCGTTGGAAATGGCCAGTTGGTCAGTGTCCAGCGTGGCCAATAATCTCGATGTGCTGCAGGCCGGGCTGGCTGACGACGGTGCCTATGGCCTCAAGGAAAGCCAGGGCAAGGAGGGCGCCGAGTTTATCGAGCAGGCGGGGCAGGTCAGCCAGGTTTCACGGCTGATGTTGCAAGCCATGAACGAAGCCCACGTACGTCTGGACCAGAGCCGCAAGGTAGACGCCGATGACGCCGAGCAAGGCAAGATCGAGCAGGCCGACCAGGCGCTGGCCCAGGTTGAAACACTGAAAACCGCGGTCAAGGACCCCGGTTACCAGACGGTGTTGAATGAGGTCTCCGGGCATATTGCTTCGTTCAGTGAAAAACTCGGCGAGTACACCGGCCTGCTGGCCCAGGAGAAGGTGGTCTACAAGCAGTTGCATGATCGGGCCGAGCAAGTGGTCGGCCGGGTCAACCAGGCGTACGACACTGAAGACCTGTCGATGCAGGCACAGTTGAAGAAAAGCGCGATGCTGATCATCGGCTCTTCGGCCCTGGCGCTGTTGGTGGGGTTGATCGCGGCCTGGGTGATCACCCGCTTGATCGTCGCGCCGCTGCGCAGCGTGATTGCGGTTGCCCAGCAGATTGCGGCCGGCGATTTGAGCGGGCGCATGGAGGTCAGTCGCCGCGATGAGATCGGCCAACTGATGCAGGCGATGCAGCAGATGGGCAATGGCCTGAGCCATATGGTCAGCGGCCTGCAGGCCGGTATCGAGCAACTGGCCAGCTCGGCTCACTCATTGTCCAGCGTCACCGAACAAACCAATGTCGAAGTCAGTAGCCAGAAAGAAGAAACCGAGCAGGTCGCCACGGCGATGAACCAGATGACCGCTACCGTGCATGACGTGGCGCGCAACGCCGAAGAAGCCGCGCAAGCCGCACAGACAGCGGACGACAAAGTCGACAGCGGCCAGCGTGTGGTGCGCCAGAGTTTGCAGCGTATTGAATTGCTGGCCACCTCCAGCACCAGTGCCAGCGCCAGCATCGAGAGCCTGAGCGCCGAGATCCAGAACATCGGCACTGTGTTGAGTGTGATCAAAAGCGTGGCCGAACAGACCAACCTGCTGGCCCTCAACGCGGCTATCGAGGCCGCCCGTGCCGGCGAGCAGGGCCGTGGTTTCGCGGTGGTGGCGGATGAAGTGCGGGCGTTGGCCAAGCGTACCCAGCAATCGACCGAAGAAATCGAGCGGCTGGTCAGTACGTTGCGCAACGCGGCCCAGTCCTCGGTGCAGCAGATCCAGCAAAGCGGCGAACTGGTGAAGCTGGCGGTGAGCGATGCCTTGGAGACCGAGAGCGCCTTGGGCAGCATCGCGGTGGCGGTGTCGCTGATCCAGCAGATGAACCAGCAGATTGCCGCGGCGGCCGAGGAGCAAAGCTCGGTGGCCGAGGAGATCAACCGCAGTGTCACCAGTATCCGTGCCAGTGCCGATCAGTCGGCATTGAGCATGCAGGGCAACGCCGCATCGAGCATTCAGCTGGCGCAGCTGGGCGCGGAACTCAAGGGGATGGTCGGGCACTTCCGCCTGTGATCGCAGCGTTCATGCGGCGATCACAGGGGAGGGCGGTCAGGCGTTGTTGGCGAGGAAGGTCAGTAGGGCTTCGTTGACGAAGTCCGGGTTTTCCCTGGCGCTGATATGCCCGGCTTGCGGGATCAGGATCAGGCTGCAGCCGATCAGGCCGGCCATTTCCTCGGATTCGGCAGGTGGGCGCGGTTTGTCCTGTTCGCCGCACATCACCAGGGTGGTGTCGGCGTCCAGCTTGGGCAACTGTCCCAGCACATCTTCGCGACTGAAGATCAAGCGACCCAGGGGCACGATGCTCTGCAGCAGGCGCTCCTTGGAGTAGCCCTGCAATTGCTTGCGGAAATCCTGATACAGCGCGGATTCGCGGTCGATACCCGGGCGGAAGAAGATCGGCGCGACCACGTCCAGCAACGGCCCGGGGATAGCGCCGGCGTCTTCGATCATCTTGAACAGCGAGAAGTAATACTGGCGCGTGGCTTCGGGCTCGGCACCCAGGTAGGTGTCCATCAGCACCAGGCTGTTGATGCGCTCGGGAGCCAGCAGCGCCAGGCGTGCCCCCCACATGCCGCCGACCGAGAGGCCGACCAGGTTGATCTGTGGAATATCCAACTGGTCCAGCAGGGCCAGGGCCTGGCGCGCGAGGTCGTCGAGGGAGCGGGTTGTTGCGGGCAGCGGGCCGGATTCGCCATGGCCCCACAGCTCGGGCACGATCACCCGGTACTGTTGCGACAGGGCTTCGATCTGCGGCGCCCACATGTCGCGGTCCCACAGGTAGCTTGAGCCCAGCAGGACGACGGGGCCGGAACCCTGGTCGACGTAGTGCAGCGGTTGTCCATCAATGACGGCGACAGGCATAGCGGGCCTCTGACTTCATGGAGTGAGGGGCACTTTTTTACGCTAGTCGGGGGCGGGGGGATAGATGCAAAGTGATGGCATCTCGTGAAGCAGCGAGGTGGTTTGTACTGGCCTGGCTTTTATTGCTGTGGTGAGCGTGCTCACCACAGCAATAAAAGCCAGGCCAGTCTTCCAGCCGGCGAATCAGTCGTAGATGACTTTCTTCTTCCACTCGGCGTCGGCGTCGACCACTTTGAGGCCTTCGGTCAGTTCGTTGACTTCGTCTTCGGCCGGCTTACTGTTGGTCAGCACCGTGGAGTTGGCGCGTCCCAGTTGGGCCTCCAGGTGTTGCAGCTGTGCGCTGTAGATCACCGGCTCCGGCTGTTTGCGCAGGTACTGCACGCCACGCTCGAATGCCAGCCGCGCCTGGCCCGGCTGGCCTTGTTGCAGGGCGTGCTGGCCGAGGTTGTTGAAGAACTCGATATGCAGCAACACCAGGATATGGCGGATCTCGCGGATCCAGTGCTTGGCCTCGTTGGCCGGCAGGAAACCATCCTGGGCCGCACGGGTGACCTGGCCGTGCAGGGCTTCGAGCAGGAAACGCACATCCTTGGCCTTGGCTTCGGTCTGGATTGGCGCGGGCGGGTTGTTCACCGGGATCGATTCGCCCTGGGCGACCAGCGTATTCAGCTCGGCGATGCGGGCCTTGAGCGCCATGCTGCCTTTATTCAGGTTCAGCAGGCGCTGGTTGACGTTGAGTTCCAGGCGGGTCAGCAACAGCTTGAGCGCCGGGGTCATCAACTGGCCAGGGAAGGTCTCGGTGATTTCACCGCAACGGCGCAGGCGATCGTTAAGCTCGATCTCGGTGCGCTTCTTTTCCAGCTTGTTGTTTTCCACCACGTGGTTCATGTAGCCAATGGCGATCAGTATTGCGATCCCGGCTATTACCAGCAGGGTGATCATGAGTGGTGTCACCGGTGTGACCTCTTTATAGGGTTTACAGTGGAGTGTAGTGACTGGGCTATCCGGCGGATAGGACTGATCGACCAGTTGCCCGGGTAGTTTGCTTCTACAGGCATAGGCGCTCCCTGCATGGATGCACATTGCCATCATTTGCTGGAGCGAACTATAGCGTCTTGTCGGGCGCCAGAATATAGGCGTCAAAGCCCGGACGCGCACAATCCCCCCATGAGCCCGAAAAGCTGGGGGAAGTCATTGATTTTAATAAATTTATCCTTGGGGGTTGACGATCTTTCAATCCGTCCATAGAATGCGCGCCACTTAACGCGTAAAGCACACAGCAAAACGCGGTTAAGCAGTGAATGTTGTACGTGTGTCCCCTTCGTCTAGTGGCCTAGGACACCGCCCTTTCACGGCGGTAACAGGGGTTCGAGTCCCCTAGGGGACGCCATTTGCGGGAATAGCTCAGTTGGTAGAGCACGACCTTGCCAAGGTCGGGGTCGCGAGTTCGAGTCTCGTTTCCCGCTCCAATTTAAGCAGTGTGGCCCTCGGGCGGCACTGAGTGAAACCAGGGCATGATCTTCGGATCTAATCCCTGGACACTGAAATGCACACCATGTGTTTCAGTTGTGTGTCCCCTTCGTCTAGTGGCCTAGGACACCGCCCTTTCACGGCGGTAACAGGGGTTCGAGTCCCCTAGGGGACGCCATTTGCGGGAATAGCTCAGTTGGTAGAGCACGACCTTGCCAAGGTCGGGGTCGCGAGTTCGAGTCTCGTTTCCCGCTCCAAGTTTAAGCAGTGTGGCTCTCGGGCGGCACTGAGTGAAACCAGGGCATGATCTTCGGATCTAACCCCTGGACACTGAAATGCACACCATGTGTTTCAGTTGTGTGTCCCCTTCGTCTAGTGGCCTAGGACACCGCCCTTTCACGGCGGTAACAGGGGTTCGAGTCCCCTAGGGGACGCCATTTGCGGGAATAGCTCAGTTGGTAGAGCACGACCTTGCCAAGGTCGGGGTCGCGAGTTCGAGTCTCGTTTCCCGCTCCATATTCGACAAAAACGCCGATCAGCAATGATCGGCGTTTTTGTTTGCGCGTGATTTGTGCAGAGCCGCCGCAGGCCCGCTGCGGCTGCGTTCACTGCGCCGTCTGGGCCTCCTGCGCCGGCATGAAAAAACGCGCAAACAACTCGGACTGAGACTTGATGTTCAGTTTGTTGTAGAGGTTGCGACGGTGAACTTTGATGGTCTCTGCCGACAGGTTCAGCTTGCCGGCGATTTCTTTGTTGGAAAAACCGCTCAACAGCAACTTGAGCACATCTTTTTCGCGCGCAGTGATTTGTGTGCCCAGTTGCACGATGGCCTCTGACCAGGGTGGCGGTTCGTCCTGGCTTTTTTCCGCATCAGTCTCAAAGCACATGCGTTGATGCATCAACGCCATCACCCATGGCTTGATAATGTCCAGGGTCGCGATCTGCTGCGGGCTGTATCGCGCGTGGCTGCCAAATGAAATGCACAGCGTTCTGTCGGCGTCGAGTTGTACGTTGTACTGCACCTCATCCACGCTGATGTACTGGGCGAAATACTGGTGGTAATACTCGGTGGTCAGGAAGTGCTCCGGCGCAATGTCGGACAGATGAAAAAAGCCGCTCTGCGGGTTTTCGCGGTTGGCAATGTAGAACGGGTCGAGCAGGTACAGCCCTTTTACGTAGCGCTGGGTCAACGCGTCCACTTCGTCCGCATCGGCGACCTCAGTCACGCTGACCACGCGTACCTGGTGGTCGCTGAAGATCAGCACGACCCAGTTGTCGATCTGGACGTATTCCTTTAGCACGCGAACCAGTGAGCTCCAGAACGCCGGTCGGTTCAGTTGCATGATCAGCGTCCCGGCCGACCTGGGCGAGAATGCCCCGGTGGACAGCTGGGACCTGATCTTCAAGGAAGAGAACATCAGCAAGCTCAAGTCGTGTGGCGTGGCGATGCTCGATTCCCCGAGTGAAATCATTTCGATCGCCTTGCATTATCTCGGGCTGCCCAGCAACAGCCAGAACCCTGAGGATTACCAGAAAGCCCAGGGGCTGCTGCTGAAGATCCGCCCTTACGTCCTTTACTTTGATTCATCCAGGACGGATGCCGACTTTGCCGATGGCAACATCTGTGTGGTGGTGGGCTGGGCGAGCGGGGCGCTGACGGCACAGGCCATCAATGAAAAAAACAACACCGGGCGCAAGATTGCCTACAGCCTGCCGCGCGAGGGCGGGTTGGTGTGGTCGGAAAACTTCGTGCTGCTCAAGGATGCGCCGCATGCCAGGCAGGGTCTGGCGTTTATCAACTACATGCTTGAGCCGCAAGTGATTGCCAAGAGTTCCAACCACACGCTGTACCCCAACGCCAACAAGGACGCTACCGAGTTGGTCGAGCAGAAGCTGCGCGACAACCCCTGGATTTATCCGTCCAAAGAGACCATTGCCACACTGGTTCCCCTTGAACCGCTGCCCTTGAAGTTGGAGCGAATCCGCACGCGTGTGTGGACCAAAGTGAAGAGCGGCACGTGACCGGCTGAATGACCAGGCATGCCGGGCTGTTGCAGGCGTGCCGTTGAAGGAGATCAATCATGGGCCAAGCGGAATATCAGCGCGACGTGAAGTCGGACGATGACGAGGCGTACACGCAAATCGAAGAACAGATCGGCCACTGTACGCCCGAACAAGCCTGGGCCATGTATTACGTCTCGACGGGCATGGTGCGTGAGTACATTACACGGGCGGTGATGGAGCATATTGGCCGGGGCAACCGGGCGCTGCTGCTGGAGTTCCCGGAACTGGCCCGGGCCGAAGAGAAATCCCGCTTCCTGCTGCCGCTCTAACCGCATGCCGATCAGCGATGATCGGCATTTTTGTGTGCGCACAGGTTCACCGCTTTGGCCAGGCGCACCGTGGCCTCACGGATTTCCGCCTGATTGAGTGAGGCAAAGCCCAGGCGCAACGCATTTTCCGGCCGGTCCATCGGCGAAAACTGCCGACCACTGCGTACGACCAGCCCATGCTCCAATGCGGTGGCCACCATCTGATCGACGTTTATCCGATCTTCAAAACGCACCCACAGCGCCAGCCCGCCTTCGGGTTCGCGCACCATGATCCGATCACCGAATGCCGCATGCAGACAGCCCTGCAAGGTTTCGCGGCGGGCGCGGTATTCCTTGGATACCCGACGCAGGTGTTTCTTCAATTCACCCGCGTTGATCAGGTCCGCGAGCATCTTCTGCGCCACCGCGTCGGCATCGCCCAGCATCAACGCAGCGTTGCCGTGCAGGGCTTCAATGACGGGTGTGGGAGCCACCACATAGCTGCAGCGAAACGTCGAACCGAGCGCCTTGGACAGCGAGCCGACGTAGAGCACATGGCGCTGTGAACGGTCGCTGGCCAGCGGCAGGTAAGGTCGCCCGTTGAAGTGATATTCGTGATCGTAATCTTCTTCGATGATGCAGAAGTCATGCAGTGCCGCCAATGCCAGCAGCTGTTGCCGACGCGCTGCGTGCAGGCTCACGGTGGTGGGGAATTGGTGGTGCGGCGTGAGATAGATCATCCGCACCTTGTGCTCACGGCACAGACGATCGATCTGGTCCGTGCGGCAGCCTTCGTCGTCGACATCCACGGTGACCAACTGCGCGCCCAGCTTGCGGAAAATCTCCCAGGCCGGCGGGTAGCTCAGGCGTTCCACCAGCACTACGTCGCCAGGTTTGAGCAGCAGGCTGGCGCTCAGGTACAGCGACATCTGGGTGCCTTGGGTCAGGCAGATATTCTCGGCGCTGACCGTCAGCCCGCGGTTGTTGCGCAGCATTTCGGCCAGGGCGCAGCGCAACTCATAGCCGGTGCCCTCACTGCCATAGCGCACCGTATTGGAGGCGAAGCTGTTGCGCAGGGCATTGCGGTAGTGGCGGTGCAGCACGGCTTGGGGCAGCAGGCGGTGGTCACTGGTGCCGTTGTCGAAAAACAGTGCGCCACGCCGATGTTGCAGTGCCGTCGCCTGGGCGTTCTGGGTGAAGTACGGCGCGTTCGCCTGGGCCAGGACGGGCGGTGCGAAGGACGGTTGCGCGCGATTCGGCACTGGCTTGGGCGCCAATTGCACATTGACGAAGGTCCCGCGTCGCGGCTCGCTGACCAGCCAGCCTTTGGTCATGGCTTCTTCGTAGGCCAGGATCACGGTCTTGCGGTTGACGTCGAGCAATTGCGCCATTTCCCGCGTGCCCGGCAGCAAGGTGCCGGGCGGCAAGCGACCCTCGACGATTGCCGTCATCAGGCCTTCGGCGATCTTGCGGTAGGACGCCTGGCTGGCGCTCTCGTCCAGCTTGAGCAGCGGCCGCCATTTACGCATCTGGACCATCTGAAGTATCCAAAACTGGAGGTTTTAATGGGCCTAGTCTAGCGCAACAATCAAGCCTCACTCACCCCCGAGGTTGTTATGAATACACGTCATGTCATCGAACTGTCCCCCTCGGGGAAAACCTTTGAGGCCGGTGATGAGCTGTTGCTCGATGCGATGCTCGCCAGTGGCCTGTCCGTGCCGTTTTCCTGTCGGCGCGGTGCCTGTGGATCGTGCAAGGTGGTAGTCGCAGAAGGGCAGTACCGGGCCAGGCAGTTGGCGCCGAACGCCCCCGCGCCGTGCTATCCGTTGGCGGCGAATGAAATGTTGTTGTGCCAGAGCCACGCCTGCGGCGATATGCGCCTGGAAATCCCCGGCTGGGCCCTGGACACCCCCGCGCTGAGTGTCGAGGCGCAAGTGCTGAGCAAGTGCGCATTGAGCCCTGACATCATTGAGCTGGTGCTGATGCCGGACCTGCCATTGGCGGTGCGTGCCGGCCAGTACCTCAAGTTCCGTCTGGTCGACGGTGACTCGCGGTGTTTCTCGATCGCCAACCTGCCGGCCGAAGATGACGGGCGCCTGGTCTTTCAGATTCGCCAGGTGCGCGGCGGGCTGTTTTCCGAGGCTGTTCTGGGCGACCTGGAGGCCGGCGACGTGCTGCAACTGGAGGGGCCTTTTGGTGCCTGCACCTGGCAGGACGTGGATGACAGCCCTGTGGTCCTGTTCGCTACGGGCACCGGCTACGCCGGCATCAAACCGATCCTGCTGAGCGCCTTGAAGCGCAATGTCGAGGTGACGTTGTACTGGGGCGGCGCGCAGCCGGCAGACTTCTATGATCGCGTGTTCCTGGACCAGTCCGTCATCGATCACCCGCGTTTTCACTGGCACCCGGTGCTGGCTTCGCAGGGGCGCGTGCAGGACGTTGCGCTGAGCCATGGGCATCGTTGGCAAGTTGCCCAGGTGTACGCGTGCGGCAACGGCGCAATGATCCGCCAGGTCCGCGAGCAGTGCCTAGACGCGGGCTTGCCGGCTCACCGGTTTGTCGCCGAAGCCTTTGTGCCCAGTGGTGGCGCAGGCACGCAAGCGCCTACACCTGCGTTCGACCCGATCTGGGAAAAAGTCGGCCCCCGTTATTCGTTTGACGGCATGCTGGCGGCCCGTGACCAATCCATCCGCGCCCTGGCGGCCATTGCCAGCCGACTGCGGGTGGGCATGACCACCGGCGAAGCCCTCGACATGGCCGCCGAACAACTGCAGGCCATGGGCGCATCGCACACCTGGCACCCGACCTATATCCGCTTTGGCGCCGACACGGTCCGCCCACCCCGCGAAGGGATCGACCGCCAGCGCAGGCTGCGCGCCAGCGATATCGTCGTGGTTGATTTGGGCCCGGTGTGGGACGGCTATGAAGGCGACTACGGCGATACCTTTGTGTTCGGTGACGCGCCGCTGCACCTGGCGTGCACGACCGCGCTGCACGAGGTGTTCGACGAGACCCGCGACGCCTGGTTGCGAGGCCTCACCGGTCGAGAGCTGTATGATTTCGCCGAGCAGAGCGCCGTGGCAAAAGGCTGGAGGCTGGCGCGCAACCTTGCGGGGCATCGCCTGGCGGATTTCCCCCACGCGTTGTTCGAGAACAAGGAACTGGCGGATCTGGACATCCCACCGAGTGAAATGGCCTGGGTGCTGGAAATCCAGCTGTGCCATCCCACGGAACCGGTCGGTGGTTTTTTCGAGGATATGTTGAGGCTGCAAGCCTGAAGAGCCCGCCGTTGCGGCGGGCTCCTTTGCATCAGTGCTTTGGGCTCAGAGCTTCGGCAGCTGGCCGATACGGCCCATCATTTCGGTGACGATCTGCAGGTCGAGCAGGAACTGGTCGACGGTCTTGAACTCGCCGTCGGTGTGCCCGGTGTATTTGACTTCCGGGCGCGCCAGGCCGAATTGCACGCCGTTGGGCAGTTCATGCACGGAGGTTGCGCCGGCGGAGGTGCCGAACTTGTGCTCCATGCCGAGGTTTTCCGTGGCGACTGCCAGCAGTGCCTTGACCCATTCACCTTCCGGGTTGCGGTACATCGGCTCGGCCACCGAGTAGGCGAAGTCCACCTTGACCTTGGCTTTCTTGTCCCAGGCGCTCAGCTTGTCGGCGATCTCGGCCTTGAGTTTCTCCGGCGACTTGCCCTTCGGCACCCGCAGGTTTACCGCCAGCTTGAAGGCTTTTTCATCCAGGCCGACAAAAGTCAGCGAGGTAGTCAGTGGCCCCATGAACTCGTCGGAGAAGCCCACGCCCAACTTGCCACCCAGGTAGTCCAGGCCCCAGTTGTCGGAGGCATACCGCGCCGCGTCTGTGATGTGGTTGTGCTTGAGGGCGATCTTGCCGTCGACGCTGTGGATCAGCTCCAGCATGCGCGCCACCGGGTTGACCCCGGACTCCGGCTCGGAGGAGTGAGCGGACACGCCGGTGACGGTCAGCTTGACGTCTTTGCCGTCGACCTTGGCGGCCACTGCAAAATCGCCGCCGTTGCGCTTGGCGTATTCGCTGCCGGCCTTTTGCAGGCTGGCGGCCAACTCGGCAGGCTTGTCGCTGACGAAGGTCGCCACCGATGCCGACGGAATCTGGTTGGTGGCCATGCCGCCGGTCATCGCGATGATTTCCGCGCCTTTGCCTTCACCCTTGCGGCGCGGGAAGGTTGCCATCACCGTGCCGTAGCCTTTCTCGGCAATCACCACCGGGTAGCCGCCATCCAGCGCCAGGTTGTATTGCGGTGTCGGGTTCTTTTCGAAGTAGTAAGGGATCGCGTCGCCGGAGGTTTCTTCGGTGGTGTCGACCAGCAGCTTGAAATTGCGCGCCAGTGGCAGCTTTTCTTCCTTGATCACCTTCATGGCATACATCGCCACGACGATGCCGTTCTTGTCATCTTCGGTGCCACGGCCATACATGCGGTTGCCGATCAGGGTGACCTTGAACGGGTCGAGTTTGGTGCCATCTTTGAGCACCCAATTTTCCGGCGTCACCGGCACCACATCGGCGTGGGCGTGGATACCGACGACGTCGTCGCCACTGCCTTCCAGGGAAATTTCGTACACGCGGTTGTCGATGTTGCGGAAGTTCAGGTTAAAGGCCTTGGCCAGGTCCTGGAGCTTGCCGGCGATCTTGATGAATTCCGGGTTCTTGTACTGCGGCAGGCCATCCACGTTGAAGGTCGGGATTTCCACCAGCTCGCGCAGGGTTTCGAGGGCGGCTTTGCCGTACTTCACCCGGGTGTAGATGCCCAGCAGGCGATTGATTTCGTTCTGCTGGTCGGCGCTCAGGGTTTTGTTGTCGAGAAAGGCACTGATTGCCGGGCCGACGTCGCTGGTCTTGCCCAGGTCGCCTTTAGCCAGCGCGCCGAGGAAGCCGCGAAAATCGGTGACGGACGTTTCGTTGAAGTTCTTGAGAATCGCCGTGCTTTGCTCGGGCGTGATGTTGGCGAAGGCGGGGCAGGTAACAGCCGAAAGGCTCGCCGCAAACAGGGTGGCAGCCGCCAATTGCTTGAGTGGAAAGTGCATGGAGAGACGCATTCCTTTGCAGGTAGTGAGTAGGAGGTTTCTGATCGATCTGTCAGAAACATTTCCACACACTAACACTGTGAAGGCGTGAGATGGGAGGTGCGGATCAGTGAAATGTCCTACTTCAATAAGAAAACGCCGCGCGTTGATGAGCGGCATTTTGCGGGGTCAGCGAGGAGTCAGATACAAGGTTTGCTTGAATGTACCGTCGGGCATGGGTTCGGAAGTCATATGGCCAGTGAAGCCGGCATACTTGCCGGTACTGCCTAGGAGTGCGACGGTGGATAAGCCGGTTTCGTACTCCTGTCCGCCGACGACAAGGGTGCCCGTGATCTGCCCGGCAGTATCCACGAACATCAGTGTCCATTGGCATTGGCTGTGAACGCCAGGCTGCGTGGTGACGCAATAGCCATTGTTGTGTCCGATGTCCTGGCGATCCTGATCCATCAGGGGTTGAGCGAAGACAAACAGGTCGCCTTGGGAAGGCCCCGGTGCGCCAGTATCCACGGGCGTCTTGAGGCCCCGTGTACCGTCGGCAAAGGTCACCAGAGTGAGTGTTGGCGGGCTGTTGACGCAGGCGCTGAGTGGAATAAGCAGAAGCAATGTACACAAGGTGCGAAAGGGTGCGGTTTTCATGGCAATGCTCTCATGTCAGTGGGCTCCAGCCGCAGCACCGCTAAAGCTGCGTCCGGAGCCTGAGAAGGCTAGCTGCCAATCTCAAGAATTCAAATGTCCGCAGCTGATGGTGTATTACAAAGTACCCGGGTGCGCAGCCGCGTATTCAGCTGTCACATCCAATGCCTTGGCATAAGGCCCATCCCACAACTGCTCATGCAATTCCCCGACACGCCTGGCCATCGCTTCGCTGCGCATCACCACTTCCAGGTTGCGCGAATTATCCAGGTAGCCACCCAGCCAATTGCTGGTGCCGACCCACGCAACCTGGCCGTCGATCTCCATGGTCTTGCTGTGAATCACCCGCGCGTAAGGAATGAATCCCTGCCTGGCCTCGGGCAGGGTGACGATCTTGATCTGCACGTTGGGCAGCACCGCCAGGCTCTTGAGGTAGGGCAGTTCCAGCTTGTCGGTGTTCCAGTTGGACACCATCAGTTTGATCAACACCCCACGCGCCGCCGCCGCGCGCACGGCATTGTCGATCACCGCGTAGTACGGACGGGTCTTGTCCGGTCCGTAGGACAACGGTGCGTAGTCCAGCAGTTGCACGCGCACTTCCTGTTTGGCTTCACTCAACAAACGCGGCAGTTCCAGCTGCGAGTCGCCCACGCCGGGCGGGTTGTAGCGCTGCGGGCTGGCGACCAGGTAGTTGCCGGTGCGCGGTGGTTCTTTACCCGCGACGGGCAGTGGCACCGGCTGATTGTCGGCCAACGCATGCTGGGCTTTCCAGTCTTGTTCGAAGATGGCCTGCACCTGCCCCACGACCGTCGGATCAGTGATGCGCAGGCCGGTTTCGTGGATGTGCTCCAGCGAGCGCCAATCGAAATTCTGGCTGCCGACAAACGCCTGCTTGCCATCCACCACCAAGTACTTGGCGTGGATGATCCCGCCGCTTACACGGGCGTAGGGCAACACGCGAAAGGTCAGGTTGGGGATCGCGCGCAGGCGTTCCAGGGTGGAGGCCTCCGACAACTTGATGCCTTTTTCTTCGAGCAAAAAGCGAATCTTCACACCGCGTTTGCCGGCGGCTTCCAGGCGTTCGATCACACGGTCCATCACCGAGCCGGGGTGATCGGCGGCGTAGAACTGGCCGATATCGATGCGGCTTTTGGCGCCGTCGAACAGTTCGCTCCATACCGGGCCGGGCTGGCGCAGGTCGTCGGTGCCGAGGGCGGTGTCCACCGGTACGGTGTGTACCAGTTCAAACCCCGGAATCGAAAAGTCCGCCTGGGCCAGCGGACTGAGGAGTAAGCCGGCAAGGCCGGCGATACGCAATTTCAAGGAGACGGACATAACACTCTCTTCACTGATGTAGTGAGCGGGCTTGCCCCGCGTTGGGTGGCGCAGCCGCCCCAAACAGTCCACCGCGTTGTCCCAGAAAGACCGAGGTGCCTGGATATGGGGTGGCTGCGCCACCCAACGCGGGGCAAGCCCGCTCACCACAGGTTTATGCGGTGCGGCTGTGCAGCGGCGTCGGTACCCGATGCGGCACTTCACTCTGCACGCGGGCACCGGTGGCGGCGCGGATCAGCAGGATTTTCAGCTGGTCGTTGATACGCTCCAGGCGGTCCTGGAAGAAGTTGTGGAACACCACGCAGAACAGCGCAATGGCGATCCCCAACCCGGTGGCGAACAGGGCCGTACCGATGCCACCGGAGATCTGGCCCGGGTCCGACACGCCTGCCGTCGCCAACGCCTTGAAGGTGTCGATGATGCCGAGGATGGTACCCAGCAAACCCAACAGCGGCGCGGCGGTGGTGATGGTTTCGATGATCCACAGGCTGCGGGCCAGCGGCGCGCGGGTGGTCAGGTACTGGGTCTCGATGACATCATCCAGGTCCTTGCGCGAGCCGTTCGACGCCTTCTGTGCCAGCACCGGCAGCACCATGCTCAACGGCAGGCTGTCACGACGGGTCAGGCTCTCCGGCAGGTCGCGTTCGCTGTGCACGTTGGCGCCGAGCACTTCGGTGAGTGCATGGGCCTGGCGGCGTACATACGCGAAATAAATCCCGCGCTCGATGGTGATGAAGATCGAGATGGCCATCGCGGCATACATCACATAGAAGGTGATGTCGTGGAGCAGGTTCATGTCCATGTTCAGTTACCTCGCAATTAGAAATTGGCTTCCAGGGAAACCGTCACGGTGCGTTCCAGGCCCACGATGTAGGCCGGGTCGCCGTCACGGAAACCGCCGTAGGTGGCCGCGTTGGTCTTGGTGGTGTACACGCCGTCCAGGTACTTCTTGTCGAACAGGTTGTCGACGTTCAGGCGCAGGGTCGCGTCCTTGACCACTTTCTTGTCCACCGGCAGGTAGATACCGGCGCCGGCGTTGAATACGGTGCGCCCGGAGATGGCTTCGTCGTTGGTCAAATCGCCGTAGAGCTTGCTGGTGTACTTGCCGCCGAAGGTGCCGTAGAAGCGGCCGTCGTCGTAGCCGATGTTGGCGGCCAGCATGTTTTTCGGCACGTTGGCGAACTGCTTGCCGCTGGTGGGCAGTACGATCGCTTTGCCAGCGTTGTACACGGTCAAGTCGTCTTGCTGCTCGGCCTTGGTGTAGGTGTAGGAGGTGTAGTAGTTGAAGTGATTGGGCAACAGGCCGCTCCACTCCAGTTCCAGGCCGCTGTTGTTGACGGAGCCGGCGTTGATGTCGGCGAAGTCGCCGTTGATATCGCGCGACGACACCTGGCGATCCTTGAACTGCATGTAGAACAAGGTGGCGGCCACGGTCATGTCTTCATCGGTGTAGCGCCAGCCCAGTTCGTGGTTCCAACTGGTTTCCGGCTTGGCGTCGATGGAGCCTGCGCCCTTGTCGTACAGCACGTAGTTCTGCGGGATGCGCATGTTGCGTGACAGGCTGTAGAACACCTGGTCGCGTTCATCCACCTGGTATTTGAGGCCGGCGTTGGGCAGCAGTTTGTTGTAGGTCTGGTTACGTTTTTCTGCTTGCTCGGTGAGGCTGCCATGGTTGGTGCCGTCACGCTTGACGTTCATATAGGCCAGGCCGCCGATCAGGGTCCAGTCCGAGTTGATGTACCAAGTGTCCTGGGCCCAGACCTTTTGCGCTGGGGTGATGGTGAAGCGGTCGCGGCCCTGGATGGTGTTGCCATTGGCATCCACCACCGCCTCGTTGGAATCCGGCCAGGTGTCGACCGGCTTGCCACTGGCCTTGAGCGGAATGAACGGCTGGGTCTGGCTCTGGCGTGCGCGCTCGTACCAGTAGCCCACTTGCAGGCTGTGATCGCCCAGGTCCCAGTTAAGCTTGGTGGTGATGCCCGGACGCCAGGTCTGGGTGCGTGAAGGGCGATAGTACACGCCGCTGTTCGGGGTGCCGTCGGCGTTGTATTGAGCGCCGGTGGGCAGGTTGCCCAGGTCGAACACGCCGCCCTGGTTCGAGCCGCGGTTCAGGGCATAGCTGGACGAGCCGACGCCGCTGCCGTTACCCCAGTAGTAATACGGGATCACCGACAGCGCGAGGTTGTCGGCCAGTTTGAATTGGGTGTTGAGCACCGCGGTAAACGTCTGGAACGGGTTCTGCGCCAGGGCGTAGTAGCTGTTGTACTTGCCGTTGCTGCCCACGGTGGGGGTGGCGGGGTAAGGGTCGTATTTGCGGCCGTTCTGCTGGAACTGAGCCTTGGTCAGTTGGCTGTAACTGTTGTTGTCCTGCTCGTGGTATTTGAGGATCAGGTTGGCGGTGTTGCCATCGCCGGCGTCGAAGAAGCTGTTCCACTCGACTTTGTCCGCGCGCACGGCACCCGAACCGCGCCACATCTGGCCTTCGGTATGGGAGGCCGACAGCCAGTTGCTCAGGCCGTTGATCTCGCCGGTGTTGAGGCGGGCAAAGGTCTTGCGGGTGGCGTTGCTGCCCATGATCTGTTTGACGAACGCACCGGTTTCCTTGGTCGGGCGAATGGTCACGATACCGATGTTGCCGCCGCTGGAGCCGATGTGCGGGCCGTCGGCTTCCGAAGAGCCCTGGGTGACGAAGATCTGCTCGATGTTTTCCGGGTCGCCCAGCAGGTTGGAGTACAGCGCGTAGTTGCCGGAGTCGTTGATCGGCATGCCGTCCACCGACATCCCCACTTGGTCGGAGTTGAGGCCGCGCATGGTAAAGCGAAAGCCTGACAGACCGGTGTTGTCTTCGCTGGAAATGTTCAAGCCCGGGGTGTACTTGAGCTTGTCCACGGCGTTGCCGGTGGCGGTCTGTTTATCCAGCGCTTCCTTGGTCACGGTGGAACGGCCCTTGATGCTTTCTTCCTGCACCATGTAGCCGCCACCTGCCGTGGCCTTGCCCTGAACCCCAATAGTCCCGACGTCACTGTCACTGGTATCGGCCATGACCATTCCATGGCCCATGCTTGCGGCAACAAGTGCCAGATGAATCCGTGTGAACCTCATCTCTGTCGTCCTGGTGTCGGGTGCTTATTGCACGCTGTAGTTGAAGGTGGCGGTGAAGCGCTGCTCATTGCGGCCCCCGAAGGCTTGCTCGGGGAACGGCTTGACTTGCTTGATGCGACGCAAGCTGTTGGTGGCGGCCCGGTTGAGCAACATGCTCGAGGCCTGGGTTTGCAAGCCGGAGTCGAGAACCCGACCCTGGCGGTCGACCAGCAACCAGACCACCACTTCGCCGCTCGGGCGTTCGAGGGAGGCCTGGCGCCCGGTGGGGTACTGTTTGTAGGTGTCCAACTCGTTGCGCAGCCCCTTGAGGTAACTGCCTTCCAGCGCTTGGCCGTCGACCTTGGGAGGGGCGGGCGGCGCCGGTGTCGGCGCGGCCTGGGCCACGGCCGCAGGCGCCGGTTTGGCGGCGACCGGTGGCGGCGTCGGCGCAGGCGTTGGCTTGGCCACCACGGGTTTGGGCACGGGCTTGGGTTTGGGCTCAGGCTTGGGTTTTGGCAGCGGCTTGGGCGGCGGCGGCGGCGGGGCCGGCTCGGCCTCTTCATCCTCGATCACCGGCGGTGGCGGCTCTTGTTCCACCACCGGTTCCGGGATCACCTCCGGCTCCGGTTCGACCAGCGCCAACTCGACGGCGGACTCGTCATACACCGGTTCGACCTTCAAGGTCTGGGACTGGATACCCAGTGCAATCAGCACCAGAGCGATCAGGGCCGGGACGCTGCCCAGCAGCTGACGCGCACGAAACAATACGTACATGATCAGGACTTACGCGTGGCAATGGACACGGAGGTAAAGCCACCCAGACGCAGGGTGTCCATCACCTCCACCAGGCGCGAAACCTCGACGCCTTTGTCGCTGTTCACGATGATGGTCGACTTGGTGTCAGGCTTTTCGGCCGCTTTCAACGCCGGCACCAGCCCATCGACCGTGAGGTCCTTGCCATCCAGTTGCAACTGGCCTTCCAGGCCCAGGGTCAGGATGAATTTGTTCTGCGGCTTGAGCTGCTGCGAACTGCTGGCGCTCGGCAGTTGGGTCTTCATGCCGAGGGCCGGAATCACGTTCAGGCTCACGAGTACGAAAAACACCAGGAGGAACATCATCACGTCGATCATCGGGATCAGTTCGATGTGCGCCTTGCGTTTTTTCGGTTCGTCCCAGGTTCTCATTCCGCTACCCCGTTATTGAATTAGGGGCGACACGCTAACAACCAAAAATGACCGATTGGTTAACTTTAATTGACGTTTTGAGGCCTCTAGGACGGGTATTACAGGCGACTCTTGGGTCATTTTTGTGACGTAACAGAATTGAAACCCGACAGGGGCATTCTCAAAAACTTTACATCGAGGGCCCCCAAAGATGAGTAGCGAATTGCCATGTCTTTCAACTCCGCGACTTCTATTGAAAGCACTGGAAAAGCACCAGGCCGAGACGTTGTGCACCCTCGCCAACGGGCCGAAGATCGCCGATAACACGGCGAGCATTCCGTCGCCCTATACCCTGCAAACGGCGCAGGATTTAATCGACGGCATGCAGGAGAAATTTCGCTCGGTGGGGTTGTTGAGCCTGGGCGTGCATGTGCGCGACAGCGGCGAACTGATCGGCATCGCCAGCCTGCGCATCAATGCGGCTCATCACTATGGGCACCTTGGCGGCTGGACGGCGGCGGATGCACGTAACCTGGGGTATGCGACCGAGGCGGCGACCGCGCTGATGGACTACGGCTTTGGCGAACTGGGCCTGCACCGTGTGGGCAGCCAGTGTTTCAGTCGCAACAAGGAATCGGCGCGGGTCATGGAGAAAATCGGTCTGCAGTACGAAGGCTGCATGCGTGGGGCGTTCCTCAAGAATGGGGTGCATGAAGACATGCTGGTGTTCGCCACCCTGCGTGAGGATTGGGAGTTTCGGCTGTGAGCGGCGACGTTGATCACGGTCGGCGCCGGGTCCTCGCCGGGCTGGCCGTTGCCACCACTTTTTCGATCCTCAGCCCGTTTGCGCGCAGTGCCGGCGTGGACTACCCGTTTACTTTGGGCGTGGCCTCCGGCGATCCATTGCCCGACGGGTTTGTGATCTGGACGCGCCTGGCGCCGCTGTTCAATGCCGCCGATGGCCAGGGGGGCTTGAGCCGCCCGGTACCGGTGCGGTGGCGGGTCGCCAGCGATGCGGCGATGACCCGCGTGGTGCGCCAGGGCGAGGTCATGGCCAGCGAGCGCTGGGGGCATTCGGTGCATGTGGAGGTCGCGGGGCTGGAGCCGGGCAGGCCGTACTGGTACCAGTTCGAAGGGCTCGGCGCGCAAAGCCCGGTGGGGCAGTCGCGCACCGCACCGGCGGTGCATGCCATGGTGTCGGCACGCTTGGGGTTTGTCTCGTGCTCCCATTGGGAGCGTGGCTATTTCAGTGCGTATCGCCACCTGGCGCAGGAGCAACCCGACCTGGTGTTTTTTCTCGGGGACTACATCTACGACAGTTCCTACGCAGCGGACTCGGGCAAGATCATTCGCCCCCATGGCAGCGGCAACGCGGTGAGCCTGAGCGACTACCGCAACCGCTATGCCTTGTACAAAACCGATGCGGATCTACAGGCCCTGCACGCTGCCGCACCGAGCGTGGCGACCTGGGACGATCACGAAGTACAGAATGACTATGCCAACCGCTGGTCCCAGGACCCGAAGATCCCTGTGGGGCAATTTCTGCAGCAACGGGCGGCGGCTTACCAGGCTTTTTACGAGCACATGCCGCTGCGTGCCAGCAGCTTGCCGAAAGGGCCGGACATGCGTATTTACCGACGTATGGACTACGGTCGATTGGCGCGTTTCCATGTGCTGGACGGCCGGCAGTACCGCTCGGAACAACCGTGCATTCTGGCCAATGGCAGTCATCAGGGGCATATCGCCGATAACCTCTGTCATGACTTGCGCGACCCCGGTCGCACCCTGCTCGGCTGGCAGCAGGAGGCCTGGCTGGACCGGGGCTTTGCCCAATCGAAGGCACAGTGGAACATCATCGCCCAGGACTTGTTGGTGGCGCCGTTGACCCAGCGCGACCTGACCAACCACAAGCCGGGGCGCTGGACCGATGGTTGGGATGGCTACATGGCCAACCGTTCACGGATGCTGGCTTCCCTCGAGCGCAACCGGGTCAACAATCCGGTGTTCTGGGGCGGTGATATCCATTCGTTCTGGGTGACGGACTTGCATGCCGATGGCAACAACCCGGATTCGCCTGTGGTCGCCACGGAGTTCGTCGGTACCTCGGTGACGTCCGACGGGCCGCCGTTTGAGGCGTTCAGCAAGATCCTGCCGCTTAACCCCCATGTGAAATTCTTTGACAGTCGTCAGCGAGGGTATGTGTCGGTGGAGGTGGAGGCGGGCAGGATGCTCACGCACTTGCGCGTGATTACCGACCCGCGTGATCCGGCGGCCAGGGTGTCGACGCTGAAGTCGTTTGTGGTGGAGTCGGGGCGGGCGGGGGCGGTTGAGGTGTAGGGAAGTTTGTTCTGACAAGCCGATTTTCTGTGGTGAGCGGGCTTGCCACAACAGGCCCGCTCGCCACAAGGGTGAATGCGGCTGGTTCAGGTGATTTCGTAGCGTACCGACAACGCGCCCTTTTTCTCCGATAACGCCAGGATGGTGACCCGACCCAGTTCACCCAAGGTCTGCACATGAGTACCCCCACAGGCATACGCAGGCAACTGGCCAAAGCCGACCTGGCGGGTACCGTCTTCCAGGTTCATATGGCGCGGGTAGTCCGCGGCGATCCATTGGTTGACCTGTTGCTGGATCGTCTCGGCGTCCATGCTCTGCGCGGCTTCACCACGGATAAAGGTGATCTTGCCTTCGCCTGGCCAGTGATGAGCCTTGATGGGCATCCAGCCCAGGGTCTCGCCCACGTTGCCGATCAAGTGCCCGGCGGAATGCAGACGGGTGTGCAACGCCCGGCGCTGTTCATCGACCCGTGCGGTGGCGGGGCCCGGCGCCAGCGGGCGGTCGACGTAATGCACCACATGATCGGCTTCCTGGGTCACGCGCAGCACGCTGCTTTCACCGAGCCAACCGGTATCGAAAGGTTGCCCGCCGCCCTGTGGATGAAAAATCGTCGACTGCAGGATCACCGCGAACTGGTCTTCGTGGGGCGTGCAACTCAGCACCTCCAGTTCGGCAGTCAGGTGGTCGTGGGTGAAAAACAGGCGTTCGGTCATGATCTACATCCGCATCAGGGTTCTGCGGGCAGTATAAATAGTGCGCAGATGGGTGATAATCCGCTCAATTATCAATGGACCTGTGCACCATGAGCATCAATCTACCGTTGCCACTGCTGGGCGAGATGGCGATCTTCGTCAAAGTGGTGGAAACCGGCAGCTTCTCCGAAGCCGCCCGGCAACTGGGCGCTTCGCCGTCCTCGGTGAGCCGCAGCATCTCGCGCCTGGAAAAGGCCCTGGCCACGCGTTTGTTGCAACGCACCACGCGCAAATTGCGCCTGAGCGAGGGCGGGGAAGAGGTGTTCAAGCGTTGCCAGGAGATGGTCAACGCGGCGCGTTCGGTGATGGAGATCAGCGGCCAGTTCACCCACGAAGCTGAAGGGCTGGTGCGGGTCAGCGTGCCCAAGGCGGTGGGGCGGTTTGTGGTGCACCCGCATATGCCGGAGTTCCTGCGGCGCTATCCCAAGGTCGACGTGCAGTTGCTCCTGGAGGATCGGCAGGTGGACATGATTGATGACAATGTCGACCTGAGCATCCGCATCACCGACAGCCCGCCGCCGGGGTTGGTTGGCCGGCAGTTACTGCCCATCGAGCATTTGTTGTGCGCGACGCCGCAGTACCTGGCCGAGCATGGAGTGCCGGGCCATCCCCATGATCTGTTGGAACACAGCTGTATCTACCTGGGGGAAACGCCAGGGGACTCGCGCTGGAAATTCCGCCAGGCGGGCAAGGCGGTGACGGTGGTGGTGCGCGGGCGGTATGCGGCGAACCACACCGGGGTGCGGTTGGATGCGGTGTTGCAGCATGTGGGGATTGGCAGCCTGCCGTACTTTACTGCGCGCCATGCGCTGGAGGAGGGGCGTTTGGTGCAGGTGTTGCCGGCGTGGGACTTTATCGCGTCCTATCATGGCGAGGCGTGGTTGCTGCATTCGCCCACGCGCTATCTTCCGCCGAAGTTGCGGGTGTTTATTGATTATCTAGTGGAGTGCATGGCGAAGGAGCCGACATTGCGACGGCCCATTCCGGATCGCTGATCAGTGCTTGCTTTGGTCGTCGGGCATGGCCAGCAGCTGTTTTTCCTGGTTCCAGTCGAACGGTTCGTCGTTCTGTTCGGCTTCGAAGCGGCGCTCTTCCAGGGCCTGGTACAGGTCCAGTTCTTCATCGGGCATGAAGTGCAGGCAGTCACCGCCAAAGAACCACAGCAGGTCGCGTGGCACCAGGTGGGCGATCTGTGGGTAGCGCAGGATGACCTGGCTCATCAGGTCCTGGCCCAGGTACTGGCTTTCGATCGGGTCGATTGGCAGCAGGGCGCGCAGTTCGTCGAAGCGCTCCAGGAACAGGGAATGGCTTTCCTCGGGCACCTGTTCGGCTTCGCCGACGGCAACCAGGATGCTGCGCAAGTGGTCGAGCAAGACGAGATGATCGGCAACGACGTTGGACACGAGATAAGTCCTCTAAAGCAAAAACGGGCGCGAGAGTATATGCCCCTCGCGCCCGTTTTTATATGACCACTCGACTCAGCGGACTTTACCCTCAGCCTGGGTCAACTCTTCCTTGCTGAAGTCATCCACGTCGATCACCTTGCGCCGCGCTGCTTCAGCGTCACGCAGGGTCTGCGCTTCGGCGGGTTGCAGCACGCCGGCGTGCAATGCCGCATCAATGGCATGCTCGCCGGCAGCAGGTTTGACCTGGCCGCTCTTGAGCGCGGTGTGCAGTTTCTTTTGCAGCGGATGGCTGGCGCCCAGCAGGTCGTAGGCATGTTGCAGGGCACCCACCGGGTCTTCCGCCGATTGCGGGCGGTAGCAGCCGGCCAGCAACTCTTCCAGGGTCGGGTCGCCTTTGGCGCGGCCGATCACGGCGGCGACTTCGGCGTCCAGCGCATCGGACGGGCCGGTATGGCGACGCCCGAACGGGAACACGATCACCCGCAGCAGGCAGCCCAGCACCTTGTTCGGGAAGTTGCTCAGCAGCTCATCCAGTGCGCGCTCCGATTCGCCCAGGCTTTCTTCCATGGCCCAAGCGAACAGCGGTTCCAGGTGATCCGGCGAATCCAGGTCGTGGTAACGCTTCAGTGCGGCCGACGCCAGGTACATATGACTCAACACATCACCCAGGCGCGCCGACAGGCGTTCACGACGCTTCAACTCGCCACCCAGCAGCATCATGCTCAGGTCGGCCAGCAGTGCGAACGCGGCGGCCTGGCGGTTGAGTGCGCGGAAATAACCCTGGCTCAAACGGTTGCCTGGCGCTTTTTCGAAATGGCCGACGCCGAGGTTGAGCACCAGGGTGCTGGCGGCGTTGCTCACGGCAAAACCGATGTGTTGCATCAGCAGGCCGTCGAATTCCTTCAGCGCCTGGTCATGGTCTTCGCGACCGGCCAGGGCCATTTCCTTGAGCACGAATGGGTGGCAGCGGATCGCGCCCTGGCCGAAGATCATCAGGTTGCGCGACAGAATATTCGCGCCTTCCACGGTGATGAAGATCGGCGCGCCTTGCCAGTTGCGGCCCAGGTAGTTGTTCGGGCCCATGATGATGCCCTTGCCGCCGTGCACGTCCATGGCGTGGCTGATGCACTCGCGGCCGCGCTCGGTGAGGTGGTACTTGAGGATCGCCGACAGTACCGACGGTTTTTCCCCCAGGTCCACCGCATTGGCGGTCAGCATGCGCGCGCTGTCCATCAGCCAGGCGTTGCCGCCGATGCGGGCGAGGGCTTCCTGGATACCTTCGAAGGCCGACAGTGGCACGTTGAATTGTTCGCGCACCTGGGCGTACTGGCCGGTCACCAGGCTGGTGAACTTGGCCGCGCCGGTGCCGACCGCCGGCAGGGAAATCGAACGACCCACGGAGAGGCAGTTCATCAACATCATCCAGCCCTTGCCGAGCATTTCCTGGCCGCCGATCAGGAACTCCAGGGGTATGAACACGTCCTTGCCGGAGTTGGGACCGTTCATGAACGCGGCGCCCAGGGGCAGGTGGCGCCGGCCGATTTCCACGCCTGGGGTGTCAGTGGGGATCAGCGCCAGGCTGATGCCCAGGTCTTCCTCGTCACCCAGCAGGTGATCCGGGTCATGGGCCTTGAAGGCCAGCCCGAGCAAGGTCGCAACCGGGCCAAGGGTGATGTAGCGTTTTTCCCAGTTCAGGCGCAGGCCGAGGGTTTCCTTGCCTTCCCATTCACCTTTGCAGATCACGCCGGTGTCGGGCATCGCGCCAGCATCGGAGCCGGCCAGCGGGCCAGTCAACGCGAAGCACGGGATATCATCGCCACGCGCCAGGCGCGGCAGGTAGTAGTTGCGTTGTTCTTCGGTGCCATAGTGCAACAGCAGCTCGGCCGGGCCGAGGGAGTTGGGCACCATCACGGTGGAGGCCAGGTCGCCGCTGCGCGTGGCGAGCTTCATTGCGACCTGGGAGTGGGCATAGGCGGAGAATCCCTTGCCACCGTATTCCTTGGGAATGATCAAGGCGAAGAAACCGTGGGTCTTGATGTGTTCCCAGGCGGCGGGCGGCAGGTCCATTGCCTGGCCGATTTCCCAGTCGCTGACCATGGCGCACAGTTCTTCGGTGGGGCCGTCGATGAAGGCCTGTTCTTCTTCGGTCAGTCGGGCCTTGGGATAGGCCAGCAACTTGTCCCAGTCGGGGCGACCGCTGAACAGCTCGCCGTCCCACCACACAGTGCCGGCGTCGATGGCGTCGCGCTCGGTCTCGGACATCGGCGGCAGGACTTTCTGGAACCAATTGAACAGTGGCTTGGTGAAGTATTGGCGGCGCAGGTCAGGCAACAGCAGGGGCGCGGCCACCACGGCGATCAGCACCCAGAAGACCAGCAGCAGCCAACCCGGTGCGTGGCCCCAGGCGCCCATCGCCAGCAGGTAGACGGCGACCACGCCCAGGGCGGGCAGGGGGGCGACGCGGCGGTGTGCGAGGTAGGCAATGCCGACCACCAGCACCAGTATCCACAACAACAGCATATTCAATCCTCCGTGAAACCAGGGGCGAAACCACCAGGGAGCTTAGTCGGCATCCGAACAAGCGGGGTGATCAGGGTGTAACGAGATTTGGCCGATTCGTCGTTATCTCCCCGGCAGACCTGTGGTTAGACTCCAGGCTTCCTTCGGAGATAAAGCTCATGGATACGTACCTGAGTCCCAGCCGCTTCATCGATAGTGACCACCCTGCGGTGGTGGAGTTCGCCGAAAAACATCGCGGAACCCACGCGGCTCCAAGTGACCAGGCAGTCAGCCTTTACTACGCCGTGCGTGAGGCGATTCGCTACAACCCCTACACCTTCAGCCGTGATCCAGACACCTTGAGTGCCAGCTTCGCGTTGAGCACCGGCGAAAGCTATTGCGTGCCCAAGGCCACCTTGCTCGCAGCTTGCGCCCGACACTGCGGCATCCCGGCGCGCATCGGCCTGGCGGATGTACGCAATCACCTGTCGACACCGCGCCTGATCGCCTTGCTCAAGAGTGATGTGTTCGCCATGCACGGTTACACCGAGCTTTACCTGAACCATCGCTGGGTCAAGGCCACGCCCGCATTCAACCAGCAGCTATGCGATCTCTTCGATGTGCCGCCGCTGGACTTCGATGGAATTCACGACAGCGTCTTCCATGCGTTCAACCGCCAGGGCCTGCGCTCGATGGAGTATGTGGTCGACCATGGGCAATTTCCCGACGTGCCCGAGGCGTTTTTCTTCGCGCATATCCAGCAGTGTTACCCCCACCTGTTTGCCGAGGAAATGCCGCCCCTGCTGGGTGATATGCAGAGCGATTTGAGCCGCGCGTGAACCGGCGTATGCTGCTGCCTTCATCAAGCCATGTTCATCAACAATAAAGGCGCGGTCATGCTGAAGATCTGGGGTCGTAAAAATTCATCAAACGTCAGGAAGGCACTGTGGTGCGCCGAGGAACTCGGCCTGGACTATGAAGCAATTGATGCGGGCGGGGCTTTTGGCGTGGTCGACACGCCGCAGTACCGCGCGCTGAACCCCAACGGTCGGGTGCCGATGATCGAGGACGGCGACTTTGTGCTGTGGGAGTCCAACACCATCGTGCGCTACCTCTGCGCCAGGCAGGCCTCCAGCTGGTACCCGAGCGACCTGAAGGCTCGCGCCAATGCGGAAAAGTGGATGGACTGGACCACCTCCACCTTCGCCGAACCGTTCAAGATCGTGTTCTGGGGCGTGTTGCGCACCCCGGCGGAAAAACAGAACTGGGACAACATCCACGCCGGTCGCCAGGCCTGCATCGATGTACTCCAAACCGTTGATCAAGCCCTGGCCACACAGCCGTATCTGTCGGGCAACGAGATAGGCATGGGCGATATTCCGTTGGGCAGCTTTATTTACGCCTGGTTTGAAATGCCTATCGAACGGCCTGCGATGCCCCATCTCGAGGCATGGTACCAGCGCCTGCAGCAACGCCCGGCCTACCGCAAAGCGGTCATGACCGCGTTGACTTAATACCCACTATTAATACGGGTGACTGTACTTGTGCGGCGCGGGCAAGCACCATGCTTGTCATGCGCCGCCGTTGAACTACCTGGGCTGCGCCCCCATCTACTCTTTCTATTCCCTTCTTTGGTGCGTATTCCGATATGAGTTCCGCTCTGTCCATCCGGCAGCTAACCAAAACCTACGGCAACGGTTTCCAGGCCCTGAGTGGTATCGATCTGGACGTTGCCGAAGGTGACTTCTTCGCCTTGCTCGGCCCCAACGGTGCCGGCAAATCCACCACCATCGGTATCCTCTCCACCCTGGTCAACAAGACCAGCGGCACGGTGAATATCTTCGGCCACGACCTGGACAAATCCCCGGCGGCGCTCAAGCGCTCCATCGGCGTGGTGCCCCAGGAATTCAACTTCAACCAGTTCGAAAAGACCTTCGATATCGTGGTGACCCAGGCGGGCTACTACGGCATCCCGGCGAAAATCGCCAAGGAACGCGCCGAGCAGTACCTGACCCAACTGGGCCTGTGGGACAAGCGCGATGTGCCTTCGCGTTCACTCTCCGGTGGCATGAAGCGTCGCCTGATGATCGCCCGCGCACTGGTGCATGAACCGCGCCTGCTGATCCTCGATGAGCCCACCGCGGGCGTGGACATCGAGCTGCGCCGCTCGATGTGGACCTTCCTCACCGAGCTGAACGAGAAGGGCATCACCATCATCCTCACCACCCATTACCTGGAAGAGGCTGAGCAACTGTGCCGCAACATTGGCATCATCGACCACGGCACCATCGTCGAGAACACCAGCATGCGCAACCTGCTGGGCCAGTTGCATGTGGAGACCTTCTTGCTTGACCTGAAGAACAACCTGTCGGTGGCGCCACAGTTGCTCGGCTACCCGAGCCGCCTGGTGGACAGCCACACCCTGGAAGTGCAGGTGGACAAGGCCGTGGGCATCACCGCGTTGTTCACGCAGTTGGCGACCCAGAACATCGAAGTACTGAGCCTGCGGAATAAAACCAATCGCCTTGAGGAGCTGTTCGTGTCCCTGGTGGAGAAAAATCTGACGAAGGTGGCGGTATGAGTTCCGAACTGCAACCCAACCTTGTCGCACTGCAAACCATCGTCTACCGCGAAGTGAAGCGCTTTACCCGGATCTGGCCGCAGACCCTGCTGCCGCCGGCGATCACTATGGTCCTGTACTTCGTGATCTTCGGGAACCTGATCGGCCGGCAGATCGGCGACATGGGTGGCTTCACCTACATGGAGTACATCGTGCCGGGCCTGATCATGATGTCGGTGATCACCAACTCCTACGGCAACGTGGTCTCGAGTTTCTTCGGCAGCAAGTTCCAGCGTTCCATCGAGGAACTGATGGTGTCGCCGGTGTCGCCCCATACCATCCTGATCGGCTACACCCTGGGCGGTGTGCTGCGGGGCCTGATGGTCGGCGTGATCGTGACTTTGCTGTCGCTGTTCTTCACCCACCTGCAGGTGCATCACCTTGGGGTCACCATCCTGGTGGTGGTACTGACGGCGACGATCTTCTCGCTGCTGGGCTTCATCAACGCGGTGTTTGCGCGCAACTTCGATGATATCTCGATCATCCCGACCTTCGTGCTCACGCCGCTGACCTACCTGGGCGGGGTGTTCTACTCCATCACCTTGCTGCCGCCGTTCTGGCAGACCGTGTCGCTGGCCAACCCGGTGCTGCACATGGTCAACGCCTTCCGCTACGGCATTTTGGGTGTGTCGGATATCAAGATCAGCGTGGCGATCACGTTCATGTTGATTGCCACCGTGGTGCTGTATATCGGTTGTGCACGGTTGCTGGTGAGTGGGCGCGGGATGCGTACGTAAACGCGGTCAAAAATGTGGGAGGGGGTTTGCCCCCTCCCACATTTGTATTTGAGTAATGTCAGGCTTTCAGTGCCAGTTCGATCAGCCCGTGCAGCTCTTCAACCGTCAGCGGCGCGTTTGAGAACAGAATGCGAAACACCGTCGGCGCTGCGATCAGGTTGATCAGATGGTCCACGTTCGGTGGCATCTCGTCCGGATAGCGCTCGATAATCGCCTGAAACTGCCCGCTCAGAATGCTCACGCAGTACCCCGGCGTGATCAAGCACTGCAAGTCGCGCATCATGTTGCGACCCGGTTCCGAACTCATTTCATCCAGGTACTGCTCGGCCCAGGCCTGCAGGTCGCCGCGCAGGCTGCCGGTGTTGGCCGGCTCGCTGTCGGGGCGCATGCGTGCCAGTGCCACGTCCGCCAACAGCACGGACAGATCGCCCCAGCGTCGGTAGATGGTGGAGGGCGTAACCCCCGCGCGCGCCGCAATCATCGGCACGGTGACGCTGGAGCGCTCATGGGTTTCCAGCAGTTCGCGCACCGCGTTGTGCACTGATTCTTGGACCCGGGCACTGCGGCCCCCCGGGCGAAGGCCTTCTTTAATCGCCATGCTGGTGACCTTAACACAAAGAATTTGCTTTAAGCGCTGGCCGGTAGCACACTCTGCAAAAGCAAAATATTAGCTTTAGCGGAGCGTGCGTATGTCCAGTCCTGTTTCCCATCGTTCCAGCCTGGTGTTCCTCGCGATCACCTTGCTGACCTTCCTGGCCGCTTCGAGTGCGCCGACGCCGTTGTACCACCTGTATCAGGAGGGCCTGCATTTTTCGGCAGGCATGCTCACGCTGATCTTCGGGGTCTACGCCCTGAGCCTGTTGGCGGCACTGCTGACCGTTGGCTCATTGTCGGACCACCTGGGGCGCAAGCCGGTGATTTTTGCTGCGCTGCTTCTGAATATGTTGGCGATGTTGCTGTTTATCAATGAAGGCAGCGTGGCCTGGTTGATTGCCGCCCGTACCCTGCAAGGGTTTGCCACCGGCATGGCCACCGCCGTGCTGGGCGCGGCATTGCTCGACACCGACCGCCAGCAGGGCCCGCTGGTCAACAGCGTGGCGCCGCTTCTGGGCATGGCCTGCGGGGCGATGGGTAGCAGTCTGCTGGTGGAGTACGCGCCGTTGCCGACCCAGTTGATCTACTGGGCGCTGCTGGCCTTGATGCTGTTGCAGGCCCTCTACGTATGGCGTTTGCCGGAGACCGTGAGCCGTATCCCCGGCGCACTGGCGTCGCTGCGCCCGACGTTGCACGTACCGCCCCAGGCGCGCCGGGCATTGTGGCTGTCGTTGCCGGTGGATATCGCCGTCTGGGCAATGGGCGGGTTCTACCTGTCCCTTGCGCCATCGCTGGTGCGTGCGGCCACCGGCTCCACTTCAAACCTGATCGGTGGCGGCCTGGTGGCCGTGCTGACCCTGAGCGGCGCACTGATGATCTTTACCCTGCGCAATCGTGCGGCCGACAAGGTGCTGCGTCTGGGCGCCGGCTTGCTCGCCATCGGCGTGACGCTGATCCTCACCGCCGTGCACAGCGCCAGCCTGGCACTGTTCTTCATCGCTACCCTGATCGCCGGCAGCGGCTTTGGTGCGGGTTTTCTCGGCGCCTTGCGCAGTGTGGTGCCACTGGCCTTGCCCCATGAACGTGCGGGGCTGATGTCGGCGTTTTATGTGCTCAGCTACCTGGCGTTCTGTTTGCCTTCATTGCTGGCAGGCAACCTGATTCGCAGCTTTGGCCTGATCGCCACCACCGACGGCTACGGCGCGGTCCTCATCCTGCTGGCGCTCGGCGCACTCGTCGCATTGTTGTGGCAGGATTCAGCGCGGGTGCGGGTGACCACGGACAGCTGACGGTAATGGTTACTGCGCATATATTGGTAAAACAGATAACAGTTAGAGATATTACCCGTTATATAGATATTCGATCAGGTTCTATGATGGCCTCAACCTCATACGAGAAAGAGGCACGCCATCATGCCCTGCACGAATACCCTCAGCTACAAACCCTTCAGTCACCTGGCCCGTCCACGGGAAGTGGTTCGCCAGTTCACCCCCAACTGGTTCGCCGCGACCATGGGCACCGGCGTACTGGCGCTGGCCCTGGCGCAACTGCCGGTCAACCTGCCAGGTTTGCACGCCATCGCCGAAGCGCTGTGGTTGTTCACCATCGGCCTGTTCGTGTTGTTCAGCGTGCTGTATGCGGCCCGTTGGGTAATGTTCTTCCACGAGGCGCGGCGGATTTTCGGGCACTCCACGGTGTCGATGTTCTTCGGCACGATTCCCATGGGCCTTGCGACGATTCTCAATGGTTTGCTGCTGTTCGGCTTGCCGCGTTGGGGCAGCGACGTGATACCGCTGGCCGAGGCCTTGTGGTGGCTGGACGTGGCCATGGCCATGGCCTTTGGCGTACTCATCCCGTTCATGATGTTTACCCGCCAGGAACACAGCATCGACCAGATGACCGCCGTGTGGCTGCTGCCCGTGGTTGCCGCCGAAGTCGCTGCCGCCAGCGGTGGCCTGCTGGCGCCGCACTTGGCAGATGCGCATTCGCAACTGGTGATGCTGGTGACCAGCTACGTGCTGTGGGCGTTTTCGCTGCCGGTGGCGTTCAGCATCCTGACCATCCTGATGCTGCGCATGGCCTTGCATAAACTGCCCCACGCCAATATGGCCGCGTCGAGCTGGCTGGCCCTGGGGCCCATCGGCACCGGTGCCCTTGGCATGTTGCTGCTGGGCGGCGATGCGCCGGCGATCTTCGCGGCCAACGGTTTGCCGGGCGTGGGTGAAATGGCCAACGGCCTGGGGCTGGTGGCCGGTATTACCCTGTGGGGCTTCGGCCTGTGGTGGATGCTGATCGCAGTGTTGATCACCCTGCGTTATCTGCGCGCAGGCATCCCGTTCAACCTGGGCTGGTGGGGCTTCACCTTTCCGTTGGGGGTGTACGCGCTGGCCACGTTGAAGTTGGCGAGCCTGTTGCACCTGGGTTTCTTCAGCGTCTTCGGCAGTGTGCTGGTGATGGCGCTGGCGCTGATGTGGCTGATCGTCGCCAAGCGCACGGTGCAGGGTGCCTATAAAGGTGAGCTTTTTGTTTCGCCGTGCATTGCGGGACTAGGGAATAAGTAAGCGGAGTTAGGTAAAGTCGTGGCCTGATAACTATTAGGCCACGCAGGAACACGGACGATGAGCCACCCCTCGCAATTCACCTTGCTGCGCACACGGCGTTTCCTGCCGTTTTTCATCACCCAGTTGCTGGGCGCGTTCAACGACAACATCTTCAAGCAATCGCTGATCCTCGCCATTCTCTACAAGCTCACCATCGACGGCGACCGTTCCATCTGGGTCAACCTTTGCGCCTTGCTGTTTATCCTGCCGTTCTTCCTGTTCTCGGCGCTGGCCGGGCAGTTTGGCGAGAAATTCAACAAGGATGCGTTGATCCGCGCGATCAAGATCGGCGAGATCGTGATCATGGCCGTGGGCGCCACCGGTTTCCTGTTCAATCACCTGGAATTGATGCTGCTGGCACTGTTTGCCATGGGGACCCACTCGGCGCTGTTCGGGCCGGTGAAGTACTCGATCATGCCCCAAGCCCTGCATGAAGATGAGCTGGTGGGCGGCAACGGCCTGGTGGAAATGGGCACGTTCCTGGCGATCCTGGCCGGCACCATTGGCGCCGGGATCATGATGTCGTCCACCCATTATGCGCCGGTGGTGGCAGCGGCGATTGTCGGCGTGGCGGTGTTGGGTTACCTGGCCAGTCGCAGTATTCCCCGGGCGGCGGCGTCGACCCCGGGGTTGCGCCTGAACTGGAACATTTTCAGCGAATCCTGGGCCACCCTGCGCCTGGGCCTGGGGCAGACGCCGGCCGTTTCGCGTTCCATTGTCGGCAACTCGTGGTTCTGGTTTGTCGGTGCGATCTACCTGACGCAGATCCCGGCCTACGCCAAGGAATGGTTGTACGGCGACGAGACCGTGGTGACGCTGATCCTGACGGTGTTCTCTGTCGGCATCGCACTGGGCTCGATGCTTTGCGAAAAGCTTTCCGGGCGCAAGGTGGAAATCGGCCTGGTGCCGTTCGGTTCATTCGGCCTGACGGTGTTCGGCCTGTTGCTGTGGTGGCACTCCGGCGGCTTCCCGCAGAACGTGCAGGCCAACGACTGGCTCGCCGTGCTCAGCTACGGCCAGGCCTGGTGGGTGTTGTTCGATATCCTCGGTTTGGGCGTGTTCGGCGGCTTCTATATCGTGCCGCTGTATGCGCTGATCCAGTCGCGCACCGCCGAGAACGAACGCGCGCGCGTCATCGCGGCCAACAACATTCTCAATGCGCTGTTCATGGTGGTTTCGGCAATCGTGTCGATCCTGCTGCTCAGCGTGGCCAAGCTGTCGATTCCCGAGCTGTTCCTGGTGGTGTCGTTGCTCAACATCGCGGTCAACGCCTACATCTTCAAGATCGTCCCCGAGTTCACCATGCGTTTCATGATCTGGCTGCTCAGTCATTCCATGTACCGTGTGGAGCATCGCAACCTGGAGGCGATTCCGGATGAAGGCGCGGCGTTGCTGGTGTGCAACCATGTGTCGTTCGTCGATGCGCTGTTGATTGGCGGCGCGGTGCGTCGGCCGATTCGCTTTGTCATGTACTACAAGATCTACCGCTTGCCGGTGCTCAACTTTATCTTTCGTACCGCCGGGGCGATTCCGATTGCGGGGCGTCACGAAGATATCCAGATCTACGAAAAGGCCTTCACGCGGATTGCGCAGTACCTGAAGGAAGGGGAATTGGTGTGCATCTTCCCGGAGGGCAAGTTGACCGCCGATGGCGAGATGAACGAATTCCGCGGTGGCGTGACGCGCATCCTGGAAGAGACGGTGGTGCCGGTGATTCCGATGGCGTTGCAGGGGTTGTGGGGGAGTTTTTTCAGCCGCGATCCGAACAAGGGCTTCTTTCATCGGATCTGGTCGCGGGTGGTGTTGGTGGCGGGCGAGCCGGTGGAGGGACCGACGCCTGCGAGGTTGCAGGAGGTGGTAGGCGGGTTGCGGGGGAGTGTCAGGTAGTTTTGGTTTTGGCTGTACCGGCCCTATCGGGGGCAAGCCCCCTCCCACCTTTGATGTGTGAACACAGTCAACATGTGGGAGGGGGCTTGCCCCCGATTGCGGTAGTGGCTCAGGTGCTGAGCTTGAGGCCGATAAGCCCGCAGATGATCAACGCCACACTGGCCAAGCGGAACAACGCCATGGACTCGCCAAACAGGATAATCCCCGCAATCACAGTGCCCACGGCACCCACACCGGTCCAGATCGCATAGGCGGTGCCCAGCGGCAGTTCCTTCATGGCCAGCCCCAGCAGACCGAGGCTGATGGCCATGGCGGCAATCGTCAGGGCGGTGGGCAACGGCTTGCTGAAACCGTCGGTGTACTTCAGGCCGACGGCCCAGCCGACTTCGAACAACCCGGCAAAGAACAGAATGATCCAGGACATGGTGATTCCCCTTCTATAGATGGGGTCGTCCCCGGATTCTGCGCTATGGAGCGTCGCAGGGTCGTCCCCGCGAAGCTCGGTAGAGTGCCGAAAAGTGCCCGGCTGATCAAGTTTGCGGCGTGTTCTCCAGCACGCGACGGTCTTCCTTTTCGCTCATGCGGCGGAAGTAGGTCGACAGCAACGCCCCGGAAATATTGTGCCAGACGCTGAACAGTGCACTGGGCACGGCCGCCAACGGCGAAAAATGCGCACTGGCCAGCGCGGCGCCCAGCCCGGAGTTCTGCATGCCCACTTCCAGCGCCAGCGACTTGCGCTGTGCCAACGGCAACTTGAACACACGGCCGGTGAAGTAACCCAGCAGGTAACCGAAGCTGTTGTGCAGCATCACCACCGCCATGATCAGCAGGCCCGACTCGGCGATCTTCGCCTGGCTGGCGGCAACCACCGCCGCGACGATGATCACGATGCTCACCACCGACACCAGTGGCAGCACGTCGACCGCATGGCGGACCCTCTCACCGAGCACGCGTTGCGCCAGTACGCCGAGCACGATCGGCAGCAGCACCACTTGCAGGATCGACCAGAACAACTCCATGAACGACACCGGCAGCCAGGCCGACGCCAGCAGCCAGATCAATGCTGGCGTCAGCAGTGGGGCGAGGAGGGTGGTGACGGCGGCGATGGCCACCGACAACGCCAGGTCGCCACGGGCCAGCCAGGTCATTACGTTGGACGATGTGCCGCTTGGGCAGCAACCGACGAGGATCACGCCGACGGCAATTTCCGGTGGCAGGTGGAAGGCCTGGCACAGCAGCCATGCCACACCCGGCATGATCACAAAGTGCGCGACCACGCCCAGGGCGACGCGCCAGGGATGGCGGGCGACCTCGGCGAAGTCATCGAGTTTGAGGGTCAGCCCCATGCCGAACATCACCAGGCCCAGCAGAGGGACGATGGCGCTTTTCAGGCCGATGAACCAACCAGGTTCGAGGAAAGCGACGACGGCGAAAATCAACACCCAATAGGCGAAGGTATTGCCGACGAAGCGGCTCAAGGCGGCGAGAGCGCGCATGGGATGTCCTTTTTTGTTGGTTTCGATCAAATGTGGGAGGGGGCTTGCTCCCGATTGCAGTCTGTCAGTCATAGGTGTTTTAACTGACAGAATGCTATCGGGAGCAAGCCCCCTCTCACATTTTGAATTTCACACGGTTTAGATACCCTGCGGGGTCTCTTCACCACCCAGTGCTTCAACCAGCGCCGGCAGGAAGTCGCCGAACGTCAGCATCATCAGGGTAAAGCTTGCGTCCAGCTGGCCCAGGGCTTCTTCACCGCCGTCCTGTTCCGCCTGGTCTTGCAGCAGGTCTTCGAACTTCAGGCGCTTGACAGTCATCTTGTCGTCGAGCATGAAGGACAGCTTGTCCTGCCAGGCCAGGGACAGTTGGGTCACGACTTTGCCGGTGGTCAGGTGCAGCTGGATCTCTTCGCCGGTCAGGTCCTGGCGCTTGCAGCGCACGATGCCGCCGTCTTCGTGGGTGTCGCGCAGTTCGCACTCGTCGAGGATGAAGAAGTCATCGGCCGGCTTCTGAGTGGTGACCCAGTCGGTCATGATCGCAGTCGGTGCCGTTTTCACGGTCAACGGGCGAACCGGCAGGGTGCCGATCACTTCACGCAGGGTCGACAGCAGGTCTTCGGCGCGTTTCGGGCTGGCGGAGTTGACCAGGATCAGGCCCTGCTTTGGCGCGATGGCGGCGAAGGTCGACGAACGACGGATGAAGGCGCGGGGCAGGAAGGCCTGGATGATTTCATCCTTGATCTGGTCGCGTTCCTTCTTGTAGACCTTGCGCATTTGCTCGGCCTCGATCTCTTCGACTTTCTCTTTAAGTGCGTCACGCACCACGCTGCCCGGCAGGATACGTTCTTCCTTGCGCGCGGCGATCAGCAGGAAGTCGCCGCTGACGTGAACCAGGGGAGCGTCTTCACCTTTACCAAACGGCGCGACGAAACCGTAAGTGGTCAACTCCTGGCTGGCACAAGGGCGCGCCAGCTTGGTGGCCATGGCCGCTTCCAACGCCTCGGCATCAACAGGCAGATCTTGGGTCAGGCGATAGATAAGCAGGTTCTTGAACCACATGGGGTGAGTCTCTCCTTTATACAAAGGGGGGCATTATTCTCTTGATAACGTCCCAGGCCAACCCTGCCTAAGCCATTGGAAGCTATCAAAAAAAAGATTTAAGAAAGTGCTTGCCAGACTTAAGGTCGCTCCGTAGAATGCGCGCCACACCGAAACGAAGGGTGATTAGCTCAGCTGGGAGAGCGTCTGCCTTACAAGCAGAATGTCGGCGGTTCGATCCCGTCATCACCCACCATTCGCTTCAAGTGTTACGCGCAGCGGTAGTTCAGTCGGTTAGAATACCGGCCTGTCACGCCGGGGGTCGCGGGTTCGAGTCCCGTCCGCTGCGCCATATTCGGTCACCTGGAACGCTGAACGCCAGGTCACCACAGGAAGCCCGCTTAATTGCGGGCTTTTCTTTGCCCGGAATATGGCAAAAAATCGCAAGCAGAACTTTTTTTAAATAAATTGCATTTAAATCAAGACATTACGATTTTTTGGTGTATGATGCGCCCACACCGAAACGAAGGGTGATTAGCTCAGCTGGGAGAGCGTCTGCCTTACAAGCAGAATGTCGGCGGTTCGATCCCGTCATCACCCACCATTCGCTTCAAGTGTTACGCGCAGCGGTAGTTCAGTCGGTTAGAATACCGGCCTGTCACGCCGGGGGTCGCGGGTTCGAGTCCCGTCCGCTGCGCCATATTCGGTCACCTGGAACACTGAACGCCAGGTCACCCCAGGAAGCCCGCTCATTGAGCGGGCTTTTTTTCGTCCGCGATTTGACCTCCCTTGCCTTGACGTTGTGCACTGCCTATTCGCCCTGAACTGTGCTGGTGCGTCATGACGTGAGGGAATACCCCCATGCACATTGGTCGATTGCGCCCCTTGCGGCTTAAACGTTTATCTATAGCCACGCGAAGACTTCCAGGCGAGTCATCGGCAGCAGGAGGCTGCGGTGCCCGCTCTCCAACATAAAAATAGTCTGCAAGGGGAATGACTCTAGATGAAATATCCACTGCGTCCGTTGGTGTTCTGGCCAACTTTCCTGATCCTGCTGGCGGCGGTGATCGCCAGCTACATTGATCTGAATGCGTTCCTGGCGATCAGCAAACAGCTCAACAACCTGATCCTCAAAAACTTTTCCTGGCTGTTCAGCGCCGGCTCGTTTGCCATGGTGGTGCTGACCGCCATCGTCTACTTCTCCGCGCTGGGCAAGGTGCGTATCGGCGGTGAAGATGCGCAGCCTTTGCTGAGCAAATGGCGCTGGTTCATGGTGGCGTTGTGCACCACGCTGGCGGTGGGTGTGCTGTTCTGGACCACCGCCGAACCGCTCTACCACTTGTACGGCCCACCCACCAGCCTGCCGATTGAGCCCGGCAGCGCGGCGGCGAAGAGCTTTGCCATGTCGACGATGTTCCTGCACTGGACCATTACGCCCTACGCGATCTACCTGGTGCCCTCGCTGGTGTTTGCCCTGGTGTTCTACAACCGCCGCAGCCGTTTCTCCATCGGCGCCATGCTTGAGCCGTTGCTCGGCGAAGTGCGTGTTCGGCGCTATGCCGGGCTGATCGACACCCTGGCGATGTTCGCCCTGGTCGCCGGTATGGCCTCGTCCCTGGGCACAGGCGCGCTGACCCTGGCCGGTGGCCTGGCCCAATACATCGGCGGTGAAACCACGCCGTTCCGCCTGGCCATCATCATTGCAATCATCGTCATCACCTTTGTCGCCTCGGCCGCCAGTGGCTTGCAAAAAGGCATTGTGATGCTGTCTTCGTTCAATACCTGGATCATGCTGGCCCTGGGACTGTTCGTGCTGTTGTGCGGGCCGACCTTGTACATGTTCAGCCTCGGCGTCGAATCCCTCGGCGTCTACCTCGACACCTTCTTCAGCCGCAGCCTGTTCACCGGTGCTGCCAGTGGCGACACCTGGCCGCACAGTTGGACGGTGTTCTACTGGTCGGTGTGGTTTGCCTGGGCGCCGGTGAGCGCGCTGTTCCTCGGCAAGATCGGCCGTGGCTATACCGTGCGTGAATTCATCCATATCAACATGCTCTACCCGGCGTTGTTCACGGCGGTGTGGATCTGCATCTTCTCCGGCACCAGCCTGTACTTCGATGCGCTGGGCGACGGCAGCCTCAACCGGGTGTTGAACGAGCAGGGCGTGGAGCATGTGCTGTACCAGATGTTCCAGCAATTGCCGGCCAGTGGCCTGATGATCGCGTTCCTGCTGTTTGTCGCATTCATCTCTTTCGTCACCGCGGCCGACTCCAGCACCGACGTGATCGCCAACCTGTGCAGCAAAGGCGTGACCGCCGATTCCGACTTGGACGGCAACCCGCTGCTGAAGATTGTCTGGGGCCTGATCATCGGCTCGGTCTCGTGGGTGATGGTCGCGTTTGTCGGCATCGACGGGGTGAAGATGCTCTCTAACCTCGGCGGTTTGCCGGGCATGATCCTGGTGTTGCTGGCCAGTACCTCGCTGATCTTCTGGTTGAAAAACCCCATCTTGCTGGACGTGAAACGCCTTCAGCGGACACCTGAAACGGAACTGCGTGGCGCCAGCCCTGTGCCCGATTTCGCCCGCTGATCGACTGAACTGCTGTTGGAGTTACTGATGGAAATCGTTACTGAATTTGCTTACACCGTGCGCGAAATCGAGCACTGCCTGATCCCCTTGAGGGACGGCACCCAACTGGCCGCACGCATCTGGCTGCCGGAAGTCGCCGACCCGCAGACCTTCCCGGCGATCCTGGAATACCTGCCATATCGCAAGCGCGATGGCACCGCCGTGCGTGATGCGTTGACCCACCCGTGGATGGCGGGGCAGGGCTATGTGTGTGTACGCGTCGATATGCGCGGCAATGGTGAGTCCCAGGGCCTGATGGCCGATGAATATCTGTTGCAGGAACAGGAAGACGCCCTTGAAGTGATCGATTGGCTGTGCCGGCAGCCTTGGTGCGATGGCAACGTCGGCATGATGGGCATCTCCTGGGGCGGCTTCAACGGCCTGCAAGTCGCGGCACGCCAACCCGAGGCGCTGAAGGCGATCATCACGCTGTGTTCCACCGATGACCGTTTTGCCGACGACATCCACTACAAGGGCGGCAACCTGCTGATGGAGAACTTCGGTTGGGCCGCCACCATGCTCAACTTCAGCGCGGCGGTGCCCGATCCGCTGTTGGTCGAGGACTGGAAAAGCCTCTGGCACCAACGCCTGGACGCCATGCCGTTGCTCGCCGAAACCTGGCTGCAGCACCAGACCCGCGATGACTACTGGCGCCATGGCTCGGTGTGTGAGGACTATGCGCAAATCAAGGCTGCGGTGTATGCGGTGGGCGGCTGGGGCGATGCCTACCGCAATACCGTATCGCGCCTGATGGAAAACCTGCCGGGGCCGAAGAAGGCCATGCTCGGCCCGTGGATTCATAAATACCCGCATTTCGCGGTGCCCAATCCGGCCATCGGCTTTCTGCAGGAGGCCAAGCGTTGGTGGGATCACTGGCTCAAAGGTGTGGATAACGGCGTGATGGATGACGCGGCGTGCACCTTTTACCTACAGGATATTCTGCCGCCGAAGGGCAGTTATGCCGAACGGCCGGGCGTCTGGGTACAGACCGCCGGCTGGCCGGACCCTCAGGTGCAATGGACCGATTTCAGCCTGGGCGAACATGGCCTGAATCCTGGAGCACAGCCTTTGGTCACGACGCGCAGCATTTGCTCGCCGCTGACCACGGGCCTGCACCAGGGCGAATACTGCGCCATCTGGTTTGGCCCGGACGGCCCGACGGATCAGCGCCGTGATGACGCCCACTCGCTGTGCTTCGATTCCCAACCGCTGACCGAGCCATTGGCGTTGCTGGGCGATGCTCGCCTCAAGCTGCGCCTGGCGAGTGACACGGCCTGCGGCCAATTGGTCGCCCGGCTGAATGCCGTGGCACCGGACGGGCAGGTGACGCAGATCAGTTATGGCGTGCTTAATCTCACGCTGCGTGAAGACTTCTCCCGCGTAACACCTGTAGTCCCGGGTGAACCGATGGATGTGCATCTAAACCTCGATCACATCGGCATGCGCCTGCCGGCCGGTTACCGTCTGCGCCTGGCCCTGAGCACTGCGAGCTTCCCCTTGCTGTGGCCGAGTCGCGAGCTCACGACGTTGACCTTGCTGCCGGCCCTGCAAAGCCTGCAACTGCCGGTGTTCATCGGTGCGGCGGTGGACTGCCCGTTCGAGGCGCCGCAATCGGCGACGCCGGTGGCGATGGAAGTCCTACGCGCCGCTGCGCCGAAACGCACCCTGATCGAAGATGTGGGCAGTGGCGAAGTCTGCGTGAAGATCGAAGACGACCTGGGCGCGGTACGGTTTACCGATCACGGCTTGTCGGTGGACCAGCGTTGCACCGAGCAATATCGCACCTTGCCTTGGGACCCGCTGTCGACGCGGGCGGATATCGAATGGCACTACCGCGTCGGCCGTGACCAGTGGGCCGTGGAGGTGGAAAGCCATTTGAGCGTGCACGCCGATGCCGAGTGGTTCTACATCGAAGCGGAGCAGACCGCCTGGGAACAGGGCCAGTTGGAACATCGTCGGCAATGGAGCAAGCGCGTGGCGAGGGTCGCGCTGTAAGCGGGCAACTGGCAGGATGCTTGCCATCGTGATCGCTGCGGGCCTGGGGCAACTCGGGCTCGCCATTGCCAATGGAACTGTTCATGTCGCGCCGAAACGTCGATCTTCCACCGCTCAACTGCTTGCAGACGTTCGAAGCGGCTGCCCGCCATTTGAGCTTTACCCAGGCCGCCCATGAACTGAACCTGACCCAGAGCGCGGTCAGCCGTCAGGTCAAGCGCCTTGAAGAGGACCTGGCCCGCCCGCTGTTTTATCGACTGGCCCAGGGCCTGAGCCTGACGCCCGCCGGTGTGCGTTACTTCCGTACCATCCAGCGTCTGTTGCGCGAGCTCGATCGCGAGTCCGCCGAGTTGCGTCGGCGTGGCGCCGACCGCCAGTTGACCCTGGCCAGCACCCCCACCATCAGTACGATCTGGCTCGCCGGCCTGTTACCGCAATTCCAGCGCGAACACCCGGACCTGGACATTCGCATCCTGTGCAGCGAAAGCCCCAGCCATCTGGACGTCAGTGAATATGACCTGGGCCTGTTCTATCACCTGGATGAACTGGCCGCGCCCCATGGCCTCGAGCTCTCGCCGGTGTTCGACAGCGAGCAGGTCATCACCGTGTGCAGCCCGGTCTACCTCGAACACCACGGCCCGATTCGCGATATACACCATTTGCTGCATGCCCACACCTTGCTGATCGTGGAGGACCACTACCACGATTGGCTGACCTGGGCCGATTGGTTCACCGATGCCGGTGCCGACTATTACACCCCGCGCCACGCGTTGCGGACCAACAGCTATCAACTGCTGATGCAGTCGGCGGTGATGGGCCACGGCGTCGCACTGGGCTGGAAGAGTCTGCTGGAAGACGATCTGGCGTCCGGGCGCCTGCAAATGGCCTTGCCTCATACCATGCACAGCCGGGGCCGCCTGCATCTGATGCAACCCCACCACCGCAACCCGCCGTCGGCTGCGCGCAGTTTTCGTCAATGGTTACTGGCCAAGGCTGCCGAGGTCGAGTGATCTGGCTGAAGGTCAACGTTGGCCGGTTTTTTTCTTGCGGGTCTGACGCGTCGCCAAGTGCTCGAAACAAAAAGACGCGGTGCCGAACACTGCAATCAGGGTGAGTACGAGCATGCCGAGGGTTGAGCTTTCCACGGTGGTTTCCTACAGGTGATGGAGTAGGTCTTCACGGTAGAGGCGGGGCGAAAGCGGCTCAATAGACCCGACGCAATCCTTATGCGGGCGGGCCTATTGTTACGCACTTTTTACGGGGCGTTGCGGCTGTGGCGGTAATCGCTGACCGCTTCATACACCGCCTTGCGCAAGCGGTTGATGCCGCCGATGGGGCGATGCTCTGCTACGCCGAACCAGGGGTTGAACGACTGGTTGTCGCACGCCAGGTTCTGCTCGGGGGTATCGAAGTCCTGCGCCGGGATCCGCACCTTGGCCACCGTCTCATACGGCGCGTCGCTTTCCTTCCACTCGATGCTGGTGTCTTCGATGGGCATGAATTTCTGCGGGTTCTGCCGCTGGATCTGCAGCACGAAACACGCCGGCACGCGATCGGTAGACAACTGCTGGCTCAAGGCACTGCGCAGGAAATTCGGCAGGTCCTGATTCTGTTTGGGCAGTGCGTATTCCGGGCAACTCTGTGGGTCGGGGGCCGCGCGGAACTTGGCGTTGGCCGCGCCGAACTTGTAGGGCGAGACCGAAAAGTACGTGGTCTGTGTCGGGCTCGCCGGTGCCGGCGCCAGGGTGGCGAGGGCGATGAACAGGTGACGGACCTGCCAGGTACGCGGGTCGACCTTGGGGAAGAACGCCAGGACTTTCTTGCCATCCGCCTGGGCGCCGATGTTCTGTGCGTACTCCGCGACATCACTGACAAAGAAGTTCGGGTGGCTGAACATCACGAAGTCCTGTTCGGTGCGGGTCTGCTGGTCGGCCAGCAGTTGCTTGCCCGGCACGTCCAACAGCTTGAGCGCCATGCCCCGTGCATCGCGGATGCTGTCGAACTGCGGGTAGGCGTTGCCGTTGGACAGCCGCATCAGCGCCTGCCAGGTCTTGCCCGGCTCGGCAAACACGCCCTGGCGCAGCGCCGGATCGAGGTCGGCCATTACGCTGACTTCGGCCTTCACGCAGCCATGGGCCTTGGCGTGGGCGTCGCGCAGATAGCGCGTCCCTTCGCGGTGCTGGTCGACGATGCGCACCGCCGTCTGGATGATGCCCTGGGTCATCGCCGCTTCGCCGGGCGGAACCTGCTCATTCGGCGACACCGGCCCGCTGTGCTGCCAGGCATACCAGGCGGTAGCGGCCAGCCAGCCGAGCAGGCCGAGGCCCACCAGCCAGACTAAGGTCTTGCCGAGAAACGCACCCATGCGCAGCCACAGGCGGGCAAGCAGGGAAGGTCGGTCGTAGGGGGATCGAATCATCATGGCAGTTGTTGCTCCAGCGGGCCGCCCAGCACTTTGAGGTATTCCAGCAGCGCCCAGCGTTCCTGCGGTTGCAGGTAACGGCCGATCACGCCATTGCCACGTTGCCCGGCACGGAATTCGTGGCCGCTGTTGTGGTTGCCGGTGATTTTGGTATCGAACAGGAAGGCGTTCTTGAACGCACCGGTTTCGAAGCCCAGATGACGCGGATCGTAGTTGAAGGTGCCTTTATAGAAGGTGGTGCTGCGCTCGTCCTGAGGCGAGAGTAATTGGTAGATCGTCGGCACCGAACCGTTGTGCAGGAACGGCGGCGTAGCCCATACGCCAGCCAATGGCCGCGCCTTATAGGCCCGCAGCTCGCGCACGCCGATGGGCAAGCCGTAGCCATCCAGGCGCGGACGCTCGGCCGGGGTCACGCCGGCGGCACGGTAGGCATGCTCTTCGACAAACGCGGTGACGTAGGCGAGGCCCTTGGCCACGGACATCTTTTTCAGGTCCAGCGGTTCGGTCGGCGTCGGGTGCAGCTCGACGTTGAGTGTGGCCAGTTCCGCCGGGTCCCATTGCAGGGCGCTGAGGTCGTAGCGTTGGTCGGCAATGTTGCTGGCAGTACCGGGGTCGGTGCCGATGTAGTCCACCGGCAGCATTTTAAGCGCCTGCACCGGGCGGCCGTGTTCCTGGGTGACGCTGGGCACATGGCAGCCGGCGCAGTTTTCCGCGAACAGTGCACGGCCCTGGGCGGCGAGGGGCTTGTCGATGGCGCCGAACAGCTCCTCGGGCCAGGTCGGCGGCTTGAGGCGTTGCAGGGTTTCTTCGATGAGGTTGAGGTCACGCACGCGGACGCTGGACGGGTAACGCGCATCGCCCTGGAGTGGCTGGCCGGCGGCGTCGAAAAAGCTCAGCGTGGCGCCGACACCCAGGGCCTCACCGATATTGCGCGCCATGGGTTGCTGGGCCGAACCGTTCCATTGCACCCAATCGAAAGTCCAGATGTCCCACAACTGCGGGTAGTCCACCGGCGCGTTGGCGACGCGATAATTGTCGGGGGAAATCGCATCGCCAAAGCTGGCGTTGGCGATACGGCCAAACGCGTCGGTGCGGCCCGGGCCTTCCTCGGTGGGGTAGAGGCCGCGATGGGTGTCATTCCAGGCCACCTTGAGGAACTGGTTCAGCGATTGCTTGAAGTCCTGGCGCAGTTGTTTGTGTTCGGCGTCGTAGCGATCGCCGAGCACTTGGCGGGCAAAACGCTCGAACTTCCACGGGTTGTAGTAGGTGGCGGCGAGGCTGGCGACCAACGCCTGGCCGAAACTGCCGCCGCGCAGGGTCGGAACGCTGGAGGGCAGTACATGCTGGGCCGAGCCGCCGTCGATGCGCAGGGCCTGGCCTTTGAAGTGCAGCTCGCCGGTATGGCAGGCGGCGCAGGTGATATCCAGGTATTCAACGTTGCTGCCGGCGTTTTTATGCCGGGCGAAACCCACGGGCAAGTTGCCGGGGTTTTGCACGGTGGGCACCTGCCTGGGGTCGACCAGGAAACCGAAGCGCGCCAGGTAGTCGGGCGTGGCAAAACGTCGCTCGGAAAACGGCAGTTCGAGGGCGGTGAACCAGTCGTAGTGCAGGCCTTTCACTTGTGTGCCCTGGGGCGTGAAGTAATAGGTCTGGCGGTCGGCGGCACTCCATTGGTCCTGGTAGTGGACCTGCTCCACAGGCACGTAGTCCGGCAGCTTGGGGTTGATGGTGTAATAGAGCACCACGGCCAGCACCAGGGCCAACATGGCGAATATCAGGAGTAAAACACGGGAAAAAATGCGCAAGATGGCTATCCTTGTCTCGGCCTTGTCGAGTGGTCGCGTTGTTATGCCACTACGCCACAAGGGCGGCAAGTGGCCATGAGCCTGGTAGTAGGTGGCTCCACGATGCGTCGCGGCCCTGCATCATGAATGAAAATGCTTTTAAACACGTGAACTTATCGGAAGTTTCCTGCTCACATGCCGGTAGCCATTGGTCGTGGCCGCCTGATAAGCTCGCGACTTTATTCGAATGCCCTTTTGGCGCATGAACAAGGAAATAGCATGAAACAGCATCGGTTGGCGGCGGCGGTGGCCCTGGTTAGCCTGGTACTTGCGGGTTGTGATTCGCAGACCAGCGTAGAGCTGAAAACCCCGGCGCAGAAAGCTTCCTACGGTATCGGCCTGAACATGGGCAAGAGCCTTGCCCAAGAAGGCATGGATGACCTGGATTCCAAAGCGGTAGCCCAGGGCATCGAAGATGCGGTCGGCAAAAAAGAGCAGAAGCTCAAAGACGACGAACTGGTTGAAGCGTTTGCCGCACTGCAGAAGCGTGCCGAAGAACGCATGACCAAGATGAGCGAAGAGTCGGCAGCCGCCGGCAAGAAATTCCTCGAAGATAACGCCAAGAAAGACGGCGTCGTCACCACCGCTTCCGGTCTGCAGTACAAGATCGTGAAGAAGGGCGATGGCGCCCAGCCCAAGCCGACCGACGTGGTGACTGTTCATTACACCGGCAAGCTCACCAACGGCACCACCTTTGACAGCTCCGTGGATCGCGGCAGCCCGATTGACCTGCCGGTCAGCGGTGTGATCCCGGGTTGGGTCGAAGGCCTGCAACTGATGCACGTGGGCGAGAAGGTCGAGTTGTACATTCCTTCCGACCTGGCCTACGGCGCACAGAGCCCGAGCCCGGCGATTCCAGCCAACTCCGTGCTGGTCTTCGACCTGGAACTGCTGGCCATCAAGGACCCAGCCAAGGCTGACGCGCCTGCTGCACCAGCCGCCAAGAAGTAATCGGCGCCTGAACATACAACGCCCCGTCTCGACGGGGCGTTGTTGTTTCTGTGGTCAGCAAGCCCTCTCCCACATCAGAGCCTGGCGAATTCAAACGAACGTCTGCAACCTCCAACAGTCTGATATAAGACTCGAGTACGGGTAGCCGCACATCAACGCCAAGTCAATGAAATCTTGGGTTTTTTTTCAGTGCGCAAAAAACGCCCGATCTGACTGCAAGCCTTGTACTACGTGGCTTTCAGCCCGGAAAACAGGCTCTGTTCACAAGGTTATCCACAATTTGTGTGGATAACCTTTTATGTCATATGGAACTGGAGTGACGAATGAAACCACCGTTCAATTTCACCCGTTTCCTGCCCATGGCCGCACGCCTTCTGGGTCGCGGGCGCTTGCCTACGCTATTGTTCGCGGTCGCTGCCAAGGGCTCGAACCAAGGCAATCGCCTGGGCAAGCTCAAGGATGATCTCAGGTTGCTCCAGGCCCTGTGCCTGGCTTACTGGCGCGGTGAGTACCGGGCCATCAGCCCCAAGGCGCTGATCTCGGTGGTGGCGGGGCTGATGTATTTCCTCAGCCCGATTGATGCGATCCCCGACTTTATCCCCATGTTCGGCATGCTCGACGACATTGCCGTGCTGGCATGGGTCATGAAAACCCTGGACGGCGAACTGAGCGCGTTTCGCGCCTGGCGCGACGCTCAGCGTCCGGAAAAGCTCGCCGTGGTTGAGCGGCTGCCTGCGACGCCCGCGCTGCTGGCCCAGGAAAACCCGCAAAAAAACCCATGACCTGGCTATCCCCTGCGACCTTTGTGGCTGTTAGGATTACACTCCTAAGGAAAGAGCTTACTTAGTAAGTGCAGTTATCCTACGGGGCAGTCATGGATATTCAGATAATTTCACGCAATGGCGAACCCGAATACGCGGTGTTGCCATGGGATCAGTACCAGGCGTTGCTAAAAGCGGCCGGTCAGCAACAGCCTACGCCACCTCCTTCCGTATCGACTGCCCAAGCCGCCCCTGCGCAGGATCTGCGCCTGCTCGCCGACCTGCGCGGCTTGCGCGAAGCCAAAGGCCTGGCGATCGAGACCCTGGCCCGCACCGTGGGCATCAGCCCGTCATATCTTGGATTGATTGAAAGTGGTGAACGCCAGCCGGATGCCGCGATCCGCCGCAGCCTGGCCTGGGAATTGGGCGTTGCAGGTTGGAGGGATGAATCTTGAGCCTACGTATCAGCCGTCAACACTGGGATGGGTTACTCAACGAACTGGACCAGGCGCGCCGCCAGCGCCATTTGCTGACCTACCGCGCGCTGTTGGAGCGCCTGCAATTTCCCACTCCGGCCATGCAAACCCTGGCCGCTGCCCTGGAACACCTGGCAGCGCTGGACGCCAAGGCCGAGCAGCCATTGCGCAGCTCGCTGGTGATCAGCCAGGGTGCCAGCCGTTTGCCGCGTACCGGTTTCTTTGAGTGCGTGGAGCGCCTGGGGCGTTTCAGCGGGCCGTCCGATGGCGTGGCCGCCGCCTCCTGGCACGCTTCGGAAGTGGTGCGCGTGTTTGAATACGAGTATCCCGAGTCCGCCGAGGCTTAAAGCGCCTGGGGCAGTGCGTCCATGCTGTCGATCACATGGATGCTGTAGCCGGCCATATCCTTGGCATGGTGTTTGGCTTGCGACGCCAACTCCGCCAACTGGCTGGCATCGAGTTGTCCACAGGCCTGTGGATACAAATGCACCACCCCGATGGACAGCGACAGCAGTGCAAACTCCTGGCGCACGCCCTGGCGGTTCAACGCCACGAAACAGCCGGCCTCCAGATGCTCGGCGCGGTAGAAGCGCCGGCATTGGGTGTGGAAGTCATCCAGCAGCTGGTTGAGCCGCTTGCGCCAGTCCTGCGGGCCGAGCACCAGCAAAAAGTCATCACCGCCGATATGCCCGACAAAGTCGCGGCTGGGATCGACGCGGTCGTTCAGGCACTGCGCCAGGCACAGCAACACCTCATCCCCACGCCCATAGCCGTAGATGTCGTTGAACGGCTTGAAACTGTCGATATCCACGTAGCAGATCACCGACTCGCGCTGCTGTTGCAGAAGACGTGTGAGGCACTGCTGGATCGGCACGTTGCCGGGTAGCAGGGTCAGTGGATTGGCGTAGCGCGCCTGCTGGATTTTCCGTTCGGTGATCAGCTTGAGCACATCGATCACCCGGCCCAGACCCAGGTAATCGCCATTGAGGGTGATGATGAAGTCTTCTTCGATACGTTGCCGCGCACGGCTGGTGAGCAGGCGGCTGACCTGTTGCAGCGACTGGCTCAACTCCACCGCCAGGAAGTCGGTGCTCATCAAGCGGCTGATGGGCTTGCGTGCAAACAGGTCGGTGGCGAACGGCTTGAGCAGTGCATCCGACAGCGAATGCCGGTGCACGATACCGATCGGGTGCCCACGCCCGTCCAGCACCGCCAGGGAATTGAGGTTGGCCTGGCGGCGGAACGCTTCGAGTACCTGGGCGGTGGCGGTGTCCTGGTCCACCGCCGGCTGTTCGCTCAGCAGGGCGCTGAGGTCGCTGCCTTCATCGTTCAGTGCCACATTGGAACTGTCGGGCTTGGGCAGCATGAGGCGGGCTTCCTGCGGCGGTTGCTCCTGCGGTCGGCACAGCAGGTAGCCCTGGACCAGGTCCACACCCATTTCCGTCAGCACCGCCAACTCCTCGTGCAACTCAATGCCTTCGGCAATCACCTGGGCGCGCGACGCCTTGGCGATCTGCAGGATGGAGCCGACAAACTCGCGCTTGAGCGCATCCTGATGGATACCGTCGATAAAGTGCCGGTCAATCTTCACGTAATCCGGACGCAGCTCCGACCACAAGCGCAGGCTGGAATAACCGGCGCCCAGGTCATCCAGGGCAATCGAGAAGCCCATGTTGCGGTAGTGATGCAGGGCGGTTTGCAACAGGTCGATATCGTTGGTGGGGGTTTGTTCGGTGAGTTCGATCACCACCTGGCTGGGTGGAATGCCGTAGTCATGCAGCAGTTGCAGGGTGCGTCCCGGTTGGTGCGCGGTTTCCATCAGGGATTGAGGCGAGACGTTGAGGAACAGCTTGCCCGGTAGCTTCTGCTCGCTGAAGCGCCGGCACGCGCTTTCGCGGCAGGCGATCTCCAGTTCACTCAGGCGTCCGGCCTGGCTGGCCACGGAGAACAGGGCGACGGGGGAGTGCAGCGGGCTGTTGGACGGGCCGCGGCTGAGGGCTTCGTAGCCGAGAATGCGCCGTTCAGACAGGCAGATGATCGGTTGGAACAGGCTGTGCAAACTGCCTTGAGCCAAGATAGAGCCCAATGCATTCAGCTGTTCGGTCATGGTCATGGCGATCTCGATCGAAAAAAAAGGACCGCAGGCTTGAAACCTGCGGTCCTTCATTTCACGACAGAATGATGTCTATATGATGACACTCCAAGGAGCGATCACATTAAATCGCCATCATTTACTGCTTGGCCACCTGCTTGCTGATCTTCAGGTAGTCCAGCAGGATCCGGCCGGTCTCGGCCAGGTAGGCGTCGTCTTCCGGCTTGGTTTTTTCCGCTTCGGTCGGCAGCGCATCTTCGTCTTCTTTCTTCAGCTCCTTGAGTGGATCCTCACCCTTGGCCTTGCGGCGGATGTTTTCCAGTACGAGTTGCTTGTTTTCGATGTCGGCATGCTGCGCGCGACGGTCCACTTCGTTGAGGCTGACGGTTTTTTCTTCCATCAACTTCTTGGCCAGGGCCAGCTTGTCGCGGATGAACACGAACTCGGCATCCTTGGCGGAGCGGGTGTCGTGGTCAGCCTTCAACTGCGTCAGGAACGGCTTGAACGGATCCGACGCCGGCTTGATCGCCGGGCGGATGGTGTCCCACGGCATGGCTTCCGGCAGGGCGCTTTCGCCGATTTCCTTGGTGTCGATGATCGACGGGAAATCGATGTCCGGCAGTACGCCCTGGTGCTGGGTGCTCTGCCCGGAAACCCGGTAGAACTTGGCCAGCGTCAGTTTCAGCTCGCCATGGTTCAGCGGCTGGATGGTCTGCACGGTGCCTTTGCCGAAGGTCTGGCCGCCGATGATCAAGGCGCGGTGGTAGTCCTGCATGGCGCCGGCGAAAATCTCCGAGGCCGAGGCCGAGAGGCGGTTGACCAGCAAGGCCATCGGGCCTTTGTAGAAGGCGCCCGGGTTCTCGTCTTCCAGCACGTCGACACGGCCATCCGCGTTGCGTACCAACACGGTCGGGCCCTTGTCGATAAACAAGCTGGTCAGCTCGGTGGCTTCCTGCAGGGAGCCGCCGCCGTTGTTGCGCAGGTCGATGACCACGCCGTCGACTTTTTCCTTCTGCAGTTCGGTGAGGATTTTCTTCACGTCGCGGGTGGTGGATTTGTAGTCCGGATCGCCGGCACGGAAGGCCTTGAAGTCCAGGTAGAAGGCCGGGATCTCAATCACGCCCAGCTTGTAGTCCTTGCCATCCTGCTTGAGGTTGAGGATTTTCTTTTGCACAGCCTGGTCTTCGAGCTTCACCGCTTCACGGGTGATGGACACGATCTTGCTGGTCTGGTCGTTCGGTGCATTGGTGTGCGGAATCACTTCCAGGCGCACCACGCTGCCTTTCGGCCCACGGATCAGCTTGACCACTTCGTCCAGGCGCCAACCGACCACGTCGACCATCTCTTTGTCGCCCTGGGCCACGCCGATGATCTTGTCGGCCGGAGCGACCTGCTTGGTCTTGTCGGCCGGGCCTGCCGGTACCAGGCGCACGATCTTGACCTGATCATTGTCGCTTTGCAGGACGGCACCGATGCCTTCCAGCGATAGACTCATGTTGATATCAAAATTTTCCGCGTTATCTGGCGACAGATAATTGGTGTGCGGGTCGTAGGACATCGCGAAGGTGTTGATGTAGGCCTGGAAGATATCTTCGGCACGGGTCTGGTCCAGGCGCGCCAACTGATTCTTGTAGCGCTTGGTCAACAGCTCCTGGATGGCCTTGGGCTCTTTGCCGGCGATCTTCAGGCGCAGCACTTCGTCCTTGACGCGTTTGCGCCACAGGTCGTCAAGCGCGGCGGTGCTGGTCAGCCAAGGTGCGTCCTTGCGGTCCACCAGAAGGTTTTCCTTCTGGGTGAAGTCGAGCTTGTCGACGCCTTTGTCCAGCTCACCCAGGGCGAAGTCCAGACGCGCTTTGACGCGGTCCAGGTAACGCTTGTAGATGGTGAACGCGGGCTGCAGGTCGCCGCTCTTGAGGAAGTCGTCGAACTGGGGCTTCCACTTGTCGAACTCAGCGATATCGCTGGCTAGGAAGTAGCTGCGCGACGGGTCCAGCAGCTTGAGGTAGCTGTCGTAGATGATCACTGAGCGAGCGTCGTCCAGCGGCGGCTTGCTGTAGTGATGGCGCTTGAGCAACTCGACGACGTTAAGGCTGGCAATCACCTCATCGCGATCAGGTTGAAGATTGTCCCAGCTGTTGGCTGCGAACGTATTGGTCGACATCGACGCGAAGCCGAGACCAATGAATAGAGCGAGGGCGGTGCTGGGGAACAGATGCTTCATGCTGATTCGACGCGGGGGCAATTGATAACGCATATTAGGCCGTCTTTGAGGGAGCCGGTTCCATATGGTCCGGTCGCATAATGCAAAAAGCCCGGCGATACAGCTACGGGCTCAGTCCAGACTCACTATGGAGGCACTGTGAAAGCATTGCAAGGCGTTGACGGTCATGTGGAGTGGTTGGAAGAACCCGGTCCTACTTGCGATGTAGGGCAAGTTCGTATTCGTGTGGCGGCAGCGGGCCTCAATCGCGCCGATTTATTACAGCGGGCGGGGCTCTATCCGCCGCCGCCGGGTGCCAGCCACGTGCTGGGCCTGGAGTGTTCCGGGGTGATCAGCGAAGTGGGCGCCGGCTCGTCCTGGCAAGTCGGTGACCGGGTTTGCGCACTGCTCGCCGGTGGCGGCATGGCCGAGGAAGTGGTGGTGGATGCGCGCCACGTGCTGCCGGTTCCGGAAGGCCTGTCGCTGGTCGAAGCGGCGGCGCTGCCCGAGGTGTACAGCACGGCGTGGCTGAATCTGTTCCAGTTGGCGGGCCTCAAGCCCGGTGAAAAGGTACTGCTGCATGCCGGCGCCAGCGGCGTGGGCTCGGCGGCGATCCAGTTGTGCAAGGCGTTTGGCAGTCCGTGCTGGGTCAGCGTCGGCTCGGCAGAGCGCCTGACCTATTGCGAGGAGCTCGGTGCACAGGGCGGCGTGGTGCGTACCGACGGCATCGAGGGGTTGCGGGATTTCGGGCCGTTCGATGTGATCCTCGACCCGGTCGGTGGCAACTATGCGGCGCTGGACCTCAAGCTGCTGGCCCTCGATGGTCGTTGGGTGTTGATCGGCTTGATGGGCGGGCGTGACGCGCAACTGGACCTGGCCCAGGTACTGGGCAAGCGCATTCAGTTGCTGGGCTCGACCTTGCGCAGCCGCAGTGATCAGTTCAAGGCCGACCTGCTCAGCGACTTGAGCCAGCATGTATGGCCGCTGTTTGTTGAAGGGCGGCTGAGCCCGCAACTGGCCAAGACCTTCCCGATCAAGGATGCCGAGGCGGCGTTTGCCGAGCTGGCGACCAACCAGATTTCCGGGAAGTTGGTGTTGGTGATCGACGAAAATTTGAGCTGAATGCGGTCAATGTGGGAGGGGGCTTGCCCCCGATGGCGGTGGGACAGTGAAGAATTCTTCATCTGACACACTGCCATCGGGGGCAAGCCCCCTCCCACATTTTGATCTCGGTTCAATCAGATCCAGTGGTGGATTGGCCAGCCAGCTTTTTCGGCGTGTTCGCGCAGTACCGGGTCCGGGTTCACCACCTGCGGATGATCCACCTTCAGCAGCAACGGCAAATCATTGCGTGAGTCCGAATAGAAATACGCGCCTTCCAGCGTTTCACCTTCCTGTTCCAACCACGCCAGCAGACGCGTGATCTTGCCTTCACGGTACGTCAGTACACCCGCGGTACGCCCGCTGTACACGCCATGGCTGACGTCCAGTTCAATCCCCAGCACTTCATCAATGCCGATCCGCGCCGCAATCGGCGTAACCAGGTGCGTGCCCGAGGCGGAGATCACCAGGATCCGGTCGCCATTCGCACGGTGGCGGGCGATGGTCTTGGTGGCGTCGCTGTAGATCAGCGGCTCGATCACATCCTCGACCCACGGCTCCACCAAGTGCTCGATTTCCTCCGGCGTGCGGCCGATCATCGGCTCCAGGCTGAAGTCCATGAAGTCTTCCATCTTCAGCTGGCCCTGGCTGTAGGCGGCCATCAATTCGTTGTTCCTGCGCATGAACGACTCAGGGTCGACCCAGCCCAGGCGGCCCATCTGCTCGCTCCACAGGGTGGCGCAGTCGCCATGGATCAGGGTGTCGTCCAGATCAAAAATTACCAATGCCATCCGTCACGCTCTCTCAATAATCGTCGCTGCTCAGGCTACTTCACACAGGGCGCTGGGGTCGATGGAAAGTGCCAGGCGTTGCCCATCCGGGTGCAAGTCGTCGGCCGAGCGGTTGAGCACGTCCACCACCAGTTCCACGCCGCGCGCTTCGATGCGGTAGCGAATCACGTTGCCCAGCAGGCTGTGGCTGCGAACCAAGGCGTCCAACTCGCCATTGCGGCTCAGCTCGATGGCTTCCGGGCGGATGGCGATACGGCTGTTGATCGGGCGTTGCAGCAATTGGGTGGCCTTGTCGGCATCCAGCAGATTGTAGTTGCCGATGAAACCGGCGGCGAATACGTCCACTGGCGCGGTGTAGAGGGTCTCGGCATCACCGCTCTGCACGATCTTGCCCTGGTTCATCAGGAAGATCCGGTCGGACATGGTCAGGGCTTCTTCCTGGTCATGGGTCACAAAGATCGTGGTCAGCCCCAGCTCGCGCTGGATCTGGCGGATCTGCTCGCGCAGGTGCTTGCGAATCCGCGCATCCAGTGCCGACAGCGGCTCATCCAGCAGCAACAGGCGCGGGCGCGTGACCAATGAGCGGGCGAGGGCCACGCGCTGGCACTGGCCGCCGGACATCTGGTGCGGGTAGCGACCGGCGAGGTCCTTGAGTTCTACCAGTTGCAGGACTTCCTGCACGCGCTTGTGGCTGTCGTCGGCGTTGACCTTCTGCATGCGCAGGCCGAAGGCGACGTTCTGTTCCACGGTCATGTTGGGGAACAGCGCATAGCTCTGGAACACCATGCCGATATGGCGTTTCTGCGGGCTCAGCGGGACGATGTCCTGGCCATCCAGCAGGATTTTGCCACTGTCCACCGAGGTCAGCCCGGCGATGCAGCGCAGCAGCGTGGACTTGCCGCAACCGGACGGGCCGAGCAGGGTGACGAACTCGCCCTTGGCGATTTCGCAGTTGATGTCACTGAACACCGGGGTGCCGGCGTAGCTTTTTTGCAGGTGTTGGACGCTGACGAAGCTCATTGGCTTTTGTCCTTGTTCAAGATATTGGCGGCCCAGGTCAGCACCAGCACAAAGAAGAAGTAGGAAATCACGACGGCACTGGTGAAGTGGCCGCTGCTGTTGCGCATGTTGTTCAGGTAGACCTGCAGGGTTTCGTAGCGCGTACCCACGAGGATATTGGCGAACACGAACTCACCGAACAGGAACGAGAACGACAGCAACAGTGCCACCATCAAGCCTTTGCGCAGGTTGGGCAGCACCACCAGGATCGCCGCCTGCCAGGTGCTGGCGCCAAGCAGCTGGGAGGCGTCCATCAGGTCGCGCAGGTTGATCGCCTGCAGGTTGTTGGTGATCGCCCGGTACATGAACGGCAGTGCCACGGTGAAGTAGCAGCCGATCAAAATCCACGGCGTGCCCACCATCGCAAAGGGACCTGAGCCATACAATTGCAGCAGGCCCACCGACGACACCACGGGCGGCACCGCGAAGGGCAGCAGGATCAGGATGTTCATCAGCGCGTCGAGTTTGGGAAAGTGGTAATGCACCACGAACAGCAGCGGCAAAATCAGCACCACCGACAGCACCAAGGCGCCCACGCACACCAGCAACGATTGCCCGAAGGCCATCAGGAAGCGCGGGTCGCTCCACAGCTGCACATACCATTTCACCGTGAAACCAGCGGGCAGGATCGTTGCCGACCAACTGCTGGCGATGGAATAGACGAAGGTGCCGATCAGCGGCAGCACCAGGATCGCAAACAACAGGCACACCACCACGCGGTGGTAGAGGGAGGCCGGGCCGGCTTCAGCGCGAGACATGGTAGCTCCTCTTGAGCAGCAGTTGATGGACCACGGTGACCACGGTCATCAGCGCCACCAGCACCACGGCCAAGGCACTGGCCAGGTTCGGGTCGAGGGACACGTCACCGGAGACCAGGCCCGCGATGCGGATCGGCAGCACGTTGAAGTTGCCGGTGGTCAGCGCATACACCGTGGCATAGGCCCCAAGGGCGTTGGCCAGCAGGATCACGAAGGTGCCGAGCAGGGCCGGGGTGAGCACCGGCAAGCCGATGTGTCGCCAGAACTGCCAACCGTTGGCACCCAGCAGCGACGCCGACTCACGCCAGTCCTCGCGCAGCGCATCGAAGGCCGGGTACAGCAGCAGTACACCGAGGGGAATCTGGAAATAGGTGTAGAGAATGATCAACCCGGTCTTCGAATACAGGTTGAAGTCCTGAATGATCCCCGCCTGCTTGAGCATGATCGTAATGCTGCCGTTGAAGCCCAACAGGATGATGAAGGCGAAGGCCAGGGGCACGCCGGCAAAGTTGCTGGTCATGTTGGCAAAGGCGGTAACGAAGTTGCGCAGCGGCGAATCCACCCGACGCAGGGAGTAACTGCCGAGGGTGGCGATGATGATGCCGAACACGCTGGAGTAGAAGCTGATCTCCAGGCTGAACTGGATGGCTTGCAGGTAGAACTTCGAGCTGAAGATGCGCGTGAAGTTTTCCACGCCCCAGCCAGCTTCTTCGGTTTGCAGGCTGTTGATCAGCACCCATACCAACGGGGCGATTTCGAACACGATAAAGAACAGTGCGAAAGGCACCAGGCACAGCAGCGCCAGCCATTTGCCTCGGATCATTTCAACAGCTCCCGGCATACAGGTTTGTCGTGGGGTACGCCCAGCAGCTCACAGACGGTGCCGCACAGCTCGGTCTGTTTCGGTGCGGCGCGGCTGTCCAGGCTGAACGCAGCCCCCAGCACAAACAGCGGCACTTCGCGTTCTTCGGGGAGCAGGCCGTTGTGGGAACGGTCGTTGTTCATGCCGTGGTCGGCGGTCACCAGCACCTGGTAGCCGGCGTCGAGCCAGGTGTGCAGGTAATCGGCCAGGATGATGTCGGCCGAGCGTGCGCTGTTGCGGTACTGGGGGGTGTCGAGGCCGTGCTTGTGGCCGGCGTCGTCGATGTTCATCGGGTGCACCAGCAGGACGTTCGGCGCGTGCTTGAGGCGCAGGCTTTCGGCGTCGGCGAACAGGTGGGAATCCGGGTAGTGGTCATTCCAGTAGAAATGCCCGTGCTGGATCGCCAGCGCCGGGTCGTCGGTATGACGGTCGCGGGCGGCGAGAAAGGGCGTGCGGTTATACAACTCGCTGACCCAGTGATAAGCCGCCGCCGCGGTAGTGAGGCCGGCGTCGGTGGCGTAATGGAAGATGCTGCGCTGGTTGGACAGGCGCGAGACGTTGTTGTGCACGATGCCGCTATCGATCGGCGGTACACCGGTGAGAATGCATTCGTACAACGGGCGGGACAGGGCGGGCAGTTCACATTCCAGTTTGTACAGGGCTGCGCGTCCTGCGCCGACATAGGCCTGCAAGTGCCCCATGGCGTGCCGCGCAACCTCGAAGTTGAGGCCGTCGAGCACGACAAGGATGACATTGTGCTTCATGGGGGGAGGCGCTCCGCAACGATGGACTTGGCTCGATATTCCTGATGCATCTGGGTTCAAGTGTGGGAGGGGGCTTGCCCCCGATAGCGGTGTGTCAGTTTGAATATCTGTCACTGATCCACCGCCATCGGGGGCAAGCCCCCTCCCACATTGGATCTCCAGTGGAGTCCAATGTGGGGTGGCAGGCTTACTTCATCTCTACGATGACTTGCTCGTTCCACAGCTGGGGCAGCTTCTTGGACGTGGCTTCCCAGGCATCGGCATCCTTGATCGGCTGCGGGTTGGCCTTGGTGTACTGCTCGCCCGGGATCAGGTTCTTGGCGATCTCGGTCGGCAGTTTCAGGTCGGTTTCAGCACGGATCGGACGCGCATTGCCTTTGGCCAGGTTGAGTTGGCCGGCGTCGCTGAAAATGTACTCGCGGGTCAGCTTGGCGGCGTTCGGGTGCTTGGCGTATTTGTTGATGAGGGTGGTGTAGCCGGATTTCACCGAGCCATCCGATGGGATCAACACCACGTAGTCATCCGGGTTGGCCATCTTGGCCTTGTAGCTCAGGCCGTTGAAGTCCCAGACCACACCCACTTCGACTTCACCTTTTTCCATTGTGGCGATAGTCGGGTTGGACAGTGAGAGGCGGCCTTGCTGGGCGATCTTGGTGAAGAATTGCAGGCCGGGGGCGATGTTCTTTTCGTCGCCTTTATTGGCAATGGCGGCTGCCAGTACGCCGTTGGCCGCTTGCGCCGCAGTGCTTACGTCACCGATGGAGACCTTGTATTTGCCGTTTTGCAGGTCAGCCCAACGGGTGGGCACTTCAGAGCCGTGCAGCAGCTTCTTGTTGACGATAAACGCGATGGTGCCGGTGTAGGCCAGGGCCCAGTGACCGTCCTTGTCTTTCGCCCAATCCGGGACCTGGGCCCAGGTGGACGGTTTGTACGGCTGGGTCACGTCCTGCTTCACCGCAATCGGCCCGAACGCCGCGCCCACGTCGCCGATGTCGGCGCTGGCGTTGTCTTTCTCAGCCTTGAACTTGGCGATTTCCTGGGCCGAGCTCATGTCCGTGTCGATGTGCTTGAGGCCGTAGGTCTTGGCCAGGTCTTCCCAGGTGCCTTTCCAGTTGGCCCAGTCATCGGGCATGCCGACGCTGTTGACAGCGCCTTCTGCCTTGGCGGCAGCTTCCAGGGTTTTTAGATCGGTATCAGCGGCCATGGCGGCGGTGCACATGGCAATGGTCGAGCCTAACAGTGATGCCAGGAAAAGCTGTTTCATCCGAAGCTCCTTTGGGCGTTTTCAACGCGGCGGTTGTTTCTGCGGTGTTGTTGGTCTAGGTCAGAGCAATACCTGAGCCAATCTAGGCTCGATGGATGACAGTTTCATGTCGATGTCGTTTTTAAAATGCTGATGTCGCTTGTCGCAGAGTCAGCGTAGACCATGCTCAAGTGCCCGTGGGGAAGGGACTTGGCCGACGTATTGCAGGGTGTGCTGCGACGGCTGCACACGGACTGTCATCTGTCGGTCATCTGTACTACCTAGGCTGGCACTCAACCGTGCAAGCCCATTTACGGAGCGGTTTGTGCACCTTGTCGGTGCTGGTCTAGTCCAGATAGGTAACGTTGATGCGTGATGAGGCAATCAAGGCGGTGACATCCATCGGCCTGGCGCTGCAAGAGCAGATCGACCACGGCCTGTTGCCGCCTGCCAGCAAACTGCCGGCCGAGCGCAAGCTCAGCGAGTTGTTCGGTACCACCCGGATTACCGTGCGGGAAGCCTTGTTACAACTGGAAGCGCAGGGTCAGATTTATCGCGAGGAGCGACGCGGCTGGTTTGTCTCGCCGCCACGGTTGGCCTACAACCTGATGCAACGCAGCCACTTTCACGCGATGGTCAGCGACCAGGGGCGGGTGGCGTCCACCGAGGTCATCTCCGCGCGGCTGCAACCGGCGTCGGCGGCGGTGTGCGCCTGGTTGCAGCTGCCGGCACTGTCGAGCGTGATCCAGATCTGCCGGGGTCGGCGCATCGATGGACGCCTGGTATTGTATGTGGAGCACTACCTGAACCCGCAGTATTTCCCGGGGATCCTGGCGTGTGATTTGAATCAGTCGATGACCGAGCTGTACGCACGCAAGTACGACCTGCACTACGGGCGGGTGCGTTTCGAGATCGTGCCGACGTCACTGCCGGTGGAGGCTGCTGCGGCGTTGCGCGTATCGGTGGGCAGCCCGGGCTTGCGTATCGCCCGGGTCAATTATGACCAGCACCAGCGGTTGATCGACTGCGACCTGGAGTTCTGGCGGCATGATGCGATTCATGTCGGTGTGGATGTCATGGGGTCAGCGCCTTGATCACCTGGTCCACATTGGTCTCCAGCTCCGCCACCGGTTCCGCACCGTCCACGTTCAGCACCAGCAGCCTGGCGCCACTTGCCGTTACCGCTGCCGTCACCGCCTCACTCGGCTGGCGATGATGCAGCACCACCGCCACATCGTTGTCCTTCAGCTCGGCCGTGAGTTTCTGTAGCGCCTCGGGCGTCCAGTCGGCATCCGGCCGTGCATCGGTGCTGAGCGCTTCGAGGTTCAAACTGCTGATCAGATAAGCAAAGTGATCGCTCAGGCTGACCACACTCAGGTTATCCGCCTTGGCCAGGCGCGCTTCGCTGTCGGCGGTGAGTTTGAGCAGGCGCTGCTTGAGGGCGGCGAGGTTGGCGTCGATCTTCGGCTTGGCGCCCGGGGCCAGGCGGCTCAGGTCGGCAGCCAGTACATCGGCCATGCGTCCCATATTGTTGCTCGACTGCCATGGCTGGCTGTTCAGGCCATCGGCAACGCCAGGCTGTACGGCGATGCCAGGCAAGCCACCATCCACCGGGCGGGCGGCGTCGACTTCGACGATACGGATATTGCTACGCCGCGCCACCGGGTACAGCGGGTCATCGGCCCACAATGAGCGCAGGCCGATGGCGGCGTCGGCGTCCAGCGCCAATTTGCTCAGGGCCGGCGCGCCACGGCCGGTGAAGTAGGACACCTGGCGTGAACCTGGCAAGTTGGCCGGCGCGGCGCGCTCAAGCTGTACGTTGGTGCCTTTGAGCAGCACCTCGGCCAGGCCGTAGGTAATCGGCAGCGAAGCGAGGATCTTCACCTGTTTTACCGAAGTGGCCTTGCTCAGTGCGACGTGGCCCAATCCCTGATGGATCTTGAGAGGTTTGGGCTCTACCCCGTCGACCGCCAGGGCCGAAGTGCTGATGAAACACGTGATGGCCAGAGCCAATGGACGAAGTACAGGGCGCATTATCCAAGATTTCCTTTGAGGCTGGGCACTGTGCCGCGCGCGATGGCGGCCAGGGCGAAGGCGATACCGGCGACCAGGATGATGGCGGCGCCGGACGGCACGGGCAGGTCGAAGATGATCGGCAGCAGGATCCCGCACAGGGTGCTGACTGTGGCAATCGCCACCGAGACCCAGAAGAAGCCCTTCAGCGACTGGCTCAGCAGGCGCGCCGCAGCCGCCGGAATCACCAGCAGCGCCCCCACCAGGATCGCCCCGATGACCTTGACCGCCGCGACGGTGATCAGCGTCACCAGGATCACGAACAGGTAGTCCAGGGTTTTCACGGCGACGCCGCGCACAGCGGCCAACTGCGGATTGAAGCTGGCCAGCATGATGCGGTTGTACAGCGGCAGCGCCAGGGCCATTACCAGCGCACCGACAACCGCCAGCACCAGCAGATCGTTGCCGTTGACCGTCAACACCGAGCCAAACAGCACGTTCTCGAGGATATGCACGTTGATCTTGCCGGCCAGGATCAGCAACAGGCTCGCCCCCAGCGCCAGGGACACCGACAGGAACACCCCGATCAAGGTGTCCGGCGCCAGGCCCGTGCGGTTGCGCAGGTAGTTGAGCAGGATGCCGAACAGCAGGCAGTAGCCGAACAGTGCGCCATACGGCCCGGTGTAGGGTTCACCCAGCAGGATCCCGACTGCCACGCCGGTCAACGCGGCATGGCCAACCGCTTCGGAGAAAAATGCGAAGCGCTTGACCACCACCAGCGTGCCCAGGCCGCCCAGCACCGGGCCGATCAGCAGACCGGCGAGCAGGGCGTTGACCACAAAACCGTAGGCCAGCGCCTCCGGCAGGTAGCCGGAAGAGGCCCAGCCCTGGACCATCAAGCGAAAGGCTTCATAACTCATTGCGCCGGGCTCCGAGGGTGGGTGGAGAACAGGGTCAGCAGGCGGTCCGGGGTCAGCGCCTCCTTGGGCGTGGCATCGAACAGCACGCGGCGGTTCAGGCCGGTGACGCGGTCGGCCAGGCGGCCCACGGCTTCCAGGTCATGCTCGATCCACAGCACGGTGATCCCGGCCAGGCGCCAGTCATTGAGCAGGCGCTCGAACACCTGGATACCGGCTTCGTCGAGGGCCGACATCGGCTCATCCAGCACCAGCAGGTGCGGCGCCGGGATCAGCCCCTGGGCCAGCAGCACACGCTGGCGTTCACCGCCGGACAGCGCGCCCATGCGCCGCTTGCGTTTGTCCTGCATGCCGACGCGCTCCAGTGCATCCCCGATCGCGCCGGCGTAGTGCCTGGACAGGCCCAGGAACGCCGGGCGCCGTTGGCACATGGCAGCCATGAAATCATCCACGGTCATCGGCAAGCCCCGGTCAAACTCCAGGGCCTGGGGTACATAACCGATGGTGCCGGGTGCGGCCGGCCAATGCAGGCTCAGCCGACCCTGATGGGGTGTTTGCCCGAGCAGGGTCTTGATCAGCGAGCTTTTACCGCCGCCGTTGGGGCCGACCAGCGCATGGATGCTGCCCGGCTGTACCTGGAAACTCACCGCATCGAGGATCGCGGTGCGACCCAGGGTCAACGACACCTTGTCGAACTCGAGCGTCGGGCCGACGCTGACCGCCTTCAGCTGTTCCGCCGCCGTCATGCTCCGGACTCCTGAATTGCCCGGACCACCGTGTTGAGGTTACCGGTCATTTCCACTTCGTACTTCTCGGCGCTGTATTCGCCGTAGGAAATATGCGACAGCGGGTACAGCTTGACCCCGGATTCACGCTGGATGGTGTCGACGTAGGTGGACGGGAAGTCCATCTCCGAGAAGATCACCTTCACGTCCAGGGCGCGCAGTTCGTCGATGGTTTTCTTCAACTGGCTGGGGCTTGGCTCGATGCCGTGGGCCGGTTCGACCACGGCGGTGACTTCCAGGCCGAACTCGCGCAGCAGATAGTCGTAGGCCGCATGCACGGTGGCCACGCGCAGGTCCGGGTTGGGTGCGCTGGTCAATTTGGCCAGGGCATCGGCACGCATCTGGCGCAGGCGCTTGCCGTAGGCGCGGGCGTTCTGGGTGTAGGTCTTGGCGTTGTCCGGGTCGAGCTTGCCCAGTTCGCGGGCAATGTTGTTGACCTGGGCAATCGATGCGCTGATCGACAGGAAGGTATGCGGGTTGACCACCTTGCCCGCACCGCGTGCGGCGTTACCGGTGGCGGCCAGCAATGGCACATTGGCGTTGGCTTCGATCACCGGGATGTCCGGGCGCTCGCTGGTAGCGATCATGCGGTCGGCGAAATCATCGTGGCCGACGCCGTTGAGCACGATCACGTCCAGGGTGCCGATGCGCTTGATGTCTTCGGCGCGTGGCTCGTAGGCATGCGGGTTGAAACCGGCCGGAATCAGCGGCACCACCTCGGCCTTGTCGCCGACGACATTGGCCACGTAGCTGTAATAAGGGTGCAGGGTGATGCCGATACGCAGGCGCTTGGTTGCCTCGGCATTGGCCAGGGGAGCGAGCATCAGGCTGAACAGGCCAACCAGCAACAGGCGCAACAGGGGCGATGAAATAGACATGGGCAATCGGTCTTCTCGTTCAGTGACGGTGCTGGCGGGTGACGCCGGCATCGAATTGCGCGACCACCTGCCGCCAGCCGGCTGCGATCAGCGCCTGGTCGGAGAGGTCGGAGGGAGCGGCGAGGTTGGCCTGGCGATTGAGCCAGATGTCCGGCTCGGCACCGTGCACGCGCATCAGTAATGAACCGCTGGTCGCTGGCGCCTGGCTCAAGCCCAGGTAGGCCGAGGGTTCCAACAGTTGCCAGCGGTGATCGCCACGGCTGACCGAACTGGCGTCCTGGGCAAACGGCGCAAAGCCTTCTTCGGCCAGTTGCGCCGGGCTGGGCAGCGCGCTTTGTTCCTGCTGCAACAGCTGGATTTCATCCAGGGTCACCCGCAGGTCTGCATAGACGCCTTGCTCGGCGGCGCTCAAGTCGCGGCGCGCGTCCAATTGGTGGCTGGGCACCGCCGCGACTTCCTGGGATTCACCGTGCAGTGCTATTACCGAGCCGGCCACCGCGAGGATGATCAGGCACAACAGCAGCACGTAGAGGGTTTCGTGACCGGCACCGGCCGGGCGTACAACCTGTGTGGTACTCATTGCGGCTGGATATCCGCTTGGTCGATTTCCACCACGTGGCCGGGACCGGCATCAAACAGCACGTAGAACTCGGCGGACGGTTTCTTGAAGGTCAGGGTCGAGTCCTGGCCGAGCTTGCCGGGCACCAGGATGGTTTCGTCGTAGCCGATCACGTCCAGGGTCACGCCGGGTGCACCGCTGCCGTCGGAGAAGCCGCCCTTGCACTGGATCTGCTCACCGGGGATTTCCTTGCACTCGCACATCGGGTTGTGGGCGAGGGCGACGGTACTGAACCCCGCACCCATCAACAGGACGCCGCAGGCGCGGGTCAGTCGCATCAAAGTCATGGTTTAACTCCTTGCTTGTTCAGCCAGGCAATCGTGGCAGGCGAAGCCTGGCTCAACGGGATGGAACCCTGATGCATGCTGCCGTCCCAGCCTTCCATGGTCACCCACAGTTCGGCGTCGACGGGCGTGCGTTCCGGGATCGGCAGGCCGGCGCCCATGCGGTAGGGCGTACCGAAGAAGATCACCCCGGCAGCGCGCAGGCTGCGCGGCTTGCCGATGCGCAGGTAGGTGGCCTTGACCTGGTTGGCACAGCTGTCGCACAGGGCGGCGTTGAAGAATTTCATCGGGCCGGCCGGGTCGGGGCGCGGGCCTTCATTGCGAAACTCGGCAAGCTTCAGGCTCCAGGGTCCGACCTGTACGTCGCCGGCCACCCGTTCGCCGATGCCGGTGTCGCCGCGAAACAGCGCTGCATCGGCGAAGTACTTGGGCATGAAGCCCAGCGGCACCAGCAACAGCAGCACATTGAGATGGAAACGCCATTTCAGCCAGAGCGCCCGCAGAGGCGATGGTTTTACCGCAGCGACCTTGCTCATGAGTTGGCCTCCGAGGTTTGCGCCTGCCGGGCGGGGAGGGAAACCGGTTTGTGCTGTGCCTTGACTTCACGCTTGAAGGCATTGAGGGTGGCCAGGGCGGTGCGCTTGGTCCAGATCAGCAGGCCGCTCAACACCATCATGCTCATGATCAGGCCGAAGAAGGCCCAGATCAGCTTGATCCAGATGCCGCCGAAGTCGCCGGTGTGCAGGGGGCGCATGGATTCGGTGACGAACTCCAGCTTCGAACGGTCGGACAGCAGGTGCGCCGCAGCCACTTCACCGTCATAGGGGTTGATCTGCGCGGTCTGGAACATCAACGGGTACCAGCCCCGCCCGCCGATCTGCAGGTGACTGTAGGCATTGAGCGGCAGGCTGATGAAGCTTGCCTCCAGGCCAGGGATGCGCTGGGTGGCGATCTTGATCGCCTCGTCCACCGGAATCATGGGGGCCGGCACGCCGGGCGCCGACATCGGCACCTTCTCCCGGGCAATCACCGGGATGACCGGTTCGGTGGAAATCGAAATCTGGTTGTCGCCCAAAATCGCCCGGATCAGGAACCAGATGCCGGTAACGGAGATGACTGCTATGAACCAGATCGACCAGATACCGCTCAAGCGGTGGAAGTCCCCCCAGAAAATCCGCGCGCCGTGGCGGATCCGCAGAGTCGGGCGCAGGAAGCCTTTCCAGAACCGCTTGTACACCACCAGCCCGGTGACCAGCGACGCCAGCAGCGGGATGCCGAGTGCCGACACCAGGTACCAGCCCCAGCTGTAGCCATTGGTGAACGGCACCAGCCACCAGCCATGCAGGGCGCGGGTGAACTGCTGGAAGTTGAAGGAGGGGCTGATGCCCTGGATCGCCCCGGTGTACGGGTTGACGTAGACCTCCACCGAGCGTCCGTCGGGGTAGCTGAGGTCGACGCTCAATGCAAAATGCGATTCGTCGGGCCGGCTGATCGACTGCACATATACCTGGGGTTCATCGCGCTTGATGGCGGCGATCACCTGGTCATAGCTCAGCGGTTCGGCATCGTCCGAGGGCTTGCTCGCACGGATATCCGGGTTGGCCAGCCAGACGATCTCCTGGCTGACCACCGCCAGGGTGCCGGTGACGCAGACGATCAGTACAAAGAACCAGATAGGCAATGCCAGCCAGCTATGTACGAGAAACCAGAGTTTGGAGCGTGACTTCTTCGACATGTGAATGAGGGTCTTGATCGGAGGAGGGCAATGGAGGCCCGGAAAAGGCCAGTCGTAGCTTTTGCTGACGCGACGGGCTGTATCTAAGTTAAGACGGATGAGAATGAGAAATCCCTAAGGCGGATATGAAAGAAAATGTTTCAGGTTCACATTCGGGGCGTTTTATTGCCTTGATCGAACACGAAACATGTTCCAAGCCATCACCCAGGCGCCATTGATGGGGCGAGGCGGCTGCGTAGGATGGGCGCATACCGTTGAGCGCCGACAAAAGTGAGCCCAGAAAAATGACTGCCCGAACCCTCTACGACAAACACATCGATTCCCACACGGTGTGCCCCCTGGATGACCAGGGCCATGTGCTGCTTTATATCGACCGCCAGGTGATCAACGAATACACCAGCCCCCAGGCCTTCAGCGGCTTGCGCGAGGCCGGGCGCAACGTGTGGCGCCCAGGCACGGCGCTGGCCGTGGTCGACCATGTGAACCCCACCACGCCCAAGCGCGTCGCGGCGATGCCCGATGCAGGCGGGGCGCGGCAGGTGTCCTACCTGGCGGAGAACTGCCGGGACTTCGGCATCGAGCTGCTGGACATCCTCGACAAGCGCCAGGGCATCGAACACGTAATCGCCCCGGAGCAGGGCTTTATCCTGCCAGGCATGGTGATCGCCGCCGGTGACAGCCACACCACCACCTACGGCGCCCTCGGTGCCTTCGGTTTCGGCATCGGCACCTCGGAGATCGAACACCTGCTGGCCTCTCAGACGCTGGTCTACAAGCGTCTGAAGACCCTGCGGGTCACGGTTGAGGGCGACCTGGCACCCGGCCTGACGTCCAAGGATGTGATCATGGCGTTGATCGGCAAGATCGGCGCTTCCGGTGCCACGGGCTATGCCATTGAGTTTCGTGGTTCCACCATCGATGCGCTGAGCGTCGAGGCGCGCATGACCATCTGCAACATGGCGGTGGAAGCGGGCGCGCGCGGCGCGTTCATGGCGCCGGACGAAAAAGTCTTCGCCTACCTCAAGGGCAAGCCGCGTGCGCCGAAAGGCGAGCTGTGGGACCAGGCGCTGGTGGGCTGGCGCCAACTGCACTCGGATGCCGATGCGGTGTTCGACCAGGAAGTGCACCTCGATGCCAGCACCCTGGAACCCATGGTCACCTGGGGCACCAGCCCCGACCAGGCCGCCCCCATCGGCGCCCGCGTGCCCGACCCGCAGGACGTCAGCGACCTGATCCTGCGCCAGGACATGCGCCGCGCCCTCAACTACATGGGCCTGGAAGCCGGTATGCCGTTGAGCGAGATCGTCATCAGCCATGCGTTCATCGGCTCCTGCACCAACGCCCGCATCGAAGACCTGCGCGACGCCGCCAGCGTGGTGCGTGGCAAGCGCGTCGCTGAACACGTGCGGGCGATGATCGTGCCGGGCTCCACCGAAGTGCGCGACCAGGCCGAAGCCGAAGGCCTTGCAGCGATTTTTATCGACGCCGGCTTTGAATGGCGTCAGTCGGGTTGCTCGATGTGCCTGGCGATGAACGACGATGTGCTCGCCCCCGGCGACCGCTGTGCGTCCAGCACCAACCGCAACTTCGAAGGCCGCCAGGGCGCGGGCGCACGCACCCACCTGATGAGCCCGGCGATGGTCGCCGCCGCTGCCATTACCGGCCGCCTCACTGATATCCGCCACTTTGGAGCGCACCCATGAGCCTGCAACCCTTCACCCTGGTCACCGGCAAGGCCGCGCCGATGCTGGCGGCCAACATCGATACCGATGTGATCATGCCCAAACAGTTTCTCAAGGGTATTGACCGCAGCGGCCTGGACCGCGGGCTGTTCTTCGACCTGCGCTTCTTGCCGTCCGGCGAGCCCAACCCCGAGTTCGTGCTGAACCTGCCGGCCTGGCAGGGCGCATGTTTCATGGTGGTCGGGCCGAACTTCGGCTGCGGTTCCAGCCGGGAACACGCGGTATGGGGCTTGAAGCAGATGGGCATCCGCGCGCTGATCGGCAGCAGCTTCGCGGGGATTTTCTATGACAATTGCCAGCGCAACGGGGTGTTGTTGATCACCTTGGATGAGGCGGTGTTGCAGCAGCTGGGCAAGACCGTCAGCCAGGCGGACCAGGCGCAGATCAGTGTCGACCTTGAAGCCCAGCAGATCCATTTGGCGGATGGCCAGGTGATCCCGTTCCAGATCGATACCCTGCGCAAGACTGCGTTGTTGCGGGGCCTGGATGCCATCGGCAGCACCTTGCAGCGCAGTGCGGAGATCAAGGCCTTCGAACGCCGGCACCTGCAAGCCAACCCCTGGCTGAGCTAGATCGACAATCCCTTGAAATGCTCCTGCAAAAACTCCACGCAGGCCCGCAACTTCCCGGAATACGCCAACCGTGTCGGGTATACCGCCCACACGTTGGCACTCTGGGTATAACCGTGCAGTAGCTGCACGAGCTTGCCTTGCTCCAACAGCGGCTTCACATCCCACATCGAGCGCAGCAGCACACCGCGCCCATCCAATGCCCACTGCAGCACAATTTCGCCATTGTTCGACGACAGCGGCCCGCGTACGCGCACGCTTTCCTGGGTGCCGTCGCGCTCCAGGTTCCAGATGCCGAACGCGTTATCGCGCTCCTTGAGTATCAGGCAGTCGTGCTGCTCCAGGTCACTCAACTGTTGCGGTGTGCCGCGCCGCTCCAGGTAAGCCGGGGCGGCGCACAGCACGCGCCGGTTGCTCACCAGCCGACGGCCGATGTGCTGGCCGGGGATGTCGTCGCCCACGCGGATCTCCAGGTCGAAGCCTTCGCTGACGATATCCACCACGCGGTCGAACAGGTCCAGGCGGATTTCCAGGTCCGGGTACTGCTCAGCCAGCAACGACACGGCGGGGGCCACATGGTTGCGACCGAAACCGAAGCTGCTGCACAGATGCAGGTGGCCACGCGGGCGGTCATGGGCGTCGGAGAGTTCATCGGACAGTTGCTGGAAATCTTCGAGGATGCGCACCGCCCAGCGCTGCACCCGTTCACCGTCTTCGGTCAGCGCAATGCGCCGGCTGGTGCGGTGCAACAGGCGGGTGGCCAAGGTGGTTTCGAGAATCTGGATGCGCTTGCTGACATACGCTGGCGACAAGCCCAGCTCATCGGCCGCCGCAGCGAAACCGGCCTTGCGGATCACGGTCAGGAACACCCGCAGGTCTTCGGGTAGGGGCACGGTATCTTTCTTGTTAGTCATCACAAACGGGGCTGGCGGCATGAGCCGCCAGAATAGCACCGGTTGGGCAGACCTTTCGGCAGGCCCGGTTGCTTGCCGGCGGTGAACGCGATAGCAGCGAAGGCGCCGATCGGTGCCCTCCCGGCAGATAATGCCGAGGATGCGGAAGAACCGGGGTTACAGCGCTGCTCAGCGAAGGAAGGTCAGGACTTCGCCCAGCAGCAACTCAGGGGCTTCTTCGGCGATGTAATGGCCGGCCGGCAGGGCCTTGCCACGCACGTCGGTGGCGACTTTCTGCCATTCCTTGAGCGGCTCGAAGCAGCGCCCGACAGTGCCTTCGGCACCCCACATCACCAGTAACGGCAGGCTCAGGTGATGGCCGGCGTCGATGTCCGCCTGGTCGTGCTCAAGGTCGATGCCGGCGGCAGCCCGGTAGTCCTCGCAGATGCCCGTGGCGGCGCCCGGCAATTTCAGGCAACGCAAGTATTCGGCGAAGGCTTCCTGAGTGAACGGCTTGAGCCCGGCGCTGCGACTGCCCATCACGCTACGCAGGTACAGCTCCGGGTTGCCCTCGATCAAGGCTTCCGGCAAGGGCGCCGGACGGATCAGGAAGAACCAGTGCCAGTAGGCGCGGGCGAAGGCTTCGTTGGTCTGCGCGTACATCGACAGGGTCGGGGCAATGTCCAGCAGCACCATGCGTTGCACGGCCGCCGGGTGGTCCAGGGCCAGGCGGTGGGCCACGCGGGCACCACGGTCGTGGGCCAGCACCGAGAACCTGTCGAAGCCCAGCGCCTGCATCAGTTCGACGTTGTCCCGGGCCATTTCCCGTTTCGAATAATGGGTGTGATGGTCATTGGCCGGTGGCTTGCTGCTGTCGCCATAGCCGCGCAGGTCGGCGGCCACCACGGTGAAGTGTTCAGCCAGTTGCTCGGCGACTTTGTGCCAGATGACGTGGGTTTGCGGATGCCCGTGCAACAGGAGCAGACCGGGACCTGTACCACCTTTGCGGTAGCTGATGTCCACGCCGTTGACGTGGCACTGGTCTTTCTGGAATCCGGCGAACATGGAATGACTCCTTGTGATGAATGCTTGCATCGTGGAATCACGCGGCATTCGGGGCAAGGGCAAAAACGTGGAGGGGGTGTTCATGAAGTGTGATGCAGGAGCGGGCTTGCTCGCTCCTGCAAAGGGTCAGCCTTGTTTGAACAGGGCCTCGGCACGTTCGCGGATCTGTGCTTCGGTCAGGTCCTCCTTGTGGGTCGCCAGGAACCACAGATGACCGAACGGATCCTTCACACTGGCGGAGCGGTCGCCATAGAACTGGTCCTTGGGCTCGGACACGACGCTGGCGCCAGCCGCAACGGCTTGCTTGAACTGCGCGTCGACATCGCTCACATACAGATGCAAGCCGACACTGGTGTGTTCGGCCGGGTTGCGCAGGGCCATTTCGTCGCAGGGCGTGCCCAGCATGATGGCCGAATCGCCGATGCGCAGCTCGGCATGGCCGACTTTGCCATCCGGCATGTCCAGACGCATGACCTGGGTGGCGCCGAAGGCTTTTTTGTAGAACTCGATGGCTTCACTGGCTTTGTCGATGCCCATATAAGGCGTGATGCTGGCGTAGCCCTCCGGAATAGGTTCAACGCTCATATCGCTCTCCTTGATTGTGGTTGTAGAGAAACGGCCTCTTCACTATAGGCCACGTTCCGTGTGGCCTGTGGGCAGTCGACGAAGTGTTGGGGCCGCAGGTCATGCAGGGGGTGTCGGTTCCAGCAACTGTGCCCCCGGCCCGCGCTCACCAAGCTGGTCATCCTGATTGCGCAATGGACACGCCTCCATCGACAAACATCCGCAGCCAATACAGCCATTGAGCTTGTCGCGCAGCAGCGTCAGCTTGTTGATGCGCTCATCCAGGTCTTGCCGCCACAGCGCCGACAAACGCTCCCAATCCTGGGCGTTGGGCGTGCGCCCCTCCGGCAATGTCTGCAAGGCTTCGCCAATCGTTGCCAGCGGAATGCCCAGGCGCTGGGCGATCTTGATCACCACCACGCGCCGCAGTACATCCCGGGGGTAACGCCGTTGATTACCGGCGTTGCGATTGCTCTTGATCAGCCCCTTGGTTTCGTAGAAGTGCAGCGCCGTGACCGCCACACCACTGCGGGCGGCCAGTTGGCCGACAGTGAGTTCCTTGTTGAGCATGAAAAACTCCAGATAAGCGCTTGACCTTGACTTAACTAGAGGTTTTACCCTGCATGGCATCGAATCGCAAGATTCTGCCTACAGAGGAAGGGGAGTGTTCATGCAGGTATCAGAGAAGAATCGCAGCTTCACTCAATTGATCGAGTTTCAGATCGAACCCCGGCAACAATCTGCCCTGGTGGCCGCCTTGACCCTTCAGAGCGAACGCCTGGCCCAGGGCCATGGCGGCTTTATCAATGCGAGTGTGCTGGTCAGCGATGACGGACGGCGGGTGCTCAATTACCTGCAATGGCACTCGCGTGAAGACGGCGAGGCGGCCTTCCAGTGTTTTGAGCATGGCGAGGAAGATTTCTGGACATTGATTCGCGCCCACCAGGCCACGGCCGTGACCTTTGGTTCGTTCCAGGTGCTGCGCAGTTTCGAGCGCAGCCACGACAACGCGTTGCACTGCCGCCTAAATGGATAGGTGCAGCATGCGCTCGCCTTGCACGTTTTCTCCGGGCCGGCGCTTGTTCACCGCCAGCTCGCCGATCTTGATCAGGCGCGTACGTGTGACGTTGCGGCTCAGGCCGAGCAGGTTGGCGGTGTGGACCTGGTTGTAATGGCTGAAACGGTAGGCGGCCCGTAGCAGGGCATCTTCGACCTTTTCATGCAGGGCGCCGGCCTGTTCCTCGAACAGTTTCTGGAAGGCCCGCGCCAGCAATGCTTCAGCGCTGTTGTCGCTGCCGTGCTGGCTGTCGTCCTGGCGCTCGATGCGCATGTTAGACAGGCGCAGGTCGTCGCGCTCGATCACGCCGTTCCGGCAGATCAGCAGGGTGTGGTGGATCACGTTTTCCAACTCGCGGATGTTGCCCGGCCAACTGTAGCTTTTAAGCTTGTGCTCGGCCTCGCGGCTGATGGTGATGGGGCCATATCCCAGGCGCTGGCTGTAGGCTTCGATAAAGTGTCGGGTCAGCGGCAGGATATCGCCGGGGCGCTCGCGCAGCGGGCTGAGCTCCAGGCTGACCACGTCGAGGCGGTAATAGAGGTCTTCGCGGAAATGCCCGGCGTTGATGGCTTTTTCCAACTGTACGTTGGTTGCGGCCAAGACGCGCACATCAATCGGAATGCTCTTGCGCGAACCCAGGCGTACGACTTCTCGTTCCTGCAGGACCCGCAGCAGTTTGACCTGGATCGCCATCGGCAAATCGCCGATCTCATCGAGAAACAACGTGCCGCCGTCGGCCTCCTCGAACCAGCCGGCCTTGGCGCTGAGGGCGCCGGTGAAGGCGCCTTTTTCATGGCCGAACAGTTCGGCCTCCACCAGGGACTCGGAGAACGCCCCGCAGTTGACCGCCACGAATGGCCGGTTGCGCCGTGCGCTGAGGTTGTGGATGTGGCGTGCCACCAGCTCTTTACCGGTGCCGGTCTCGCCGATGATCAGCACGCTGGCTTCGCTGGGCGCCACTTGCTGGATGTGGTCGAGCAACGCCTGGGATTTGGGGTCTTCGAAGACCTGGGCCGTGGCGCGGATCGAGGTCGCGAGGGCGGGCGAGCGCGGTAGGGTCAACAGCTGCATGGGCACCTCTCTTAGGAATAGAACGTTGGAATCGGCAGGGAGTGGTTCAGCGCCCAGTCCCCCAGTTCGTGGAGTTTGTAGTCCACCGGGTCGTGCAGGGTCTGGGTGCGCAGGTTGCGCCAGTGACGGTCCAGGCGCAGCGACGCGTGGGTGGAGCGCGCACCGGTGACTTCGAACAGGCGGCTGCACAGCTCCAGGCCCTGCTGGGTGGCGGCGACCTTGGCGGTGGCGATGGCAATGGCCAACTGGCCGCGTTCGGTTTCGCTGAGGTTCGGGCCTTTGGCCCAGGCCTGGTCGAGCAGGTCGGCAGCGCGCTCCACCAGCAGGCGCACGCCTTCCAGTGCGACCCAGAATTCGCCGTAGTGATGCAGTACGTAAGGGTCCCTGCGCACATCTTCGGCCGAGGATTTATGCCAGGCGCGGGTTTCGGTGAGGGTGTAATTGCGCGCTTCCTCGAAGGCGCCTTCGGCAATGCCGAGAAACATGTGGGTGAACGTCAGTTGGGCGATCAACGGGCGCAGGCAGGCGAAGGGTGTGCTCAGCGGTCCCGGATCGAGCAGCAGCTCGGATTCTTCGACGCGCACCCGTTCGAAGCTGGCGCTGCCGCTGTCGGTCTGGCGCTGGCCGATATTGTTCCAATCATTGTGCAAGGTGATGCCGCTGCGCCCGCTGGGGATCGCTGCGATCAGCAGTTTGCCACCGGCGGATTCGTCCACCGCCGAAGCGATCAGCATTTCCGAGTCGCTGGCGCCGGAGCAGAAGCTCTTTTTGCCGGAGAACTCGCGCCAGCCGCCGAAATCCTTGACCACGGTGCGCGTGTCCAGCGGGTTGAGGGCGTTGCCCCAGAACCAGTTTTTGCGCGCGGTCTGTTCGAACCAGGGTTGCCATTGGTCCGGGCGTGAAAACAGGCGCACGGTGGCGAGCATCAGGTGGTGAAAACCGAAGACATGGGCGATGGAGCTGTCGACCTTGGCGAATTCACGCACGATACCCAGGGTGTCGCTCCAGCGTGCGCCGAGGCCACCGTACTGGGTGGGAATGCTCAGGGCCAGCAGGCCGCTCTGGCGCAGGGCGTCGCGTTCAGCCTTGGGCGTGCCGCCGCGTTCGTCACGTTCGACGGCGGTGAGGGCGAAGTCGGCGGCCAGCAGTCTGGCGGTCTGCAAGGGGGACGGCAGGACGCTGTGGGGTTTGGCGGTCACACGGTGTTCCTCATTGATCTCAAGCTTTGGTCGGCAACACATCGTTGGCAATCATTTCGCCAAAGGGGCCCGTGAGGTTGGTGATGCCGTGGCCGGCAAGGCTGGCATAGGGTTCCGGTAGCAACGGGAACACCAGCTCGGCGAAGCGATAGGCTTCTTCCAGGTGCGGGTAGCCGGAGAAAATGAAGCTCTCGATCCCCAGGTCCGCGTATTCCTTGATGCGTTCGGCCACTTGTTGCGGGTTGCCCACCAGCGCGGTGCCGGCCCCGCCGCGCACCAGGCCGACGCCGGCCCACAGGTTGGGGGCGATTTCCAGGTTGTCACGGCGCCCGTCGTGCAGGGCGGCCATGCGGCGTTGGCCTTCGGAATCAAAGCGCGAAAAGGATTTTTGCGCGGCGGCGATGGTTTCGTCGCTGATGTGCTCGATCAGCTTGTCGGCGGCTTTCCAGGCGTCTTCTTCGGTCTCGCGCACGATCACATGCAGGCGGATGCCGAACTTCACGGTGCGCCCGTGGCGTGCGGCGCGCTCACGCACATCCGCGAGTTTTTCCGCAACGGCGGCGGGTGGTTCGCCCCAGGTCAGGTACACGTCCACCTGCTCGGCGGCGAGGTCGTGGGCGGCGTCGGAGGATCCACCGAAGTACAGCGGCGGGTAAGGCTTCTGCACCGGCGGGTAAAGGGCCTTGGCGTTTTGCACGCGCAGGTGCTTGCCTTCGAAATCCACCGATTCGCCCTGCAACACACGGCGCCAGATACGTAGGAATTCGTCGGAGACTTCGTAGCGTTCGGCGTGGTCGAGGAAACTGCCGTCGCCACGGTTTTCGTCGGGGTCGCCGCCGGTCACCACGTTGATCAGCAGGCGGCCATTGGACAGGCGATCGAGGGTCGCCGCCATGCGCGCCGAGACAGTCGGCGAAATGATGCCCGGACGAATCGCCACCAGGTAACGCAGGCGTTCGGTCAGCGGCACCAAGGCCGAGGCGATGACCCAGGAGTCTTCGCACGAGCGCCCGGTAGGAATCAGCACGCCGTGGTAGCCCAGGCTGTCAGCTGCCTGGGCGACTTGTTTCAGATAATTGAGGGTGACCGGCCGTGCACCCTGGGTGGTGCCCAGGTAATGACCGTCGCCGTGCGTTGGCAGAAACCAGAAAACATCCATGACCAATCCTTAAGCGATTTTCAGCAGAGAGGGGGAGTGCGCGGCGAACAAAGGCGCTGCGCGTTCTGCCGCCAGTTGAATACGGGCTTTCAGTAATTCGCTGGTTATTTGGTAGTCGGTGAAGTCGGCCTCGGTGGCGTACACACCGATCGGCAGGGTCAGCGCCTGGAAAAAGCTGAACAGCGGACGCAGTTGGTGGTCGAGGACCAGCGCGTGGCGTTCGCTGCCGCCGGTTGCCGCCAGGAGCACGGGGGTGTTGATCAGCGCATTGAGGCCGACCAGGTCGAACAGGTGCTTGAGCAGGCCCGGGTAGGAACCGCGATAGACCGGCGCGGCGACGATCAGCAAGTCGGCCTGTTCGATGGCCAACAGTTGCGCTTCGACTTCTGCGGGCAGTTCATCACGGGACAGCGCACCGCCCAGCGGCCGGGCGATATCGCCCAGCTCGATCAGGGTGGCCTGGATCGGCAGCAAGGTAGCCAGCTCAGCCAGCACCGCCTGGGTCAACACCAGGGTACGGGACGGGCGCCAGGTTCCGCCGGAGAGGGCAACGACATTCAGGGGACGGGTCATGAACAGTTCCTTTTTCAACAGTGATTCATAGCAGGTGGAGTGCAACCGCTTGAGCAAGAGCTGTACCAACGGGTGCAAGCCTTGATCGACGTGGGTTGCAGGCTCACTGATGAAAATGCCGGTGTTGGCTGCCTGGTGATTTGTTGATTGGCTGTTGCCAGGGCAACAGTTGCGTGGGCAACAGTGCCAGGGCGGTGTAGTCCCTTTATAGAGGGTTGTATTTATTCCGTAAATTAACGTATTTCCATATTTATAGATCATAAGGAAATATAAAGGCTCTGCTATCGAAGGTGCGTTGGCGGTTGATAGCAACTATCAAGGCAGGTGATTTTTCACCATCAAGGGGCCGGAGTAGCCTGTGTTCATTGACTCGAAACCTCCTTCGCAGGGCCACCACCATGAACCGATTCCTCGCTGTTTCCTTATTGATTGTCAGCTCAGTCCTTGCCGGATGTGCGACTCATCCTTCGCCTGAATTGCGTCCTTACACCGCAGAAGAAACCAAGCAGTTGGCCCTTGAAGCATTGAGCCGTCGTGGTTTGTCGTTTGACGAATATCAACAGCAGCGCGCCGCGCTGACCGGCCAGCCACAGAAACCCTTCGACTTTGATAGCAAGGGCGAAATGAATGCCGAACGCAGCGTGACCCTGCATGGTCGTCCCAGTTGAACCCGCGCCCAGCGACAAAAAGCCCGAGGTTATCCACAAGGATCCTCGGGCTTTTTGTTTGCCATGGAGCGACTTCAGCCTGTTAAGCTGAATTTCAGGAGCGTTCCTACGCACATTTACATAAAGTGGTCCTTCTTTAATGGCGTGTGATCGGTTAAACCTGACGACCTCTGTCCCGGTCCGTGCCCCTGAGACGCTGCTCTCGGGAACCTGCTCTGCGAGTTTCTAACGTCATGAATAAACGTCCGTTGTATTTCGACTATGCCGCCACCACCCCGGTGGACGAGCGGGTCATCCAGGTGATGGTCGAGTGTCTGGGCTTCAACGCCAATTTCGGTAACCCCGCGTCCAGTTCCCATGCGTTCGGCCAGGCGGCCCGGCAGACGGTCGAACAGGCGCGTCGTCAGGTGGCCGGGCTGGTCGGTGCCAACCCGGAGCAAATCGTCTGGACCTCCGGCGCCACCGAATCCAACAACCTTGCGATCAAAGGCGTGGCCCAGGCGCGGGGCGTGGCGGGTGGGCATATCATTACCAGCCAGATCGAACACAAGGCCACCCTGGATACCGCGCGACAATTGCAGGAAGCCGGCGTGGCCGTGACCTACCTGGTGCCGGACGCCGATGGCTTGATCAGCGCCGATGCCGTCAGCGAAGCCTTGCGCGAGGACACCTTCCTGGTGTCGTTGATGCTGGTGAACAACGAGCTCGGCACCCTCAACGATATCCCTGCCATCGGTGCCCGCGTGCGTGAACACGGCGCGTTGTTGCATGTGGATGCGGCGCAAGGGGCGGGTAAGGTGGCGATCGATCTGGCGCAGTGGCCGGTGGATCTGATGTCGTTTTCCGCGCACAAACTCTATGGCCCCAAAGGTATCGGCGCTTTGTACGTCGGTCCGCGGGCGCAGCAGAAGGTCTTGGCGCAGATTCACGGTGGCGGCCACGAGGGCGGCTTGCGTTCCGGCACCCTGGCGACCCATCAGATTGCTGGCATGGGCACCGCGTTCGCCTTGGCGGCGGCGTCTTTCTCTGAAGAAAAGGCGGTGATTGTGGCTCTGCGCCAGCGCCTGCTCGACCAGTTGGAGTCGCTGGCCGGTGTGCGCCTCAATGGCAGCGCTACACAGCGTATTCCCCATACCCTGAGCCTCACGTTCAGTGAAGGCGAATTCAACGCCGCGGCGTTGAGCGCGGGGATCGCGTTTTCTGCGACCTCGGCCTGCAATTCGGCCAGCAATGCACCGTCCCATGTGCTGCTCGCCCTGGGCCATGATGCACGCAGCGCCAGCCGCACCATTCGCTTGAGCCTCGGCCGGTTTACCACTGAACAGGATATCGACCAGGCGGTGCAACTGATCAAGGCGGCCCTCGCCAGCGCACCGGCGTTCTGGGCGGTCTGATTCATTTATCGCGACACATAACAATTATTCGTGGTTAGCAGGAGACACAATGAGTACGCAGCCCTTGACCCATGGAACGGTTCCCCAGCGCCTGGCGCATACCCGTGCACTGATGAGCCGCGAGGGTATTCATGCCCTGCTGGTGCCGTCGGCCGACCCGCACTTGTCCGAGTACTTGCCGGGTTACTGGCAGGGGCGGCAATGGCTGTCGGGGTTTCATGGCTCGGTGGGAACGCTGATTGTCACTGCGGATTTCGCCGGTGTGTGGGCCGATAGCCGTTACTGGGAACAGGCGACCAAGGAACTCAAGGGCAGCGGCATCGAATTGGTGAAGCTGCAGCCGGGCCAACCCGGGCCGCTGGAGTGGCTGGCCGAGCAAACGCCGGAAGGTGGTGTGGTGGCGGTGGATGGTGCGGTCATGGCCGTGGCTTCGGCGCGTACCCTGGCCGGTAAGCTGGCGGAGCGCGGCGCGCGCTTGCGTACCGATATCGACCTGCTTGATGAAGTCTGGCATGACCGTCCGGCATTGCCGAACCAGCCGATCTATCAACACCTGCCACCGCAGGCTACTGTCAGCCGTATTGAAAAACTCGCTTCGCTGCGTGCTGCCTTGAAAGAGAAGGGCGCCGACTGGCATTTCATCGCGACCCTGGATGACATTGCCTGGCTGTTCAACCTGCGTGGTGGTGACGTTTCGTTCAACCCGGTGTTTGTGTCCTTTGCGTTGATCAATCAACACCAGGCCACGCTGTTTGTGGCACTGAGCAAAGTCGACGCCGAGTTGCGGGCTGTGCTGGAGCAGGATGGCGTGACGCTGCGCGACTACAGCGAAGTGGCGGATGCATTGCGCGCGGTGCCGGCGGGCGCCAGTCTGCAGGTCGACCCGGCGCGCGTTACCGCGGGTTTGCTGGAGAATCTCGATGCCGGCGTCAAGCTGGTCGAAGGCCTCAACCCGACCACATTGGCCAAGTCCCGCAAGAGCCTGGCCGACGCAGAACATATCCGCCAAGCCATGGAGCAGGATGGCGCAGCGCTGTGCGAGTTTTTCGCCTGGCTGGACAGTGCGCTGGGCCGTGAACGCATCACCGAGTTGACCATCGACGAACACCTGACCGCTGCACGCAGCCGCCGCCCTGGTTATGTGTCGTTGAGTTTCAACACCATTGCGGCCTACAACGCCAACGGCGCGATGCCGCATTACCACGCCACTGAAGAAGAGCACGCGCTGATCGAAGGCGATGGCCTGCTGCTGATCGATTCGGGTGGCCAGTATCTGGGCGGCACCACGGATATCACGCGGATGGTGCCGATCGGCACGCCGAGTGACGAGCAGAAGCGGGACTGCACCCGGGTGCTCAAGGGCGTGATTGCCTTGTCCCGTGCCCACTTTCCGAAAGGGATCCTGTCGCCGCTGCTGGATGCGATTGCCCGCGCGCCGATCTGGGCGGAAGGCGTGGACTACGGCCACGGTACTGGCCACGGTGTAGGCTATTTCCTCAACGTGCATGAGGGCCCACAAGTGATTGCCTACCAGGCGGCTACCGCGCCGCAAACGGCGATGCAAGCGGGGATGATCACCTCCATTGAACCGGGTACTTACCGTCCAGGCCGTTGGGGCGTGCGTATCGAGAATCTGGTGTTGAACCGCGAAGCGGGCAAGACCGAGTTCGGTGAGTTTCTCAAGTTCGAAACCCTGACCTTGTGCCCGATCGACACGCGCTGCCTGTTGCCATCGTTGCTCACGGCAGACGAGCGTGAGTGGTTCAACGCTTACCACACTGAGGTGCGCAAGCGTTTGAGCCCATTGCTCAGCGGTGCCGCGCTGGAGTGGTTGCAGGTACGCACTGCGGCTATCTGATTACCTGCCAGGCAGTAACGTGCCAGGGCGTTTTGGCCATCAAGCTCTAACTCAACGCTTCGCGCACAAATTCCAGACGGTCCTGACCGAAGAACAGCTGGTTGCCTACAAACATACTGGGGGCACCGAACACGCCGCGTTGAACGGCCTGTTCGGTGTTGTCCTTCAAGGCAGCCTTAACGGTTTCGTCATTGGCCAAATTCAGGATTTCATTGGCGGCAAATCCGTATTCAGTGAGTACGGCAGCCACGACGGCGGGGTCTCCCAAGTGACGGCCTTCGACCCAAAGGGCATGGAACAGGCAATCAACGAAGTCCAGGAAACGCTCAGGCTGGTGCAATTGGATGCCGGTGACCGCTCGCATCAACACCAGCGTATTGATGGGGAAGTGCGGGTTGAACCGGAGCGGTACGTTGTAGCGCCGGGCGTAACGCGCCAGGTCATCGAGCATGTAGCGACCCTTTGCAGGAACGGTGATTGGAGAGGCGTTACCGGTGGCCTTGAACACGCCGCCCAATAACATGGGTTTATACACAAGCTGTGTATCGGTTGCCGTGCACAATGCCGGTAGCTGGGTGTAGGCCAGGTAGGTGGCGGGGCTGCCCAGGTCAAAGAAGAACTCCAGGGTTTTACGCATGGTCGATGCTCGCTGCTTATTGTTATGGGGGCGTGCTTACCAGGGTTCATTCCAGGGGCGCAGGTCCAGTTCAAAGGTCCAGGCATCGCGTGGCTGGCTGTGGAGGTGCCAATAGTTATCGGCGATATGCTCGGGGCTGAGGATGCCGTCCTGGTCTTTGAGTGCGTATTTCTGCGGGAAATTGTCGCGAATGAAGTCGGTGTCAATGGCGCCATCGATCACGACATGGGCGACATGGATGTTCCTGGGACCCAGTTCCCGCGCCATGCTTTGCGCGAGGGCCCGAATCCCGTGCTTGGCCCCGGCGAAGGCGGCAAAACCTGCGCCGCCGCGCAATCCGGCGGTGGCGCCGGTAAACAGGATGGTGCCTCGATTGCGCGTGACCATGCGCTTGGCCACTTCGCGTGCGTTCAGAAAGCCGGAGAAGCAGGCCATCTCCCAGATCTTGAAATACTTGCGCGCGGTTTCTTCCAGGATGCTGCACGGCACATTGGCGCCGATATTGAACACAAAGGCTTCAATCGGACCCAGCTCAGTTTCGATCTGTTCGATCAGCGCGATGACGTCTTCTTCTTTACGCGCATCACAGGTAAACCCATGGGCTTCGCCGCCCACTGCGTTAATACTGTCCACCAGCGGCTGTAACTTATCGGCGCTGCGGCGGCTGACGCAGGCCACATAGCCTTCGCGGGCGAAGCGTCTGGCAATGGCGCCGCCGGTTGCATCACCGGCGCCCACTACCAATACGATTTTTTTGTTGTGTGTCATGGGAACTCCGTTGGCTCGATGGTAGAGCAGGAGTTTAGACGCCGTGTCGCGAAGGGCCGGATTTGTATCCGGATTTGATAGGAGCAGTCAGAGATGACTGCTCATTCGATTACTTACAGATGACGATCATACTGCGGCTGGTGTAGCCGGCAGGGTTGAGGCCGAATGGGTAGTCCCCAGGTTCCTCAGAATTGTCACCGGACTTTGCGATTACTCGGTAGCCCTTGGCGCCACAGGAGTTGGTCGCACTGGTGTAGCACTGCTCCCAGGAAGAAGACAGGCCGGAACAGTTGATATGCAACCCTTTTTTGCCACGTTTCACTTCTGTCTTGGTGGTCGCGGCACAACCAGCAACGGCCATGACCATTAACAGTATTAAAATTCGCTTCATTCCTATCCTTAATAGCCGCCTTGCAATGCCAGAGGCCGGCTCTACTCGCTTTCGGGTGTAGCGTTCGCGCTGTCCTTGTCGAAGTTCTCCATGAATGACATTCGTTTACGGCCTAAACATGGCCTAAATGTGCGGCAAATACCAGAGCTACATTCAATCAGACTTCAATCCGAGGCAACCAGTGGCTTTGGTTCGCTGCGCATCGTCACCGTGGCACCTACGGAGGCCAAAATGATGCAAGTGATTGCCAGCCACTGGGCGAACGACAAGTGCTCGTGCAGGAATAACAGGCCGGAAAGCGCGCCGAAAGCCGGCTCAATGCTCATAAGAGTGCCGAAGGTTCGGGCAGGGAGGCGCGTCAGTGCAACCATTTCCAAGGTGTAGGGCAGAGCGGTGGAGAGAATGGCGACGCCGATGGCGATCGGGATCAGTGCGGGAGTCAGCAATGCGCTGCCTGCGTGGACGATGCCGATAGGTGCAACAAACAATGCGGCGATCATCACCCCGAGGGCGGCGGTCTGGACGCCGTTGTCATTCCCTGCTTTCTGACCATACAGAATGTAGAGTGCCCAGCAGACGCCTGCTCCCAGCGCGTAGGCTGCCCCCAGCAAGTCGATGCCGCTGCTGGCCTCGCCCATCGGGATCAACAAGAGAAGGCCGATGATGGCGAGGGCAATCCACAGGAAGTCGACTGCGCGCCGAGAGGCGTAAATGGCCACCGCGAGGGGGCCGGTGAATTCCAGGGCGACCGCAATCCCCAGGGGCACGCTGCGCAATGACATATAGAAGAGAAAGTTCATGCCACCCAACGCCATCCCGTAGACGATGACGGTACGTAAGGACTTGGAGGTCAGTTTGGCGCGCCACGGGCGCAACAAAAGCAGCATGATCACGCTGGCGAAAATCAGGCGCAGTGCCGTTGTGCCTTGTGCGCCAACGACAGGGAACATGCTCTTGGCCAGCGAGGCGCCGGACTGGATAGAGGCCATGGCGATCAACAGCAGGCCGACAGGGAACAGTGTCGAGGCCAGGCTGCGGGGGGAGGTGGTCATTGGGGAATTCGTCCGAAGTCATATAAAAGAAGCAAGAGCGCTATGATGCTCAACTGTTTGGTGATGAGCAATATATTGCTCAATTATCCTTTTTGATGCGTTATACAGGACGGACTTTGAGTGTTTCAGGCTCTTTGATAGAAAAACCAAATTAAGGGTTGACGGCAGATTCTGGAAGTCTATAATTCGCCCCACTTCCGGCGCAGTCGAAACGGAAAACTCCTTGGTAAACAAAGAGTTACGCAGAATTCGACAGCGACTTGCTTCAGTTCATCGAAGCCCAGAAGCAGTTGATAGGGCAGTGTTGTCTGGCTCTATTAACGTTTCGATCCTCTCGGTCGAAAGCGGAGAAAAAGAGGTGTTGACAGCAGCGTGTAAAGCTGTAGAATTCGCCTCCCGCTAACGAGAGATCGGAAGCGCAAGTGGTTGAAGTTGTTGAAGAAATCTTCGAAAACTTCTGAAAATAATCACTTGACAGCAA
>NZ_FOKD01000006.1:0-442285 GCF_900112095.1 Pseudomonas sp. NFPP24
TATACCGTTTTTTGTTTTCCCGGCGGGCATCCGCAAAGTGGTTTACACGACCAATGCCATCGAGAGCATCAATGCCCAGTTACGCAAGATCATCAAGACTCGAGGGCACTTCCCGACCGATGAGGCCGCGACGAAACTGATATGGCTTGGGTTGCGCAACATCACCGCCAACTGGGGTCATGCGGCACACGACTGGAAAGTGGCAATGAATCAATTTGCGATCCTGTACGGAGACCGATTTACCAGACCGAGCTGGTAAAACAAGGGCCTGCCTGACGGCAGGCCCTAACCAGCCCGAACACAAAAAAACTGATACTCCCACGCGGGGCAAGCCCGCTCGCCACAGGGTAGTTATCGCCGGCTCTACTTAACGACCTTGATATGAACACAATCACCCACCCCGAGCCCGCATGAAATCCCCCCACCGCCGCACCAGATAATTGTGCTCATCCATCACCGAATTCCACACCGCAATATGCCCCATGCGCTGCTCATACGACCCCCCGTCCCGCACTTCCCCCACATCGATCAACGGCAAACCATCGCTGCCCAACAACTCCTCCCGCGCCGGCAACCCCGCATACCAGTAATCCCATTCGGCACTGCTCAAGTGATCACGACTGCGCGCGGGGTTACCAATGTAGTAACCCTGGCGCGCCATCACCGCCCCGGGCCAGCCGGACAGCCACCAATTCAAGTACGCATACGCCGCATCCAGCACCGCCCCCTTGGCATGCCGCGACAACGACAACCCGCCAAACCACGCGCGATACCCTTCACGCGGCACGGCAAGGCGGTATTTCACCCCTGCGCGATGCAGACGCATCAGGGTCGGCGACCACAGGCTCTGGATATCGATACTCGGGCTGAGCATCAACTGCGCAGCTTCTTCATCGTCGGACCAGAACGCCGCAAAGTGCCCTTCTTTCTGTTTACGCACCAGGATGTCAGCGAGCACGTCGATCTCTTCGATGCTCATATTGCCGATGTCCCTGAAGCTGGCCAGCCCCGCGCCCTGCACCGCCAGCGCGGCATCCAGGGCGCCGATGGCGGCATCGCTTTGCAGCGCGGTGCGCGCACGCCAAGCCGGGTCCAGCAGCCAGCCCCAGCTCTCGTTACCGTGGCAAAAACCGTCGGGCAAGCGCTCGGGGCGGTAGGCGAAACTGTCGGCGTTGTGGGTCAGCGGCAGCATGCTGATGCGCTCGGTGACCGTGCTGCCGAGGCTGCCGTCGTGCTGCACGAACAGCCGCTCACTGGGCACGCTGCCACTGCCCAGGCGGTCGTCGGCCGACAGGCGCCCGCGCTTGGGCAGGTCGTTGATTTCATGCCACAAGGCGATGCGCCGGGTGTCGATAGGCTGGATCGCCTGGGCCGGCCACACAAAGTCGACGTTGTGGAACCACTGGTCGTACAAGTCGTAGCTGTCGGGCTGCATCACCGCAATACGCTGGGCCTGTTCGACATCGTGCACCTGGTACACCAGACGAATGCCCAGCTCTTGTTCGGCACGTACGCGCAGGCATTCAAGCAGGGTCACGGAGGTGCCGAGGACGCGCAGTGTGATCATGCCGCCCACCGCCGCGAAAAGACTTCAAACGAGCGCCTTAACAGCGCAGGGTCTACGCCACGCAGGATAAACACCAGGCGCGATTGGCGATCACTGCCCGGCCACGCCGGCAGATGCACCGGCGCGTGCAGGCAGTGCTGCACGCCATGGATGACGATGGGAGCGTTACTGGCGTTCACGTTGAGCAGCCCTTTGACCCGGAGGATTCGTTCGCCGTGGCATCTTAACAGCATCGACAACCACACCCCGAACCCCACCCAATCCAGAGGCTGGTCGAACGTCAGGCTGCACACTTGCGCGGCGCCGTGAGTGGCAGTGGGGATGCGATGCAACTGCCAGCGACTGACTTCAACGGCGGGCTCGGCGCTGCGCAGGCCTTCGCCGAGCAGCAGCTGGTCACCGCTGTGGATGTCGTGGGTATCGAGGATCGGCGTACCGGCATTGAGTGCCTGCAAATGGGTCCGTAGCGCTGCGCAATCCCCCGCCAGATCGGTCTTGCTCAGCAGCAAGCGATCCGCCGCCGCCACCTGCGCCAGCCATTCCGGGTGCAGGCGTTCTTGCAGGGCTGCGTGGCTGGCGTCGACCAGGGTGATCACCAGGCCGATATGGAAACGCCCGCGCAGTTGCACATCGTTGTTCAGGGTGGCGAGGATCGGTGCCGGATCGGCCAGGCCAGTGGTCTCCAGGATCACCCGTTTGAAGGCCGGGATTTCACCGCGCTCGCGGCGCTGCAGCAGGCCAAGCAGCGCGTCTTTCAGCTCGCCCCGGATCGAGCAGCACACACAGCCGCTGGGTAGCAGCACGGTGTCCGGCGCAACCTCCTCAACCAGCAGATGGTCGATGCCGACGTCGCCGAATTCATTGATCAGCAACGCGGTGTCGCCCAGGCTTTCGCCTTGCAGCAGGCGCTTGAGCAACGTGGTCTTGCCGCTGCCGAGGAAGCCGGTGATGACGTTGAGGGCGATGCTCATACGCAGGCCTCCAGATGATCCAGCAGGCGCGGATCGAGCGGGTCCAACGGACGGCCAAGCAGGGTCTCGGCAGCTTGCCAGAGTTGATCCAGGCCGCTGGCCAATGCCTGTTTACCGGTGGCGCCCAATAGCAGATAGGACGCGCCCTGGAAGTCTTCGACCTTGAGCCGGAACACCGCCAGTACCTGGTTGATCGCCGCAATCCGGCGCAGGCGTTCGCGACGCCGGGGCAATTCATCGCCCAGGGGGTCGCTCCAGTGCAGGTCTTCACCAAGCAATCCACAGAGTCCGCACATGGCTACACCTCACTCATGGCATGACATCGCCGGAGTTCGGGCCCAGGGTCTGGCCAACGAACAGGTTGCCGCCCGGCTCGCTGGCCAGCAGCACCGCGACCGGCGCCACTTCATCCGCCAGGCCGAAACGGCCCAGAGGCAGTTCCCTGGCCTTGGCGCGTTTCCAGTCGTCGCTGATGCCGCCGACCAGGGGCGTCTCGATCGGGCCGGGGGCGATAGCGTTGACCAGCACATTGTCCTTGGCCACTTCCAGCGCCAGGGATTTGGTAAAGCCGATCACCCCCGCCTTGGCCGCTGCGTAATGGGTCAACTCGGCGCCACCCTTGATGCCCAGTTGCGAAGCCACATTGATGATCCGCCCCCAGCGCTGCGCGAGCATGTGCGGCAACGCACGCTGGCTGGCGACGAACACACTGGTAAGGTCGACGCGCAGCATGTCGTTCCACATTTCAAGGGTCAGGTCCACGCAACACGCCTGGGTGAGCATGCCGGCGTTGTTGACCAGAATGTCGATGCCGCCAAAGTGCTCGACGCAGCGGTCGACACTGGCCTGGGCGCCTTCGACGGTACCGACATCGGCCAGGCATTCGAACACCTCGGCGCCGAGGTTGCGGCAGGTGATCGCGGTTTCCGCGAGGCTGGCCGCATTGCGGTCGGCCAGCACCAGGCGGGCACCTTCAGCGGCGTAGGCACGGGCGATGGCGGCACCGATGCCGCTGCCGGCGCCGGTGATCACGGCGCGGCGGTTTGAAAGTTGGGACATGTAAATTCTCCTGAACAAAACACAGGTCCAATGTGGGAGGGGGCTTGCCCCCGATGGCAGTGGTTCAGATAAAACAACGGTGACTGATGCACCGCTATCGGGGGCAAGCCCCCTCCCACACTGGACCCAGTAAACCAGTTAGTCAGTCGGGCCAGCGCACGGTCAGGCCACCGTCGATGACGATGCTTTGCCCGGTCAAATAACTCGACGCCTCACTGGTCAAGAACTGCACCAGCGACGCCACTTCATCCGCCCGCCCTACCCGGCCCAAGGGAATCGCCCGCGCCGCTTTCGCCAAGCCTGCCGGCCCCAGCGAATTCTTCGCATCCAGCGACTGCGGCGTCTCGATCAACCCCGGGATCACCGCATTGCAACGAATCCCCAACGGCGCCAACTCCACCGCCAGCGACCGGCACAACCCCGGCACACCGGCCTTGGCCGCCGCGTAATGGCTGTGTTCCTGCCAGCCATACACGCCACCGGCAATCGACGAAATCGCCACCAGCGCACCACCTTCAGCCATATGGCGGGTGGCCGCACGGAAGGTGCGCATCACCCCCGTGAGGTCGACATTGAGCATTTCGTCCCACAGCGCGTCGGTCATCTCCAGCAACGGTGCGCGGCGCAGCAGGCCGGCGTTGGCCACGGCGTAGTCCAGCCGGCCGAAATGCGCCACCGCCTGTTCGGCCAGGGCGTCCACCGAGGCGGTATTGCCCACGTCCAAGGGCAGCATCAGGCATTTGCCGCCGGCCTCTTCCACCAGGCCTACGGTGGCCTGCGAGTCATGGGGATCGGCCGGGTAATACCCGCCCACCACCGCCACACCCACGCGGGCATAGGCCACCGCGAGGGCTTGGCCGATGCCGCTGGCGGCACCGGTAATCAAGGCAACTTCAGGGATCATCGAGCACTCCTTACTGAACGGTTTCCGGACGCACATGCCGTGCGGCGAACATCAGCGCGCCGGAGAGGAAGCACGGCAGTGCGCCAAACCACAGCGCGGCGGTCTGCCAGTCGCTGCCGGCAGACAACACTTGGGTCGCACCAAAGCCTGCGACTACAGCGCCGATCGGCCCCATGGCATGGATGATCGCGCCACCGGTGGCGCGGATGCTGGTGGGGAAACTCTCGCTGATAAAGAACAGCGCCGCCGAGTACGGCCCGATCAGGAAAAACAGGCCCAGGCTGTACAGCCCGACCACCATCGGCATATTGCTCGGGCCAAACAGCATCCCGGCGAACGACAGCCCGCCGAGCATCCAGCCCAGGCCGATCACGTTGCGACGGCCGATCTTGTCGCCCATCCAGCCGTGGCTCAGATAGCCGCAATAGCCCACCAGGTTCGACAGCACGAGGATGATCAGCGAGTTCTCGAACGAGATGTGGTGCACGCTGACGATCACCGAAGTGCCCAGCACGCTGAACACCTGGATCGCGGCCCAGTTGAGCAACAGCGCGGCGCCGATCACCAGGGTGGCGCGGCGCGCCGGGCCACGGAAGGCGGCCTTGAGGCCGGCCTTGCTGTGTTCGTCGTAATCCACGCCGTAGGTCACGGCGACGTTCTGCGCTTCTTTCACCGCACCGCTTTTACGCAGCTCGCTGATGCGCTGGTGGATCTGGAACTGCGGGCTCTCCTTGAGCTTGCGCGCCATGATCGCGATGACGATGGCCGGGATCGCGGCAAAGATAAAGCAGCCCTGCCAGCCGATGATCGGCAGCAACAGCGCGGTCAACCCGGCGGCGATCAACGCACCGACCGGCCAGCCGCCTTGCACCAGGCTGTAGATAAAGCCACGGCGTTTGGTCAGGCGCGGGTCTTCCGAAGCGCCGTACAGCTCGCTCAGGTAGGTGGCGTTGACGGTCTCCTCGGCATAGCCCAGGCCGCCCAACGAACGGATCAAAATCAGCGGCGACTTGCCCCACGCACCACCGATAGCGGTCAGCGCCGAACACAGCGCGGACCCCGCCACGGTGAAGATAATGCCTTTGCGCCGGCCCAACTTGTCGACCACCGGCCCAATGGCAAACGCCACCACCGCCGTGCCCACCGCGACCCAGGTCGCGATTTCCGCTTGCTCCACTTCACCCCAGCCGAAGTGCCGGCCAATCTCCGGCAGCAAGGTGCCGAACAGGATGAAGTCATACACCGCAAACACCCAGGCGAAAAACGCGATCCAGGTGGCGAAGCGCACTTCCTGGGACGTCAGTTGCCGGGGTTTCCAGCCAGTCAGGTCAAGCTTGTTGTAGATGGACATGGGTCGCGCCTCAGGGGTGGTTGCAAAGGTTCAGGTACGCGGTTGGCGGCGGATGAAGTCGTCGGCGATTTCGTCGAAGGTGACGAAGCGCACGCCGGCATGGCTCTGGATGTGTTCGAACAGGCGCTCCAGCATCAGCAGCACTTGCGGGCGACCGGACACGTCCGGGTGGATGGTCATGGTGAACACCGCGTGTTCGTGTTCGCGGTAGACCCAATCGAACTGGTCGCGCCACATTTCTTCGAGGTGACGCGGGTTGACGAAACCGTGGCTGTTGGGGGCTTTCTTGATAAACATCATCGGCGGCAGGTCGTCGAGGTACCAGTTGGCGGGGATCTCCACCAGGTCGGTTTCTTCGCCGCGCACCAGGGGTTTCATCCAGGTGTCGGGGTGCTGGCTGTAGTCGATCTTGGTCCAGCTGTCGCCCTTGCGCACGTAGTAGGGATGGAAGTCGTTGTGCATCAGGCTGTGGTCGTACTTGATGCCTTTTTTCAGCAGCAGTTCGTTGGTCACCTTGCTGAATTCCCACCACGGCGCGACATAGCCGGTGGGGCGCTTGCCGGTGACCTGGGTGATCAGTTCGATGGATTTATCCAGGACGATTTCTTCCTGCTCGGCCGTCATCGCGATAGGGTTTTCGTGGCTGTAGCCGTGCACGCCGATTTCGTGACCGGCGTCGGCCACGGCCTTCATCTGTTCCGGGAAGGTTTCCATCGAATGGCCGGGGATGAACCAGGTGGTGCGCAGGCCGTAGCGTTCGAACAGCTTGAGCAACCGTGGCGCGCCGACTTCACCGGCGAACAGGCCACGGGAGATGTCGTCCGGCGAGTCTTCGCCGCCGTAGGAACCGAGCCAGCCGGCGACGGCGTCAACGTCGACGCCAAATGCACAGAGGATGTCTTTAGCCATGGTGTGTCTCCTTAAACGTTAAGTACGGTTTCGACGGACAACGCCGCGCGCAACAGGCGAGCGTCTTCTCCGGTGGGGGCGCTGAGAAGCAGCCCGGTGGGCAGGCCCTGGGCATCGCGGCCGCTGGGCAGGTTCACGCAGGCCATGTCGAGCAAACTGCCGGGCATGGTCAGGCGCAGGGTGGCGAAATTGGTTTTGACAAACAGGTCGTCGTCGGCCTCCAGCGGTGCCAGGACTGGCGCGACATGGGCGACGGTGGGGGTGATCAGGATGGCGCCGTCGAGGTCGTCGATCAGTTGCTGTTGCAGGCGGCGGCGTGCATCGGTCAGGTGGATAAGCTGACTGGCGGGCAGTGCGCGCGCGGCTTCGAGGCGGCGACGTACGCGAGGGTCGAGTTGCTCGGCATCAGGGCCGTCGAGCAGCGCTTCATGCAGGGCAAAGGCTTCGAAGGAACCGAGCCAGCCGTGGTGCTTGATCAGGTCCAGGGTGGCCTGGAAGGTCGCGCATTCACGTTCTTCAACCAGTGCGCCCCGGGCCTTGAGTTGCTCCACGGCGCGCAGCAGATTGTTGCGCACAGCGGGCTCGACGTCCTGTTGCGCCAACACAAAGCGCTGGCCCTTGAGGCTGCGGGCAGTGTGGATCTGGGTACGGCCATGCAGCAGGTCGTCGATGGCCAGTGCATCGCGCACGCTGCGGGTCAGCGGCCCCAGGCTGTCGAGGGTATGGGCCAGGGGGAACACGCCGTCACGGCTGTAGCGTCGGCGGCTGCTGCGGTAGCCCACCAGGCCATTGAACGCCGATGGGATGCGGATCGAGCCCGCAGTGTCGGTGCCCATGGCGATGGGCACGATCCCGGCCGCCACGGCCACCGCCGAGCCGGACGACGAGCCGCCAGGAATGCGCGGCTGGTCGTCGCCATGGGGATTGTGCGGCGTGCCGAAATGCGGGTTCAGACCCAGGCCGGAATAGGCCAGTTCGCTGAGGTTGGTCTTGCCGACACTGACCATTCCGACGCGGCACAACAGGCCGACCACAGGTGCATCGAGCAACGCGGCAGGCGCGTTGCGGCGATAGGCAGCGCCTGCGGTGGTGACGCTGCCGGCCACATCGAACAGGTCCTTCCAGGCCAGCGGCACACCATCGAACACGCTCAATGGCTGCCCGGCGCGCCAACGGGCAGCCGAGGCTTCGGCTTCACGGCGCGCACGCTCGGCAGTCAGGCTGATAAACACGGCCGGGGCCTGACTGGCCTTATCGAGTGCCTGTTCGAGGGCTTGCACCGGGTCACTGCGACCGCTGGCAAAATCCTCGGCCATGGAAGTGGCGTCTGACATCGGCTTGATCCTCAAAACGTACATATTCATAAAATGTACATTTTACAAAGGCAGATTCCGTGCCAGTCTGTATCGGCACTTGTGTGCGCGATGAGGAAAGTTTGCCCAGAGCAGCTGGATAGATGCTTTTAGACGGCAGGAAAAATCTTGCCAGGAAGAGGGAAAACACCTTCAACGAAATAATGTATCTTCTATTAAAAAGTACATTTTGGTGCAGAAAAGTAACATCCTCACTTTCAAGGCCCCAAAAAAGTGCCACCGACGTGGCGCAGAGTGACAGGCACGACTTATGAGAGAATCCTCGGCCACCTTCCTACAGCCTCCAGAGAAAACGATGAAAGCAGTGTCCGCCTCGGCCTCCCGTTACGCGATGATTCACAAGGTGATGCGTGACGCGATCGTCAACGGCACTGCGCGCCATGGCCTGGTGTTGCTGGAAGCGCCGCTGGCCGAATTGTTCGGCACCAGCCGTGTCCCAGTGCGCAAGGCCCTGGACCTGCTGCATGACGAAGGCCTGATCTGCCGCTTCAACGGCCGGGGTTACCTGATCAATCCCGAAGGCCTGGCCATGGAACCGCTGCGCCTGCCGCTGAGCCATGCACACCTGGGGCTCAACCGTGACGATGAACTGGTGGACACGCGCCCCCTGGGCGAACGCATCGTCGAAGAAATCGGCGCGGCGCTGTCCACCTGCATCGCCTTCGGCCATTACCGCCTCGACGAGCAAGCCGCCGCCGACCACTACGGCGTCAGTCGTGCGGTGGTGCGCGAAGCGCTGATGCGCCTGCGCGACCGTGGCCTGGTGGAAAAGGAGCCCTACTCCCAATGGCTGGCGGGGCCTTTGACGGCGCGGGAAGTCACCGAAGACTACGAACTGCGCGCCTGCCTGGAACCCGAAGCGCTGCGCCAGAGCGCGCCCCACCTCGACCGCGAGTTGCTCGAAGCCATGCTGCAGCGCGTGCTGGCCGCCCAGGACAACCCCCACTGCAGCCTGGAGGCCATCGAACAGATCGAGGACGACTTGCACCAACGCTGCCTCGCCGGCCTGCAGAACCGCAAGATCGCGGCGTTGATCCGCCAGGGCCAGAGCCCCATGATCATCAGCCGGATTTTCTACCGCTTGCTGGGGATCGGCGCGGATCCAGCCATGCTGGCCGAACATCGGTTGATATTGGAGCTGCTGCTGCATGGTGCGTTTGATGCGGCGGCGTTGAACCTGCGCGAGCATTTGCAGCGGGCCAGGCAACGTATGTTGCAGCGGTTGAAGGTGCTGTCGGTGTTACCGGAGCAGCCGTTGCCGAGTTATCTGCACAAGATCAGCTGAATTCATGCAATTTGTTGCTAACTCCACCCCGCCATTGAAACCACCACTGCCCCGCCCCATCTAAGCACCATACTTCCTTATGCAGGTGCCCCATGAGCGACCAGCAAGATTTCCCCGATTACGACCTCAACGACTACGCCGACCCCGAAAACGCTGAATCCGCGTCGTCCAATACCGGCCTGGCCCTGCCTGGGCAAAACCTGCCGGACAAGGTCTACATCATCCCGATCCACAATCGGCCGTTCTTCCCGGCGCAAGTGCTACCGGTGATCGTCAATGAAGAACCGTGGGCCGAAACCCTGGAGCTGGTAAGCAAGTCCGACCATCACTCCCTGGCCCTGTTCTTCATGGACACGCCGCCGGAAGACCCGCGCCACTTCGACACCTCCAGCCTGCCGTTGTACGGCACCCTGGTGAAGGTGCACCACGCCAGCCGCGAGAACGGCAAGCTGCAATTCGTCGCCCAGGGCCTGACCCGCGTACGCATCAAGACCTGGCTCAAGCACCACCGCCCACCGTACCTGGTGGAAGTTGAGTACCCGCACCAGCCCAGCGAGCCGACCGACGAGGTCAAGGCCTATGGCATGGCACTGATCAATGCGATCAAGGAACTGCTGCCGCTCAACCCGCTGTACAGCGAAGAACTGAAGAACTACCTCAACCGTTTCAGCCCCAATGACCCGTCGCCGCTCACCGACTTCGCCGCCGCGCTGACCTCGGCCACCGGTAACGAGTTGCAGGAAGTGCTGGATTGCGTGCCCATGCTCAAGCGCATGGAAAAAGTGCTGCCGATGCTGCGCAAGGAAGTCGAGGTCGCACGCCTGCAAAAAGAACTCTCCGCCGAGGTGAACCGCAAGATCGGCGAGCACCAGCGCGAGTTTTTCCTCAAGGAACAGCTCAAGGTCATCCAGCAGGAGCTGGGCCTGACCAAGGACGACCGCAGCGCGGACGTCGAACAATTCGAGCAACGCCTGGAAGGCAAGGTGCTGCCGGCCCAGGCGAAGAAACGCATTGACGAAGAGTTGAACAAGCTGTCGATCCTCGAGACCGGTTCGCCGGAATACGCGGTGACGCGCAACTACCTGGACTGGGCCACCTCGGTGCCGTGGGGCGTGTACGGCGAGGACAAGCTCGACCTGAAACATGCGCGCAAGGTGCTGGACAAGCACCATGCGGGCCTGGACGACATCAAGAGCCGCATCCTCGAGTTCCTCGCGGTGGGCGCCTATAAAGGCGAAGTCGCCGGCTCCATCGTGCTGCTGGTCGGCCCGCCGGGTGTGGGCAAGACCAGTGTGGGCAAATCCATCGCGGAGTCCCTGGGGCGGCCGTTCTACCGCTTCAGCGTCGGCGGCATGCGCGACGAGGCCGAGATCAAGGGCCATCGCCGTACCTACATCGGCGCGCTGCCCGGTAAGCTGGTGCAGGCGCTCAAGGACGTGGAGGTGATGAACCCGGTGATCATGCTCGACGAGATCGACAAGATGGGCCAGAGCTTCCAGGGCGACCCGGCGTCGGCGCTGCTGGAAACCCTCGACCCGGAGCAGAACGTCGAATTCCTCGATCACTACCTGGACCTGCGACTGGACCTGTCCAAGGTGCTGTTCGTGTGCACCGCCAACACCCTGGACTCCATCCCCGGCCCGCTGCTGGACCGTATGGAAGTGATTCGCCTGTCGGGCTATATCACCGAAGAAAAAGTCGCCATCGCCAAGCGTCACCTGTGGCCCAAGCAGCTGGAAAAAGCCGGTGTGGCGAAAACCAGCCTGACCATCAGCGACGGCGCCCTGCGCGCACTCATCGACGGCTACGCCCGCGAAGCCGGGGTGCGCCAGTTGGAGAAACAGCTGGGCAAACTGGTGCGCAAGGCGGTGGTCAAGCTGCTGGATGAGCCGGACTCGGTGATCAAGATCGGCAGCAAGGACCTGGAAAGCTCCCTGGGCATGCCAGTGTTCCGCAATGAGCAAGTGCTGTCCGGCACCGGCGTGATTACAGGCCTGGCCTGGACCAGCATGGGCGGCGCAACCTTGCCGATCGAGGCCACGCGCATCCATACGCTCAACCGCGGCTTCAAGCTCACCGGGCAATTGGGTGAAGTGATGAAGGAATCTGCCGAAATCGCCTACAGCTACATCAGTTCGAATCTGAAGTCATTTGGCGGCGATCCGAAATTCTTCGATGAAGCCTTCGTTCACTTGCATGTGCCGGAAGGCGCCACGCCCAAAGACGGCCCGAGCGCCGGGGTGACCATGGCCAGCGCGTTGTTGTCGCTGGCGCGTAACCAGCCGCCGAAAAAAGGCGTGGCCATGACCGGCGAACTGACGTTGACCGGGCATGTGCTGCCGATTGGCGGGGTGCGTGAGAAGGTCATCGCGGCGCGGCGCCAGAAGATCCATGAACTGATCTTGCCGGAGCCGAATCGCGGGAGTTTTGAAGAGTTGCCGGAGTACCTGAAGGAAGGCATGACGGTGCACTTTGCCAAGCGCTTTGCGGATGTGGCGAAGGTGCTCTTCTGACAGCTATCCAGCGCCTGGTAGGCCCCCTGTGGCGAGCAGGCTTGCCCTGCTCGCCACAACAAGCCCGCTGCCCTGTTGTCACACCTTGTCTCATCTTCGGTTATGCTCGCCCTTCGTCGTGAATGAACGGAGCCCCCATGACCGCTGCCCGCCTGCTTCTCCCCTTGAGCCTTGCCTTACTGGCCGCGTGCGCCAGTGCACCGAAGCAAAACGTCACCGTGGACAACCAGAGCGCCTGTCCGCTTCAGCTTAAAAGCGGGCAAAACCTGACCCTCACCCTCCCGAGCAACCCCACTACCGGTTACCGCTGGGCCATCCAGGATTCCGCCGGCGGCGTACTGCGCGCGTTGAGCCCTGAGGTCTACAGTAGCAGCGAGTCGGGTGTGATCGGCGGCGGCGGCCAATCGACCTGGCGCTTCCAGGCCTTCGCCGCCGGCCAGGGCCGTTTGCGCCTGACCTCCCAGCAACCCTGGGAGCCGGAGGCCGAACCTGTCGAAACCTTTGACTGCGCCATTACGGTGAACTGATATGCCCTGGCTGATTCTTGCGTTGATGGGCGCCGGCACTTTTATCTACGGCCTGAGCACCCATGCCACCTTGCTGTGTCTATTGGTCAAGCCGCTGCCGGTACTTGCGCTGCTGGGCTGGCTGCATGATGCACCGCCCACCGACTATCGACGCTGGATCAGCCTTGGGCTGATTTTTTCCCTGGTGGGCGATGTGCTGCTTGCCTGGCCCGGCGACCTGTTTATCTTTGGCCTGGGGGCGTTCCTGTTTGCGCACCTGGCGTATCTCAAGGCCTATTTCAGTGATTGCCGCCGCCTGGCGCTGCTGCCGCTGGTATTGGCGCTGGGCATGGGGGTTGTGCTACTGAGCATCCTGATCTCGCACGGCCTCGGTGATTTGCTGATCCCCGTGGTGGTTTACGCCGCCGTGATCAGCGCGATGCTCTGGCGAGCGTTGGCACGCCTGGGCAGCGAAGTGCCAAAACGCTCGGCTCTGCTGGCGGCGGCGGGTGCCGTGTCGTTTGTGTTTTCCGACACACTGATTGGCATCAATCGGTTTGTGGTGGCGTTCGATGCGGCCCCGTACTTGCTGATCACTAGCTATTGGCTGGGCCAGTGGGGAATAACAGCAGCGGCATTCTCTCCAACCGCTACTCAGCCATTCGCGAATGTACCAACGAAAGAACTTATTGATTAGATCAACGCTAATATTTATAGCCAAAACTTCTACAACACTGTCATTACTAACAGTATCCGACCTCCCGAATCAAGAATAGCCTTCCTACTACTCGGCAAGTTAAACCTCATTCACCGAAGATGGGAGTCTTGAATCATGAGCACAGCACAACCTAAAGGACAAAAAGCAACGGGACGCCTTACGGGCACCATTACCAGGAATGATCAACCGACAGCGTTTAATGGTACAGATCACTATATATATAAAGACAACGACGAACTTGAGATTTACTCAGGCGAAGAAACTCCCGGAGGCGCTTGGAAATCAATAAGTTTGAATCTGGACCCAAACATTACAGCAGGCACACATAAGCTAGGTTCTTTTTCAAGTTTTCGGAGCGCCATGGTCGTTCCAGGCAACACTGATGTTCTTCTAAACTACTCGGGCACTCTGGATATAAAACCCGACCATGCAAATCGACATTACACTGGCAGCATTTCTCTCTCTGCAAAAAACAATGGCTCAGATACCTACCAGATAGAGGCAACGTTTGATCTCAAAGAATGAACGTAGCCAACGCCAGCAATCATCCACTTTAAAAACTGTGCTCGCCTCACAAGCGAGTGCAGTTTTTTTCTGAATCGATGATGTCTTTCAGACAAACCGCGCACGCCCCCTTCAACCTGGCTAAAATACTGGCCTTTCCCAGATCAATGCCGGAACAGCCGTGAGCAAAGAACCCGATCGCCTATTCGCCCAGCCCCTGCCCCAGGTGCCGGACTTCGCCTTCAACGAAGACGTGGTGCGGGTGTTCCCGGACATGATCAAGCGCTCGGTGCCCGGTTACCCGACCATCGTCGAGAACCTCGGCGTACTCGCGGCGCAATTTGCCCAGCCCAACAGCGTGCTGTATGACCTGGGCTCGTCCCTCGGCGCCGTCACCCAGGCCCTGCGCCGCCATGTGCGCACCGACGGTTGCCGGGTGATCGCGGTGGATAACTCGACAGCCATGGTCGAGCGCTGCCGTGAGTACCTCAATGGCCAGGACTCGATGTTCCAGGAGTTGCTGCCGGTCGAGGTGAGCGAGGGCGATATCCTCGCGCTGCAATTTGCCCCGGCCTCGGTGGTGGCGCTGAACTTCACCCTGCAATTCATTGCCCCCGATGAGCGCCTGGCGTTGCTCTCGCGCATCCGCCAGTCGCTGTTGCCGGGTGGTGCGTTGATCCTCTCGGAGAAGCTGCGCTTCAACGATGCCGAAGAACACGCGCTGCTCACCGACCTGCACATCGCGTTCAAACGCGCCAACGGCTACAGCGAACTGGAAATCGCCCAGAAGCGCAGCGCCATCGAAAACGTCATGAAGCCCGACAGCCTCGAAGAACACCGCGAACGCCTGCTGGCAGCCGGGTTTTCGAAAGTCGTGCCGTGGTTCCAGTGTCTTAACTTTGCCTCGTTGATTGCCTTGCCATGATTGATCTTTCCCCCCTCGCCCGCCATCTGGTCGGCACTCCCCTGGCCGTGTGGGCCCAGGGCCTGCAAGCGCAGCTCGACAGCAAGATGGAAAAGGGCCATGGCGACCTCGAGCGTTGGCAGAGTGCGTTGGATGCGCTGCCAAAGATCCAGCCCAGCGACGTGGATTTGCTCAACGGCCTGACACTCGATACCGACTGCGACGATGACACCCGCGCGCAGATGCACACTGCATTGATGGGCCTGAGCCCGTGGCGCAAAGGGCCGTTCAACCTGTTCGGCGTGCATGTGGACACCGAATGGCGCTCGGACTGGAAGTGGTCGCGGGTTGCGCCGCACCTGAACTTGAAGGGCAAACGTATCCTCGACGTAGGCTGCGGCAACGGTTACTACATGTGGCGCATGCTTGGCGCCGGCGCTGACAGCGTGATTGGCGTAGACCCGAACTGGTTGTTCTTCTGCCAGTTCCAGGCGGTACAGCGCTACCTGTCCGAGCCCAGGGCCTGGCACCTGCCGTTCCCGTTCGAAGACCTGCCGGCAAACCTGGAAGGCTTCGACACAGTGTTTTCCATGGGCGTGTTCTACCACCGTCGTTCGCCGATCGAACACCTGCTGGCGCTGAAAGACACCCTGGTCAAAGGTGGCGAACTGGTGCTGGAAACATTGGTGGTCGAAGGCGATCAGCAACAAGTGCTGGTGCCGGAAGATCGCTACGCGCAGATGCGTAACGTGTGGTTCCTGCCCTCAGTGCCGGCGCTGATGCTATGGCTGCGCCGTGCAGGCTTCACTGATGTGCGCTGCGTGGATGTGAGCGTGACCACCGTCGAGGAACAGCGCGGGACGGAGTGGATGAAGTACCAGTCGTTGAGTGACTTCCTCGATCCCGAAGATCACAGCAAGACCATCGAAGGGCTGCCGGCGCCGATGCGGGCGGTGATCATCGCCAGGAAATGACGCTGATACCTCACTGATAAAATAGAGTTCCAAATGTGAGAGAGGGCTTGCCCCCGATGGCGGTGCATCAGTCATAAATATGCTTACTGACACACTGCTATCGGGGGCAAGCCCCCTCCCACCTTTTGATTTCCAGCGTCGTTTAGAGAGCAGATTTGGCCCGGCGCGCCCTGAAGAACTCGCTCAAGACCGTCCCGCACTCCTCAGCCAGCACCCCGCCTTCAAACAACACTCGATGATTCAGAAAGCCCTGGGTAAAAAACTGCCCCTGGCTTTGCACGACTCCCGCCTTGGGCTCCAATGCGCCATACACCACCCGCGCAACCCGCGAATGCACGATCAAACCGGCGCACATGCTGCACGGCTCCAGGGTCACATACAGCGTGCTGCCCACCAGGCGGTAATTGCTGATGGCTTGCGCGGCGGCGCGGATGGCGACCATCTCGGCGTGAGCGCTGGGGTCATTGCCACTGATCGGGCAGTTGAAGCCTCGGCCGATGATCTCACCGTCCTGCACCAGCACCGCGCCGACGGGCACTTCTCCCAGCGCGGCGCCTTGGGCGGCGAGGGCCAGGGCTTCGCGCATGAAGTCCTGGTCGCGGCTGCGATCAATGATTGCGGTTGGGCGGATCTGGCGCATCACGCCACCTCGATGGCGGCCATCAGGCCGGTTTCCATATGGTCGATCACGTGGCAATGGAACATCCAGACGCCTGGGTTATCCGCCACCAGTGCCACGCGGGCACGCTCGTTCTTGCCCAGCAGGTAGGTGTCGGTGAAATACGGGATCACCTTGTGCCGGTTCGAGGCGATCACCTTGAAGCTCATGCCGTGCAGGTGGATCGGGTGCTGGTACTGGGTCATGTTCTTCAATTCGAAAATGTAGCTCTTGCCCTTATCCAGCTTGGCAATCGGGCGGTCGGCGCACGTCTTGTCGGTGATGTCCCAGGCCTTGCCGTTGATCTGCCACAGGCTGGGTGGCTTGCCGTTGTCGGTGTTGACCGAGACCGAACCCACCCACTCGAAATTGAAGTTGAGTTTCTCGGCATTGGCCAGGTCCGGTTCGCTGATCGGGTTGGCGGGCAACGCAGGCGGCCATTCGCCGGGCGCATCGGTGTTGGCGACCGAACGGAAGGTGCCGAGACGTACCGGGCCGTTGCGGATCGACAGTTCCTCACCCACCGGCGGCGCCTTGATCGCCAGGCAGATACGCATGCCCGGGCCCAACCAATATTCCTTGCCCAGGGGGCGTGGCTCGATGGGGTTGCCGTCCAGCGCGTAGATCTGCGCTTCAACATCCGGGATGTTGATGCGATAGGTCAGGGTGTTGTCGAGGTTGAGCAACCGCACGCGGGTGATCTGCCCGGCCGGCAAATCGATCACCGCCTGGGACACGCCGTTGATCGTCGACAAGCGCCCTGCCGTACCGCCCCGGGCCGCCTCACGCGGGATACTGAATGCGACGAAAGCCCCCTCTTCGTCTACATGCCAGCTTTTCAGGCTGAGGGTGCGCTCGTGCTTGAAACCGGTGGGTTCGCGCTCTTCGATGATCAGCGGGCCAACCAGGCCACGGCCAAGTTCTTCGCTGCTGTTCACGTGGGGGTGGTACCAGTAGCTGCCGGCGTCGGGTACGCGGAATTTGTAGTCGAAGTATTCGCCGGGCAGGACCGGCAATTGAGAGACGTAGGGCACGCCGTCCATTTCCAGCGGCAGGCGGATGCCGTGCCAGTGAATGGTGGTGGCGACCGGCAGGTGGTTGATAAAGCGTACCCGCAGCCATTCGCCCTGGCGCACCCGCAACTCGGTGCCCGGCGCCGAAGGGCCGAACGCCCAGGCTTCGGTCTTGTGCCCTGGCACCAATTCCACGTCCAGTGGCGCGGCGATCAGCTCGTAGTCGTGCCCCGCCTCGGCTTCGGCAACTTTCCCCAGCCAGTAGCGGTAGCCGCCACCGGCACCGACGCCCACTACGGCCAGGCCTGCAAGACCACCCAGGATTTGTCGACGGGAAAAGGATCGGGACACAACAACCTCACGTATCGGCCGCAGGCCCAAGGCCTGCAAAGGGCAGATACGATACACCTGCAACGGCTAAACAGTAAGGGTTCGCATGTGGGAGGGGGCAATCCCTCCCACATTGCAACTGCATCGTTGTTTAGTGCTTGGCGGCAGCCAGGATCAGGGCTTTCATTTCGGCGACAGCGCCTTTGAAACCGACAAACAGCGCATGGGCCACCAGCGCATGGCCGATGTTCAGCTCGTTGATACCCTTGATCGCGGCCACGGCTTCGACGTTATGGTAATGCAGGCCATGGCCGGCGTTGACGATCAGGCCTTGCTTGAGGCCGCAGCTCACACCGTCGATGATGCGTTGCAGTTCCTCGGCCACTTCGGTGGGTGTGGTGGCGTCGGCGTAGCGGCCGGTGTGCAGCTCGATCGCCGGTGCACCGACACGACGCGAGGCTTCGATCTGGCGCTCGTCGGCGTCGATGAACAGCGAGACTTCACTGCCGATCTTCGACAGGCGCTCCACGGCGGCTTTGATCCGCGCTTCCTGGCCGGCCACGTCAAGGCCGCCTTCGGTGGTCAGCTCCTGGCGGGTTTCCGGCACCAGGCAGATGTGTGCCGGGCGGATGCGCTCGGCGAACTGCATCATTTCCTCGGTAACGCCCATTTCGAAATTCATGCGGGTTTGCAGCACATCCTTGAGCAGCAGCACGTCGCGCTCCTGGATGTGGCGGCGGTCTTCGCGCAGGTGCACGGTGATGCCGTCGGCGCCCGCTTCTTCGGCGTCCAGCGCGGCCTTGACCGGGTCAGGGTAACGGGTGCCCCGGGCCTGGCGCAGGGTGGCGACGTGGTCGATGTTGACGCCAAGAAGAATGCGATTGCTGGTGCTCACGGAAGCGCTCCTGAAAAGGGAAAGAAACGCCGCACAGCATACACGGGGTTGTCAGGGCTTTCGAAACAACTCGCGGCTGACCAGCGGCCGTCCGCCCAGGTGCACGGCCAGGGCCTGGCGCATCAGGCGCTTGGCGGCGGACAAGGCGCCGGGCGCCGTCCAGTCCGCTTCGCTCATGGCCAGCAGCTCGGTGCCCTGGAACAGGCCAGGTTGCAGCAGGTACACGCGCTCCAGGCCAGCGTCCACTTGCAGGCGATACATACCATCGGCGGCGATGGGCTCGCCGTGCAGGTCGTTGGCCAGTTCGAAGCCGTAGCCCAGGTCGTCGAGCAGGCGCCATTCGAACGCACGCAGCAAGGGTTCCAGGGGACGGCCTTCGGCCAGGGCGAGCAAGGTGGCGGCGTAGTGCTCGAATACTGCCGGGTGCGGGTCTTCGGCGGGGAGCAGGCGGATCAGCAGTTCATTGAGGTAAAGGCCACTGAACAGCGCATCGCCGTTGAGCCAGGCCGAGGTACCCACGCTTTCCATGCGGCCGACGTTTTTCAGCTCACCCTTGCCGCGAAACTCCACGTCCAAGGCCACGAACGGCCGCGCCAACGTGCCCGCCTTGCCCCGTGCACTGCGCAAGACGGCGCGCAGGCGGCCTTGGGGCGTGAGGAAGTCCACCAGGGCGCTGGTCTCGCGGTAGGCGCGGCTGTGCAGGACGTAGGCAAGTTGGCTTGGGGGTGGGGATTGGGACATGGCTGCTCACTGCTGGAATGCACTTTTGAAAACGACACAAACCTAATGTGGGAGGGGGCTTGCCCCCGATGGCAGTGTGTCAGTCACTTATTTGTCAACTGACCCACCGCTATCGGGGGCAAGCCCCCTCCCACATTTTCAGCCCCGCGGTGCATTCAGGACCTTACAGGTCGCCATAGCCCAGGGAACGCAGTGCACGCTCGTCATCGGACCAGCCGCCCTTCACCTTCACCCACAGGTTCAGCATGATCTTGGAATCGAACAGCAGTTCCATGTCCTTGCGCGCCTCGGTGCCGATGCGCTTGATACGCTCGCCCTTGTCGCCAATGATGATTTTCTTCTGACCGTCACGCTCGACGAGGATCAGCGCATGGATGTGCAAGGTCTTGCCCTGCTGCTTGAACTCTTCGATTTCCACGGTGATCTGATACGGCAGCTCCGCGCCCATCTGGCGCATGATTTTCTCGCGCACCAGTTCAGCGGCGAGGAAACGGCTGCTGCGGTCGGTGATCTGGTCTTCCGGGAAGAAGTGCTCGTTCTCCGGCAGGTGCTCGGCGATCACGCGCTCCAAGGCATCGAGGTTGTGGCCATGCTGGGCCGAAATCGGGATGATCTGGGCGTTCGGCAGTTGTTCCTGCAGCCAGCTCAAGTGCGGCATCAGCTCGGCTTTGTCTTCGATACGGTCGGTCTTGTTCAGCGCGACGATCAACGGGCCGGTGACGTACTGCACGCGCTCCAGGACCATCTGGTCTTCGTCGGTCCACTTGGTGCGGTCGACCACGAAGATCACCACGTCGACGTCTTTCAACGCCGCCGAAGCGGTCTTGTTCATGTAGCGGTTCAGGGCTTTCTCGCCACCTTTGTGCATGCCTGGGGTGTCGACGTAGACCGCTTGCACGGTGCCTTCGGTCTTGATGCCCAGCATGTTGTGGCGGGTGGTCTGCGGCTTGCGCGAGGTGATCGCCAGCTTCTGGCCAAGGATGTGGTTGAGCAACGTGGACTTGCCCACGTTCGGGCGGCCGACGATGGCAACATAGCCACAGCGTGTTGCGGTTGAATCAGTCATGGCCATTCTCCACGCCCAGGGCAATCAGTGCTGCGGCGGCCGCTACCTGTTCGGCAATACGACGGCTCACACCCTGACCTCGGCTTTTTTCGTTCAGTAAGGTGATTTCACATTCCACGAAGAACACGCGGCAATGGGGCTCACCCTGGATATCCACCACTTCGTAGCGTGGCAGTTCGCACCCGCGGGACTGCAAAAATTCCTGCAGGCGGGTCTTGGGATCTTTGTTGGTGTCGACCAGCGTGAGGCTTTCGATCTCGGAAGTCAGCCAGGCAGTGACACGTTCCTTGGCGGCTTCCATGCCGGCATCGAGGTAGATGGCACCGATCAGCGCTTCAAGGGCATCGGCCAGGATCGACTCGCGACGAAAACCGCCACTCTTCAACTCGCCGGACCCCAGGCGCAGGTACTCGCCCAGGCCAAAGCCACGGGCCAGCACGGCCAGGGTCTCGCCCTTCACCAGGCGCGCACGCAGGCGCGACAACTGGCCTTCACGGGCTTGGGGGAAGCGCTCGAACAGCGCCTCACCGGCGACGAAGTTGAGGATGGCATCACCGAGGAATTCCAGGCGCTCGTTGTTACGCCCGGCAAAGCTGCGGTGTGTGAGGGCAAGGACCATCAGTTCCTGGTCCTTGAAGGTGTAGCCGAGCTGGCGCTCGAGACGTGCTAGAGAAACGGTCACGGTTTATCCATATCTAGTTGGTGGCACCGGCGGCCATCGACGATTGACGCAGTGTTCAAATTCAAATCCTGGTTGGTGCCGCATGAGGCAGGACCGATTTGTCCCCACCCCAGAAAAGCATTCGGCGCTGTGATCACAGCGCCGCCTGTATTACTTGATCAGCCCGATCCGCGAGAAGTTCGGCAGGTGGCTGAGTTTGGGTTCCGGCCAGCTCATCCAGACCGCAAAGGCCTTGCCGACGATATTCTGGTCGGGAACCATGCCCAGCAGGTCCTTGGGAATGTTGGGGTCATCCCAGTACCGGCTGTCATTGGAGTTGTCGCGGTTGTCGCCCATCATGAAGTAGTGCCCGGCCGGAACCTTCCACTGCCCATCAGGCTGGGCACGGTAGCGGCTCATTTCCTTGCGGATTTCGTGCTGCACCGCACCGAGTTTTTCCTGGTACAGCTCGGCGCTGCCCAGGCTGTTCGGCTCGGAACCCAGCAGCTTTTCAGCCACCGACTCACCATTGATGAACAGGCGCTTGTCACTGGTGTAGCGAATCACGTCGCCCGGCAGACCAACCACACGCTTGATGTAATTGACGTTCGGGTCGCTCGGGTAGCGGAACACCATCACATCGCCGCGCTGCGGGTCACCGACTTCGATGACCTTCTTGTCGATCACCGGCAGGCGAATACCGTAGGAAAACTTGTTCACCAGGATGAAGTCGCCCACGTCCAGGGTAGGCTTCATCGACCCCGACGGGATCTGAAACGGCTCCACCAGGAACGAACGCAGCACCAGCACGATGAACAACACCGGGAAGAACGACTTGCCGTATTCAACCAGCAAAGGCTCTTTGTTCAGCTTCTCGATCACCACGCCATCGGGCTGGCTGACGCTGCCCTGATAGGCCGCGATAGCCGCCCGCCGACGCGGGGCGAAGAACACCAGATCGAGCAACGCCAGGAGACCGCAAACGGCAACGGCGATGACCAGCAACAGCGGGAAATTTAGCGACATAGGACCTAACTATCCAACCTGAGCACCGCAAGGAAGGCTTCTTGTGGAACTTCCACGTTACCTACTTGCTTCATGCGTTTTTTACCGGCCTTTTGCTTCTCAAGCAGCTTGCGCTTACGGCTTACGTCACCGCCGTAGCATTTGGCCAGTACGTTCTTTCTGAGTGCCTTGACGGAGGTCCGCGCAATGATCTGCCCGCCAATGGCGGCCTGGATCGCGACGTCGAACATCTGGCGCGGAATCAGTTCTTTCATCTTCTCGGTCAACTGGCGACCTTTGTAGTGCGCGTTGTCCTTGTGCACGATCAGTGCCAGGGCATCGACCTTGTCGCCGTTGATCAGCACATCCAGTTTCACCAGATTAGCCGATTGGTAACGGTCGAAATGGTAATCCAGCGAAGCATAGCCGCGACTGGTGGATTTGAGACGGTCGAAGAAGTCCAGCACCACCTCGTTCATCGGCATGTCGTAGGTCACTTGGACCTGGGTGCCGAGGAACAGCATGTCGCGCTGTACGCCACGTTTCTCGATGCACAGGGTGATAACGTTGCCCAAGTGTTCCTGCGGCACCAGGATATTGGCGCGCACGATCGGCTCGCGCATGTCTTCGATCGCCGAGAGATCCGGGAGCTTGGACGGGTTGTCGACGTAAATCGTTTCACCGGTTTTCAGCAACAACTCAAAAATAACGGTCGGCGCAGTGGTGATCAGGTCCAGGTCGTATTCGCGCTCGAGGCGCTCCTGGATGATTTCCATGTGCAGCATGCCCAGGAACCCGCAACGGAAGCCGAAGCCCAGGGCGTCGGAGCTTTCCGGGGTGTACTGCAACGACGAGTCGTTGAGGGTCAGCTTCTGTAGGGCTTCGCGGAAGTCTTCGAAATCGTCGGAGCTGACCGGGAACAGGCCAGCGTAGACCTGCGGCTGGATGCGCTTGAAGCCTGGCAGCACGTCGACGTCCGGCGTGGAGCTCAGCGTCAGGGTGTCACCTACCGGTGCGCCGTGAATATCCTTGATACCGGCGATGATGAAGCCCACTTCACCGGCTTTCAGATCAACGGTTGCGGTGTGCTTGGGGTTGAATACCCCGACGCTGTCCACCAGGTGGATCTTGCCGGTGGATTTGACCAGGATCTTGTCGCCCTTCTTCACGCGGCCATGGCGCACGCGCACCAGGGAGACAACGCCCAGGTAGTTGTCGAACCAGGAGTCGATGATCAACGCTTGCAGCGGATCTTCGTAGTTGCCGGTCGGCGCAGGGATAGTGTGCACCAGGCGCTCGAGCACTTCGTCGACACCCAGGCCGGTCTTGGCGCTGCAGGTGACGGCGTCGGTGGCGTCGATGCCGATGATCTTCTCGATCTCTTCCTTGACGCGCTCAGGCTCGGCCTGGGGCAGGTCGATCTTGTTCAGCACGGGCATGACTTCCAGGCCCTGCTCGATCGCGGTGTAGCAGTTGGCAACCGACTGCGCCTCCACGCCCTGGCCGGCGTCCACCACCAGCAGGGCACCTTCACAGGCCGCCAGGGAACGGCTGACTTCGTAGGTGAAGTCGACGTGGCCCGGGGTGTCAATGAAGTTCAGCTGGTAGGTGATACCGTCTTTGGCCTTGTAATACAGAGTAACGCTGTGGGCCTTGATGGTGATGCCGCGCTCGCGTTCGAGGTCCATGGAGTCCAGGACCTGGGCTTCCATTTCGCGCTCGGCAAGGCCACCGCACATTTGGATAAACCGGTCGGCCAGCGTCGACTTGCCATGGTCAATGTGGGCGATGATGGAGAAATTGCGGATATGACTCAAATCACTCACGGATCAACACTCAAAAAGGCTGCAGGCAGATTGCCCGCTGAAAAATAGCCGGGAATTGTACCTGATGCTCAGGCCAGACGTCATCTTTGCTGACCAGAACAAAAATGCCCCGATCTCTCGACCGGGGCATTTTTTGATCATAAGCGCGACATCAGCCAGCTCGACGCAACAGCCAGAACCCGGCCAGGGCGCAGATGCCGGTGGGCACCAGCACCGCAAACAGCGGCGAGAAGCCAAACACCAGGCTCGAAGGGCCAAGCAGGTCCTGGGCGATGCGGAAGGTGAAGCCCACCAGCACACCCGTGAATACACGCTGGCCCAGGGTCACCGAACGCAGCGGGCCGAAAATGAAGGAAATCGCCATCAACACCAGCGCGGCGGTCACCACCGGTTGCAACACCTTGACCCAAAATGCCAGCCAGTAGCGGCCGTTGTTCAGGCCCTGGTCCTTCAGATAGTGGATATAGCCCCACAACCCGGAGATCGGCAGGCTTTCCGGAATCATCACCACGGTATTCAGCAACTCCGGCTTGAGGGCGATATCCCATTCCTGGCTCGGTACGTTGATCACTTCGGTGCTGGCCTTGGTGCCTTGGCCAATATTGCGGAAGTAGGTGGTGGTTACATCGCTGAGTTGCCACTTTTCGCCACCGTATTGCGCACGTTTGGCGAAGCTGGACTCCAGCAGGTGACGCTCCTTGTCGAACGTATAACGGGTCACACCAATCAACAGTCCGCCGGGCTGCACGGCGTTGATATGGATGAACTCATCGCCCTGGCGGTGCCACAGACCATGCTTGGAGCTTTGCGCATCGCCTGACCCCTGGGCCAGGGCGCGATTGGCCTGGGCAGTGGTTTCGGCTGGTGGCGCGACGTATTCGCCGATCAGCACGCTGCAGGCCATCAGCAGCAGCATGGGCTTCATCACCGCCCAGACGATACGACCAATGGACACGCCGGCAGCGCGCATGATGGTCAGTTCGCTATTACTGGCCAGGCTGCCCAGCCCGATCAGGCAGCCGATCAGCGCGGCCATCGGCATCATGTCATAGAGGCGACGCGGCGCGGTGAGGGCCACGTAGCTCAGCACGTCCCACACGGTGTAGGTGTCGCTGACATTACTCACTTCATCGATGAAGGCGAACAACGACGCCAGCCCGAGGATGATGCCCAGTACCGCCAGGATGGCGATCAGTACGCTGCTACCAATGTAGCGATCGAGCTTAGCCACGAGCCAACTCCTTCTGGCCACGACGGCTCTTCAGTTTCAAACGGATCGGTTCCCAGTAGAGCAGCCCCAGGCCGATCACCAGGAACATCCCGTGCACCACCCACAGGCCCAGGGTCGGCGACAACTTGCCCTTCTCCAGGGAGGTACGGGCGGAAATCAGGATGGTCAGGTAGGCCATGTACAGCAGGATTGCCGGCAACAGCTTGAGGAAGCGGCCCTGGCGCGGGTTGACGCGAGACAGCGGCACAGCCATCAAGGTCACGATGAACACCAGCAGCGGCAGGGAGAGTCGCCATTGCAACTCGGCGATGGAACGCAGTTCCGTGCTGCCCCACAGATCAGGCGTCGGGATGGCATCACGGTCGGTGACTTCGTCGCTGATGTCCGGACGAGCCAGCATCACGCCATAGGTGTCGTACTTGATCGCGCGGTAATCGGCCATGCCCGGGCTGCCGTCATAGCGGTAGCCATTTTCCAGGATCAGGTAGCGGCTGCCATCAGGACGGACTTCCTGGCGCCCCGAATCGGCCACCAGCACGGAAATGCCACGGTCTTTCTTGTCCTGGCCCAGGCGCTTCTCGGAGATGAACACACCGCCCAGGTTGGCGCGGTCGTCGGTCAGGGTTTCGGTGTAGGTCACCCGGGAACCGTCATTGAGCGCCTGGAAGCGACCGGGCTCGAGGGTGTCGAACTCGGTCATCGCGTCCTGCTTGTTCAGCACCAGCTGGAACTGCAGGGCACCCTGAGGCGCCAGACTCAGGCTCAGCCAGGCAACGATCAGCGCGATGCCGGCGGCCGGGATCATGGTCATGCCCAGCAGGCGCTGCTGGCTCATGCCGGTGGCCGAGAGCACGGTCATTTCGCTTTCGAGGTACAGGCGGCCATAGGCCAGCAGTATCCCGAGGAACAGGCCCAACGGCAGGATCAACTGCAGGAAGCCCGGCAGGCGAAAGCCCATGATCAGGAACAGCGAACCCGGGTCGAGGGCGCCGGAGGCAGCCTGGGCCAGGTATTTGACGAAACGACCACTCATGATGATGACCAGCAGCACCGCACTCACGGCACTCAGGGTCAACAGGACTTCGCGGGACAGATAACGGAAGACGATCAAACCAGACACTCCAGGGTTGTCAGGCTAAGGCGGCCAAACAAGCAAGCATACCGAGACAGCCCATTTACACAGGGCCGGCTAAAAAGATGGCGCATTATCCTGTGATTGACCGCGCCTGTCACGGAGCTTGCTCGTGCACACGCACAAAGCGTGCACCAAGGGTTGTCAGGCTCCGTCGGCGAGGTTCAAACTGCGGCCTTTGTCGCCGGCGGCTTACACGGCTGCCTGGTATTAAAGCCGGAGTACAGACTCCTGGCTAACCGACCTTTATAAGGGACCCGAAAATGGAACTGGTTGTAAAAAGCGTTAGCCCCGAAACGTTGAAAACCGCCACCCTCGTGGTCGCCATCGGCGAAGGCCGCAAGCTCGGCGTGGCCGCCAGGCAACTCGACGAACTCAGCGGCGGCGCCATCAGCGCGGTGCTCAAGCGCGGCGACCTGGCCGGCAAAGTCGGCCAGAGCCTGCTGCTGCAAAGCCTGCCCAACCTGAAAGCCGACCGCGTATTGCTGGTGGGCGTGGGCAAGGACGCCGAACTGGGTGACCGTCCGTTCCGCAAGATCATCAGCGGCATCCTCGGCACCCTCAAGGGCCTGGGCGGCAGCGACGCGACGCTGGCCCTCGACGAAGTCGTGGTCAAAGGCCGTGACAGCTACGGCAAGACCCGCCTGCTGGCCGAGACCCTGGTGGACGGCGGCTATATCTTCGACCAGTTCAAGAGCACCAAGACCGAACCCCGCGCCCTGAAGAAAATCACCCTGCTGACCATCAAGGCCGCCCAGGCTGAAGTCCAGCGCGCCGTGACCCACGCCACGGCCATCGCCAACGGCATGTCGTTCACCCGTGACCTGGGCAACCTGCCGCCGAACATCTGCCACCCGACTTTCCTCGGCGAACAGGCCAAGGCGCTGGGCAAAGAGTTCAAGGGCCTGAAAGTCGAAGTGTTCGACGAGAAGAAGATCAAGGAACTGGGCATGGGCTCTTTCTATGCCGTGGGCCAGGGCAGCGACCAGCCGCCACGCCTGATCGTGATGCAATACAACGGCGGCAAGAAGTCCGAGAAGCCTTACGCCCTGGTGGGTAAAGGCATCACCTTCGACACCGGCGGCATCAGCCTCAAGCCGGGCCTGGGCATGGACGAGATGAAGTACGACATGGGCGGCGCCGCCAGCGTGTTCGGCACCCTGCGTGCCGTGCTGGAACTCAAGCTGCCGATCAACCTGGTGTGCATCCTGGCCTGTGCCGAGAACATGCCGAGCGGTGGCGCGACCCGTCCGGGCGACATCGTCACCACCCTGAGCGGCCAGACCGTCGAAATCCTCAACACCGACGCCGAAGGTCGCCTGGTGCTGTGCGATGCCCTGACCTACGCCGAGCGCTTCAAGCCGCAGGCTGTGATCGACATCGCCACCCTGACCGGCGCGTGCATCGTCGCCCTAGGCTCCCACACCTCCGGCCTGCTGGGTAACAGCGACGAGCTGATCGAGCAATTGCTCAGCGCCGGTAAAGCCGCCGACGACCGCGCCTGGCAATTGCCGCTGTTCGATGAGTACCAGGAACAGCTGGACAGCCCGTTCGCCGACATCGCCAACATCGGTGGCCCGAAAGCCGGCACCATCACCGCAGCTTGCTTCCTGTCGCGTTTTGCCAAGAACTTCAACTGGGCGCATCTGGACATCGCCGGCACGGCCTGGACCAGCGGCGGCAAGGACAAGGGCGCCACTGGTCGTCCGGTGCCGCTGCTGACCCAGTACCTGCTGGATCGCGCCAAGGCCTGAAACTGAAGATTCCGGGGCGACGCTTATGTCGCCTCGGTCTCGGGAACCGCAATGACCCAAGTCGACTTCTACATACTGCCCAGCGCCGATCCGCTCGCGCGCCTGGACTTTGCCTGCAAACTCACCGAAAAAGCCTGGCGCATGGGCCACCGCATCTACCTGCATTGCAGCGATGCTGCCCAACGCGATGAGCTGGATGCCCGCCTGTGGCGCTTCAAGGGCGAAAGCTTCGTACCCCATGGCCCCGCCGAGTCTGAACCTGAAGGGCTGGTGGTGCTCGGTTTGGGCGACAGTTGCGGCGATCACCATGACCTGTTGGTCAACCTGGACCTGAAAGTGCCGCCGTTCGCCAAGGCGTTTGCCCGTGTGGCCGAGGTGGTGGTGGAAGATCCGGCTATTCGTCAGGCCGCGCGGGAGAGTTTCCGTTTCTACCGCGAACAGGGCTATCCTCTCCAGGATCACCGGCTACAACGACTTTGAGTAAATGATGGACACGCCAAACCCGCTGAAAAAAGATGACCACCTGCTGGACGACCTGGAGTCGATCCGTCAGTTACTGGGTGATGATGACTTGCAACCGCCGCTGTTGACCGAAACGGTCGAGGGCGAGGTACAGATTCCGCTGCTGTTCGACATGGTCGGCGGCAAACCTGTCGCGCCGGAGCCGGTTGTCGAAGCACCCGCCGTCGCACCTGCCCCCGCTGAAAAAGGGCCCGACGCCCTGCTACTGCACCTGGACAACGAACTGCGCGCCGCCGCACAACTGATCATGCAGGACGTGATCGACGACTTTGCCCCGCACATCGAAACCGAGATCAAGCGGCGACTGGATGCGCGGATGGAGCGGCTGCTCAGCCAGTACCAGTCCTGAGCCTTGCATAATCTCCCTGTGGGAGGGGGCTTGCCCCCGATAGCGATGGGTCAACGACTGCTGCGTTGACTGGCACGCCGCCATCGGGGGCAAGCCCCCTCCCACATTTGATTCGCACAAGTCTTCAACTCGCCCTCAGCTCCCAGCCCCGTTATACTTGCCGGCTTTCCTGAATTAATGCCAACTAGGGTCCCGCCGCGCATGGATAAGACCTACCAGCCGCACGCCATCGAAACTTCCTGGTACAACACCTGGGAATCCGAGAATTATTTCGCCCCGCAAGGCGCGGGCGATTCCTACACCATCATGATTCCGCCACCGAACGTCACTGGCAGCCTGCACATGGGCCATGGCTTCAACAATGCGATCATGGATGCCTTGATCCGTTTCCGCCGCATGCAGGGCCGCAACACCCTGTGGCAACCGGGCACCGACCACGCCGGTATCGCCACCCAGATGCTGGTGGAACGCCAACTCGAAGCCACCGGCCAGAACCGTCATGACCTGGGCCGCGAGAAATTCCTGGAAAAAATCTGGGAATGGAAGGACCAGTCCGGCGGCAATATCAGCCGTCAGATCCGTCGCCTCGGTTCGTCCGTAGACTGGAGCCGCGAACGCTTCACCATGGACGATGGCCTGTCGGAAGCCGTGAAAGAAGCCTTCGTGCGCCTGCATGAAGACGGCTTGATCTACCGCGGCAAGCGCCTGGTCAACTGGGACACCAAGTTGCACACGGCGATTTCCGACCTCGAAGTGGAAAACCACGACGAGAAAGGTTTCCTGTGGAACCTCAAGTATCCGCTGGCCGATGGCGCCAAGACCGCCGAAGGCAACGACTACCTGATCGTCGCCACCACGCGTCCGGAAACCATGCTCGGCGACGCTGCCGTGGCGGTTAACCCGAATGATGAACGCTACCAGGCGCTGATCGGCAAGTTCGTCGAGCTGCCGCTGGTGGGCCGCCGTATCCCGATCATCGCGGACGACTATTGCGACCCTGAGTTCGGCACCGGCTGTGTGAAAATCACCCCGGCCCACGATTTCAACGACTACGAAGTCGGCAAGCGCCACAACCTGCCGCTGCTGAACATCTTCGACAAGAACGCTGCCGTGTTGCCGGCCTGCCAGGTGTTCAATCTGGACGGCACGCTGAACGAAACTGTCGATGGCAAGATCCCGGCTGAATACGCCGGCCTCGACCGGTTCGAAGCACGCAAGCAGATCGTTGCCGCCTTCGACGCCGCGGGTTTGCTGGTGAGCGTTGACGACCACGGCCTGAAAGTGCCGAAGGGCGACCGCTCCGGCACCGTGATCGAGCCGTGGCTGACCGACCAATGGTACGTCTCCACCAAGCCGCTGGCCGAACCGGCTATTGCCGCCGTGGAAGATGGCCGTATCCAGTTCGTACCCAAGCAGTACGAAAACATGTATTTCTCGTGGATGCGCGACATCCAGGATTGGTGCATCAGCCGTCAACTGTGGTGGGGCCACCGCATTCCGGCCTGGTACGACGAGTCGGGCAAGGTCTATGTAGGCCGCGACGAAGCCGAAGTGCGTGCCAAGCACAACCTGGGTGCCGACGTTGCGCTGCAACAGGACAACGACGTACTGGACACCTGGTTCAGCTCGGGCCTGTGGACCTTCTCCACCCTCGGCTGGCCGCAGCAGACTGAATTCCTGAAGAAATTCCACTCCACCGACGTACTGGTCACTGGCTTCGACATCATTTTCTTCTGGGTTGCCCGGATGATCATGCTGACCATGCACCTGGTGAAAAACGAGGACGGCACGCCGCAGGTACCCTTCAAGACCGTGTACGTGCACGGCCTGGTACGTGATGGCCAAGGCCAGAAGATGTCCAAGTCCAAGGGTAACGTGCTGGACCCGCTGGACATCATCGACGGCATCGACCTGGAAACCCTGGTGCAGAAACGCACCTCGGGCCTGATGCAGCCGAAACTGGCGAAGAAGATCGAAAAGCAGACCCGCGACGAATTCGCCGACGGCATCGCCAGCTACGGCACCGACGCCCTGCGCTTCACCTTCTGCTCGCTGGCATCCACCGGTCGCGACATCAAGTTCGACATGGGCCGTGTCGAAGGCTATCGCAACTTCTGCAACAAGATCTGGAACGCGGCGCGCTACGTGCTGGATAAAGGCGAAGACTGCGGCCAGAACGGCGAAGCCGTCGAACTGAGCCTGGCCGATCGCTGGATCATCTCGCAGCTGCAACGCACCGAAGCCGAAGTGACCCGCCAGCTCGACCAGTTCCGTTTCGACTTGGCCGCACAGGCCCTGTATGAGTTCATCTGGAACCAGTATTGCGACTGGTACCTGGAATTGTCCAAGCCTGTGCTGTGGGACGAGAACGCCCCGATCGAACGCCAGCGCGGTACCCGTCGCACCCTGGTGCGCGTACTCGAAGTCGCGCTGCGCCTGGCGCACCCGTTCATGCCGTTCATCACCGAAGAAATCTGGCAGCGCCTGGCGCCACTGGCCGGTATCGAAGGCAAGACCATCATGCTGCAACCCTGGCCGGTAGCCAACGAAGCGCGCATCGATGAGGCGGCCGAAAGCGATATCGAATGGCTCAAGACCCTGATGATGGGCACGCGTAACATCCGTGCCGAAATGAACATCGGGCCTGGCAAGCCATTGGCGGTGTTCATGAAGAACGCCAGTGCCGAGGACCTGCGTCGTCTCGCCGAGAACGATGCGCTGCTCAAGAAGCTGGCGAAGCTGGAGTCGATCACCGTATTGGCGGCCGGCGAAGAAGCACCGCTGTCCGCGACCGCACTGGTTGGCGAGATGGAAGTGCTGGTGCCAATGGCCGGCCTGATCGACAAGGGTGCCGAACTGGCCCGCCTCGACAAGGAAATCGCACGCCTGCAAGGCGAAGTGCAGCGGGTGGGTGGCAAGCTGTCCAACGCGGCGTTCGTCGACAAGGCGCCGGCTGAAGTGATCGAGAAGGAACGCGCCAAGCTGGCCGAGGCCGAACAGGCCCTGGGCAAACTGGCGGAGCAACATGCGCGGATTTCCAGCCTGTAAGGATCAAACCGTGTGAAAAAAGAGACCTTCGGGTCTCTTTTTTTATGAAGATCAAATGCAATACGCCTCCTCAGGCCATTAAATTAACTCTCTTCACGTCCCCAAGCGGATCACTGTTCCTAATGACGTCCGCCGACGCTATTAAAGCGATCAACTTAGCACTTGCGAGCATAATGATTATAGAGAGGATAAAGCCACCACTTATAACTTCAAGATATAAGTTTTATAACCGTCGCCACACAACGCATTGCGTAGCCATATTGGAGGCCTGAGTGTCTATAGGAGAAGTAAGTGGGACACTGGCATAAAGAACCTTCATAACTTGGTTCTTTGAAGCAAAAATACTTACAAAAAAATTTGCACTCCATGAAAGATTCTGATCAGGATTCCTCCCTCCAACCTTCCTAAAGTCAAAGGGGCTTTACTTTCCTCGTCCAATACAGGAATCCCCTCATGCCAGTCATCCCGAATAATATTTCATCGTTATCGCCGGCATCTGCAAAAAACACTTACATTGAGCATGATAGTCTCTCGCTTCCCAGCGCCGCAGACAAAAACCCCGCCATTAAAAGCCAAACATTTCGCAGCTGGGAAACAGAGCACACTATTACTCATGACGAAAAAGACCGGTTACATACGCCAGAGGCAAAGGACCCTCGTAACTACCCTAAGACCCATGACAAATATGACCTCGCTTACTTACGAAACTGGAATAAACCCAAAGGCCCTGTTTGCACTGAAAAAGCGGCGAAGAAGTGCAATATCAATCAACTGGCGTTACTCACCCCTCCGAATACCCAGGCGCTCTTCAAGTTATACGACAACAAAGAGGGCTGGGGCGGTGTCCCGGGCTTTATCGATGCATTCTTGCGCGGGGAGCCAGGAGGAAGGACTGAGGGGTTTGGAGCACGGCCCGAACAGTTTTCGACCACGTCCTTTGACCCTCAACTAGGCGGTTTCCTGATATCGCCAAACCCCAGCAACATTCCTGAACGTGGCAAAACGTATACGGATGACGCCACTGCGTTACTTGAAAAGACACGTGGCAAGAATGGCTTCGGGTTGGTTTGCTACTGGATTCCCCCAGGAACCTATGAACGTTACCCTACCTTCCAAAAATTATTTCCACACGTAAAGATTCCAGAATTTTCACCTGCATTCGAAGAACGCGGGCATCTGCCGCCAAACCGACAGGACAGGGATTTCAATACCGAGTCTAATCAACAATACCTCCAGAGAACCGGAAACAGATTTCTATCGGTACCTGTGAACTTGGAGCGCAAACACATCCCCTTGCTTGAAGAGCTGACCAGTACCGTCAATAAGGTTTTGAAGGACGTATATCAAACGGATCCTGAGAAAGAAAAAGTTGAGATATTCACTCACAGTCCTGTATACGATATGGATTCGTGCGGCCTTCATGTACATGTGCGAATCAATCAAGGGCGCCACCCCCTTGAAGAAGACCTGCGGAATTTGCCTATTGGTCAGTCAAATCCGAATCCGACTGTCATCGCCCCCGACAGTCATTTGAATCATTTCCCCCATAACCGGACTCTGATCGAGCAGTTGGAAAGCAATGGGAGACTCACCGACTTCCCACAAACCAAGAATAAACATTTCATCTCCTATAATATCGCCGCAAAAATGGAAAGAGCCAGAGATAATGGCATTGAGTTTTTAACTGTCCCGAATGTTTTCAAAAATCCAGCCCTCGCTGTCAGCAAGCAAAGCCTTACGCTATCTCCACACCCCTTGATCAATAGAGAAAACGACCCCAACAGTATTCAAATATCAAAAAAATCCGCGGCCAAATATAATTGTCCAGAAATAGGCTTGGTGCCCCCTGAAGGCATGCAAGAACGCATTTCACGTTATGCCAACAATGAAATACTGCCAACGTTCATCTATAACTTCTTTACTAAAGAGGACGACCCGAAGGCAAAGGCATTCCAACAGCACCCAGAACAGTTTCCTGCCACCCACTTTTCCACAGAGGGCGGCATGTTTTTAATGCCCAATACAAAATATGTCCCCGGAAAATCCGAATCCTTTGAGCGTCCGGAGGACATTCTGGCAAGTACCCGCAACACGGGTGGGTTTGCCTTGGTCGGCTATTGGGTCCCGCCTGGTGTTTTTGAAGGCAAAGAACCGTTCAATAAACTCTTTGGCGTAAACACCCAGCGGGCTGAAGGTCCTGAAAGTCGTGAGACCATCGCTGCGTATAACAAACGAACTGACTCATCTTTTATTGTCAACCCGATTGACCTGCAAAAAAAACATATTCCGATGCTCAATGAGTTCAAGGAAATGAGCCTTAAACACTTGCAGGATGTATACGGGGTCCAGCCTGACAAAGAAAAAGTCGATATTTACCTGCACAGCCCGATCTACGGAAACCGGACGGCCGGCCTTCATATTCATGTGCGCATTAACCAGAACCTGCCTGCGGGAGAAATAGATAGTAATCGGCTTGGCTTCGACAAGCTCATGTCCATTTTGAACGATGAAAAAATTTCTGATAGCCACATTCGGGAGCACATTTTGAACAGCGGCCTCAAGACGAACTCTGGAAGCTTTTTGTCATTCAGTTCTGCTTGGGGAAGGCAACAATTCGAAGGTACAGCGACCACCTACGTACCCAACCCATTCCGACGTCCGGACCTCATGACAAGCACATGAAGAGCTAAGTGCATTGGAAGATGAACACCCTCAACCAAAACCGGCAAGCCTCCACCACAGGGGGAGGCTTGCGCATGAGTGCGCCGGTTTGGGTCCACGAGTAACCCTTCCCACTACGACACGCGGTAGCGGTATATGTGTGACAATACCTGCCACTTTTGAAACAGCCTCAGAATCGACGCAGCCAATGACCGCCCCCAGCACGCCAAAACCTCCGCGCAAGAAGCCTAAAACCGCAGCCACGGCCAAGCCCGTTGTGCCGCGCAAAGAGGCCATCCTGCATCCGCGCAACCGCCACACAGGCCGCTACGACTTCCCGGCGCTGATCAAGACCACGCCAGAACTGGCGCAATTCGTGATCATCAACCCGTACGGCAAGGAAAGCATCGACTTCGCCAGCCCGGATGCGGTGCGGGTGTTCAACCGGGCGCTGCTGAAGGCGTTCTACGGCATCCAGCATTGGGACATCCCGGCCGACTATCTGTGCCCACCAGTGCCGGGGCGTGCGGACTACGTACACTTCCTCGCCGACCTGCTGGCCAGCACCAACGACGGCAAGATCCCGCGCGGTTCGATCGTCAAGGTGCTGGACATCGGCATGGGCGCCAACTGCGTCTACCCGCTGATTGGCTACATGGAATACCGCTGGAACTTCCTCGGCTCCGAGGTCGACCCTATCGCCGTGGCCGCGGCCAAGGCCATCGTGCAGTCCAACGACCTGAGCAAGGTCATTCAACTGCGCCAGCAAACCAACCCCAAGCAGATCCTGCTGGGCTTGCTGGAGCCGGGTGAGCGCTTCGACCTGACCATGTGCAACCCCCCGTTCCATGCCTCCATGGACGAAGCGACCAAGGGCAGCGAGCGCAAGTGGCGCGCCCTGGGCAAGGCCGATCCCAAGCGCAAGTTGCCGGTGCTGAACTTCGGTGGCCAATCGGCTGAACTGTGGTGCGAAGGCGGTGAAGCGCGCTTTGTGACGCAGCTCATCGCTGAAAGTGCGCATTTTGCCCACAAGGTGTTGTGGTTCAGTTGCCTGGTGTCAAAAGCGTCGAACTTGCCCGCGATTGAGACAGCACTGAAAAAAGCTGGAGCTCTGGAAAGCCAGGTGGTGGAAATGTCCCAGGGGCAGAAGCAGAGCCGGTTTGTGGCCTGGACCTTCCAGACCAAAAATGAGCAGCAGATCTGGCGAAAAACTCGCTGGGTGCACAAAAGCGGCTGAAGTAAATCCTGTCGCCTACGTGTTCATAACGACAATAGCGTGGGCGCAACTACCCAAATGTAAACAATACCTACCACGTGCGCCCAGTATTGTTATTGGAACTGGCAGACACCTCCCGGAGTTCTAAAATCCATGTCAGCGTGAGTAACGGGGGACGTAACAGTTTGTCCACCACCATCGGTGTACGAATAGCTTAGCTCCACGTTACCACGCTGCACAGGTGCCATTAGTTTATCGTAAGGCGCTAAGAAGGCTTTCTCATCACAAAAAGGAATTACCTTCGTGATGTCCGCATTCACATTTTCATCGCCTTTGGCCCTCCAATGAAAATGGACCTTGGTGTTCTGGGGCAAGCTATTGATCTCTTTGATATGTACCCATACCCCCCATTTCCCGTCGTGATGCCTGATACTGTTACAGACAATCCTGCCTTGGTGCGTGTCAATAAACTCCACGGGATGAAGAGCGTTTTTACCGGACATAAGTTATCTCCTTGGTTAGCTAGCAACCATCTCGACTAAATATGTTTCAGGATGGCATAACATTAATGTCGGTTTCGATGCCAGATGTCTACTGTAAGTCTTGACAGTTGAAAAATGTCCAAAATCTGTTATTGAACGCTATCGGCTGCGCCCCGACGTCACTGCAACATGCCATTTTTCAGACAATAAAAAACCGTGCCCGGATCGCTCCGGAGCACGGTTTTTTTTGCTGCGGCTTACTTGTTAACAGCGTCGGTCAGGCCTTTGGCCACAACCAGCTTGATAACTTTCTTGGCAGCGATTTCGATGGGGGCACCAGTCGAAGGGTTACGGCCAGTACGGGCAGGACGCTCGGTCACTTTCAGTTTGCCAATGCCTGGCAGAGTGATTTCGCCGACGGTTTCCAGCTGGTCAGCAACAACTTGGCTCAGTTGGTCCAGCAGAGCGCGCACGGTAGTTTTTGGTGCGTCTACTGCTTCAGCCAGGTCAGCGATCAGTTGGTCTTTAGTAATAGCCATTGTGGTGTTCCTTCCCTATCAAATTCATATGGATTGCAGAGTGCAGTGTCAGCCGTCGAGCCCGACCGTCATGGCCTGGCACCCCAGGCTTATAACCACGGAGATCGCGGTTATAGATGCTTGAAACGGGGATTGGTTCGACCTGACAGATGCTGAATGCACGCTTATCGCCGAGACTTGGCGTAAGACGGGGCAAAACTAGCACAGAGACGGGGAAATATCCGCCTCTACCTACCCATTTGGTCAGCTTTATCGCTCTAAACCGTGAAAAAAAGGCATATGCCCCGTCGGAAGGTGCCCAAAACACCCTTCGAAGCACGTCTTGGCCAATGGTGCGGTACACTTGGCGACTTTTCGGGGAGGCCCACCGCTCCCCTCTCAACCAGCCGAGAAGCCTATGCCGATCCGTCATTGCATCGTCCACCTGATCGACAAAAAACCCGACGGCACACCTGCAGTTCTCCATGCCCGCGACTCCGAGCTTGCCGAGTCGGCCGCCATCGAGAACATGCTTGCCGACCTCAACGAGAGCTACAACGCCAAACAAGGCAAGGCCTGGGGTTTCTTCCATGCCGAGTCGGGCGCGCACCCGTTCAGCGGCTGGTTGAAGGAGTATTTCGACGGTGGGCAGGATTTCACCACCTTCAGCCGCACCGCAGTCGAGCACCTGCAGAAGCTGATGGAAGAATCCAACCTTTCCACCGGCGGCCACGTGCTGTTCGCCCACTACCAACAAGGCATGACCGACTACCTGGCCATCGCCCTGCTGCACCACAGCGAAGGCGTGGCGGTGACCGACGAGCTGGACGTGACCCCGTCCCGTCACCTGGACTTGGGCCAACTGCACCTGGCGGCGCGGATCAACGTGTCCGAATGGCAGAACAACAAGCAGTCCAAGCAGTACATCTCGTTTATCAAGGGCAAGAACGGCAAGAAGGTCTCGGAGTACTTCCGCGACTTCATCGGCTGCCAGGAAGGCGTCGACGGCCCGGGCGAGACCCGCACCCTGCTCAAGGCCTTCAGCGACTTCGTTGAAAGCGAAGACCTGCCCGACGAATCCGCCCGCGAAAAGACCAAGACCCTGGTGGACTACGCCAGCAGCCAGGCCAAGCTTGGCGAACCCATGGGCCTGGAAGAACTCTCGGGGTTGATCGATGAAGATCGGCCAAAGGCGTTCTACGACCATATCCGCAACAAGGATTACGGCCTCTCGCCGGAGATTCCGGCGGATAAACGCACCCTCAACCAGTTCCGTCGCTTCACCGGCCGCGCCGAGGGCCTGTCCATCAGCTTTGAAGCACACCTGCTGGGGGACAAGATCGAGTACGACGAAGCCGCCGGCACCTTGATCATCAAGGGCCTGCCGACCCAGCTGACCGACCAGCTCAAGCGCCGTAACTGATGCTGGGCGGGGTCTTCAAGAAAGTCCTGCTGGTGTTGCTGGTGGTGGTGGTGATCCAGAACTGGGGCAAGATCGAGCGGGTGTTCAACCCATCGCAGGTAGCCCCTGAACAAGTGCGCGCTTCGGCGCGCGTGGTGCTGTATGCCACCGAGTGGTGCGGGTACTGCAAGCAGATCCGCCGTTTCCTGGACCAGAAAGGCATCCCCTACCAGGCGTTCGATATCGAGAAAGACGCCCAGGCGCGCAAGACGTATGAGGCGTTGGGCGGCGGCGGGATTCCGTTTGTGGACGTGAACGGCACGCTGATTCGCGAATACAGCCCCGAGAAGATCATGGCGGCGCTGAAGTAATCAGCGCACCACGATCATGCGCCCCAGCACCTGGTGCTGTTCAAAACCGAGAACCACCTGCAAGGCATTCAGCACAGCCTGTGGGTCTTTGCTAGGGAAGCTGCCGCTGACACGCCTGGCGCCCATCTCTTCGTTAAGCAACAGGATGCGACCGGGGTAGTAACGGCCCAGGTCCTTCACTACGTCCGCCAAGGGCGCCTTGTAGTAGTTGAGCCAGCCGTCGCGCCAGGCCAGGCGTGATTCGCTGTCGACCCCATGCATTGGTTCGGCAATGCCATCGGCGTAGGCCACTTGCTGGCCGGCGGTAAGAACCTGCTGTTGGCCCTGCTTTGACGGCGTCACGCCAACCCGTCCGGACAACACCGTCACCTGGGCGCCTGCCGGTTGCAGGCGCACTTCGAACTGGGTGCCCAGCACCCGCGCTTCACCGCTGCCCGCCGCCACCACGAAGGATTGCCCGGTGTGGGTCACGCTGAAAAAGCCGGCCCCGCGACGCAATTGGATACGCCGCTCGCCATGGTTGAAATCCACGGCGATGGCGCTGTCAGCGTCCAGGGTGACTTGGGAGTTGTCGGCCAGCGTGACGGTCTTGATTTCCCCGGGTGCCGTCACGTAGTCAGCGCCAAGGTCATCGACCCAGCGCGACGGCTGCCAACCAGCCCCCATGGACACCATCACCACCAGGCAGGCAGCCATGGCCAACGCCCCGTACCAACGCAGCACCCGCGAACGCTTCGGGGTGTTCATCGCATTGAGGTAGCCCTGCAAGGCCATGGCTTCTTCGTCCGCCAGCTTGCGCGCCGGGACTTCGCTCAACTCCCACAGCACCTGGGCCTGGGAATAGGCCTCGACATGTGCAGGGTCGGCCCGCAGCCACTGGCTGAACGTGGCCTGGTCGCCACTGCTGGGCTGGTCGTGCAGCAGGCTCAACCAGGCCAGGGCCGCTTGTTCCTGGGCGGGCGTGGGGATGACGTTCACGGTGCTTTCCCTGGCGTGCGTGGGGATGAGGGGTCGCGAAGGCTGGCTTTGCAGGCTTCGAGGGCACGCATCATATGTTTTTCCACGGCACTTTGGGACAGGCCCATGGCCTTGGCGATTTGCGCGTACTTGCGGCCGTGGATGCGGTTGAGCAGGAAAATCTGCCGCGTGCGCTCGGGCAAACTGCGCAGCGCCGCTTCGACATGGCGCAGATCATTGCCGGCTTCCAGCGCCGCCTGGGGCTCGGAGCCTTGGTTGTCGTGCTGTTCGGGCAGCCAGCCTTCGCTGCTGCGCACCCGCGCGCCTTCGCTGCGCAGGTGATCGATGGCGATATTGCCGGCGCAGCGCAGCAGGTAGGTGCTGAGTTCTTCGACCTGCACCAGCGGCCGGCGCCAGAAGCGCAGGAACAGGTCCTGCACCAGGTCGGCCGCCGTGGCGCGGCACCCCACGCGGCGACTCACCAGGGCCTCCATCTGCGAACGCTGGGACAGGAACACCTGCAGGAAATGCGCACGCCCACCGGCCGCGTCAGCGTGCTGGCTGTCCTGGGGTTCCGGTGGGGTGCTGATCATCATGGACGGGCTCAGAGTGTGGCGAAGGCTGCGACAGGGCTGGCGAGCAGGCCGACACCCGCCAGGATCAGGGCCAGCCTTGGCCGATACGGCAACAGCAGCACCAACAGCAGTGCGCTGAGCATCAACACGGCGCACCACTCCACCAGGCCCTGGCCCCAACCGGAGATGGCCACGGCGGGCCAGATCGACACGGTCAGCAGCAACCACCCAGCCACACGCAAACCCAGGCGCCGGCGAGGCGTGGGTCTACTGTGCAACAGTTCGCCGTGATGACGGTCGGTGGACAAGCACAGCGCAGCAAACCCGGCGTAGCACATCAGCAGTGCAAGCAGCATTCAGTTCGCCTCCTGCTTGAGCGTCAACCCGCGTGTGCGTTCAACCTTGGGCGCAGGCACGGTGCGATGCCGCATCTTCCAGGCGGCCCAGCCGAGGAATATTCCGCTGGCCAGGCTCGTCAGGTCGAAGCCGGCCATGGCCCAGTCTCCGGTGGCCAATGAAACGCCCAGGTGATGCGAGGTGGTCAACGCGTTGAGCAATGGAATGGCGATAAACAGCAATGCGCCGACGCTCAACTGCTCGACCCAACCCTGGCGGCCACGCCGCAGGATGGCGTGCAGCAGGCTCAGGCCCCAGGCAATAAAGAAGGTTTGCACTTCCCAGCCGGAACGTTCGGCGAAGGTCACCGGCAGCAGGCGGTTGGCCCAGAAAAACGCCGCGATGGCGATCATCAGGCCGGACATGCTGGCGATGTTGAGTACTTCCACAAGACGCAGTTCAAACGGCATCACATTGCTCTTGAGGTGCTTGAGCTGACGCTTGCCAAGCCAGATGACCAGCCCGGTGCCGATCATCGCCGTGCCCGCCAGCCCGCAGATAAAGTACAACCAGCGCAGCACCGGGCCGGCGAAATGGCCCATGTGCAGGCCGTAGAAACTGCCGCCGATGGCCGCCGGCAGCGACTGCCCGCCGCTCACTCGCAACAATTCGCCGGTGCTGCCATTGAAGGACACGGTACTGCCGAAATCGTGCACTACGCTGTCGGAACCGGCGCGCAATACATTGACCGAGGCGTTCACATCGCCGGGGTTATTCACCGCCACGCGCCCCACATGCCCGCCCGCCCACTGTGCCCGCGCCTGCTCGTACATCGGCACCAGCGGCAGCAATGTGCCTGGCTGGCCCGATGCAGGCGCGTTGTTGGTGTTCGGGAACACCTCGCTGAAAAAGGCGCGGGTGTCGTTGCCATAGGAAGCCAGGATCGGCGCCGGCATCACCATGCTCATGAAGATCACCAGGCTGCTGTAGGTGATCATCAAATGGAAAGGCAGCACCAGCACACCCACCGCGTTGTGCCCGTCGAGCCAGGAACGCTGGCCTTTGCGGGGACGGAAGGTGAAGAAGTCCTTGAAGATTTTCTTGTGGGTGATGATGCCGGTGATCAGCGCGATGAACATCACCATCGCGGCGATGGTCGACAGCCAGCGCCCCCACGGGTGAGGCATTTGCAGTTGGAAGTGGAACCGGTAGAAGAACTCGCCGCCCATGCTTTCACGGGCCTGCACGGCCTGGCCGGTGACGGGGTCGAGGGTTTTCTGGATGAAGTTGCCACGCTTGCCGGGGTCGACCTTGTCCTGCCACATCACTGACAGGCCGGGGTCGCGGCTGTCCGGCAAGGTGATGAACCAGCGCGCGGCGGTGGGTGCGACCTGCTGCAGATAGGTTTGGGCCACGGTGAGGCTGCGCGCATCGTCCAGGGGACGGGCCTGCACTTCGGGCTGCATCCAGTGGCTGATCTCGTCCTTGAAATACGACAGGGTGCCTGTCAGGAAAATCGCAAACAGCAGCCAGCCGAAGATCAACCCGGCCCAGGTGTGCAACCAGGCCATGGCCTGACGGAAACCCTCTTTCATACTCGTGTCATCCACAAGCCCACGCCCGCCAGGGTGGCGAACGCCGCACTTGGCAGCAGCACACCGAACCAGGCGCGTGCGGCACTGCGGCAGGCGAAACACCAGAGCACAGCGAGCAGGTAAAACACGAAGGAACTCATCATTCCGGTGATCACCGCATCGGCGCGAGAGGTAGGCAGCCACAGCGCCAGACAGATGCTGGCCAGGGACGCCATCAGGTAACCGCCCACCACGGCAGCCAGCACACGCGAGGTCACGGCGAGACGATAGGAGACAGGCAGCGAGGTTTTGCTTTTCATGCGGGAGGCGCCAGGTTCATCAGCGCGCAATATTAATGATAAATATTCTCATAAGCAAAACAGAACGGATGAATCACCTGTGCGGATGGATTGCCGAAGCCACTCACGCGCCCTACAATGCGAACAATTCTTGTTCTCTAAAGCATGGCGATGCTTGTGGAGTGTCCCCGTTGAGCCCGTCCAACACCGTCGAAGTTTTGTACACCGACCATCACCACTGGCTCACCGGCTGGTTGCGACGCAAGCTCGGCTGCCCGGAAAGCGCCGCCGACCTGGCCCAGGACACCTTCATGCGCGTGCTCACCGCGCGGGAAACGCCCACCCTGGTCGAGCCCCGCGCGTTTCTCACCACGGTTGCCAAGCGCGTGCTGTTCAACTTCTACCGCCGCCAGGACCTGGAACGCGCCTACCTCGATGCCCTGGCACACATGCCCGAACACGTGGCGCCATCGGAAGAAGAACGCGCAATCATCCTGCAAACCCTGGTCGAGCTGGACCAACTGCTCGACGGCCTGCCGGTGCAGGTCAAGCGCGCCTTCCTGCTGGCGCAACTGGATGGGCTGACCTACGCGCAAATCGGCGCGGAGCTTGGGATTTCCATCGCCACCGTCAAACGTCACCTGACCAAAGCGGCCATGCGCTGCTATTTCGCCCTATGAACTTCTCCACTCAAGTCGCCGAACAGGCCGTGCATTGGCTGATGGAAATGCAGCAAGGTGGACTCAACCCTCGCCAGCAGGCTGCCTGGCAACACTGGCTGAACGCCCACAGCGAACACCAGCGCGCCTGGGACCACATGCAACGCGTCAACCAGCGCCTGCGCGGCATGCCCTCGCCCCTTGCCCATGCGGCGTTGAACGCGCCAACCTCCACCAGCCGCCGCCAGGCGCTCAAGTTGCTGTTGATCCTCGGCGCCGGTTCGGCCGCCGCCTGGGGCCTGCGCCAGCAACATATCCTGCCGCCGCTGAGCGCCGACTACCGCAGCCCCATCGGCCAACGCCGCAAGGTGCAATTGGCCGATGGCAGCCAGTTGCAACTCAATACCGGCAGCGCGGTGGATGTGCACTTCGATGGCAGGCAACGACTGATCCGCCTGCTTGAAGGCGAAATCCTGCTGACCGGTATCGCCGGCAATACACCGCTTAACGTGTTGACCGGCCAGGGTCTACTTACCAGCCAGGCCGCACGCATGAACGTGCGTCAGTTCAACGACCACACCCAGCTGGCGGTATTCAATGGCCGCGTCGAGGTAATACCAAACACCTACAGCGGCCTGCCGCTGACAGTCGAGGCCGCGCGCCTGGTCAACTTCACCCGCAAAGGCTGGGACACCCCGCGCCCTAGCGACGCCAACAGCGGCGCCTGGGCCGACGGCATGCTGGTCGCAGCTCACATGCGCCTGGAAGATTTCCTCGGCGAACTCGGCCGTTATCGTCGTGGCCAGGTCAATTGCGACCCACAGGTGGCCAACCTGCTGATCTCCGGCAGCTACCCGCTGGACGACAGCGAACGGATTCTGGACCTGCTGGAAGTGAGCCTGCCGGTGAAAGTGCGGCGCTTCACGCGGTATTGGGTGACGGTGCAGGCACGCGCCTGAAATTAATTCAAAACACTGTGAGCCGTTTTCCACACCTCGCGTGACAGAGAAAGAAAGCCCCCTTGATCCTTCCTTCTCAGGACCGCTCTTCATGCCCCAGCAACCCACGCTTCTCGCCCGCACCCTGCGCCAGTTCCTACTTGGCGCCAGCCTGAGTCTTACGGTACTGCCACACGCCATGGCGGCCGATGCCAAGCCGTATCACATCGCGCCGACTTCGCTGGAAGCGGCGTTGAATCAATTCGGACGTGAAGCGGGTGTGCTGATTTCCTTCGGTTCGCAAGTCACCGCAGGCATGCAGAGTCGTGGCTTGTCCGGTAACTATGGCGCCGCCGACGGCCTGCAGAAACTGCTGGAAGGCACCGGCCTGCAAGCCCGCGCCGAAGGCGACAATGCCTACAGCCTGCAACCGGCCAATGCACCGACCACTATTGAGTTGGGCACCTCCAGCGTGGTCGGCGACTGGCTCGGCGACGCAGCGCAAACCAATGTGTTCGAACACCCCGGCGCCCGAGATGTGATCCGCCGCGAAGAGTTCGAACGCCAGGGCGCCACCCAGGCCAGGGACGTGCTCAATCGCATCCCCGGCGTCAACGCCCCGGACAACAACGGCACCGGCAGCCACGACATGGCGCTGAACTTCGGTATTCGCGGCCTCAACCCGCGCCTGGCGTCACGCTCCACCGTACTGATGGACGGCATCCCGGTGCCGTTCGCGCCGTACGGTCAGCCGCAGTTGTCGTTTGCACCGATCAGCATGGGCAACATGGATGCCGTCGACGTGGTGCGTGGCGGCGGCGCCGTGCGCTACGGCCCGCAGAACGTCGGTGGCGTGGTCAACTTCGTGACCCGCGCGATCCCGGATGCGCCCACGGTGAAAGGCGGCCTGCAGACCGAAACCAGCCCGTCCTCCAGCCATGACGGCTTCAAGACCACCGGCAACCTGCTGGCCGGCGGCACGGCCGACAATGGCCTGGGCGGTGCGCTGCTGTACTCCGGCACCCGTGGCGGCGACTGGCGCGAGAACAGCAACACGCGCATCGATGACCTGATCCTCAAGGGCAAATACCAGCTCGACGACGCCAACAGCTTCAACGCCATGGCGCAGTACTACGAAGGCCAGGCCGATATGCCTGGGGGGTTGAACGTTGCGGACTACAAGGCAGATCCGTACCAGTCCACCCGCCCCTACGACAAATTCTGGGGCCGCCGCACGATGTTCAACGTCGGCTACCGCTATGAGCAGGATCGTCGCGAGTTCACCGTGAATAGCTTCTTCACCAAGACCCTGCGCAGTGGTTACCTGGACCAGGGCACCTTCCTCTCGCTGTCCCCGCGCGAGTACTGGGTGCGTGGCATCGAGACCCGCTTCGCCCAAGGCTTTGATGTGGGCCCGACCAGCCACGAAGTAGGCGTCGGCTACCGCTACATCAACGAGGCCGGCCACGAGCTGCGCTATCGCACGCCGATTGCCGCCAACCAGCAGATTCCCACTACCAACAGCCGCAACGACCGCGACACCCGTGGCGGCACCGAAGCCAATGCATTCTTCATCGACGACCGGATCGATATCGGCAAGTGGACCATCACCCCGGGCGTGCGCTACGAGATGATCGAGTCCCAGCAGACCAACAACCTGAGCAACGTCAAATACAAGGGTGACTACAACACCGCGCTGCCGGCACTGAACGTGCTCTACCACCTCACCGACAGCTGGAACCTCTATGCCAACACCGAAGGTTCGTTCGGCAGCGTGCAGTACAGCCAGATGCCCAACCGCGTGACCAGCGGCGAAGTGAAACCGGAAAAAGCCCGCACCTGGGAACTGGGTACCCGTTACGACGACGGCACCTTGCGTGCCGAGATCGGCGCGTTCCTGATCAACTTCGACAACCAGTACGAAAGCAACCAGACCAACGACTCGGTGATTGCCCGTGGCGAAACCCGCCACCAGGGTATCGAGACCAGCGTCAACTACGCGCTCGATGGCTTGAGCCCGGCGCTGGCCGGGTTTGATGTGTACGCCACTTACGCCTACGTCGACGCCACCATCCGCGAGGACGGCCCGAACAAAGGCAACCGCGTGCCCTTCTCGTCCAAGCACAAAGGCACCCTTGGCGTGGGTTACACCGAAGGCCGCTGGAAACTCAACCTGGACAGCAGCTACCAGAGCAGCCAGTTCGCCGACAACGCCAACACCCAGGCCGAAAGTGCCGACGGTGCCAACGGACGTATCCCGGGCTATATGTTGTTCAGCAGCCGTGCCGCCTACGACTTCGGCCCGCAGTTGTCGGATTTGAACGTAGCGGTGGGGGTGAAAAACATCTTCAACAAGCAGTACTACACGCGCTCGTTCGACGATAACAACAAGGGCAAATACGTCGGCGAGCCGCGCACGGTGTACGTACAGACCTCGATCGCGTTCTAACTGCCCGCCAGGCAACTGGGAGTGGCCGCGACCAGGGCGTCGATGGCGCAGCGGGTCTTGGCCGGCATATGCGCGGCGGTCGGCCAGATCACGTGGATCGGCGAGGGTTGCTCACGGTAGGCGGGCAACACCGCTTCCAACTGCCCGCGCAGCACATAGTGTGCAATCAACCAACTGGGCAACCAGGCCAGGCCGACGCCTGCAATAGCAGCGTCCGCCACGGCCTGGAGGTCATCCAGCACCAACGGCGATACGACCCGCGAACGGTGCGGGGTGTTGCTGCGGTAGGCAATGCCGCGGTGGCCGGCAAGGTCATCCGTCGATTCAATCCGTCCCACCCGCTGCAAGTACGCCGGTGAAGCGGCCAGCCCCACGGACTGTTCGCCCAGGCGCCGTGCACTCAAGCGTTCGGTGTCAGGCAAAGCACCGATTCGCACGGCGATATCGAAGCCTTCCTGCACCAGGTCGGTGATACGGTCAGCAAAACACACCTCGATCTCCAGTTGCGGGTAACGGTCCATCAACCCCCATAACGCGGGCGCCGCATAGTGATGCCCGAAGGCCAGCGGCACGCTGGCGCGCAGCCGGCCGCGTGGCAACTGCCGGCCACTCTCCAGCACCGATTCGGCGGCTTCGAGTTCGGCCAGTGCGCGCAGGCAATGCTCGTAGTACGCCTGCCCGTCTTCCGTCAGACGCTGGCGGCGAGTGGAGCGCTGCAACAGGCAAGTCCCCAGCCGCGCCTCCAGCCGCGCCAGGCCCTTGCCCACCGCCGAGCGCGTCAGGTTCAGGCGTTCGGCGGCTTCCGTCAGGTTGCCGCTTTCGACGATCTGCAGAAAGAGTTCAACGCCATCGAAACGCGCAGTGGCCATGATTTTATTGTCGCCCTTGATTCCCCTGTTGACGGAAAACTTATCACGAATAAAGAAACAGATTCCCCTGAAAATCTAACGACCCGTCGACCTCAGGAGAATCCCATGCCACCCGCCGCCACCTTATCGGCCATCAACCCACCTCGCACCGCCAGAAACGGCCTCGCCCTCACCGCCGTGTGCCTCGTCGCCCTGATGTTCGGCCTGGAAATCTCCAGCGTGCCGGTGATCCTGCCCACGCTGGAGCAGCAATTGGGCACAGGCTTCCAGGATGCCCAATGGATCATGAATGCCTACACCCTGGCCTGCACCAGCGTATTGATGGCAGCCGGCACCCTGGCGGACCGTTTTGGCCGCAAGCGCATACTGGTGCTGTGCCTATGGTTGTTCGGACTGGCTTCGCTGGCGTGTGGGTTGGCGAACGATGCACCGACGCTGATTGCCGCGCGCTTCGTCCAGGGCGTGGGCGCCGGGGCGATGATGATCTGCCAGTTCGCGATTCTGTCGCACCTGTTTCGCGAACCGGCGGCGCGGGCACGGGCGTTCGCAATCTGGGGTGTAATCGCCGGCGTGGGCCTGGGCTTCGGGCCGATGGTGGGGGCGTTGATCCTGGCAGTAGCGGACTGGCGCTGGGTGTTCCTGGTGCATGTACCGCTCACCCTGTTCACCCTGGTGCTGTTGCATGTCAGCGTGCAGGAGTCCCGTGACCCGGCCGGCCATCGCCTGGACATCGCCGGTATGCTCACCTTGACGCTGTCGGTGTTCGCGCTGGTCTATTTCATCACCCAGGGCACCGAGAACGGTTTTGGCACACCGGTCATGCTCGGCTGGGCGGGACTGGCGGTGGCCGGGTTGCTGTTGTTCATCGTCGTTGAACGACGCAGCGCCCACCCGATGTTCGACTTCTCGGTATTGCGCATCCAGCGCTTCAATGGCGCCTTGATGGGCTCGATCGGCATGAATTTCAGCTTCTGGCCGTTCATGATCTACCTGCCGCTGTATTTCCAGGCCGGCCTGGGCTACGACACCCTGACCAGCGGCGGCGCCCTGCTCGCCTACACCCTGCCCACACTGCTGGTACCGCCGCTGGCTGAGCGCCTGGCCCTGCGCTATGGCGCCGAGCGCATCATTCCGTTGGGCCTGGGGTTGATGGGTGTCGGCTTCCTGGCCATGGCCGCTGCCAATGGGGTGGCGCAACCCAGTATCCTGCTGATCCTGGGCAGTTGCATCATTGCCGGCACAGGCCTGGCGCTGACCAACTCCCCCACCACCAACACCACGACCGGCTCGGTGTCGACGGACCGCGCCGGCATGGCCTCGGGCATCGACCTCAGCGCACGGCTGATTACCCTGGCGCTCAACATCGCGTTGATGGGGCTGGTGCTGTTGCTGGGGATCAGCGATCAACTGGCCGGTGTGCTGCCCGAAACCACGGCGCTGGATTGGCCGGGCATCAGCCAGAACATTGCGGCCGGCAAGCTCGATGTACCGGCGTTGAACGCCGCGCAGGCCCAGGCCGCACTGCGCCACGGTGCCGGCTGGGCGATGCTGTTTGCAGGGTTGGGTGCATGTGGGCTGGCGCTATCGAGCCGGTACTTTTTCCGACGCGGACAGTAAATGAAAACGGGCCTGCAGTTGCAGGCCCGTTTGTAGGGGGGTGAAAATCGGTCAGCCGTTAATGACAGCGTTTTCGTTTTCCAGGAATTCCTCTTCCAACGCGTCTTCATTCACTTTATTGATTGGCTGGTTTTTCGCGGCAGCGCGTGGCTTGCCTTGCAGTTTGCCAAACAGATGTTCCAACGCATGGTCCAGCTTAGTCGCCGCACCGTCGATGGCCTGTTCCAGCGTATCGGCCTTATGCAGCACCGACAGTGGCTGATGGCCTTTTGGCCGCGCTTCCAGGCGGCAACTCAAATCGTGGGGACCGGGCTTGTCGCCGTTCTCATCCCGCAGGTAGACCTCCACTCGGGTCAGGTCTTCTTCGTAACGTTCGAGCGTGCTCTCAATGGTAGTACGTACCCACTCCTCCAGTCGGATGCTGCTTTCAATATGGTTATCGCTATTGACTTGGATTTGCATAGTTCTTCCCTTATTTCAGCTAGCTCGCGAGAGGTCACAACTGCGACACCGGGGCGGTGAAACCATGACCTCTTGATTACACAATTGAGCAGTCCGCAGAACAATTCAACCCCTTTGCAAAGATAAATCCTACATTACAAATTAAGCCTGACGACGAGCAAAAACGCTGTTAGGGTGGGGAGTTAGTTACATCTTCTTACGTGCAATCAACCTTACAGTTGCCCCTCTCCCAACGGGTGCAATCCGCGAAAGATCTCCGCCTCCTCCACCAGCCAATCATGTACCGCACGCACGCCCGGATGGCTCAGCGCACCCGGCGCATACAGCAGTACGTAGCGTTTATGGTTAGGCACGGCCAGGCCGAAGGGCACGATCAAGGTGCCGCGCTCCAATTCATCGTTGAGCAAGGTGCGGCGTGCGATGGCCACGCCCATGCCGGCGATGGCGGCTTCGATGGTCAGGTGGTTGCGGTTGAAGGTGTGGCCACGGCGCACATCGGCGTCGTGGTAGCCGATGGCATTCAAGTAAAACTCCCACTCCGCATACTCATAACTGCCACGCCAGGCGGTGATGTCATGCAGCAGCGGGAAATGCACCAGGTCGGCCGGCCCATGCAACGGTGGGCGACCGCGTAGCAGGCTCGGCGCGCACACCGGGAAGATCTGCTCGTCGAGCAAGGCGGTGGATAACAGGCCGGGGTAGCTGCCGTCGTTCAAGTCGACGGCCAGGTCGAAGTCGCCCTCATGCAAGGCGATGCTGCTGTCCTCGGCGACCATACGCAATTGGATATCCGGAAAGCGCTGCTGCAAACGCGGTAACCGAGGGGTCAGCCACTTGCCGAGAAACGACGGGATCGAGCGCAGGCGCAAGGTGCCGCTGATCATTCCCGCGTCCAGGCGCTGCAACTCCGCGTCGATGCTGCCATAAGCCTCGCCCACCGTCGCGGCCAAACGTTGCCCCTCGGCACTCAGCTCCACCCCACGGGCGCGTCGATGAAACAGACGAAACCCCAATCGCTCTTCCAACTGGCGGATTTGCTGGCTCACCGCGCCCGGCGTGATGTGCAGTTCTTCGGCACAACGGGTGAACGACAGGTGCCGCGCAGCACAGGAAAAAACGTGCAGCCAGACATACGTCTGGCCATGGAGGGGCCGGATCATAGCGTTTAGTCCTGCTAAAGGGTGTCTTAGGATAATTCGTTGGTCAGTGCCGTGCCAGAGGCTCAGTATCGCGCCAATTGCGCTCGTCCTACAAAACATGGCAGCGATTCCTACTCCATTGCTTGTAAGGGTTTAGCATGGCTATCAGTGTTTTTGATCTATTCAAAGTGGGCATCGGCCCTTCCAGCTCCCATACCGTCGGCCCCATGCGCGCGGCGGCGACCTTTGCCCAAGCCCTGATCGACCAACGATTGTTGAGCGCCACCCGCCGCGTGGAAGTACGCTTGTATGGCTCGCTGTCCGCCACCGGTGTAGGGCATGCCACCGACCGCGCCTGTGTGATGGGCCTGATGGGTGAGTGGCCGGACACCGTCGACCCCACCTCGATCAATGCGCGTATCCAGCAACTGCGTGAATCCGGGCGACTGTTACTCGCCGGCCAGCAGGACATTGCCTTCAACTGGCACACCGACCTCCTGCTACTGGACGAAAGCCTGCCCTACCACCCCAACGCCATGTCCCTGCACGCCTACGGTGAAAACGGCCTGCTGAGCGAGCAAACCTATTACTCGGTAGGCGGTGGTTTCATTATCGAAGCCGCCGAAGCCGCCTCCGGCATCGCACCAGCCAGCGATGTGCAATTGCCCTACGACTTCTCCAGCGCTGTCGAACTGCTGGCTTTGTGCAACAAGCACGGCCTGCGGGTTTCCGAACTGATGATGGCCAACGAACGTGCGTGGCGCAGCGACGCCGATATCCGCAGTGGCCTGCTGCATATCTGGTCGGTGATGCGCGAATGCGTGGAGCAAGGCCTGCGCGATGAAGGCATCCTGCCGGGCGGCCTGGATGTGCCACGTCGCGCGGCGAAACTGCACCGCAGCCTGTTGGAAATCGGCAAGCCGAATGTCATCACCTCCACCTTGTCCGCCATGGAATGGGTCAATCTGTTCGCCCTCGCCGTCAACGAAGAAAACGCCGCCGGCGGGCGCATGGTCACAGCGCCGACCAACGGTGCCGCCGGGATCATCCCGGCCGTACTGCATTACTACATGAAGTTCAACGCCGACGCGTCTGACGACGACGTGGTCAATTTCTTCCTGGCCGCCGCCGCCGTCGGCATCCTCTGCAAGAAAAACGCTTCCATTTCCGGTGCCGAGGTTGGCTGCCAGGGCGAAGTCGGTTCGGCCTGCGCCATGGCAGCCGCCGGCTTGGCCGACGTGCTCGGTGCAACCCCCGAGCAACTGGAAAACGCCGCGGAAATCGGCCTGGAACATAACCTGGGCCTCACCTGCGACCCGGTCGGTGGCCTGGTGCAAGTGCCGTGCATCGAGCGCAACGCCATCGCCGCCGTCAAGGCGATCAACGCCACGCAAATGGCCCTGCGCGGTGACGGCAAGCACTTCATTTCCCTCGACCGGGTGATCCGCACCATGCGCGATACCGGCGCCGATATGCATGACAAATACAAAGAAACTTCACGGGGCGGCCTGGCGGTCAGTTGGGTGGAGTGCTGATTGGCTTGATTGCGCTGTCAGCGATCGTTTTCTCGGGACTGCCCTGAAACAGGTCACCCCACTCAAGCACGACCCAAAACAACGGTGGGAGGGGGCTTGCCCACGATAGCGGTCTTCCAGCCAAGCATTCATTGGCTGAAGCTCTGCTATCGGCGGCAAGCACCCTCCCACATTGAGATACGCGCCCCACACGGCACGGCCTTTGCTGTACAGCTCATGAGGCAAACGGACTTTGTTAAACCTCAACGACGAAGTGGCCGGTGGTCAGGAGACGCGAACTAATCCCGACACCGGTCGTCAATGACTGCATGTTCTTATCAGGCGGTAACACACCATGGACAATCCTTTTCAGATCATCACCGATACCTTCACCCCGCAATACCGCGTCAATCTGAGCATCCAACGCCTGGACGGCAGCATCATGCTGACCCTCTCCAACGAGCAGGGCGTGGTAGCCAAACGCATGATCAGCGCCGAGCAACGCAATGATCCCAAGCGGCTCAAGCGTCTGGTGCAGAGCATCCAGTTCGGCATCGCCATCGAGCAGGGCCACAGCGCCATGGACATCCTCACGGTAATGACGGATGGCGACCACAAAGTGCTACAGCGCCCGCCTGCCCGTACCCTGCCCTTCAGCGTCGGGCTTTAAAGCTCGCCCTTCTCGGTTTCCAGGCTCGCCTCGCCCTTGCGACGCGGGCCTTCGACCTTCACGGAAGGGAATGCCGATGAGGCATAGCGCACCACCAGGATCGAGAACGCCAACAGCAGAATCCCACCGCACAGGTAGATGATGCCTACATCCGGCGGGTTGTGATGGGACACGTTGGAGATCAGCAGACGCGTCAGCGCGGTGATTGCCACGTAGATCAGGAAGCGTACCGGCATGTGGTTGGTCTTGAAGTAAATCCCCACCATCGCGCCCAATTCCAGGTAGATGAACAGCAGCAAGATGTCATCGATCTTGATGTGTCCGTTCTCCAGCATCCCCAGAAACTCCATCACCGCCGCCCAGGCCGTCACCGCACCAATGGCGAACAGCGCCAGGTAGTGGAACGACTCGACGAACAGATTGCCCAGGGACTCGGCCAGACCATGTACTTGCTGGCGCAGCCTTTCGGCCCAGTTGATTTTCACGATGATGCTTCCTTAGGTCGACTCGACCGGATAATGCGGGTTGGACGTGACGGTTGTTCTGCATGCAGAAAAAAGGCCAGGGGCAGGTATAAGATGATGGCGGGGTGATATGAGGCACTCCAATCCCGTATTTCCAGACTACATTAAAAAACTGCTACCCAAACCCCACGGTTTGGCTTACCCTTTTCGCTGTATATAAATACAGTAGTCGCAAAAGACAACTATCGTGAAGGCATGTGAGGTGGTGAATGGCCGTCGAAGTGGTATACCGCAGCAGCCGAGATCTGGAGCGTTTGTTCATGGATAAAGCCGAAGCTGACCGTCATGACAAGATGCTTGAACTCGCCGAGTTGCTCGCAGAAGTGTTGCAAAAAGCCGTGCCGTCCCTGAGCGAGCAGCAGGTGGAAGAAGCCGGGATCTACATGGCGAAGAACCGCGATGTGTTCGCCAAGGCGTTCAAGAGCCAGCCGGACGCGTTGTCCGAGTTGCTGAACGCGGCGGCGGAATAAAGCCCGAATTGAACAGGCCCTGAATCATTGGTTCAGGGCCTTTTTAATACCTGGCTATTGGTAAAGCAGGCGCTCGGCGAGTTCGTCGGCCACGCGGGCGGGTGAGCGTTTTTCGGCCTGGGCGTGGGCGAAGATTTCGGTGAGGCGCGTGCCGATGTTGGACAGGTGCGCGGTGATGGAAGGGAGCTCTGCGCCGCTGTGCCTGAGGGCGACGTAGATCAGCCCTCCCGAGTTGATCACGTAGTCCGGTGCGTAGAGGATGCCACGCGCCTCCAGTTGATCCGCGTTGTCGAGGTGGGTCAGTTGTGCACTGGCGGAACCGGCCACGGCGGCGCAGCGCAGTTGGCCGACGCTCTGGCGGTTGAACACGGCACCGAGGCCGCAGGGGGCGAGGATGTCGCACGGCGTGCTGAGCAAGGCGTCATTGGCGATGGGGTGTGCGCCCAGTTGCTCCATGGCCAGTTGCACCTTGCCGTGGTCGATGTCGCTCACCAGCAGTTCGGCCCCGGCCGCGTGCAGTTGTTCAGCCAGGGCGAAGCCGACGTTGCCCAGGCCCTGGATGGCGACACGCAAGCCTTCGAGGTTGTCGCTGCCCAGGCGTGCCATGGCGGTGGTGCGGATGCCGGCGAACACGCCCATGGCAGCGTGGGGCGAAGGGTCGCCCGCAGCGGTGGTGCTGGTGACGTAGCGGGTGTGCTGGGCGATGCAGTCCATGTCGGCCACCGAAGTGCCGCTGTCGATGGCGGTGATGTAGCGTCCGTCGAGCTGTTCGATGCAACGTCCAAAGGCTTCAAACAAGGCGGCACGGTTTTCCACATGAGCGGGACGCAGGATCACGGCGGTGCCACCGCCCACCGGCAAACCGGCCAGGGCCGCCTTGTAGCTCATGCCTTGGGCCAGGCGCGCAGCATCTGCCACGGCACTTTCGTCGTCGGGATAGGAGAGGTAGCGACAGCCGCCAAGGGCAGGCCCCAGACGGCTGTTATGGATGGCAATGACCGCCTTCAGCCCGGTGACCGGGTCGACGCTCAAGTGCAGCGATTCAAGGCGGGTGCTGTGCATGAGAGCAAACATCGTCAAGCTCCCGAGTCACTTCTGGTAGTGGGCCAAGTATAGGCTTGCGGTAGAAAACTGCCGGAATACGCTGGAATAAGCCGGCCGATTTGGTAGGGCTTGCGACATAAGCGCGCAGGATATTTCCCAAGCCACTGGACGAAAATTCCCAGCAAGGCTAAAACGGGGGCATCCGCCGGAGATTGCAATGAACCCCCGCAAAGCCTTTTTCGCCTGCCTGGAAAGCTCCCCGCCCGCGCTGTTTGAAGCAGCGTTGTGGATTGCGGCCGAGCATGACCCGGCGGTGCAGCCATCCGTGATTCTGCAGGAGCTGACGCTGCTGCAACAACAGGTGAACATCGGCATGCCCATGCTGCCGGCGGATGAGCTGGGCCAGCCGTTGCTGCGGCGCCTGAATGACCTGGGGTTTGCCCAGGATGAATTCACCCCGCTGCGCCCCGCCGCCGCCTTGCTGGACAAGGTGTTGCAACGCAAGCGCGGACAACCCCTGGCGATGGGGCTGATCGCCATGGAGCTGGCGCGACGGATGGATATCCCCATGGTCGGCGTGAACTTCCCCGGGCATTTCCTGCTGCGCGTACCCGGCGCCGATCACCTCTTGGACCCATGCGGCGGCCGGCGCCTGTATCCCAATGATTGCCGCGACCTGCTGCAACGCCAGTACGGCCCCAACCTCAAGCTGCAGGCCGACCACCTGCACACCGCCGACCCGCGTTCGATCCTGCAGCGACTGTCCCGCAACTTGCGGCAATTGCACCTGTCCAACGACGCCCCGCTCGAGGCCCTGGTCGACGCCGAACGTGTGCTGGAACTGGGCAATGCCAGCGCCGCCGATTACCTGGCACGGGCCAGCCTGTACCAGCGCCTGGACTGCCCCAACGCCGAGCGCTTCGATCTGGAACACGCGCTGATGCTCAGCGAAGACCCGATCCAGCGCCTGCGCCTGACCGAACGCCTGGGGCATTTGCCGCCCAACTCAGTGGTGCACTGAACCCACGACTTGCCACAGCCAGTTCGCTCGCCGTGTCAGTGATTGGCCGGTGCCTTGAGAATATCGCCGGGAATCGCGCTCTTCGGCCCCCCAGCCCCAGGCGAACGCACCTGGATAATCAACAACGCCGCCACTACCGCCGGTATCGCGCAGAAGAAGAAAATCTGCTCCACCGGGATATGCATCGCCAGCAACATGCTGCCAAACAATGGGCCCAGGATTGAACCAAACCGCCCCACCCCCAACGCCCAGCCCGTCCCCGTGGCGCGCACCTGTGCCGGATAAAAATTGCTGGCAAAGGCATTGAGCGTCAGTTGCCCACCGATGATGCAAAACCCGGCTGCAAACACACAGGCCACCAGGTAACGGGGGTTGTCATGGTTCAGGCCGAGCAGGATGGTGCACACCGCCGCTATCGCCAGCACGCCGGACAACAGCCGCACCTTGCTTTTCAAACGGTCGGCCAACCAGGCCATGCCGATGGCGCCCAAGGTCCCGGCAAACAGGAACATCGAGGTCACCAGGTTGGCTTCTTTCAACGCCAGTCCACTTTCCAGCAGCAGCGACGGCAACCAGCTGATCATGAAGTACAACAGGATCAGGCTGACAAAAAAGGTCGCCCAGATCAGCAGCGTCGGTCGTGCATAACCATTGCGGAACAACTCCACCACCGTCAGTTTGCTGCCCTGCTCCTGTTGGTTTTGCGCCTCGGTGGCCAACGGCGGTTGCCAGCCCGGCAACATCCGCGACGTCACGCTTTGCAGCCGCGCATAAGGCGGAGCGTCGCGCAACAGACGCGGCAAGGATTCCGGCAACAGCCACACCAGAAACGGAAACAGCAGCAACGGCGTCACGCCACCGGCGAGAAACACGGCCTGCCAGCCAAACCCTTCGATGAACCCCGCCGCCACAAACCCGCCTGCCGCGCCGCCGAACGAGAAACCACAAGCCGCCAAAGTCACCATCAATGTGCGCAGGCGTGGAGGGGAATAGTCCGACATCAACGCCATCGCACTCGGCATTGCGCCGCCCATGCCGATGCCACAGATGAATCGGGCGGCCATCAACGTGGTCAGCGAGTTGGCGAACACCATCAGCACAGTCAGGGTGGCGTAGATCAGCACACAGCCGAGCAGGATACGGCGTACCCCGAAACGATCCGCCAGCGGGGTGACCAGCAACGAGCCCAAGGTCAGCCCGAGCAGGTTGGCGCTGAACACCGGGCCAAAGGCAGCCTTCTCCAGCCCCCAGTCCTGGGCCAGCGCCGGCACCACATAACCCAGGACCTGGGCGTCGTAGCCATCGGTCACCAGCAGCAGCGCCAGCAACAGGAGAATCAACCACTGGTAGCGCGACACCGGACGGGCGTCGAGTGCCGCGCGAAAGCTGGCAATCTGATTATGCATCGCAAGGTACCTGTTATTTTTATAAGGGTGTTGCAGGTCAAAATGTGGAAGGGGCTTGCACCCTTCCACAGTGTGTCCTAAGGCGTGTCAGGTTGATTGGCGGGGTGTGCTTTCACAAACGCCGGATTCTGCGCCGCCAATGCCGCCACCCGCCCGATGCGCGGGTACGCCGCCAATGGCACCTTGAAGCGTTCCGCCGCATACAACTGGGGAATCAGGAACGTATCGGCCAGCCCCGGCTGCTCGCCAAAACAAAACCCCGTGTCACCGATCAACTGCTCCACCGTACCCAGGCCCTGGCTGATCCAATGGCCGATCCATTCCAGCACTTGCGCCTCGTCATGCCCCCACTGGCGCAGCAGGTTCTGGGTACTGGAATTGTGCAGCGGATGAATATCGCAGCCGATGATCGAGGCCACCGCACGCTCATGGGCGCGGGTCGCCAAGTCCTTGGAGAGCAGCGGTGCCTGTGGATAACGTTCTTCCAGGTATTCGATGATCGCCGGCGACTGAATCAACAGCTCGCCCTCATCGGTGCGCAACGAAGGCACACGGCCCTGCGGATTGATCGCCAGGTACTCCGGCTGGCGATTGGCACCGCCCGCCGGCACCAGCAGGTTGACCGGTACGGCAGTGAAATCCAGGCCCTTGAGCGCCAGGGCAATGCGCACCCGGTACGACGCAGTGGAACGGTAGTAAGTGTAGAGTTCCATCGCCGGGCCCTCCTAGCGCGCCGCGACCACGGTGCCACGGCATTCGCCGAAGCCGATGGAGGCAAAGCCTTCGCGGCGGCAGCGGGCGCGCAGGATGATTTCGTCGCCATCCTCGAGGAACTTGCGCACCTCGCCGGACGGCAACTCGACCGCCTTTTTGCCACCTTCGGTCATTTCCAACAGGCTGCCGAACTGGCCCGCCTGCGGCCCGGACAAGGTGCCCGAACCAAACAGGTCACCGGCCTGCAACTGGCAGCCATTGACGCTGTGGTGCGCCACCAATTGCGCGACAGTCCAGTACATGTGCAGGCTGTTGCTCAGGGCCAGGCGGAATGCCGGCAGGTTCTGTTCGCGCATCGCGGCGGTGGTCAGCAGCACTTCCAATTCGATATCCAGGGCGCCCGCAGCCTGGTCGCGTTTATCCAGCAAGTACGATAGCGGTTGCGGGTCGCCTTCGGGGCGCGCCGGTTGCGCTGTGCGGAACGGCTCAAGTGCCTCGACCGTGACCACCCACGGTGAGATGGTGGTGATGAAGCTTTTCGACAGGAACGGCCCCAATGGCTGGTATTCCCAGGCCTGGATATCCCGCGCCGACCAGTCATTGAGCAGGCAGAAACCGGCGATGTGGTCCGCCGCGTCACCAATGGCAATCGAATCGCCCATCTCGTTGCCCTGGCCGATCCAGATACCCAGTTCCAACTCATAGTCCAGGCGTGCACACGGGCCGAAGGTCGGCTCGGTCTGGCCGGCCGGCAGTGTCTGGCCCTTGGGACGACGCACGTCGGCGCCCGAGGCGCGGATGGTCGAGGCGCGGCCGTGGTAACCAATCGGCACGTACTTGTAGTTGGGCAGCAGCGGGTTATCGGGACGGAACAGTTTGCCGACGTTCTGCGCGTGCTCGATGCCCACATAGAAGTCGGTGTAGTCGTTGATCTGCGCCGGTACGTGCATCCGGCAATCGGCGGCGCGGTGCAGTACCTGTGCCTCGCGGGTTTGCAATGGGCTGCCTTCGGCCAGCAGTTCCAGCAGACGCTCGCGCAGGGCCACGCGCGGGCCTCGGCCCAGTTCAAAAAATGCGTTCAGTTGACCACCGGCGGTAGCCTCGACGGCGCGGCGGGCATCACCACTGAACTCGTCGATGGCGGCATGCAGATCCAGGATCGAGTCACCAATCGCCACGCCACTGCGTGGCGCACCGCCGTTGATGCTGAACACACCCAGTGGCAGGTTCTGCAAGGGGAAATCGGTGTGACCGTTGGCGGAGGCCACCCAGCTGCGGGTGAGTGTGGGCTGCGTCATGGGTTATCTCCGGTTCGGGTTGAAGGTAGCGGGCAGCGAGGCCCAGCACGCGTCATAAGCAGGTTGCAGTTGCGGGCAGTCCAGGGCGAACTGGGTCGGGCGCAGCACCTGGCTGGTCTCGAACATGAACGCCATGGTGTTATCGATCTTGTGCGGCGCCAGCTCCACGTTGATGGCCTTGGTGCAGGTCTCGCCGTCCGGGCCGTGGGCGCTCATGCAGCTGTGCAGAGATGCGCCCCCCGGCAGGAAGCCTTCGGCCTTGGCGTCGTAGGCACCCTGGATCAGGCCCATGTATTCGTTCATCAGGTTGCGGTGGAACCACGGCGGGCGGAAGGTGTTCTCGGCCACCATCCAGCGCGGCGGGAAGATCACGAAGTCGAGGTTGGCCAGGCCGTGGGTGCTGGTGGGCGAGGTCAATACGGTAAAGATCGACGGGTCCGGGTGATCGAAGCTGACGGTGCCAATCGTGTTGAAACGGCGCAGGTCGTATTTGTACGGCACGTTGTTGCCGTGCCAGGCGACCACGTTGAGTGGGGAATGGTCGAGCTCGCAGGCCCAGAGTTCGCCGAGGAATTTCTGTACCAGCGTCGTCGGTTTCTTCACATCTTCATAGTGCGCAACCGGCGTCAGGAAATCACGCGGATTGGCCAGGCCATTGCTGCCGATGGGGCCCAGGTCCGGCAGGCGCAGGGGTGCGCCATGGTTCTCGGCGACGTAACCGCGCGCTTGCGCGTCCAGCAGCTCGACGCGGAACTTCAGGCCACGAGGCAACACGACGATTTCCAGTGGCCCCACTTCCAACACGCCAAGCTCGGTGGCGATGCGCAGGCGGCCTTGCTCGGGAACGACCAACAACTCGCCGTCGGCGTTGAAGAACACACGCTCCATGGAGCGGTTGGCGCGGTAGTGATGGATGCTGATGCCTGAGGGCTTTTCTGACCCGGAATTAGCCACCATCCCGACCAGCCCGTCGATAAAGTCCGTCGCCTCGCTCGGCATATCCAGCGGGTTCCAGCGCAGGCGATTGGGCGTCACCGCGCCCAGCGGACCACCGGCCAACTGTCGTTCAAGCCTGATAAACGCCGGGTGATTGGCCGACGGCTGGATGCGGTACAGCCAGGTACGCCGGGCTTCGCTGCGGGCCATGGTGAACGCGGTGCCGGAGAACAGTTCGGTGTACAAACCGTAAGGCGCTTTTTGCGGGGAGTTCTGGCCGACGGGCAGTGCGCCGGGCAAGGCTTCGCTGGCGAATTCATTGCCGAAGCCCGACAGGTATTCGAGGTTCATGGATCATCCTCTGCACGGAAGTTGTTTTTATCGTAATCCAGTTACGCATAACGTAATTTGATCACTATCGACCGTCAAGCTATAAAGACGCCCATTCATCTCTCGGATTCTCGTCCCTCCATGGAAAAGCCCCGCGACACCGGTAAACAGAAAGTCCGCTCGGCCGAAGTGGGCACCGATATTCTCAAGGCCCTGGCCGAGTTGTCCCCGGCCACGTCGCTGTCACGCCTGGCCGAACACGTACAGATGCCGGCCAGCAAGGTGCACCGCTACCTGCAGGCGCTGATCGCCTCGGGTTTCGCCGAACAGAACACCGCCACCAACCACTATGGCCTGGGCCGCGAAGCGTTGCGTGTGGGCCTGGCGGCGCTGGGCAGTATGGACGTGCTGAAAGTCGGCGCACTGCCCCTGGCGGAGTTGCGCGATGAATTGAATGAAACCTGCTTTTTGGCGGTGTGGGGCAACCAGGGCGCGACCGTGGTGCAGATCGAACCGGCGGTGCGGGCGGTGACGGTGGTGACGCAGCTGGGTTCGGTGCTGCCGTTGCTCAGCTCGTCCACCGGGCTGGTGTTCAGCGCCTTCCTGCCGTCGCGGGAAACCGTGGAGCTGCGCGAACGTGAGATCCAGGCCGGCATCGCCCATGCGTTGGCGGACGACCAGGCCTACGCCATCACCTGCGAACAGATCCGCAGCCGTGGCCTGCACTTTGTGCATGGTTTGTTGATGCCCGGCGTCGATGCGCTGTCCGCACCGGTGTTCAACGCCATCGGCCAAGTCGCGGCAGTGATGACCGTGGTCGGCCCTACCTCGTTGTTCCATGCCGATGAAGACGGCCCGGCGGCGCAGCGCTTGCTGGCGGCGACCCGGGCCGTGAGTTGGCGCATGGGTTATCAGCCCTGAACTAATCGTGCCATTGGGTCAGGGCCAACGCCACGCGGTTCTCCAGGGCGCGGATCGGCGCGGCGCTGCTCAGGTAGTTGTTACTGATCATTGAAAACACCAGGCGCCGGCCCTGGGCGTCGCTGATGTAGCCGCTCAGCGACGACACGCCGGCCATGGAGCCGGTCTTGGCGTGCAGGTTGTTTTGCGCAGGCGTCCCACTCAGGCGATAGCGCAGGCTGCCACCGGTCATGCGGTCCGGGTTGCCGGCAATCGGCAAGGCGTTGTACCAGGCGTCGAACCACGGCTGTCTGGCGGTGGCCAGCAGCAGATCGGTGAGGCCTTGGGAAGACACCAGGTTACGCCGCGACAGGCCCGAACCGTCGACCTGGCTGAGAGTCGTCGGGTCCAGGCCCTGACGCCGCATGAAGTCCGCCACCGCGGCCACCCCCGCCTGCGCCGTGCCCGCATTGGACGTCTTGCGCCCCATGGCCTTGAGCAAGGCTTCGGACATGTTGTTGTTCGAAAGCTTGAGCAGCGGCGTGATCAGCTCCTGCAATGGCGCCGACTGATGTTCCGCCACGACCTTGGCCGTCGCAGGACTGGCACCGCCGATCACACGACGCCCGAGCACTTGGATGCCTTGCTGCGCCAGTGCTTGCTCAAACAGATTCGCCACCAGTTGCGTCGGCTCCCACACGCTCACCCACTGCCGGCTTTGCTTGCCCGGCGCCAACGCGCCGGTGAGTTGCAGCAGGTTGGTGCCGTGCTGGCGGGTGATGCCGTAATTGTTGCCGGGGCCGCTGACAGCACGGTTGTCCAGTTGCACGTAGTCGGTGGACGGACTCACCAACACGCTGACCGGCTGACCCACCACGGCGGGGGCTTTGGCGGTGACCAGCAACGTGCCCGCATCAAAATCAGAATTGGGTGACACGGTCAGCGCCGAAATTTGCGCGCCGTAGTAGGTGCTTTCGTCGTCCTGGGCCCAATCCACGCCCAGGCGTTCGGCGTCGAAAAAGCTATCGTCGAACACCAGGTCGCCCTGGATCTGACGCACGCCCTGGCCGGCAAGCTGTGCCGCCAATGCCTGGTAGTCGGCGAACTGCGTGGTCGGGTCGCCCAGGCCCTTGAGGTACAGGTTGCCGCTGAGACGCTCGCCTTGTTGCGTGCCGTTGCTCAACAGTTGCGTGGAAAAACGATACTGCGGCCCCAGCACATCCATCGCCGCTGCGGTGGTGAGCAGCTTGAGATTGGATGCGGGAATCAGGCGGGTTCGCGGGTTGTGTTGATAGAGGGTGCTGCCGCTGCGGGCATCACGCACCATCAGGGACACAGTGGCGCCGTTGAGGGCCGGGTCGGCCATCAACTGGTCGATGATGGTTGGGGTGGACGTCTGGGAAACACTCGCGCAGCCACCCAGCAATAAGCTCAAGCCCACCAGCATCCCGCTGGTGGATATCCATTTTCCAAAGTACATCAGTAGCGTTTTCCTAAAGCGGTCAGTGGCAGCAACGCTAACAGCTCCCTCCCCCTGTGGCGAGCAGGCTTGCCCTGCGTTGGGCTGCGCAGCAGCCCCCATCAGAACACCGCGCTATACCAGTTATTTCTCACCGACCAGGTTTGGGGCCGCTGCGCGGCCCAACGCGGGGCAAGCCCGCTCGCCACAGAAGCCTGCTCACCACGGAAGCCAGTTCGCCACACAATAGGCGCATCAGAACTCCAGGGTGCTCGACACCGACACCTGACGCGCATCCCCCATGGACACAAACAACCGGCTGGCCGCCGAGGTGTAGTAGACGCGGTCGAACAGGTTCTTCACGTTGAGCTGGAACTTGACCTTCTGCCCGTCAATCCTGGTGTCATACGTGGCAAACGCATCCGCCACGGTGTACCCCGGCAGGGTGAAATCGTTGGCGGCATCGCCTGCACGCTCGCCGACATACCGCGCGCCGGTCCCCACCCGTAACTGATCGCCCCCGAACACGTTGCCGAAGTCATAGGCCACCGACAGCGAGCCGGTGTGCTTGGCCACGTTCTGCAGGCGGTTGCCTTCCAGGGTCGGGTCCTTGTCCTTGATGTCTTCGGCGTCGGTGTAGGCGTAGCTGCCGATCAGGCTCCACTTGTCGGTCAGTTGCCCGGTGGCGTCCAGTTCCAGGCCGCGGGAACGCACCTGGCCGGCAATGCTGTAGATAGTGTTCGCGCCGGAACCGACCGATACCAGCACGTTGCGCTTGTCGATGGTGAACAACGCGGCACTGGCCGTGATGCGCCCAGGGATGTCGAGCTTGGCCCCCAGCTCCCAGGACTTGGATTTCTCGGGCGTCAGGTCGCCAGTCAGCGTGCTGCCGTCGGCCAAGGCAGCAATGGTGGAGTTGGGCTTGAACGATTCGGTGTAGCTGCCATAGAACGACAACTCATCGGTGTAGCGGTACACCAGCCCAGCACGCGGCACCCAGGCCTGGCCATTGCCGTTGGTGTTGGCCTTGAACGGTACGCCTTTGCCAGCGTATTGGTCGTACATCTGGTAGCGCGCACCGGCGACAAAAATCCATTGGTCGTTGAGGTGAATCGCATCCTGGAAGAACAGCGAGTCGCTGCGCAGCAGGTCGGTCTGGGCGCTGTCGGCGGGGCTGACGGTGGTGCCCGCCACTTCGTTGCCATACACCGGGTTGTTGTAGTTGAAGGTGCCGCGCGAATTCTGGCGGATCAGGTCAGCGCGGTAGATCTTGCGGTACTCATCATCCAGGCCGAACACCACATCGTTCTGCAGGCCGAACACATTGACCTTGCCTTCCAGGCTTGCAGTGGCGAAACGGTCGGTGGTGATCGCTCCCTTGGTGCCATCCATCTTGCGGGTCAGGGTGCCGTTGGTGTTTACCGCGCTGACGCGCACCTGGCTGGCGTCATAGGTCTCGCGGTTCCAGCTGTAGCCGAAGTGGGCTTTCCAGTCGTCGTTCAGGTCGTGGTCGGCTTCGAAGCGGTAAAGGTCGGAGCGACCTTCCATGTTGTTGAACGGTTCATCCAAACGACGTGTGGCCGGGATGTCCAGCGGGTGGTTGGACTTGTCGATGGCGGTGCCACGGTCAAACGGCGTGAGGAACTCGCGGTGCTCATAGGCGAACAGCAGTTGGGTGCTGTCGCCATACCAGGCCAGCGACGGCGCGATCAGGCTCTCGCGGTGGGTGCCGAAGTTGCGCCAGTAATCTTCATCTTCATGGTCGACGATCAGCCGATAGGCCAGGCCGCTGTCGCCAATCGGGCCGGTGGTGTCGAGGCTGCCGCCGCTGCCGTTCTTGCCGTCACCGAAGGTGGAGCCGCGTACGGTCAGGGCGGTGGACTGGACCAGTTCAGGCCTTTTACTGACGATGTTAACCACGCCGCCCGGGTCCTGGATGCCGTACAGCAACGACGCCGGCCCCTTGAGCACTTCGACCCGCTCCGCCGTGGCGTTCAGCGCACGGCCCTGCACGATGGGCATGCCGTCACGCATGATCGAGCCGTTACGGTTGTCGCCAAAGCCGCGCAGCATCACCGCGTCCTGGGTGCTGGCCAGAGTGTTGGCCTGGGTGATGCCGCTGATATTGCCCAGGGCGTCATCCAGGTTGCGCGGGGTCTGGTCGCGCAGCACTTGGGCCGGGACCACGTTGACGGTTTGCGGAGTCTCCAGCAGCAGGCCATGGGAGCGCATCACCGAACTGGTGGGTGGTGGCTGGTAGCTGGTGCTGTCCTGGGCCTGGCTGGCACCGCTGATGGTGGTGGCGCCGAGGTTGACCGCGCCTTCGGTGGGCACCGGCTCAAGGGCCAGGGTGCGAGCGTCGATCTGGCGGAAGGTCAGGCCGGAATTGCCCAGCAGGCGCTGCAGGGCCTGGATCGCGCTCATCTGGCCGCTGACCGCCGGGGCTTTGATGCTGTAGGGCGCTTCGTCGGTGTAGATCACGCTGATCCCGGTGACCCGGCTGAAATCGCTCAGGGCCTGGGGCAGCGGCTTGGCTGCCAGGGCAAAGGTGAACTGGGCGCTTTGCTGCTCTTGTGCCTGCGCCATGCTCAAGGGCAGCACCGCCAGCCCCGATACCGCCAATACCGAGGCTCCCAGCCACTGTTTAACCCAACCGCCCGCCGCTGACTTCATGCTGTGAGAACCCGTGTAGAAAACGCTGTTAATGCGAATAGATCGCAGTTTCAAGCACTACACGGTTGCGCGGTGGTTTTACCTCACTTTTATTTGCAAATATTTTTCCCTACTGCGCCTGGATGCGAAAACCGATGCGCGGGAAATGCACATGCACGGTGCCCGCGCGCTCGTCGGTGCGGCGCAGGATCAGTTCTTCACGCCCGGCAAACAGCAGTTCGCCGGCGACCGGGTCGGTGCCGTAGTCGGTCGCCGAAATGGTCACCTGCTGGCCTGCCTTGAAGCCGTTCAAGTCTTCAAACAGTTCTTCGGGCAGAGCAGCCGGCGTCGCATTGCGCGACACGTCCAGGGCTTGCTCGGCGCTCATCTGAGTGGAGGTACCGTGGCCGAAACCCAGCACACGATCCAACCAGGCGGCAACGGCGGGATAGGCGTCTACCAAAGGCGACGTCACTGAAGAGCCTTTGAGGAACCACAGGGGATGGGCCAGGGCAAAGTCGGCAATCGACGGCTCGCCGAACAGGAAATCCCCGGCCTGGTGCTGCAGTTGCTGATCGATGCGGCCAACAATCGCCGGCCATTGATGCTTGGCTACATCCAATTGCACCCGAGTCGCCGTGCCGCCGCTGAACAGTTTGCTGCGATCCGCCACCAGCACCTGGAGCATTTCCGGCGGCACCTTGGCGAACTTGACCGCCAGTGATTCCGGCTGGAACACCAGCGCCACCGCATGGGAGAACACCACCGAGTCGGCCCAGGCGGCGAAGCCTTGGGTGACCAGTTCCAGGCCTTGGAGAAACAGGGCCGGAGCGGCTTTTTCCTGTTCCAGCCGCCGGGCGATCAGCGCGGTGTCGCAGTAGATATCGGCACCGATTTGCAGCACGGGGGTCTTGCGATAGCCGCCCGTCAGGGCAGTGAGGTCTGGCTTGGGCATCACCGGCGAAATATGCACCGAGCGCCAGGACAAACCCTTGAAGCCCAGCAACAGCCGGGCTTTTTCAGCAAAGGGGGACTGCGGGTAGTGGTGGAGGATCAACTCAGACATGCCAGGCTCCGCGAGAGAAGTGAATCGCTAGCTTAGCCTGCAAACCCTGGCGCGGGCATGATGGGAACTCATCAGTCAAATCAATGAGCCACTTGCCGCCAGGCACTCCTTGGCGCTCTTCTTCAACTTCTTGATCAGCCGTTCCTGACGCAGGGCCTCGCCCTTGCTCGCGCATTGCTCGGTGTACACCAGCGCCACCGCCGGGCTGGACAGGAAAAACCGCGCACCCTTGCCGCTCTGATGCGAGGCGAACCGGCGCACCGGGTCATTGCTGATGCCGCAGTACAGCGAGCCATTGGCGGCGCGCACCAGGTAGACGAACCAGGGTTTGGGGTCAGGCGTATTCACGGATCGATTCGGCAAGGCATAGGAGTTGCCAAGCTTATCAACGACTGGCCTGGAATGCCTTCAAGCCTTTGCGCGCCTGGGCACGCACGGCGTTTTTCACCAGCGGCGTCCACCCCAGCAACAACCCCTTGGCGCCCAAGGCCTGGCGCGACCAGCGCCACAGGTCGAAGTGATCGTGGTGTTCGCAGATCCTGCCGTCGCGAAACACAAAGCGCGCCTGGATATCGTTGACCACTGTGTTGCCAGTGGCGCTGAACAGGTAAGTCGCCACCCAGTGAGCGCCACCGCTACGGTCGTCGCTGCGCACATTGTCGAAGGTCAGGGAGAAATCCTTGGCGCGGGTGGTGAGCATGCGCCACATGTCACCGGCATCCCGGCCGCGCAGTTCGCCGAAGGCCGGGTCGCTGAAGACCACATCGTCGGTGTAGCAGGCCGACATGGCCTCGGCGTCCAGGCGCTGGAACGCGCTGTAGAACTCGGTGATCAAGGCGTTGTGGGCATCACTCATGAACAGGCTCCGCAATTATCGGCATAAGGCCAGCACGATAATCCGCGGCGCCTGGAAACACCATGTTCATTCACCCGATGGATAAACGAGGGTGCGTCAGAGGTAGACGATATCCAGGGTGGCGCTGCCGTCCAGCGGGATCTCTTCGGTGATGGCGCCCCTGGGTTTTCTGACCCGTGTCTGTACCATCACGTCCATCGCCAGGTTCTGGACCGGCACCGGCATGGCGTCGACTTCACCGGGCGCACCTACAGAGCGCATCCAGAGCGGTTGCCAGGTTTGATCTTGCGAGATGGGAAACCAGGTCTGGCCATCCACGGACTCGATCACCGGGGCCACGGCACCGTCGGCCTGGACGTTTTTCACCATCAAGCGATACCCGCCCAAGCGCCAGGTCCCGCCGTAGAAACCCAAACCAAACACCGCATCGGTATCGCTACCGAACCAGGCACTGCCGGACCGATTATCCGTGGCCTTGACCGCCATCAATGTCGCGGCCTCACAGTTGACACTCAACGCCAGCGTGGCCTCAGGCAGGTAAGCGTCGTAAGAAAGATCGCCGATGGAAATCTTGCCATGATCGACCACTCCTGCGCGTGACAGTGCTGGCGTGCAGGCGGAAGGGGTCAATGTACCCACGACGCTCAGGTCTATGGTGGACGCGGCAAACAAGTTCGAACTCGCCGTGATCAGGAGTACGGAGGAAATAAGGGACAGTGAGTATTTCATTGATTCAAGTGCTCGCATTCAAGCCAATACAGATACTTGCATCTTGCCTTATAACAAGACGCTGCTCTGTATTCAGCTCAGTGTTGGACATAGGTATTTTATGTCGCCGATTTATAACTATCGGGTACATGAACACACACTAACCTGCCAACGCTTACCCCCCCATACAACTAATACGAATCACCATCAAGCCTGTAACAAAACTGCAACTTATCCATTATCCACACCAACTAAGGCACCATGCCGCTTTGCCGTGCGTAGGTAAAAAGATCCACATCGGTGGAGATACACAAACGCTGCATGGCCGTGCTTTTCTGCTTGCTGATGGTCGAGATACTGCGGTTGACCCGTGCGGCAATCTGGCTGACAGTCATGCCACTGGCGAGCATTCTGACCACCTCCCGCTCCTTGCCCGACAATTGCGGCTGGGACGGATGCGCCAAGTCGGCTTGCTCCATCTGCAGGCGCAGGCACTCACTGACAAAAGTACGCCCCTCGACCACCGCCCGCAGAGCCAGGGGCAGCTCCCTCGCCGACGCGCTCTTGGCCACGATTGCCCGCGCACCATGGGCAAACGCTTCGCGCAGCGTCACAACGTTGGCGAACATCGTCACCAAAATCACCGGCAATTTGGGGTATTGCCGATGCAACAAGCCCAACAAGCCATACCCATCTGCCTGTTGGTTCCCTGGCATCGCAAAGTCGGTCACGATGATATCGCACGGGATACCGCTCACCAGTGCCAACAACTCATCCGGCCCGTTGGCTTCTCCTACGACTTTGTATTTACCACTTGCCTCGATCACCACTTTTTGCCCAATCCGAACTATAGGGTGATCGTCAGCAATAATTATGCGAATCATCGACACTATCCGTGATGGCAATTTGAATTTACGCAAAATAGCGCGCTCTGCCTCATGTAACAACCTGAAATAACTGGGTGATTGCGCGTTACCCCCCACGTCGCTGGAAGTCGGCATTTAACCCACAAAACAAAAGGAAATTACATACAGATAAATCCTACATATCAGCAAAGAAACTTCTTACAAGCATCTCAGTTTAAAGTTGATGCAACCGCTGCAGATAACACTCGACATCGCGGTGGAATCGCTCCAATGCCTGCCGATTCCTTCCCACCCCATTGGCCTGTACCCGGTCAATCAACACCGCGGCCCGCCGCTCCAAAACCGTCGCTCCCAGAAACGCCACGCTGCCCGCCAGTCGGTGCAAGCGCTGCGAGGTCAGCGTGGCGTCGCCGCTGATACGCGCCTGCACCAGCACTTCCAAGTCGTCGCGGGCCTCTCGCAGCAGGCTTGTCAACATCGCCTCTACCACCGACCAGGAGCCAAAGGTCGCGATGAGGCTGTCACGGGAAGGGAATCGTTCCCGTCGACGACGCGGCGACTGCGGTTGCCGGCCACGGGCGCAGAGCAACGGCGCCGGCGCCAGCCACTGCGTCAGTAACTCGTGCAACTGGCCCAGGTTGATGGGTTTGACCAGCCACCCATCCATCCCGGATTCCAGGCAACGGCGAATCTCTTCCGGCCCCAGGCGTCCGGTCATGGCAATGATGGGGATACCAGGCCGGCTCTTGCCGTACTCGCGTCGACGCCATTCACGCGTCATGGCGAAGCCATCCATCACCGGCATTCGGCAGTCGGTAATGACCAAGTCAAAATGCCCCGTCTCCAAGGCGTGCAGCGCCATGCGGCCATCGCCGCAGGCTTCGTGGGCGACCCCCAGCATCTGCAGCAATGACCCGACCAGCAATCGATAGGTTGCATGATCATCGACCACCAGGACCCGGGCCTGCTGCCAGTGGGCGGGAACATCAGCCGGGGGCGAAGCCTTTCGTGAATAACGACGTGGAGCATTGCCCGGCATAACAACCTCATGCAGAGCGATCAGCTCACCAGGCTTACCTGGCGCAAGGAGACGCCTGAAAAGGTTTATGGCCTGTCAGACGATTTCACTCGAACTTTTCGCGCAAAGACATTCCGCTTCATTCAAAAGAAGCCGGATCGATTAAAAAAGAGCGCGAAAAATATCCGAACGAATGAGTTTGAGCGATACAACAACTACGACTAAGCCACTTTCCTTACATGTTGATCTGCACATTCCAACAGCAAATCGCAGCGGTATCAGGCAGCGCCATTATCGTAATTGTTGCATTCCAGCCCCCAGGGGAACGGGCGTTAAATATGTCCCGGCTCAAGGCAACAAGAGGCGCGTCGCCGCCTACAACATCCCTCCAATATTGCGACGCCAGCGCCCCGCCCGAGCCACTGACTGCCCTTCGTGCCAACACTTTGCCCAGGAATGCGCTGTTCACATGAAAGCCCAATATGCCCTGCTCTTCACTACCTTGCTGATGACCACTGCAACCCCGTTGCTGGCTGCCAGCAGCACCGACCTGAACGTCTCCGGCCTGATCACGCCAAGCGCTTGTACCCCTTCGCTCAGCGGCGGCGGGGTGGTCGATTTTGGCAAGATATCCGCCGCCGATCTCTACGAACACAGCGCCAAGGCGTTGCCGCCCGCGACGTTGCAATTGGGCGTGGAGTGCGAAGCCGCCACGCTGTATGCCTTCATCGGCCTGGATAACCGCGACGGCAGCTCCATCGGCGGCCCGACCTCCTATGGACTGGGGTTGATCAACCAGACCGAACGGGTAGGTGCCTTTGACCTGGGCCTGAACAACGCCACCGCCGACGGCGTGCAGGTCGCCACCCTCGCATCCAGGGACAACGGTGCCACCTGGCAGCAGAGCAGCGAAAACGCGTTATGGACCCGCGACCGCCTGGCCGGATTCGGCACTGAGGCCGCAGGGACCTGGGCGCCAATCCCGATCCGCGCCTTGAGCAGCGACCTGCGCATCTACGCGGTCATCGCCGCCACCAGCACCCTGACCCTGACCGAGGAACAACCCCTCGACGGCTCCGCCACGTTGGAGTTGCGCTACCTGTAAGCCCCACTGCTTTCCCTTCACACAAGGACCCGTGCCGATGGACAGAAACACCTGCGCCACACTTGCCCTGTTACTGAGTACCTGCGCTCCCGCAGCCTTCGCAGCCAGCACTACCGACCTGAATGTCTCGGGCACCATTACGCCCAGTTCATGCACCCCCAGCCTGTCCAATGAGGGCGTCGTCGATCATGGCAAGTTGACCGGTCGGGACCTGGACATCGATCTGCCGACCCGTTTGCTCCCCGGTGAAATGCAACTGGATGTGCATTGCGAGGGCGCCACGCATTTCACCCTGACCACCGTCGATAACCGTGGCGGAACGTCGGCCATCAATCCGGTGTTCCACGGGCTGGGAGTGGTCAACGATGACCAGATGCTGGGCAGCGTCGCGCTCGGACTGTTCGAACCCGTGGCGGATTCGACACCGGTGCAGGCCATCATGTCGCGGGACGGCGGTGCTAGCTGGGGGCCGTCGTCCTACCTGGGGCACGCCGCACTCACCGCCTTCGCCGCCGCGGGCGCCCCCTATACCCCCATTGCCATCACCGAGCTCAGCGCTCGCCTGCGGGCCTTCACCATCATCGCCCCGGCCCGCGACCTGACCCTGCTGGACGAGCTGCCGATCGATGGCAGTGCCACGTTGCAACTCAAGTACTGGTAACCCTTTTTCCCTTGCCCTTTATATGGAGCCTGACCATGAAACTTTCCTTGAATACCTTGTTCGCCAGCGTACTGCTGGCCGGTAGCGCCAGCGCCTTCGCGGCCTCCAGCGTCGATCTCACCGTCAAGGGCCTGATCACCCCCAGTGCCTGCACTCCAGCCCTGTCCAATAGCGGGTCTGTGGACTACGGCAAGATTTCCGCCAAGGATTTGAATGTCGACCAGGTAACGCCCCTCACCGAGCAAACCGTACAACTGACCGTCACCTGTGATGCGGCTACCCTCATGGCCCTGGACGCCGATGACAACCGTGCCGGCTCGAACTACGGCGGCGACATCACGGAATTCGGCCTGGGCCTGATCAACGGTACGCAGAAGCTCGGGGCCATGGGTCTGAGCCTGAACACGCCGATTGCCGATGGTGTGGAGGGGCGGCCGATCACCTCGGTCGACGGCGGTGTCACCTGGGTCGTTGCGCGCAACTTGACGCCCGACAACCTGATCTCGGTGGCCGACACCGCCGTCGACACGCCCATCCCGGTGCAGGTGCTGACCTCGGACCTGACGGTCAGCCCCAAGATCGCCCCCTCCAGCCAATTGACGCTGACCAACGAGGTGGCCATCGACGGTTCGGTGACCGTGACGGTGCGCTACCTCTAAGCCCACTCGAAACGCACACAGGCAGGTCATGAGACCTGCCTGTGTCCTGCACTGAAACGAAGAACCAGGCAACCGGTGAACCTCCCCATGAAGCACACCTCTTCACGCCTTCTTGCCATGCTTTGCCTGCTCTGTAGCGGGCCCGCAGCGTTGGCGGCCTCCAGTACCGAATTGAATGTGACCGGGATAATCACCCCCAGCGCGTGTACACCGACGCTGTCGGCCAACGGCATCGTCGACCACGGATTGGTGCCGGCACGCAGTCTCAACCAATACGAATTCAGCGTCTTGCCCACCCAGGCCCTGGACCTGAATGTGAGCTGCAACGAGTCAGTGCTGTTTGTATTGGTGGGCTTGGACAATCGCGCCGATTCATCCCTGGGCCCGGGCTTTTACTATGGCCTGGGCCATAACGTCCACGCGCCCACCGAACGACTCGGCACCGTGTCCATTGCCTTTCGCGACGTGATGGGCGACGGCGAGCGCGTATTGGTGCTGGCGTCCAGCAATCAGGGCCTGACCTGGTTCCCGGAAAGCAATGCCTACCCGAACAATTACATGGGGTTCGCTCACCCCGGCACGTTGGTGCCGGAACCCCACCGCCAGATCGCGGCCACGTTGCAAGTCAATACGTCGATCAATGCGGCCGCCTATTTGACCCTCAAGCAGGAAGTCCCTCTGGACGGTTCCATCGTGCTTGACCTGAGGTATCTGTAGCCATGTCCCCCCTGCCCTTTTCAACCCGCGCCTTCACCGCCATTCGCTACGCCGGCCTCTACCTCGGCGCACTGGCCCTGACGTTCGCCGGCCCCTCATGGGTGCTGGCCGACGGCATGGTGCCCGACACCTCGGTGGTCATCGTCAACGAGGCGGACGGCGAAGCCTCGGTGTCCGTGACCAATACCGACGACAAGTTGGCGCTGTTGCACGTGACCCTTGAAGACATCCCCGAGGACAAAGCCTCGCTGTTGTTCGTGACCCCGCCCCTGGCCCGGGTGGAACCGAACAAGAGCCAATTGATCCGTTTCATTCTGCAATCGCCGCAACCGCTGAAAACCCAGCGCCTGAAACGGGTGATATTCGAAGGCATGCCCCAAGGCCGTTCGGCGGCCCAGGCCGGGCACGCACGGGTGGGCGTGACCGTGCGCCAGAACCTGCCGGTGATTCTGCACCCCAAGGGCCTGCCCCCCAACCGCACACCCTGGACCGGACTGGAGTGGCGCCTGCAGAACAACCAATTGAGCGTCAGCAACCCCACGGCCTATGTGGTACGCCTGGCTCAGGAGTTGCGCTTGTTGCCCGGCGACGGTTCGGCCTTGCTGCCGCGTACCTACGTGCTGCCCGGTGAAACCCTGCGCGTGACGGCCACCGGCAGCGGCGCGAGTCGCGTGCAACTGCAACCGGCCACGGTGTATGGCTTTGCCGTGGCGCCTTACGAAGCACCGATCACCCTATAAAAAAGAGTGGCCTGCCAACGCCACCAGAGGGCCTGACTGAACCGCAGAGTCAGCAGGCCACCCACAGCTGAGAATGACCTTGTGAGCACAGTAATGACTGATCGCCGCGGCCAAGCCGTGCCCGCCGTTTCACCACGCCGCGCGCACACCTTATTGGCAGGGCTGGCGCTGACCCTGGGTGGTTCACTGCCATACGAGGCAGCTTGGGCGAGCGACAACCTGATTGCCGGCGCCTTCGACCCCCAAACCTTGTCCCATCGCGGCATCGATCCGGAGTTGGCCAACCTGCTCCTGCAAACGCCCCGTTTTGCCACGGGCAGGCATGCCGTCAACCTGAGCGTCAACGGCCAACGCCGTGGGCGGGTGGATGTGGAATTCGACCGCCAGGGCAGTCTCTGCTTCAGCCAGGCCCTGCTGGATGCGGCCAACCTGATAGTGCCCGATGAAGTCCAGACCCCAGGCTGCCATCGTTTCCTCGAGCGCTACCGACAAACCGTCATCGAGCAAGACCCGGCCAGCCTGAGCCTGGCCCTGGTGGTACCGACCGACGCACTGCGCCCCGCCCGGCAGGATATCTCCGGCTATCAGACCGGTGGTTTTGCCGGCCTGCTCAACTATGACCTCACGGGCCTGCATAACGAGTTCGGTGACGCCACCAGCCGCTTCGGCTCAGCCAACACCGAAGTCGGCTTCAACGCCGGCGACTGGATCGTACGCAGCCGCCAGGTCAAGACCTGGCAAGACAGCCGCTCACGCACCACTCATCTGGATGCCTATGCCCAGCGCACCTTCGCCGAGCAACAGGCCGTGTTCCAGGCCGGCCAGATCAGCCTCTACAACCCGGTGCTGGCGGGCACGCAGATCACCGGCGCCCAAGTGCTGACCGAAACCGCACTGCAAGACCAGAATCAGGGCGCGACGATCAACGGTATCGCCAACAGCCCGGCCCAGGTGGAAGTCCGCCAGAACGGTGCGCTGATTCACTCCACCGTGGTGCCGGCCGGACCGTTCGCGCTGACGGATGTGCGCCGCTTGAACAGCCGCTCCGACGTGGAAGTCACCATCAAGGAAACCACCGGCGAAGAACGCCGCTTTACGGTGCCTGCCGCCATGCTCGGGCTGGGCTTGCCGGCGCCGGGGTATTCCGTGGCGGCGGGCCGCGTGCGGCAGATTGGCGACAGTGACGGCACCGAGCCCTGGGTGGTCAGCGCGGGGTGGAGTGGTGCGATCCATCCGCAAGTCAGCCTCGGCGGCGGTGCACTGATGGCCGATGACTATCGATCGGCGGGCATCAACCTGGGTTGGCTGCCCTGGCAGGACAGCCAATTGCAGGTCTCGGCGCAAGCGGCCCAGGCCAGCCACGAGGGGCGTGAGCGTGGCGTCCAGACGGACGTGTCCTGGTCCCAGCGCTTGAGTGAAAACTGGTCGGTGACCACTGCCGGCTCGTGGCGCTCCCAGGGCTATCGCGACCTCGAGGACTCAACCTTCGTCGGCAACAGTCGCGACCAACAGCGCTCGCGCTATCGCGATCAGCAAAGCCTCACCGCGTCCTGGGCACATCCAGCGCTGGGAGCGTTCAGTGCCGGCGTGTCGCGCACTGCGGCCTATAACGGTGAAAGCAGCAGCCGCGCGTTGGCGTCCTGGGGCACCAGTTTTGGCCGGGTGTCGGTGTCCGCCAGTGCCGAATGGCAGGTGGGCGGCCGCCAGCAAAACGATGACAGCGTTTACCTGAACATCAGCCTGCCGCTGGGTGAAAACCGTCGCGCCCGCACTTGGGCGCGCAGGGCCGGCGGTGAGCATCGCCTGGGCGTGGGGTTGAACGAGCAACTCAACGACCAGTTGAGTTACCGCGTGGGCGTGGAGCATGACAGCCGCGACCGCGAGGTGGAGTCTTCGATCGGTGTCTCGGCCCTGCCGTGGTACAGCCAACTGGACTTCAACTACACCCGCAGCAACGACGAGCACTCCAGTTACCAGGGCGGCGCCCGTGGCGGCGTGGTGGTGCATGGCGACGGCTTGACCTTCTCGCCCTATCCGGTGCGCGACACCTTTGCCGTGATGTCGGTGGGCGAGATGGCGGGGATCAAGGTGGCAACGCCCAGCGGCCCGGTGTGGACCGACTGGCAAGGCCAGGCCGTTGTGCCGCAACTCAACGCCTACGGCCGCAGCCCGGTGGAAGTGCAGACGCGCTCACTGCCGCGCAACGCCGATATCCACAACGGCCTGGCGGTGATTTCCGCCGGGCGCGGCGCGGTGGACAAGGTTGAATTCGGCGTCGCCCTCACCCGGCGCGCGCTATTGAACGTGACCACCGACAACGGTCAGCCGTTGCCGCGCGGCGCGACCGTCAGCACCGCCGACGGTGAATTCATCACTCTGGTGCAGGAGGACAGCAAAGTCTTCCTGCCCGACGTACTCAACCCGCGCCCGCTGTGGATCAAGGCCCCGGGCCAGGCGCCTTGCCGCCTGAGCTACGAATTGGCGGACGACGTCGACCCCGAGGTGTATTACGAAACCGCACCCGCCCGGTGCCACCAACCATGAGGACTGTGACCATGGGCCTGAAACCTGTCTTGTACGTCATAGGCGTGCTGTTCGGCGCCCACGCCCTGGCCGCCGACGAATGCCAACTCAACCTCAGCCAGACGCACATGGACTTTGGCTTGATGAACCGCGCCGTGGCATGGGTGCCCGCCCCCGAGCGCCTGCTGGGAGAGCGACAACTGAGCCTGACGTTGAACTGCCCGCAACCTATCGACATGAGTGTGTTTTATCGTGGGCTGGGCGCGGGCCCTGGGCGCTTTCGCTTCACCGAGCGCGGCAGCTACGGCTTGCAAGTGCGCGATGCAGTGCTCGACGGTCAAACGGTCGAGCTTGGTTTGATTGCAGGCCCGGGGCAGGCGCCATCGGTGGTCGCTGGCCATCTGAATTGGCAGCCCGACCACGGCGTGGTGCCGATGCGTGGTGGCGTCGCGGTGACCGGGCGCAACCTGTCGCTACAGCTGCAGGCCAGTGCCTGGGCCAACGAAGATGCCGCCCGGGTACGCGACACAGTCACCTGGGACACCTCCGGGCTGTTCGACGCCTTCGCCGCCGGGCGCTCGCGCGAGTTGCACTGGCAGGCACGTTTTGCGCCGGCCGCCTGTACCCCCACCCTGTCCAACGGCGGCCATGTGGAGCTGGGCAAACTTTCGATCGGCGACCTGTCCATCGACAAGGACACCCTTCTGGCGCCACGGCCCCTGTCCCTCAGCGTGACCTGCGATGCACCGACGACCTTTGCCATACGCATGCAGGACAACCGCCAGGGTTCGGCAACCGGCGCCACGGATGAAACCACCTTTGGCCTGGGCCTGGACGCCAGCCGCCAGAAAATCGGGCGTTATCGCCTGCTGTTCGACCCGTCGCACATCGCTGCCGACAGCTTCGCCCATGTCTTCAACACCTTCTCCAGCACCGGCGGCCTGCCCTGGAGCAGCGCCAGCGCACGCATCACTGCGGTAGGCGCCAATCGCTACCTGGGGTTCAGCAACACCTCCGGCAGTACCGGGGGACCCACTGCCATTCAACACCTCAGCGCCACGTTGAGCCTGGAAGCGACCATTGCGCCCTTGGGCACCCTGGACCTGGGCAACGAGGTACGCCTCGACGGCGCGGGCACCCTCGAAATTCATTACCTATAGGAACGCAACCATGAAAGCGATACTGATCCGACTGACCGCCTGCGTGTGGCTGGCCCACATGCTACAGGCCCAGGCCGCCTCAACCGTCGAGCTGAGTATCAACGGCCTGATCACGCCCAGCGCCTGCGCGCCCGCATTGTCCGAGGGCGGCGTGTATGACTTGGGCAAGATAGCCGCCAAAGACTTGAACAGCGATCGACCCACCCTATTGCCCGCCACCAGCCTGCAACTGGCAATCACCTGTGAAGCCATGACGCTGCTGGCCCTTGAGCCCCGGGACAATCGCCTCGGCTCGAGTTACAACGATTCACCCAACTCATTCGGCCTGGGGCTGACCGGCAATAACGCCAAGCTCGGCTTCCTGCTGCTGACCCTCGATACCGCGTTGGCCGACGGCGTTGAGATGATACCGATTGGCTCGACGGCGTCCTCGTCCTGGTCCCCCACGAGCATTCTCTCGCACCACTTCCTCACCGCATTTGCCCCAAAAGACGTATTCGCTCCAGTACCTGTGCAGCAACTGACCGCCCAACTGCACGTCGTGCCAGCCCTCGCCCCCGCCAACACCCTGCCACTGAGCGAAGAAGTGCCCTTCGAAGGCTCGGTGACCCTGACCATCAAGTACTTATAGGAGCTGAACCATGAACGCCTCACTGATTCGCGTGGCCGCCCTTGCCTGGCTGGCCAGTATTTCAACCGCCCAGGCCGCGTCCACGGTGGAACTGACCGTGGGTGGCCTGATCACCCCCATGGCCTGCACCCCGGCGTTTTCCGGCGGTGGGTTGATCGACTTCGGCAAGATCTCCCGGCAGGACCTCAACCAGGCCACGGGCACCCGGCTGCCGCTCAAGTCACTGACCCTGACCGTCAGTTGCAACGCCCCCGGTCGCTATGCCCTGCGCATGCACGACAACCGCGACGGCTCGGCTCACGTCAACAGCGAGATTTACTACGGCCTGGGCCTGGACAGCGCGGGTAACAAGATTGGCGTGTACTCGGTGAAATTCGATCCCAAGCAAACGGTGGCCGATGCTTTGCCGGTGACTTACGGCACCGAGTCCACCACGGGTGGCGTGGCGTGGCGTACATCCAACAGCAACCCCATCGATATCGGCTCCAGGAGCCTGCTGGGCTTCACCGATGTGGCCGGCAGCACCGCCGGCCCATCAGCGATCCAGAACCTGACCAGCACCCTCACCCTGGAAGCCGTGATCAACGCCAGGCAAAACCTCGACCTGAGTGTGGAAACGCCGATGGATGGCTCCGCGACGCTGGAAGTGGTGTACCTGTAGGCCGTACGCAGCCCCTGCGTTACCTCGAGGCCGCAGATCAAACCCGCTCGCTGAGCACGCCAACATAGCGTGCTCGGCCGGCGCCGAGCCCTGTGATGATTGCCCCCAGGCCGATCACAGCGAACACCCAGCCGGTGGCGCCCCAGCCGCCGGTCCAGTCATGCAGCACACCCACCGCCAATGGCCCCATGGACGCTAGTGTGTAGCCAAAGCCTTGCGCCATGCTCGACAGGTTGGCGGCCACGTGGGAATCCCGCGAGCGCAACACGATCAAGGTCAGCGCCAGGCTGAAGGTGCCGCCCTGGCCCAGGCCCAGCAGGATCGCCCAGCCCCACAAGCCGTCGAGCGGCGCGTACAGGCAACCGAACAGGCCACCGAGGGTGAGCAGCATCACCACCACAATCGCCAGCCGTTGATCCTTGCCCCGCGTCGCCAACCACGGTGCCGCCAGCGAGCTGAACAGCTGCACGATGATCGAACCCGAGAGCGCCAACCCGGCCTCAGTGGCGCTCAGGCCACGGCCGATCAGAATCGACGGCAACCAGCCGAACACGATATAGGCCAAGGACGATTGCAGGCCCATGTACAACGTCACCTGCCAGGCCAGCCGGTCGCGCAGCAAGCCCTTCACGCGATAGGCCACGTGGTGCGCACCGTGCTTGTGCCCGACCTGCGGCAACCAGACCAGTGCCGCTACCAACGCCGGCAAGACCCAGAACCCCAAGCCGATGCTCCAGCTGTCGCCGAAGTAATGGCTCAGGGGCACCGAAGCGCCGGCTGCCAATGCCGCCCCCAGGCACAGGGCCATGGTGTAGACGCCGGTCATGGTGCCCGCCTGCCGGGGGAAATCACGCTTGACGATCCCCGGCAACAGTACGCCGATGATGCCGATACTCGCTCCGGCGATCAGGCTGCCGACGAACAGCCCGGCTTCGCCAAATGAACTGCGCAGGATGATGCCGGCAGCCAGGGTCAGGAGGATGCCCAGCACCACCCGTTCGGCGCCGAAGCGGCGCGCCAGCAACGGAGCGGTCGGCGCGAACAGGCCCAGGCACAACACCGGCAACGTGGTCAGCAGACCGGCCCGGGCTGCCGACAGCCCCAGGCTGGCGGAGACGTCGGCCAGCAACGGCGCCATGCTCGACAGTGCCGGACGCAGGTTCAGTGCCACCAGCACCAGGCCCAGCAGCAACAACCATGGGCGGCTCACTGGCGATGGCGTGTGCTGCACCACCTCGTCATCGGCTTCGGCGTCGATCAGCAGTTCTTCGAATTCGGTTTTGCGCTGGGTTTCAAGGCTCATTGATCAACTGCCGGCAGAGGGATTTGGCGCGTTCAGGGTTTTGCTGTTCCACGGCGTCGAGCAAGGCGGTGTGCAGGTCGAACACCGCTTGGCGACGCGGTGAAATGTTCAGGGTCTGGCGCAACTGGGCGGCAACGATGCGCGAGAAATACTGGTACAGCTCGCTGAGTGCCGGATTGTGCGCGGCGTCCACCAGATGCTTGTGGAACAACAGGTCAGCGCTGATATAGGCCTCAAGGTCGCCGTGAAACAGCTTGCCACTGGTGTCAAGGGCTTCGCGCAAGGCGATGAGGTCTTGTTCGGTACGACGCATGGCGGCCAACCCGATGGCTTCCACTTCAAGAATCTGCCGCGTCTCCTGCGCCTGCTCCAGGGTGCAGTGGGATAGCGCCCGCATCGTGCCCAGCGGATCGGTCATCGAGCGCAGGTAACTGCCATCGCCCTGGCGGATTTCAATCAAGCCGGAGAACGCCAATACGCGCATGGCCTCGCGCACGGTGTTGCGGCTGATGCCCAATTCGGCGGACAGCTCGGGCTCGGTGGGCAGGCGCTCACCGATGGCCCACCGGCCTTCAGTGATGCGCAGGCGCAACTGTTCCAGGGCCTGGTCGACCAGGGAGCGTTTGATCAAAGGGACGATGTCTGTCATGGGCTCCGCGCTTTCGTCCAATCATAGGATGAATTTTCCTACAGCCTATTCGGACTTGCCTACAAAGGCAACGCACTACGGTTCTTAGGCAGGTAAAGGAGCAGTATTTTCGATTGGTAAAATTACCCTTTGAGGGTAATTATGGACTTAGGTGTCTTATGGAAAAGTACACACCTCATTACGATTTGGCGGTGATAAAGGCGGATGTGAGGCGGTTGGGAAGGAAAGCATTCACCCGGACAGCAGAGGAATGTGGCGAGCGTCTTGGATTTGGCATCGAGGAAATGCAGGACGTTATTTATGAGTTGCGAAACTGGATGTTGTACAAGTCGATGACCACTTATGGAGACCATCGAGTATGGCAGGACGTGTACCACACCCACTCGAAAGGTAGGGAGATTTACATCAAGGTCACTTACCGCACAGACGGTAGACCTCCGGTGATCTCCTTCAAGGAGAAAAACCCATGAAAAAGAAAGAGCTGTGCTACATCTGCGGGGCCCCCGATGCATTGAGTTATTACCAGGGCCGCAGCGAAACAATCAGAGTCAAAAATATGGAGCGTCGGATCGACAATCTTTCAGGCTGGGAGTGTGAGGTGTGTGGTGACGGATTCTGGGACCCAGAAAACGACAGTGCAGACCGCTACGGCAAAGCCAAGGAAGAATTGATCCTTGCCTTCCGACAAATCATCGGCGCCGAGATAAAACGCATCCGACGCAAGCTGCATCTTACGCAAAAAGAGGCCGTCGAACTGCTGTCGGGAGGCGGCCACAACGCGTTCTCACGCTACGAACGCGGCGAACTGCTTGCCCCCAAACCCCTGGTATTACTGATGCGCTTGCTGGATCGTCACCCGCATTTGCTGGCTGACGCAAAAACCCTGGCCGAGGGTGCAGACATGCGCGGCGCGTTCACCTACATCAAACACGATAACGCTGAAACGCTCAAAGTGTCCTAGCCCCAAAAATAAACCCGGCGCCAGGCCGGGTTTATCGTTTCAAGCATCGATCAATGCAAGATCTGGCTCAGGAACAACTTGGTCCGATCATTCTGCGGGTTGTCGAAGAAGTCATTCGGCGCCGCCTGTTCCACGATCTCCCCCTTGTCCATGAAGATCACGCGGTTGGCCACGGTGCGCGCAAAGCCCATTTCGTGGGTCACGCACAGCATGGTCATGCCGTCTTCGGCCAGGCCGATCATGGTGTCGAGTACTTCCTTGACCATTTCCGGGTCGAGTGCCGAAGTCGGCTCGTCGAACAGCATGATCTTCGGCTTCATGCACAGCGCACGGGCAATCGCCACGCGCTGCTGCTGACCACCGGACAGTTGCCCCGGAAACTTGTGCGCCTGCTCCGGGATGCGCACGCGCTCCAGGTAGTGCATGGCGATTTCCTCGGCCTTGCGCTTGGGCATCTTGCGCACCCACATTGGCGCCAGCGTGCAGTTCTGCAGGATGGTCAGGTGTGGGAACAGGTTGAAATGCTGGAACACCATGCCGACTTCGCGGCGGATCGCTTCGATCTGCTTGAGGTCGTTGGTCAACTCCACGCCATCGACCACGATGCGGCCCTGCTGGTGCTCTTCCAGGCGGTTGAGGCAGCGGATGGTAGTGGACTTGCCCGAACCCGACGGGCCGCACAGCACGATACGCTCGCCCTGCTTCACGTTGAGGTTGATGTCTTTCAACACGTGGAACTGGCCGTACCACTTGTTGACGCCCTGCATCTGGATAATGCCTTCAGGGCTCACAGGCTGTTTGATCGCTTCGCTCATAACAACAACTCCTAACGCTTGTGGCCTGTGTCGAGCTTGTGTTCCAAATGAATGGAATAGCGCGACATACCAAAACAGAAAATCCAGAACACCAGGGCCGCGAACACGTAGCCTTCGGTGGCCATGCCCAGCCATTTAGGATCGGCGGCGGCTTGCTTGACGCTGTTGAGCAGGTCGAACAGGCCGATGATGATCACAAGGCTCGTGTCCTTGAACAGCGCGATGAACGTGTTGACGATGCCGGGAATCACCAGCTTCAGGGCTTGCGGCAGAATCACCAGGCCCATGCTGCGCCAGTAACCCAGGCCCATCGCTGCAGCCGCTTCGTACTGACCTTTGGGAATCGCCTGCAAGCCACCGCGCACCACCTCGGCCACGTAGGCCGACTGGAACAGGATCACGCCGATCAACGCCCGCAGCAGCTTGTCGATGCCCATGCCTTCGGGCAGGAACAACGGCAGCATCACCGAGGACATGAACAGCACGGTGATCAACGGCACGCCGCGCCAGAATTCGATGAAGGTCACGCAGACCACCCGAATCGCCGGCATGTTCGAGCGCCGCCCCAACGCCAGCATGATGCCCAGCGGCAAGGCGCCGGCGATGCCGACGGTGGCAATCACCAGGGTCAGCATCAGCCCGCCCCATTGGCTGGTCGCCACGTTGGTCAGGCCGAAGATGCCGCCATGCAACAGGAAGTAGGCGATGATCGGGTACAGCACCAAAAAGCTCAGGCCGTAGATCGCCTTGCGTTGGAAACGCGAGATGAACAGTGGCGCCACGCCAACGATGGCCAGCCACACGGTCAGGTCCACGCGCCAGCGCAGGTCGCCGGGGTAGTAGCCGTACATGAACTGCCCAAAGCGCTGTTGGATAAACACCCAGCAGGCGCCCTCCTTGGTGCAATCGGCCCGCGTGGTGCCGACCCAGTTGGCATCCAGGATCGCCCAATGCAGGATCGGCGGCACCACCAGGTAGATCAGGTAAAACGCCAACAGGGTCAGCAGGGTGTTGAGCCAGCTGGAAAACAGGTTGGCGCGCATCCATGCCATCGGGCCGAACACTTTGTTCGGCGGCGGCATATCCGGTTTGAATGTATGCGTAGTCATGCTGGTTTCCTCACCGCTCGATCAGCGCAATGCGCTTGTTGTACCAGTTCATCAGCAGGGAAATGCTGATGCTGATCGCCAGGTACACGCTCATGGTGATGGCAATGACTTCGATGGCCTGGCCGGTCTGGTTGAGCACCGTGCCGGCAAACAGCGAGACCATTTCCGGGTAACCGATACCGGCGGCCAGGGACGAGTTCTTCGCCAGGTTCAGGTATTGGCTGGTCAGCGGCGGAATGATCACCCGCAGCGCCTGCGGGATGATGACCTTGCGCAGCGTCGGCCCAGGGCGCAGGCCCAGGGAGCGCGCGGCTTCGGTCTGGCCATGGCTGACGGACTTGATGCCCGAACGCACGATCTCGGCGATGAACGCTGCCGTGTAGACGGTCAGCGCCAGGGTCAGTGCCAGCAGTTCAGGGATGAGTACCCAGCCACCGACAAAGTTGAAGCCTTGCAACTTGGGCATTTCCCAATGCAGCGGCGCGCCGAAGATCAAGGCGCACAACGCCGGGATCACGATGAACAGCGCCAGGCCCGCCCAGAACTTGTGGAACGGTACGCCGGTGGCTTCGAAACGTTTGTTGGCCCAACGCGCCATCAGCACGATTGCCACGATGGCGACAACGATGCTGACCACAAACGGCCAGAATCCGTCAGCGGCAATCGCTGCCGGCATGTTCAGGCCACGGCTGCTGACAAAGAAGGTGTCACCGAAGTTATGACTGTTACGCGGCCCCGGCATGGTCAGGAACACCGCGAAGTACCAGAACAGGATTTGCAGCAGCGGCGGAATGTTGCGGAACACTTCCACATACACGGTCGCCAGCTTGTTGATCATCCAGTTCGGTGACAGCCGCGCCACGCCGATGATGAACCCCAGCAAGGTCGCCAGGATCACGCCGATAAAGGTCACCAGCAAGGTGTTGAGCAAGCCGATCACGAAGACCCGGGCATAGCTGTCCGATTCGGTGTAGTCGATCAAATGCTGCGCGATGCCGAAGCCGGCACTGCGTTCAAGAAAGTCGAAACCCGAGGTAATGCCCCGGTGCTGAAGGTTGGTCTGGGTGTTGTTGAAGAGGTACCAGCCCAGCGAGACCACCGCCACTATCGTGATGATCTGGAAGAGCCACGCACGCACTTTAGGGTCGCTGAAGCTGAGCTTCTGCTTGGGTGCGCCGATTTGATTTTGCATGAAGTGCCCCGGAAATAATGGAACAGAACATCACCCGGCGGTTGGCCCACCGGGTGACAGAACCATCAGCGATCAGCGCACAGGTGGTGCGTATTGAATGCCGCCAGCGTTCCACAGCGCGTTCAGGCCACGGTCGATTTCCAGCGGGGTGCTCTTGCCCAGGTTGCGCTCGAACACTTCACCGTAGTTACCGACTTGCTTGACGATCTGTACAACCCAGTCTTTCTTCACTTTCAGGTCTTTGCCGTATTCGCCGTCAGCACCGAGCAGACGCGCAACGTCCGGGTTCTTCGTGGACTTGGCTTCAGCCTCGACGTTTTTGGAGGTGATGCCGGCTTCTTCAGCGTTGAGCATGGCGTAGCCAACCCAGCGCACGATGGCCAGCCACTCGTCGTCGCCATTACGCACGACCGGGCCCAGTGGTTCCTTGGAAATGGTTTCCGGCAGAACAACGTAGTCCTTCGGTGAGGCCAGCTTGCTGCGCTGGGCGAACAGCTGGGACTTGTCGGAGGTCAGTACGTCGCAACGCCCGGATTCCAGCGACTTGGCGCTTTCATCGGAAGTGTCGAAGGTGATCGGCGTGTATTTCAGGCCGTTGCCACGGAAGTAGTCGGAAACGTTCAGCTCGGTGGTGGTACCGGCCTGGATGCAGATGGTTGCACCGTCCAGTTCCTTGGCACTTTTCACGCCCAGCTTGTTGTTTACCAGGAAGCCGATGCCGTCGTAGTAAGTGATGAAGCCTGGGAATTTCAGGCCCATGCCGGCGTCGCGGGAGCTGGTCATGGTGGTGTTACGGGACAGAATGTCGACTTCGCCGGATTGAAGCGCGGTGAAACGCTCCTTGGCATTCAACTGGCTGAATTTGACCTTGGTCGCGTCGCCGAAAACGGCAGCGGCCACAGCGCGGCAAAAGTCGGCGTCAATCCCGAGGATCTTGCCGCTGGCATCCGGTACCGAGAAACCCGGCAGGCCGTCACTCACGCCACACTGCACAAAGCCTTTTTTCTGCACGGCGTCCAGCGTAGCGCCCGCCTGGGCGAAACCACTGACACCCAGTACAGCCGCCGCAGTCACGATGGCCAGGGTGGATTTCAATACCTTCATTCAAACCTCCAGTTTGCTCTTGTTGTGTCGGAGCTCGAACCTCAGCGCACCCTTATGAGGCGATATCGACCCGTGTTGGCTTTTTTTAGGGTCAAGCGGCATGAAGTTGTCGCAGTAATTCCAGTTGCTATCCCACAAGCGGCAGTCACTGATAGTGTTACCGTCCCGGGATAGCGCTGACATCGTTCAACACATAGCAAGCGCCGTACCAGAGTGCCGGCTGAGTCGTTCCAGCCCCCGGTCAAGAGAAAAAGATTCAACCGTGCGACATCTTCTTAACAGATCAACCCATCGCGCACCGTTCCGTCGCACTTAATCGGAGCGCGCGCACATTAATGGAGCAGACATGACCGAACCCTTGATTCTTCAGCCCGCCAAGCCCGCAGACGCCTGCGTTATCTGGTTGCATGGCCTGGGTGCCGATCGCTATGACTTCCTGCCAGTGGCCGAGGCGCTGCAGGAAAGCCTGCTGACCACGCGTTTCGTTTTGCCCCAGGCACCGACCCGGCCGGTGACGATCAATGGTGGCTACGAGATGCCAAGCTGGTACGACATCAAAGCCATGAGCCCGGCCCGTTCCATCAGCCTGGAAGAGCTGGAAGTCTCGGCAAAAATGGTCACGGATTTGATCGAGGCACAGAAGAGAACCGGAATAGACGCTTCGCGGATTTTCCTCGCCGGTTTTTCCCAGGGTGGCGCCGTGGTCTTTCACACCGCTTTCCTGAATTGGGAAGGCCCCTTGGGTGGCGTGATTGCCCTCTCCACCTATGCCCCCACGTTCAGCGACGAGTTGGAATTGTCCGCCAGCCAGCAGCGCATTCCCGCGCTGTGCCTGCACGGCCAGTACGACGACGTGGTGCAGAACGCCATGGGCCGCAGCGCCTACGAGCATTTGAAGAGCCGTGGTGTCACCGTGACATGGCAGGAATACCCAATGGGCCACGAAGTGTTACCCGAGGAGATACGCGATATCGGTGCCTGGTTGACCGCTCGCCTGGGCTGAACACCTGCGTTTATGTAGCCGTATGACAGACGCACTACGCCGCGCCCGATTCTTGCATTACACTGGCCGGCGTACATTCCTTAACCAATTAATGAGATCACCGTGCTCAAAGCACTCAAGAAGATGTTCGGCAAAAGCGAGGCTGAGCCGCTCGCGCCTGATTCCAGTGCTCCTGCCCCGACAGCCGGCAGCCGCAATGACGGCAGACAGCCCGACCGGACCGCACCCGCCGCCCAGCCGAAGAAGCCGACGGTGACCCCACCCGAACAGGCCAGACCGGTCGAACCCGTTGCCGCACCGGTGGCACCAAAACCGCGCCGTGAACGTGCGCCAAAACCGCCGGTAATTCCGTGGAAACTCGAAGACTTTGTCGTCGAACCCCAGGAAGGCAAGACCCGCTTCCATGATTTCAAGCTGGCCCCGGAACTGATGCACGCCATCCAGGACCTTGGTTTTCCGTACTGCACGCCGATCCAGGCGCAGGTGCTGGGCTTTACCCTGGCCGGCAAAGACGCCATCGGCCGCGCCCAGACCGGCACCGGCAAGACCGCCGCGTTCCTGATCTCGATCATCACCCAGTTGCTGCAGACGCCGCCGCCCAAAGAGCGCTACATGGGTGAACCGCGCGCGCTGATCATCGCCCCGACCCGGGAGCTGGTGGTACAGATCGCCAAGGACGCCGCCGACCTGACCAAGTACACCGGCCTCAACGTCATGACGTTCGTGGGCGGCATGGACTTCGACAAGCAGCTCAAGCACCTCGAAGCCCGTCACTGCGACATCCTGGTGGCCACCCCTGGCCGTCTGCTGGACTTCAACCAGCGCGGCGACGTGCACCTGGACATGGTCGAAGTGATGGTGCTGGACGAAGCCGACCGCATGCTCGACATGGGTTTCATCCCACAAGTGCGCCAGATCATTCGCCAGACCCCGCCGAAATCCGAGCGTCAGACCCTGCTGTTCTCCGCGACCTTCACCGAAGACGTGATGAACCTCGCCAAGCAATGGACCACAGACCCGTCCATCGTCGAGATCGAAGCGGAAAACGTCGCCAGCGAGAACGTCGAGCAACACATTTACGCGGTAGCCGGCGCCGATAAGTACAAGCTGCTCTACAACCTGGTCAACGACAACGGCTGGGAACGCGTGATGGTGTTCGCCAACCGCAAGGACGAGGTGCGCCGGATCGAAGAACGCCTGGTGCGTGACGGTGTCAACGCCGCGCAACTGTCGGGCGACGTGCCACAGCACAAGCGCATCAAGACCCTGGAAGGCTTCCGCGAAGGCAAGATCCGTGTGCTGGTGGCCACCGACGTGGCCGGGCGTGGGATTCACATCGACGGCATCAGCCATGTGATCAACTTCACCCTGCCGGAAGTGCCGGATGACTACGTGCACCGCATTGGCCGCACCGGCCGTGCCGGAGCGGCGGGTGTGTCGATCAGCTTTGCCGGGGAAGATGACTCGTATCAGCTGCCGTCGATCGAGGCGTTGCTGGGGCGCAAGATCAGCTGTGAGACGCCGCCGACGCACCTGTTGCGCGCCGTTGAACGCAAGCGTCCGTAAGCTGGAATGCAGTGAAAACTGTGGGAGGGGGCTTGCCCCCGATAGCGATGGCACATCTAACATCTCTGTTGGCTGACCCACTGCAATCGGGGGCAAGCCCCCTCCCACATTTGGTGCTGTGTTTGGCCTAAGACTTCCAGCGATCCGCGGCGGCGTGGTCGCTGTGGCGCCCTTCCACCCAACGCGGCCCCTCGCTGGTATTTTCCTTCTTCCAGAACGGCGCCCGCGTCTTCAGGTAATCCATCACAAACGCGCAGGCATCAAACGCCGCCTGGCGATGGGCACTGGCCGCCCCGACAAACACAATCGGCTCGCCAGGTTCCAGCGCGCCAATGCGGTGCAGCACTTCCAGCTTGAGCAACGGCCAGCGCTGCTCGGCTTCCACAGCGATCTTGGCCAGGGCCTTTTCGGTCATGCCGGGGTAGTGCTCCAGGAACATTCCCGCGACATCCAGACCGTCATTGAAATCGCGTACATAGCCAACAAAACTCACCACCGCGCCCACGCCGACATTGGCCGCATGCATCGCGTTGACTTCAGCACCGGGATCAAACGCCTGGACCTGCACACGAATGGCCATGTTCAGCCTCCGGTCACGGGTGGGAAGAATGCTACTTCGTCACCTGCCTGCACCGGCTCATCAAGGCCGCACATCTCTTCGTTGCGCGCACACATCAGACTGGTTTCGTTGAGCACTGCAAACTCCGGGTCACTGGCCAGCGCCAGACGCACCGCATCGACAGTGGCGAAGTCGCCCTCCATCTCCAACGAATCAAAACCCACCGCTTCGGCGTAACGCGCAAAAAACAATACGTTGATGCTCATGCCTGGTCCGCCTTGAAATGCCCGCTTTTGCCGCCGAGTTTTTCCAGCAGGCGAATACTTTCGATGGTCATGCCACGGTCCACCGCCTTGCACATGTCGTAGATCGTCAGCGCCGCGACGCTGGCAGCAGTAAGGGCTTCCATCTCCACGCCGGTCTGGCCGGAGAGTTTGCAGCGCGCCACGATACGCACCAAGTCTGCACCCTCGGCGCTCAGTTCGACCTTGACACCCGTCAACATCAACGGATGGCAGAGGGGAATCAGGTCACTGGTTTTTTTCGCGGCCTGGATCCCGGCAATGCGGGCCACGGCAAACACGTCGCCCTTGGGGTGGGCGCCGTCGACAATCATTTGCAGGGTCTCGGGCAGCATGCGCACACGCGCTTCGGCCACCGCCTCACGGAACGTCACGGACTTGTCGGTGACGTCGACCATATGGGCGCGACCTTGGGAATCGAGATGAGTCAGCACAGGGATACTCCTGATCAGGAGCAGCGATTGTAAACCCGTCGGTCAAGATTGCGCACACCTGATTCCCCTTCCCTGAATCACCAGTAGCCAATGCTCGATCAGTGCGACGAATACACCCCATCAGAACAAAGAATTGGCGCCAACAATCCAAGCACCGTAAAACTTGAAAAAAAACGGAATGCCCACTTCATGACCTTACTGTATTTCATCCTGCTCAGTTTATTCGCCGGTTTTGCAGTGCCCTTGCAGGCAGGCACCAACGCAAAACTGGGTAACCTGCTAGGCCATCCTTTATGGGCCACGGCAGTATCTCTATTGGTCAGCCTGGTTGTACTCATTGTTGTCATTATTGCAGTCAAGGCGCCTCGCCCCAATCTTGCCGCCGTGCAAGACGGCCCCTGGTGGATTTGGATGGGCGGTGTTGCCGGCGTTTTTTATATTACCGTAGCCTTATTGATGGCGCCTCGACTCGGCGCCCTCAACTTCATCATGGCGGTATTGATCGGACAACTTATCGTTTCAATTGCGATTGACTATTTTGGCTTATTGGGCTTTCCCAAACAGTCTCTCAACATTAATAAACTGGTCGGCGTACTTGTCGTCATAGGAGGATTCCTTATTACCACTCGCACTTGATTCACGCCTAACAGGGTCACCAAAAACAGAAGACTTCTTCATGTTCCCAGTCAGGGATTGACGACAGCTATTAACTTTAAAAAGGTGAGGCAATGACCACTCAAACTGCAACGGCAACTTACGACGCCATCGGCGAACGCTTCGAAGCTTTCACGGACAGCGCCTCGCAGCGCTCGGTGGAAACCGCAACCTTCTTCAGTATGGTTGGTAATCCCCAGGGCAAATCCGTACTGGACCTGGCCTGCGGTTTCGGTTTCTTCGGACGCGAGTTGTATCGCCAAGGTGCCAGCAAAGTGGTTGGCGTGGACATCTCCGCCTCCATGATTGAACTGGCCCGGCAAGAGTCGGCGCGCAACCAGGAGCCGATCGAGTACCACGTCAGCGATATCTGCGATCTGGGCATTCTCGGCAAGTTCGACCTGATCACCGCCGCCTGGCTGTTCAACTATGCCGATTCGCCAGAAAAACTGGACAAGATGTTCCAGGTCGTCGCCAAGAACCTCGCCCCAGGTGGACGGGTCGTGGCTTACACGGTAGAGCCAACCTTTCAATTGAAACGTGGCAACTTCACCAAATACGGCGTGCACGTACTCACCGAAGAACCCCATGAAGGCGGCTTTCGCCACCACGCCGAATTCGTCACCACACCGCCCAGCGCCTTCACCTTCCATCGCTGGAGCCGCGAACGCTATGAGCTGGCGATCATGAAAGCCGGCTTCTCCCGCCTGCAGTGGCAAAAACCGATTATTTCCGAGGCCGAGCGGGCCAAGCACCCCAAGGGCTACTGGGATGACTTCGAACGCAACTGCCTGCAAACCGGGCTGATCTGCACTCTCTGAAGGCCGGGCACGTACGCCTGGGTGTACGTGCCTTTTCCCCCACGCAGTAGGAAAACGAGCGTTATGACTTCCAAGGGTTTCAACCATTGGCCCGTGTTCGACGGCCCCCTGACCGCCGAAATGACAGACCGTTTCTTGATGGGCCTGCCTGAGCATTTCCACGAAGCCGTCAACCTCAAGTTGCCGCTGGCAGCCTGGCGCCTGGTGTCGGAAGAGACCAGCGAACAGTTGGCCGACCGCGTCGAAAACCCTGTCTCGCCGCTGGCCTGGCGCTATGCCGCCGCCCAACTGCTGGCACTGACCCATGACCCCAGGCTCGATGTACTCAACCCCACGATGATTCAAATCAGCGCAGGCACCGTCGAGATCGGTCTGGCCGAATCGGCGGTCGACCAGGTGATGCATGACATGCGCGGCCTGGGCCTGGATCGGGACTGGATCGCCAAGGAAGTCCCTCGTCATCGCGTCCACCTGCGGCCATACGCCATCGGTAAATATCCGGTGACCAACCTCGAATACCGAGCCTTTCTCGAAGCCAACACACAGGCACGGATTCCCGAAAGCTGGGCCTTCGGACAGTACCCTCACGCACGCGCCAACCATCCGGTCTACGGGATCACTGCCGATGACGCCGACGCCTACGCTGCCTGGCTCAGCGAAGCCAGTGGCCGCAGCTTCCGCCTGCCCACCGAGGCTGAATGGGAATACGCCGCCGCCGGCCCGGAAAACCTCGAATATCCCTGGGGAAATACCTTCCTGCCCGAGCGTGCCAACACCGCCGAACTGGGCCTGTTCGACACCACTCCGGTCGGCTTCCTGGTCGAGGGTGCTTCGCCATTTGGCTGTCTGGACATGGCCGGTAATGTCGAAGAATTCGTCGCTGACGACTACGCCCCCTACCCCGGCGGCACCGCCATCACCGACGACCTCGTCACTGTGGTTGGCACCCACCGCATCGCCCGTGGTGGCAGCTTCACGCGGTTTCGCGACCTGACCCGCAATTGCCGGCGTCACGGCAAGTATCCGCGACAGATTTACGTAATGGGCTTTCGCCTCGCACAAACCCTGTAGTCCCTCTTCTGTACCAAAACAATAACGCGTTGATCATTCAAGCACGGAAGGAACCGCCATGAACCGCCTAAGCGTACGCAACCATGTTGATATCCCCCTGGACGACCATTCCAACCCTGGAACTTTCTACACGTTCAGTGGGTTGGACACGGCACACGAACATATCGTGATAAAGCTTGGCCCCGCCAATCCCATCAGCCCGTTGGTGCGTATTCATTCCGAATGCCTGACCGGCGATGTATTCAGTTCACAGCGCTGTGACTGCGGCCCGCAATTAAACGAGTCGATCCTGCGCATGCAGGAAGTGGGTGGCTATCTTATCTACCTGCGCCAAGAAGGCCGCGGCATCGGCTTATATGCAAAGTTGGACGCCTACCGCCTGCAGGATTCTGGCATGGACACGTTCGAAGCCAATACTCATCTGAACTTTCCGGAAGATGATCGCGACTTTTCCATGGCCGCAGGCATGTTGAAAGCGCTGAACATCAAACATTGCCAATTGATCACCAATAACCCGGACAAAGTTCAGGCCCTGGTGGATAACGGCATTGTAGTGGACAACGTTATTCCGACCGGTGTGTTTGTCACCCGACATAACACTCATTACTTGCAAGCGAAAGTCGATAAGAAAAATCACGTGATCAACCTGATGAAACAACCGAAGCGCGCCTGAACACTTTCTTTCGCCCACACTACATTAAGGATGATGACGCATGAGACACTTTGGCCCTATTAGCGGTATCGCAACATTCAACGATACTTACGTTGCAACCGCCGGTTATGACAACCAGGTTATTTTGTGGGATGCAAAAACCAAGACGCCGATCCAGCGCGTGCTCCACGACCACCTGGCCAACCAATGTGCGTTCAACGCCAGCGGCACCCTGCTGGTCAGTGCCAGCAGCGACTACACCGCCCGCGTCTGGGAAATCCCTTCGCTGCGCTTGAAAAGCGTGCTGGTGGGTCACGATGACGACATCGAAATGGCTGCCTTCTCACCGGATGGCCAGACCATCGCCACCTGCTCGCGGGACCACAGCATCCGCCTGTTCGACCTCAGCGGGCGAACCCTGCGGATCCTCAGCGGTCACGATGCCGACGTGATTTCGGTGTGCTGGGCCGCCGATGGCAAGACCCTGGTTTCCAGCAGCGATGACGGTTCGATCCGCCGTTGGGACGCTGCCAGCGGCGAACAACTGGACCTGATCGACCTGGGCGGCGTCGAAACCGACACCGTCGCCCTGTCCCGTGAGGGCATCATTTTCGCCGGTGACGACGAAGGCAAAATCTCCGTGATCAGCAGCAGCGGCACCTACCTGCAAGCTGCCCATGCCGCCGGCATCAAGCGCATCGTATGGAACGACGCGCAGCGCCTGCTGGTCAGCCTCAGCTACGACCGTTGCGTCATGCTGTGGGAGTTGACGCCCGACAACCAACTGGTAAAAACCGCCCAGACTTCACTGCCAAGCATCATCTGGCCACGCAGCTGTGCATTGCTGGGCAACCATCGCATCGCCTTCGTGACCTTCGGTTCCACCTACGCCACCTGGGATTTCATCACTCAGGAATGGGACGTGGGCGGCATCGAGCCGGCCATCAGCTTGAACGCCGTCACGGTGGTCGGCGACGACATCTACAGCATCGGTGATGCCGGCATCCTGCAGATCAATGGCCAGCCCAGCACCAAGGCCGGCAGTCTGTGCAACTTCCTGCTGCCCTTCGGCGACAGCGTGTTGACCGGCGGCCAGATGGGCACGGTGTTCGACGCCAAGACCGGCGACGTCATCTACCAGCACCGCTCACCGCTCAACTGCGGCACCACCTTCGAAAAAGATGGCCAGTTGCACGCCGCAATCGGTACGTACACTGGCGAAGCCTTGATCTTCAATCTGGAACACCAGCAGCCGCGCTTCCTGCGCGAAGTGCGCATGCACGAGAACGCCATCAAGGGCATCGCCGCCGATGAACAGTACCTGTTCAGCGTATGCGCGACAGCGGCCGCAGCGTTCTTCCGGATCGAAGACTTCGAGCTGGAAACCTACCTGGACAAGGCCCACGACCGTATTTCCAACGGCTGCACGCAGATCCAGGGCGGCTTTGCCAGTATCGGTCGCGACCTTAAGCTGCGCCTGTGGCAAGCCGGCAACAGCGAGGTGTATGACACCCCTCACAGCCACTCGATCAAGTGCATTGCGATCTCCAAGGACCGCCAGATGATCGCCACCGGCAGCTACGGCGGCACCGTGGCCGTGTTCGACCTGGCCAAGCGCAAATGGGCAAAGGTGGAGAAGATTACCGCCAGCGGTATTTCATGCCTGACCCATGACGCCGAAGGCAGTGGCTTCCTGGCCAGCGCCTACGACGGGCGTATCTACCCGATCACCGCCCACGCTGTGGCAGGGCAACGCCGCCCATGACCCACTTCAGCGAAATCGACTTTCAACATATGCATCATGCATTGTCGTTGGCCGAGCGCGGCAGTCACTCCACCTGGCCCAATCCACGGGTCGGGTGCGTCATCGCCCACGGTGCACACATCGTGGGCGAGGGCTGGCATCGGCGTGCGGGCGGTCCGCACGCCGAGGTCTTCGCCCTGCGCCAGGCGGGTGCCCTGGCCAAGGGCGCCACGGCCTATGTGACGCTGGAACCCTGCAGCCATGTCGGGCGCACCGGTGCCTGTCACCAGGCGCTGATCGAGGCTGGCGTGGCGTGTGTGGTCGTTGCCCATGAAGACCCGTTCGAGCAGGTCGACGGTCGTGGGATCGCCGAACTGCGCGACGCCGGGATCGAGGTTCGCGTGGGCTTGCTCAATGCGGTCGCCCGCGAGTTGAACCGTGGCTTCCTGTCCTCGGTCAAGCGCCAGCGGCCGTGGGTGCAACTGAAGATGGGCATGAGCCTGGATGGCCGCACCGCGCTGAACAACGGGCGCTCGCAATGGATCACCGGCGCCAGGGCGCGCGCCGATGTGCAGTATTGGCGAGCGCGCAGTGCAGCGATCCTCACCGGCAGCGGCACGGTGCTGGCCGACAACCCCTCATTGACCGTACGCGAGATGGCATCCGCCGAAGCCATCGCGCCGCTGCGGGTGATCCTCGACAGCCAGGCGCGGGTGCCGGGTACCGCGAGGGTGTTCGACGACCAGGCGCCAAGCCTGCATGTGGTGCACGAGCAACATCTGCCGCCAGGCGCCAACGCCGAGCGCTTGCTCGGCCTGCCGGGCAACCAGAATGGCCTCGACCTGCATGCCTTGATGGTCCATCTGAGCCAGCGCGGCTTGCATGATGTGATGGTCGAGGCCGGGCCGACCCTGGCCGGCAACCTGCTGCGCGCCGGGCTGGTGGATGAGCTGTTGCTGTACGTCGCGCCGCGCCTGCTCGGCGACCTCGCACGGCCGCTGGTGCATTTGCCGGAGCTGGAAAACCTCACCCACTCCCTGGACTTCACCCTGTACGAAGTGACCCAGTTGGGCCAGGACTTGCGATTACGCCTGCGCCCCGATCAGTCGACCTGCACGGTATGAGCTACCACTTGCTTGACCTGTTCGCGCAACCACGCATGTGCCGGGTCGTCACAGAATCGCTGGTGCCAGATCTGCACAAAGGGAAAGCGCGGAATGCTGAACGGTGGCGGCAATTGCACCAGGTCCGGGTTGAGCAACGTGTCTTCCAGCGTGCGGGTGGCCACGGTAAGGATCAGGTCGGTGTTGTGCAACAGGCTCGGCGCCGTACGCCAGTGCGGCACGCTGACGGCGATGCGACGACGCAAACCTTCGGCACGCAACAGGCTATCGACTTCACCATTGGCACCTCCGTCCATGGACACCTGGATATGCGGGCGCTCCAGGTAGCTCTCCAGATCCAGCATGCCGTCCTTGGACAGGGTCCGCCGGTCGAGCAGGCAGGAAAACGTTTCCTCGAACAACACTTCCATCGACACATCGGGCGTCAGGCTGGGGAACACCCCCAGCGCCAGGTCGATCTTGCCCTGCGCCACTTGCTCGAACATCGCATGCCGGCTGCCCTGGGTCACCACCAGCGTGGTGTTCGGCGCCTCGCTGCGCAGTCGCACCAGCAACTTGGGCAGGATAATCGCCGCGCCGTAGTCCGACATCGCCAATTGAAAGGTACGTTGGGAACTGGCCGCGTCGAAGTCGATGGACTTGCCGAACAGCGTTTCGATTTGGCTGAGGATGTCGCGCAACGGCACCTGGATATTCTGCGCCAGGGCGCTGAGTACCACTTCGTTACCCTCGCGGATCAGGATCGGATCGTCGAGCAGCACCCGCAACTTACTCAAGGAGTGACTGATGGCCGGCTGGCTCAAATGCAGTCGCGCACCGGTGCGGGTGACGTGTTTTTCAGTCAGCAGTGCATCGAGCACCACCAACAGATTCAAATCGATATTGCGCAGTAGGACCGTGACCATGCTGTGAATTCCATCTCAGGGAGCAACCTTCAACAAGGAGCAAAACCATGCCTCAACTCAAACGAATCATTGAGACCGCGCTGTACGTAGACGACCTCGACCGCGCCAAAGCGTTTTACGCCCGGCACCTGGAGCTTGAGACGATGGTCGAGAGCAACGTACTCGTCGCGTTAAATGTCGGTCAGCAGAATACTCTCTTGCTCTTCAAACGGGGCGCCTCTCTTCAAACCAAATACTTGAGCGGCGGCGAGATCCCTCCCCATGACGCCAACGGGCGCATTCATATCTGCTTTGCCATCGACGCCGACGATCTGCCGACCTGGGAGGCGCGCCTGGACAACGCGAACATTGCCATCGAGGGGCGCACCCACTGGCCCAAAGGTGGATCGAGCATCTATTTCCGCGATCCGGATGAGAACCTCGTCGAACTACTGACGCCGGGCTGCTGGCCCATTTACTGATTGCCGCTCAAGGAATGAAGCTTATGTCACACGTCAGTCGATCCGGACGTGCCGTCTCACGAACCAGCGTGGCGCTGTTGATCGCCGTGGTTGTCCTCATTGCGTTGGCGTGGGCATTGTGGCGCTGGAGCCATCAGGCTGCCGCTGCCTACGCGCCCGCGCCGATCAAAGTCGCGGTGGCGCCGGTCAGCGACGCCCCCTTCACCCGCTACCTGGAAGCCATCGGTGAGCTGGAAGCCGTGCAACAGGTGAGCGTACCCGCCGAAGTCGGCGGACGTGTGGTGCAGTTGCCAGTGGAATCCGGCCAGCGCGTCGAGCGCGACCAAGTGCTGGTCAGGCTCAACGATGCTCCCCAACGCGGCAACCTGATGCGCCTGCAGGGTGAGTTGGAAAATGCCAAGGTCAAACTGGAACGCTCGCGCACCCTGGTCAAGGTGAACGCCACGTCCCGCGAAGCCTTCGACAATGCCCAGACCGAATACACCACCGCCCAAGGCGCCCTGCAGGAACTGAAGGCGCAGATCGACCAATTGACCATACGCGCACCGTTCGCCGGCACCCTCGGGATCCGCAAGGTTCACCTGGGCCAATTTGTGAACCCCGGCGACAGCCTGATCAACCTGGTCGGCGACAAGGGCCTGTACGTGAACTTCAGCGTGCCGGAGCAAGCCCTGGCCCAACTGAAGGTCGGCAATACCCTGGATGTGCAACTCGATGCGCTGCCGGGGCAACGCTTCAGCGCACGTATCAGCAGTATCGACCCGTTCCTCGACCGCTCGCGCACCCTGAGCGTCCAGGCGCTACTGCAGGCCCCCACCGACGGCGCCCTGCCGCGCATGTTCGCCAAAGTGCGCCTGCCGCAGTCACTGCCCGGCAATACCTTGAGCGTGCCGGAAACCGCCATCACCTATAACGCCTACGGCGAAGATGTCTTCGTGGTGCAGCCATCGACCGATGCCAATACCCCACCCGTCGTCCGCCGCGTATTGGTCAAGACCAGCGAGCGGCGCAATGGCCGCGTAGTGATCGATGCGGGTCTGAATCCGGGTGACCGCGTGGTGATTTCCGGGCAGATCAAACTCAGTGACGGTGCCGCTATCGAGCCCCTCGAACGTACGGTGTTGAACGATGCCAACCCGTCCTCGGGGATGACCATGGCCGGAGAAAACCCGTGAAATTCACCGACCTGTTCGTACGTCGCCCAGTGCTGGCCCTGGTGGTCAGCCTGCTGATCGTACTGGCCGGGCTCAAGGCCTACCTCGACCTGCCTGTGCGCCAATACCCGCTGTTGGAAAGCTCGGTGATCAGCGTGACCACCGATTACCCCGGCGCGCCCGCCGAGCTGATGCAAGGCTTTGTGACCCAACCGATCAACCAGTCCCTGGCCTCGGTGGAAGGCGTGGACTATGTCAGTTCCTCATCGGTGCAGGGCCGCAGCCAGATCACCCTGCGCATGGCACTCAACCAGGACTCGGCCAAGGCGTTGAGCGATGTGATTGCCAAGGTCAACCAGGTCAAATACCGCCTGCCTGAACAGGCCTATGACCCGGTGATCGAACGTTCCGCCGGCGATGCGACAGCAGTGGCATACGTGGGGTTTTCCAGTGATTCGCTGTCGGCCTCGGCCTTGAGCGATTACCTGAGCCGCGTGGTACAGCCGTTGTTTTCCACGATCGACGGCGTGGCCAAGGTCGAGACCTTCGGCGGCCAGCGCCTGGCCATGCGCCTGTGGCTCGACCCGCAACGCATGGCAGGCCACGGCATCAGTGCCGCCCAGGTGGAACAGGCGATCCGCGACAACAACTTCCAGGCAGCACCGGGGCAGATCAAGGGCCACTATGTGATCTCCTCGATCCAGGTCAACACCGACCTGAGCAGCCTCGATGAGTTTCGCAACATGGTCATCAGCAACAACGGCGACCACCTGCTGCGCCTGCGCGATATCGCGACCGTCGAGCTGGGTTCGGCTGCCTACGAAACCAGTGCGTTGATGGACGCCAGGCCCGCAGTGCACCTGGGCCTCTATGCGACACCCAAGGGCAACCCGCTGTTGATCGTCGCCGACATCAAGCGCCTGCTGCCGAACATCGAGAAAACCCTGCCGCCTGGGGTCAAGGTGGCGCTGGCGTTCGAGACCGCGCACTTTATCGAAGCCTCGATTATCGAAGTCATCGAAACGCTGATCGAGGCCATCCTGATCGTGGTGGTGATCATCTACCTGTGCCTGGGCTCGGTGCGCAGCGTGATCATCCCCATCGTCAGTATTCCATTGTCGATGCTCGGCGCCCTGGGCTTGATGACGTTGTTCGGCTTCAGCATCAACCTGCTGACGCTGCTCGCAATGGTGTTGGCGATCGGCCTGGTGGTGGATGACGCGATTGTGGTGATGGAGAACATCCACCGGCATGTCAAGGAAGGCCGCAGCGCGCTGCAGGCTGCCTTGTTCGGCGCGCGCGAGATCGCTTCCCCGGTGATCGCCATGACCATCACCCTGGCGGCGGTGTACATGCCCATCGGCCTGATGAACGGCCTGACAGGCGCGCTGTTCAAGGAGTTCGCCCTGACCCTGGCCGGCGCCGTGCTGGTCTCCGGGGTGATCGCCCTGACCCTGACCCCGGTCATGTGCGCCAAGCTGCTACCGGGCCAGGAGCATGAAGGCACCATGAGCCGCCTGGCCGAGCGCTTCTTCCACCGCCTGGCACGCCTGTATCAGCGCGCGTTGCTGGGCTCGCTGCGCAAGCGCGGGCTGATCCTGTTGTTCGGCGCCGTGGTGCTGCTCAGCCTGCCCTGGCTGTATGGCCATGCCAGCAAGGAATTGGCGCCCAACGAAGACCAGGGCAACCTGCTGCTGGCGATCAAGTCACCGCAGCACGCCAACCTGGATTATGTAGAGCGCTACGCCTATCAGTTGAGCGGGATTCTCGGCCACTTGCCGGAGACCGTGAGCACCTGGATCATCAACGGCAATGACGGTGTCGCCGCGAGTTTTGCCGGGGTGAACTTCACCGAATGGTCGCAGCGTCAGCGCAGCGCAGCGACAATCCAGGCCGAGCTGCAACAAAGCGTCGATGCCGTGGAAGGCAACTCGATCTTCGTGTTCCAGTTGCCGCCACTGCCCGCCTCCACCGGTGGCTTGCCGGTGCAAATGGTGATGCGCAGCACAGAAGACTACCGCTCGCTGTACCAGGCCATGGAAACGCTGAAAACCCAGGCGCGGGCCAGCGGGCTGTTTGCGGTGGTCGACAGTGACCTGGCGTTCAATAACCCGGTGACCCAAGTGCGCATCGACCGCAGCAAGGCCAACAGCCTGGGGATTCGCATGCAAGACATCGGCAGCACGCTGGCGGTGTTGATCGGTGAGAACTACACCAACCGGTTCGCCCTGCAAGGCCGCTCCTACGATGTGATCCCCCAGAGCCAGGCCTCGCGACGCCTCACGCCCCAGGACCTGAATGGCTTCTACGTCGACACCGACACCGGCCAGCAGGTGCCGCTGTCCACCGTGGTGAGCCTGCACAACGTGATCGAGCCGAACAAGCTCAAGCAGTTCAACCAGCAGAACAGCGCGACCTTCCAGGGTATTCCTGCGCCCGGCGTCAGCCTTGGCCAGTCAGTGGCCTTTTTGCAGGAACACAGCCGCCAGTTGCCCGCCAGTTTCAGCCATGACTGGCAGGCCGATTCGCGGCAGTTCATCCACGAGGGCAATGCGCTGATGCTGACCTTCCTGTTCGCGCTGATCGTGATCTACATGGTGCTGGCCGCGCAGTATGAAAGCCTGACCGACCCGCTGATCATCCTGATCACGGTGCCGCTGTCGATCTGCGGCGCGTTGATTCCCCTGGCGCTGGGGCTGGCGACCATCAATATCTACACGCAGATCGGCCTCGTCACCCTGATCGGTCTGATCAGCAAGCACGGGATCCTGATGGTCGAGTTCGCCAACGAGCTGCAGGTGCTGTACCGCTGCACCCCGGCCCAGGCGATCATGCGCGCGGCACGCATTCGGCTGCGGCCGATCCTGATGACCACGGCGGCCATGGTGGTGGGCCTGGTGCCGATGCTGTTCTCGTCAGGTGCCGGCGCCGGCAGCCGCTTCGGGTTGGGGCTGGTGATCGTGATCGGCATGCTGGTGGGCACGCTGTTTACCTTGTTTGTACTGCCGTCGGTGTACACCCTGCTTTCCAGGGCACATAAACCGGCAATCGATTGGGCACAGGTCGAGCAGTCGGCCTGAACACAAAAAACGGGCGTCCCATGGGACGCCCGTTTTAGTCAGTGCCGAGGGTCAGAGATGGGATTCGGCGTATTCGGCCAGGATCGAACGTGGAACACCCTGCAGCGCAATGTGTACGCCGTTCGGGAAATCCTTGAAGCGTTCAGTCAGGTACGTCAGCCCGGAGCTGGTCGCGGACAGGTAAGGGGTGTCGATCTGTGCCAGGTTGCCCAGGCACACCACTTTGGAACCGGCGCCGGCACGGGTGATGATGGTTTTCATCTGGTGCGGCGTGAGGTTCTGGCATTCATCGATCAGGATCAGGCTCTGCTGGAAGCTGCGACCTCGGATGTAGTTGAGGGATTTGAACTGCAACGGCACTTTGCTGAGGATGTAGTCGACACTGCCATGGGTGTTTTCATCATCCATGTGCAAGGCCTCGAGGTTGTCGGTGATCGCCCCCAGCCACGGCTCCATTTTTTCCGCTTCGGTGCCGGGCAGGAAACCGATCTCCTGGTCCAGGCCCTGCACGCTGCGGGTGGCGATGATGCGGCGATAGCGTTTGGTCACCATGGTCTGCTCGATGGCGGCAGCCAGGGCGAGGATGGTTTTCCCCGAGCCTGCGGCGCCGGTCAGGTTGACCAGGTGGATGTCAGGATCGAGCAGCGCGTACAGCGCCAGGCTCTGGTAGATATCACGCGGTTTCAGGCCCCAGGCCTCCTGGTGCAACAGGGGTTCCTGATGCAGGTCGAGGATCAGCAACTTGTCGACCTGGATCTCTTTGATCCAGCCCACGAAGCCCTGTTCGTCGACGATGAACTCATTGATATGTACGGCCGGCAGGTTATCGATCAGCTGCACCTGGTGCCAGGTACGGCCATGGTCCTGACGGGTTTCGACCTTGCTGACGCGGTCCCAGAACGAGCCAGTCATCATGTGATAACCACGGGACAGCATCGACACGTCGTCGACCAGTTGGTCGGTACTGTAGTCCTCGGCCGCGATCCCACACGCTCGGGCCTTGAGGCGCATATTGATGTCTTTGGTCACCAGCACTACGCGCAGGTCCTTGTCACGGGCATGCAGGTCGATCAATTGGTTGATGATTTTGTTGTCGTTCAGGTTTTCCGGCAGCAGGCTGTTGGGCTCGCTGCGCTTGCTCATCAGAATCGACAGCAAGCCCTTGGGTCCGCTTTTGCCACGCTGGATCGGCACGCCGACTTCGACATCTTCTGGCGAAGCTTCGCCCAATGTCTTGTCGATCAGGCGGATGGCCTGGCGGCATTCGGCGGCCACGCTGTGGTGCCCGCTTTTGAGTTTATCGAGCTCCTCAAGCACGATCATCGGGATGGCGACGTGGTGTTCTTCGAAGTTGAGCAGTGCGTTTGGATCGTGGATCAATACGTTGGTATCAAGCACATAAAGGATTGGCTGGTCGGAAGAAGGGTTACGTCCATGATCATCCATACTCGGTCACCTTTGTGGGAGCCAGTCGACGCAATACCTGGGCGGTGCTGCGCCTCGATTCGACCACCGACTGCACCTGAGTGACGTCAAGCGCAGTGCCCACATGAGGAGTCTTGGAAGACGCCACCTGTGTTGCAGGTTTCGGCGATCTGACTTCGTAATACCGCAAAACGTGTGACAGGAAAAAGCACTTTGACGCTTTTTTGAAGTTTATTTTTCAGGATGACGAATAGCACTAGCCGAGTGCCACTTACCCCGCTAAAGTCGGAAGTCCGCCTGCATCGAAATGTCGCACAAAATTACCCCGAAATCGCCCAAAACCCAACAGTTCCGGGCACTTCAGCGAAACGCCTCCCGGCAGTCCTGCCAACCCAGACCACTCTGCGCCGTCGCCTGCAACAGCATGGGCAAAGCGACCCGTGCCTTGTCCTGGGTGTCGTGGAACACAATCACGCCTTTGCGCCACAACAGCATCAAGGTCAGCACCCGTTGCGCCGACTCATCGGCCTTGAGCTTGCCCGGTTCATCCTGGGAATCGATGTCCCACAACGCCACCTGCAAGCCCTGGGCTTGAAAGAACCCCTGGCTGTCCGCGCGGCGCTGACCATAGGGCGGACGGAACAGCGGCACGTAGTTTTCCGGCATCAGGTTTTGTGCCAGCGAAGCGCTGCGGGTAATCGAGCTCTGCCAGTCCACCCAATGGCTGTGGGAACGATACTGCCAGCCCTGGGTGCCGACGCACTGGCCCTGGTACAGCGCCTGCACATCGGCAACCGAACTGCGCTCGACACGGGCCTGCAGGCTGCTGCCAAGGGTGAAGAAGGTCGCGCTCATCTTCTGCTTGCGCAAATAGTCGGCGAGCCAGTCGGTATTGCCGCTGACCGGCGCAGGGCCGCCGTCGAACGTCAGCAGGAACAGGCGGTCGTTGAACTCGTCGCCATTGCGCTCATGGTCGCCGAAACGTGCGACTTCGCTGCTGATCTGCGGAAACAGCGCGGCCTTGCGCAGCAATTCATCCAGGTAGCGCTCATGGAAGGTATGGCTCGGAGCGGCCCAGCCTATATAGAAGGAGTCTTCGCTCACCTCGAACTTGCCGGCCTGCTCGCGCAGGTCGTCCATGTTCTCCACCAGATAGCAGAACGAGGCGTCTTCCGCGCAGCTCTGCTGGGCGAAGGTGTAGTTCTCCAGCAGGCGCTGCCAGAGCTGGCGGCGCAGGTCGTCGATGGCGGCCAGGTTGATGATCTTCAGGCCCAGGCGCTGCTTGAGCGCGGTTTCGTCCTGGTTCTCGCTGGCCAGCAGGCTGTGGGCGAACATGAGGATTTCGGCACGTGAAGCCACATCGAACAGTGCCGGGCTGCCGAGTTTTTCGGGCCAGGTGCCACGGTCAAGGCTGGCCACATCCACGGGTGCTGCCTGGGCATTCAGGCATAGCAGGCATGCCGACAATAAAAGCGCTATTCGCACACAGGGTCTCCCTCTCCAGAGTCACCGGCCATCATAGCGGATCCCGCCTATCGCCATCATAGGTGGAGTCAAAACGCCCCAGCCCCTAGAATCGCCTCACGTTTAAAGGAGACGACTTCATGCTGATGGTGATTTCCCCCGCCAAGACCCTCGATTTCGAGACCGCGCCGGCGACCCAGCGCTTTACCCAGCCGCAGTACCTGGACCACTCCCAGGAGCTGATAGAGCAACTGCGCACCCTCAGCCCGGCGCAAATCAGCGAATTGATGCACGTATCCGACAAGATCGGCGGCCTCAATGCCGCCCGCTTCGGCAGCTGGACCCCGGCATTCACTCAGGACAATGCCAAGCAGGCGCTACTGGCCTTCAAGGGCGATGTGTACACCGGCCTGAACGCCGAGACCTTCAGCGATGCCGACTTCAGCTACGCCCAGGACCACCTGCGCATGCTCTCGGGCCTGTATGGCCTGCTGCGCCCCCTGGACCTGATGATGCCGTACCGCCTGGAAATGGGCACCAAGCTGCCCAATGCCCGTGGCAAGGACCTGTACGCCTTCTGGGGCACGCGTATCAGTGAGTGGCTCAACCAAGCGCTGGCCGAACAAGGCGACGACGTGCTGCTAAACCTGGCCTCCAACGAATACTTCTCGGCGGTCAAGCGTACGGCCTTGAAGGCGCGGATCATCAACACCGAGTTCAAGGACCTGAAGAACGGCCAGTACAAGGTCATCAGCTTCTACGCCAAAAAAGCCCGGGGGATGATGAGCCGCTTTGTGATCGAGGAACGCATCAACGACCCGGCGAAGCTCAAGCAGTTTGATGTGCAGGGCTATCGCTTCAACGCCGAGCAGTCCAAGCCGGATAACCTGGTGTTTTTGCGCGATCACGCACCAGAATAAAGCTCCCGAGAACACTGATGAACAAATGTGGGAGGGGGCTTGCCGCCGATGGCGATGGGTCAGCCAGCTTATGTTTAGCTGACCCACCGTCTTCGGGGGCAAGTCCCCTCCCACATGTTTAACCGCATTTTAATTCGCGAATCGTCATTTTTTTGGCGTCAAAAAATATCCCGACGCATCTCTAACAATTCTTTCACTCGACATTCGTCGATTTTTTTCGTAGTGGCACCACTTTTTTCAAACACTAGTGGCACAAAACTATCCCCGCGCGCCAACTCCCTATAACTACTGGCTCAAATAGCAAGTGCTATCAATATACTACCAGTGCCATCTTTCCTAATATTTCAAGAAATTTCAGGAAACAGGATGAGCGGCCCGGAACTTCGTCTAAACGCACGGCTCATACCACCGGTAACGAAATTCTCTGCTTCTGTAAGAGATGACTTACATGACGACCCAAGGAAGTAGCAAAGTTGCCCCATCAACTTTGACTCACGGGTCATATCATCAACTGATATGAGTTGAGGGCAGCGATAAGGATTAATTGCTATCCCCTATAGGCCAAGGCAGCGCTTACCCAAATGTGTCAGTGACGACACCCAAGATGTTGATAAATAAGGGCCTAAAGCCCCCATCAGGATCTTGTGGCACTGGCGTCGGCACCTTTCCCCAGAAAGGCCGGCTGCATTTCAGGGCAAGCCCCAATAACAAGGCCAAGTTGCGCACAACTTGAGTGCAATTGTTAGTCACTCGCTAATTAACATGCCTGTACGCGGTAAGTTGGCGTCTATTCGCCTTAACTTTCGCGGCATCAGTGACGCTTGCAAACATGAACTCCGCCATTAATTGGCATGATTAACACAGTCTTGAAGACAAAGAGGTAAATGCGATGCGCATCAGCATATTTGGTCTCGGTTACGTTGGCGCAGTCTGTGCCGGTTGCCTGTCTGCCCGTGGCCACGAAGTGGTCGGCGTAGACATCTCCAAGGATAAGATTGACCTGATCAATGCAGGCAAATCGCCCATCGTTGAGCCCGGTCTGGGCGAGCTGTTGAGCCAGGGTATCGAAACCGGTCGACTGCGCGGCACGACCAACTTCGCCGACGCCATCCGCGATACCGACCTGTCGATGATTTGTGTCGGCACACCGAGCAAGAAAAACGGCGACCTGGAGCTCGATTACATCGAAGCCGTGTGCCGCGAGATCGGTTTTGTCCTGCGTGACAAAACCACCCGCCACACCGTGGTCGTGCGCAGCACCGTACTGCCGGGCACCGTGGCGAACGTGGTGATCCCGATCCTCGAAGACTGCTCCGGCAAAAAAGCCGGCATCGACTTCGGTGTCGCGGTCAACCCGGAATTCCTGCGTGAATCCACCGCCATCGCCGACTACGACCAGCCACCGATGACAGTCATCGGCGAGTTCGACAAAGCCTCCGGCGATGTCCTGCAGTCGCTGTACGAAGAACTCGACGCACCGATCATCCGCAAGGACATCGCCGTTGCCGAGATGATCAAGTACACCTGCAACGTATGGCATGCCACCAAAGTGACGTTCGCCAACGAAATCGGCAACATCGCCAAGGCCGTCGGCGTCGACGGTCGCGAAGTGATGGAAGTGGTATGCCAGGACAAGACCCTCAACCTGTCCCAGTACTACATGCGCCCAGGCTTCGCCTTCGGTGGTTCGTGCCTGCCCAAAGACGTGCGTGCCCTGACCTACCGCGCCAGCTCCCTGGACGTGGAAGCGCCGCTGCTCAACTCGCTGATGCGCAGCAACGAGTCCCAGGTACAGAACGCCTTCGACATCGTCTCCAGCCACGACAAACGCAAAGTCGCCCTGCTGGGCCTGAGCTTCAAGGCCGGCACCGACGACCTGCGCGAAAGCCCGCTGGTTGAACTGGCCGAAATGCTGATCGGCAAGGGCTTCGACCTGAGCATCTACGACAGCAACGTCGAGTACGCCCGTGTCCACGGCGCAAACAAGGACTACATCGAAGGCAAGATCCCGCACGTGTCGTCCCTGCTCAACTCGGACTTCGACGATGTGATCAACAACTCCGACGTGATCATCCTGGGCAACCGTGATGAGAAGTTCCGTGCCCTGGCGCAGAACGCACCACACGGCAAGCAAGTGATCGACCTGGTGGGCTTCATGTCCAAGGCCACCTGTGCCACAGGCCGTACCGAAGGCATTTGCTGGTAACAGCAACGGCAAGTTCCGGGCTGCAAGCGTACCTATCCCCAGCGCTTGCAGCCGGGAGCCTTCTTCACCTTCGGATGACGCTTATGTCCAAGTTAAAACACGTACTGCTCCAATCCGCCGGCTGGCTGTTCTTTTTGAGCCTGCTGATGGGACTCGCCCTGCTCTTGCCGGCGAGTACGTTCGACTCCGAGTCGAAGAATTTTATTTTCCTGATTGGCGCCGTCGGCATCTGGCGCTACTCGATGGGTGCTACGCATTTCTTTCGCGGCATGCTGTTCCTGTACGTGGTCTACCCGCACCTGCGCCGCAAAGTGCGCAAGCTGGGCAAGGCCGCCGACCCGTCCCATGTGTTCCTGATGGTCACCAGTTTCCGTATCGACGCGCTGACCACCGCGCAGGTCTACAGCTCGGTGATCCGTGAAGCCATCGAATGTGGCTTCCCCACCACCGTGGTCTGCTCGCTGGTGGAAATGTCCGATGAGCTGCTGGTGAAGAGCCTGTGGGAACGCATGAATCCACCGGAACACGTGAAGCTCGACTTCGTGCGCATCGCCGGCACCGGCAAACGCGACGGCCTGGCTTTCGGTTTCCGCGCCATCTCCCGCCACCTGCCGGACGACCGTGCCGTGGTTGCCGTGATCGATGGCGACACCGTGCTCGCCGAAGGCGTGGTTCGCAAGACCGTGCCGTGGTTCCAACTGTTCGGCAACGTCGGCGGCCTGACCACCAACGAGTTCTGCGAAGTGCGCGGCGGCTACATCATGAGCGAGTGGCACAAGCTGCGTTTCGCCCAGCGTCACATCAACATGTGCTCCATGGCCCTGTCCAAGCGCGTGCTGACCATGACCGGCCGCATGTCAGTGTTCCGTGCCAGCGTGGTCACCGACCCGGGCTTTATCGCCGACGTGGAAAGCGACTCGCTGCAACACTGGCGCCTGGGCCGCTTCAAGTTCCTCACCGGCGACGACAAGTCCAGCTGGTTCAGCCTGATGCGCCTGGGCTACGACACCTTCTACGTGCCGGACGCCGCAATCAACACCGTGGAACACCCGCCGGAAAAGAGCTTCATCAAGGCCAGCCGCAAGCTGATGTTCCGCTGGTACGGCAATAACCTGCGCCAGAATTCCCGTGCCCTGGGCCTGGGTGTGCGTCGGCTGGGCCTGTTCACCAGCATCGTGCTGTTCGACCAGCGCGTGTCGATGTGGACGTCCCTGCTCGGCCTGACCGTGGCGATCATCGCCACCTTCAAATACGGCGGCGCCTTCATCCTCGCGTACCTGCTGTGGATCGGCATCACTCGCCTGATTCTCACCCTGCTGCTGTCGTGCTCCGGCCACAAGATCGGCCCCGCGTACCCGGTGATTCTCTATTACAACCAGATCATGGGCGCGCTGGTGAAGATCTACGTGTTCTTCCGCCTCGATCAACAGTCCTGGACCCGCCAGGACACCAAACTGACCCGCGATTTGGCCAGCTTTCAACGTTGGTTCAACACCTGGTCGTCTCGGACCATGACCTTCTCCGCCGGCAGCATCTTCGTTGCCGTGTTGCTGATGATGGTCTGACCCTGCCAAGCCTGAATTAACTCTAGGAAATTGCCCTGATGAACAGCCAAGTAAATGCCAATGTTGTCCACGAATCCGAAGCCCAGCGCCAACATGCCCGCGTAAAAATCCCGGCCAAGCTGCGCTTCTTCAACACCGACCGCACCCAGACCGAAGCACGGGTGATCGACCTGTCCGCCGGCGGCCTGGCGTTCACCGCCACCCAGCCGTTGACCGTCGGCGAAGTGCACAAGGGCCGCCTGCAATTCGTCATCGATAACCTTGGCCTGGCCATGGACGTGGAACTGCAGATCCGCTCCTACGACCGCCAGACCGGTCGCACCGGTTGCCAGTTCCAGAACCTCGACGCCCAGGATATTTCCACCCTGCGCCATCTGATCACCTCGCACCTGTCCGGTGACATCGTGACCATGGGCGACGTGCTGGCGACCCTGCAACGTGACAACTTCACCAAGGCACGCAAGGTCAAGGACAGCGGCAGCAACATGAGCGCCGCCGGCCGCCTGCGCGCCGTGGTGTTCAGCGCGGGTATCTTCATCGTCGGCCTGGCGGCTTTCGGTTTCGTCTTCAAGTCGGTGTACGGCATGTACTTCGTCAGCCATGCCCAGGCCGGCCTGGTGAGCGTGCCCGGCATGAACGTGACCATGCCACGCGACGGCACCGTGCAGAGCCTGCTCAAGGGTGATGCGGTCGCCGCCAAAGGCGCGCCACTGGCGACCTTCAGCACCAGCATGCTCGACGTGCTCAAGGGCCACCTGGACGAAGACCAACTGCAACCGGCCAAGGTTGAAGAGCTGTTCGGCAAGCAAATGACCGGCACCCTGACTTCGCCGTGCGATTGCGTGGTGGCGCAGCAACTGGTGGCTGACGGTCAGTACGCCAGCAAGGGCGACGTGATCTTCCAACTGGTCCCACGCGGCAGCCAGGCCAACGTGGAAGCACGCTTCACCTATCGCCAGTTCGCCGATGTGCGCCCAGGTACCCCGGTGAGCTTCCAGGTGGCCGACGAGGAGCAGATCCGCACCGGCACCATCGTCAGCAGCACCAGCCTGAACAGCGCCGACCTGTCCTCCGACATCCGCGTGCAGATCAAGCCGGACGCACCGCTGGACAGCACCTACGCCGGTCGCCCGGTGGAAGTCACCAGCGACCGTGGCCCATCGCTGAACTGGCTGATCGATAAAGCCATGGCTGCGGGTCTTTAATCATGAGCGCCCTTCGAAACCTGCCGGTGCCCCTGGCGCTGGCCATCGCCCTCGCCGGTTGCGCCGGCCTGCCCGACCAACGCCTGGCCAATGAAGCGCTCAAGCGTGGCGACACCGTCACCGCGCAGCAGAATTACCAGCAACTGGCAGACCTGGGCTACAGCGAGGCCCAGGTGGGCCTGGCTGACATCCAGGTAGGCACTCGCGATCCGGCGCAAATCAAACAGGCCGAGGCCACCTACCGTGCGGCAGCGGACACCTCGCCCCGCGCCCAGGCGCGCCTGGGTCGCCTGCTGGTGGCCAAGCCCGGCAGCACCGAAGCCGAACACCATGAAGCCGAAGGCCTGCTGAAAAAAGCCTTTGCCAATGGCGAAGGCAACACCCTGATTCCGCTGGCGATGCTGTACCTGCAATACCCGCACAGCTTCCCGAACGTGAATGCCCAGCGGCAGATCAGCCAATGGCAGGCCGCCGGTTACCCGGAAGCCGGCCTGGCCCAGGTGCTGCTGTATCGCACCCAGGACACCTACGACCAGCACTTGGATGACGTGGAGCGCATCTGCAAAGCCGCGCTGAACACCACCGACATTTGCTACGTCGAACTGGCCACGGTCTACCAGAAAAAAGCCGAGCCGGAAAAACAGGCCGAACTGCTCAAGCAAATGGAAGCCGGTTACAGCCGTGGCACCGTTACCGCACAGCGTGTCGACAGCGTGGCGCGTGTGCTGGGTGACGCCACCCTCGGCCAGCCGAACGAAAAAACCGCTCAGGCCCTGCTGGAAAAAATCGCCCCCGGCTACCCGGCTTCCTGGGTCAGCCTGGCGCAACTGCTCTATGACTTCCCGGAACTCGGTGACGTCGACCAGATGATGAAGTACCTGGACAACGGCCGCGCCGCCGACCAGCCGCGCGCCGAACTGTTGCTGGGCAAGCTCTACTACGAAGGCAAGTGGGTGCCGGCGGATGCCAAGGCAGCCGAAGCGCACTTCGAAAAAGCCGTGGGCAAGGAAGTGGCCGCCGATTACTACCTCGGCCAGATCTATCGCCGTGGCTACCTGGGCAAGGTCTACCCGCAAAAAGCCCTCGACCACTTGCTGACCGCTGCGCGCAACGGCCAGAACAGCGCCGACTTCGCCATCGCCCAGTTGTTTTCCCAAGGCAAGGGCACCAAGCCCGACCCATTGAACGCCTATGTCTTCAGCCAGTTGGCCAAAGCCCAGGACACCCCGGAAGCCAATGACCTGGCCGCCCAGCTTGAAGCGCCCTTGACGCCTGAACAACGCGCCCAGGGCCAACGCCTGGTGCAACAGGAACTGGCCGCCCGCGGCACCCTGGCCCAGAGCACGTTGCAACTGCACGCCCTGGATGAAGAAGACGACGGCGAGGAATCCCTATGAAGCTCAACCCATTCGTCAAGGCCGGCATCGGCCTGACCTTCGCCCTGCTGTGGTCGTGCCCGACCCTGGCCGCGCTGACCGAAGCCAAGAACTTCGGCCTGGAAGTCAAAGCCACCGCGCAGTCCGAAGATGACCGCGACCTCGGCACGCAAAAAGGCGGCGACGTCAACGGTATCGGCCTTGACCTGCGCCCGTGGATCTACGGCGAAAGCGGCGCGTGGAGCGCCTATGCCATGGGCCAGGCGGTGGCGTCCAGCGACATCATCGAGACCGACACGCTGCAACAGTCGGCCGATGACGCGAACCAGCAAACCACCAACAACGACCGCAAGGCCAAGAAAAACTACCTGGCCATGCGCGAGTTCTGGGTCGGCTACAGCGGCTTCACGCCCTACCCTGGCGAGATCCTCAAGCTGGGTCGCCAACGCCTGCGCAATGACGACGGCCAATGGCGCGACACCAACATCGAAGCGCTGAACTGGACTTTCGACACGACCCTGCTCAAGGCCAATGTCGGCGTCGCCGAACGTTTCAGCGAATACCGCACCGACCTCAAGGAACTGTCGCCCAAGGACAAGGACCGTCAGCACCTCTACGCCGACGCCGCCTACCAGTGGACGCCCGGTCAGTGGATCGGCCTGCGCGGTCACCACACCCATGACAACGGCAAGCTGGACTACCCGGAACCGGGCGTGCCCACCGACTCGTTGGACAAGCGTGAAAACGGCGACCTGACCTGGCTCGGCATCGAAGCCAACAGCGACGCCTACAACTGGCGCAATACCAACACCGTCAACTACTGGGCCAGCATCACCGGTATGCGCGGCGACCGTGACTCGGTCAATGCCCTGAATGCCGACGGCACCCGCCCGACCAACGCCAAGCGCAGCGACGACGTGAGCGGCTGGGCCACCGACCTCGGTGTGCGCCTGCGCCTTGACCCGCAGTGGCAAGTGGGCGCGGCCTACTCCCGCGCCAGCGCCGAGTACGAGCAGAACGGCCTGCAAAGCAACCGTTCGAACTGGACCGGCACCCAGTCCCGCGTGCACCGCTTCGGTGAAGCCTTCCGTGGCGAAATGAACAACATGCAGGCCATGAGTCTGTTCGGTTCCTGGCAGCTGCGCGAGGACTACGACGCCAGCCTGGTGTACCACAAGTTCTGGCGTGTCGACGGCAACAAGCCGGTGGGCAGCAACGGTATCGATGCGGTGCAGAACAACACCGACGACGTCACCGGCGCGATCCTGTCCAGTACTTCCCTGCCCCTTGAAGATGGCAAGAAAGACCTGGGCCAGGAGATGGACCTGGTGGTCACCAAGTACTTCAAGACCGGCCTGTTGCCGGCTGCGCTCAGCCAGTCGATCGATGAGCCGTCAGCGCTGGTGCGTTTGCGTGCCGGCGTATTCAAACCGGGCGATGCCTATGGCAGCAACGTCGACTCGTACATGCATCGCGCGTTTGTCGACGTGATCTGGAAATTCTGATGGGAGCCCGCCCAATGAATGCTCAAAGCCTACTCGTCGCGGCAATGCTGTTGGCCAGCGCCACAGCGTTTGCCGATACGGCGGCCAAGGCGCCGACCATCGCCAAGGAACTGCAGCAGGCCAAGACCTACACCATCTCCAGCCCGCCTACCGCGCCGCTGGAAATGGCCAAGCCGGCCCTGCCGGACCTGTCGGGCTACACCGCCGCGGCGATGGAAAAAAAGATCGTAAGAACCAAGCCGGGCAAGATCAGCATCCGCCGCATGATGCAGGAAGACGCGCTCAAGGACTTCATCGGCGGTGACAACAAGATGGCCGAATGGGTGGTGCGCCAGCACGGTATTCCCCAGGCGATCTTTGTCGACGACGGCTACATGAACCTCAAGGACCTGCTGGGCAAGGTGCCCAAGCAGTACCTGAGCGAGACCTCGCCGGGTGTGTTCCTGGCCAAGTTGCCGATCGTGGTCGGGCGCAAGGGCATCCTGGAAATCGACAAGAAGACCCAGGAGCTGCGCCTGTCCCAGGAAGGCGGTTCGTTCCTGATCAACGACGGCCAGCTGTTTGTGCATGACACCAAGGTCACCGGCTGGAGCGAAAAGGCCAACGGCCCGGCGCTGTTCAAGTCGCCCAAGGAATTCCGCCCGTTCCTTCTGGCCTGGGGCGGTACCGAAACCTACATTTCCAACACCAAGATGGCCAGTTTCGGCTACGCCAACAGTAAGTCGTACGGGGTGAGTATTTCCCAGTACACGCCGAACATGGCCAAGGTGCTCAAGCGTCCGGAGCCGACCGGCTGGATCATCGATTCCGAGTTCTCGGACATGTGGTACGGCTTCTACTGCTACGAGACCACGGGCTTCGTGATCAAGGGTAATACCTACAAAGACAACATCGTCTACGGCATTGACCCCCACGACCGTTCCCACGGCCTGATCATCGCGGACAACACCGTCTACGGCACCAAGAAGAAGCACGGCATCATCATTTCCCGTGAAGTGAACGACAGCTTCATCTTCAACAACCGCAGCTACGACAACAAGCTCTCGGGCCTGGTGATCGACCGTAACAGCGTGAACAACCTGATCGCCGACAACGAGATCTACCGCAACCACACCGACGGCATCACCCTCTATGAGAGCGGCGACAACCTGCTGTGGGGCAACAAGGTGATCAGCAACCGCCGCCACGGCATCCGCGTGCGCAACAGTGTGAACATCAAGCTCTACGAAAACACCGCGATGGCCAACGGCCTGACCGGTGTGTACGGCCACATCAAGGATTTGACCGACACCGACCGCGACATCGCCCTCGACCCGTTCGACGCCAAGGTCTCGCTGATCGTGGTGGGCGGTGAACTGGCGGGTAACGGCAGCGGGCCGCTGTCCATCGACTCGCCGTTGAGTATCGAGCTGTACCGCGTATCGATGCTGGCACCGACCAAATCCAGCGGCATCAGCTTCTCCGGCGTGCTTGGCGATCGCCAGGAAGAGATTCTCGACCTGCTGGTGCGCCAGCAGAAAGCCGTGCTGATCGACCCTGTCGAACGCCAGACCGAAATGCAGGACTGAGGATGACCCTTATGCACCCACACATGATCAAACTGCTGAGCCTCTCGGGTCTGACCCTCGGCCTGCTCGCGGCCAGCCAGGGCGTACGCGCCGACGACGTCAAGGCGCCGACCTTCACCGCCGAGCCATGCTGCAGCCTGTGCCCGGCCGCCCATGATGCGCGCAACTACACCACGCGCTATCAGCAGAACTTCACCACCCTGGTGCAAGCCCAGGGCGACTGGTTGTTCCGCACCCAGGAAGACCTGCGTACCGAATTCGACACCACCCCGTCCGGCTACAAGCGCATGCAACAGCTGCACGACGCGTTCAAGGCCAAGGGCGTGGAACTGGTGGTGGTCTACCAGCCGACCCGTGGGCTGGTGAACCGCAACAAGCTCAACCCGGAAGAGAAAGCCAAGTTCGACTTCGACAAGGCCCTGGGCAACTACAAGACCATGCTCGGCCGTTTCGCCAAGATGGGCTACGTGGTGCCGGACCTGTCGCCGCTGACCAACGAGCAACTGCCGGAAGAGCTGCCGGCCCACGATTTCTACTTCCGTGGCGACCAGCACTGGACCCCGTACGGCGCCCAGCGCACCGCAAAAATCGTCGGTGCCAAAGTGCGTGCGATGCCCGAGTTCGCGGATATTCCCAAGCGTGAATTCGAAACCAAGCGCTCCGGGCGCATGGGCAAGACCGGCACCCTGCACAACATGGCCGGGCAACTGTGCGGCACCAGCTACGCGATCCAGTACATGGACCAGTTCACCACCGAGCCCAAGGGCGAAGCGGGCGACGGCGACCTGTTCGGCGATTCGGGCAATCCGCAGATCACCCTGGTGGGCACCAGCCACAGCGGCAAGAACTACAACTTCGCCGGCTTCCTGGAACAGGAAATCGGTGCCGACATCCTCAACGTCGCCTTCCCCGGCGGCGGTCTGGAAGGGTCGATGATCCAGTACCTGGGCAGCGATGAATTCCAGAAGACCCCGCCGAAAATCCTCATCTGGGAGTTCTCGCCGCTGTATCGCCTGGACCAGGAGACCATCTACCGCCAGATGATGGCCCTGCTCGACAACGGCTGCGAAGGCAAGACCGCGCAGATGACCGCGAGCACCACCTTGAAACCCGGCAAGAACGAATTGCTGGTGAACAGTTCGAACAAAGACCTGCGTAATGCCAATCACCAGGTCGATATCCGCTTCGCCGATCCGTCGGTGAAAACCCTGCAAGCCACCCTCTGGTACATGAACGGGCGCCACGAGGACATCAAGATCGAGAAACCCGAGACATCCGATACAGACGGGCGTTTCGCCTTTGAACTGCGCACCGATGAAGACTGGGCCTCGCAGAACCTGCTGGCCGTGGAAGTGCAGGGTCCCGAAGCGGGCGCTGCTGCGCAGAAGGTCGAAGCGAAAATTTGCACACGCAACGTATTCCCGGCCGGTGGTCAACAGACCGCTTCAACGGGGAAATGAGGTTACCTATGCAGAAGTTACTGATCCCTACGCTGCTGGGCCTGGCGATGTTCGCAGGCTCCGTCAACGCCGCCGCACCGCTGCGTCCGCCACAAGGCTATTTCGCACCGATTGAAGCGTTCAAGACCGGCGACTTCAAGGAAAACTGCGACACCATGCCGGCGCCCTACACCGGGCCGCTGCAGTTTCGCAGCAAGTACGAAGGCTCGGACAAGGCGCGTTCAACCCTGAACGTGCAGTCGGAAAAAGCCTTCCGCGACAGCACCGCCGACATCACCAAGCTGGAAAAAGACACCAGCAAACGCGTGATGCAGTTCATGCGTGACGGCCGCCCCGAGCAGCTCGAATGCACCCTGAACTGGCTGGTGTCGTGGGCCAAGGCCGATGCATTGATGTCCAAGGACTTCAACCACACCGGCAAGTCCATGCGCAAGTGGGCGCTGGGCAGCATGGCCTCGGCCTATGTGCGCCTGAAGTTCTCCGACTCGCACCCGTTGGCCAATCACCAGCAGGAATCGCAACTGATCGAAGCCTGGTTCAACAAGCTCGCCGATCAAGTGGTCAGCGACTGGGACAACCTGCCCCTGGAAAAAACCAACAACCACTCCTACTGGGCCGCCTGGTCGGTGATGGCAACGTCCGTCGCCACCAACCGTCGCGATCTGTTTGATTGGGCGGTGAAGGAATACAAGGTCGGCGTGAACCAGGTCGACGACCAGGGCTTCCTGCCGAACGAATTGAAGCGTCAGCAACGCGCCCTGTCGTACCACAACTACGCTCTGCCGCCGCTGTCGATGATCGCCAGCTTTGCCCTGGTCAATGGCGTGGACCTGCGCCAGGAAAACAACGGCGCGCTCAAGCGCCTGGGCGACAAAGTGCTCGCCGGGGTCAAGGATCCCGAGATCTTCGAACAGAAGAACGGCAAGGAGCAGGACATGAAGGACTTGAAGCAGGACATGAAATTCGCCTGGCTCGAACCCTTCTGCACCCTCTACACCTGCGCGCCGGATGTGCTCGAGCGCAAGCATGGGATGCAGCCGTTCAAGACCTTCCGCCTCGGGGGCGACCTGACCAAGGTCTATGACCCGACGCATGAGAAAGGCAACAAAGGTTCCTGACGAAACGCGGTAAAACATGTGGGAGGGGGCTTGCCCCCTCCCACAGTTCGAGTCGGTTTCGTCAGTTGGAATGTTGTACGGCCCGCCCCCGATTTTTCGTGGGGGGGTTTGGGGGGGCTCTGGCCCTTGACTGTTAGTTAAACATGGAGAGATCGGGATGGTTTTCTCGTCCAATGTGTTCCTGTTTCTGTTCTTGCCGATCTTTCTCGGCTTGTACTACTTGAGCGGGCAACGCTATCGCAACCTGCTGCTGCTGATTGCCAGCTACGTGTTCTACGCCTGGTGGCGAGTGGACTTCCTGGCGCTGTTCGCCGCCGTGACGCTGTGGAACTACTGGATCGGCCTGAAAGTCGGTGCCGCCGGTGTGCGCACCAAGCCGGCCCAGCGCTGGCTGCTGCTCGGCGTGGCGGTCGACCTGTGCATCCTCGGCTACTTCAAGTACGCCAACTTCGGCGTCGACAGCATCAACGTGATGATGAAGTCGGCGGGCCTTGAGCCGTTCATCCTGACGCACGTGCTGTTGCCGATCGGTATCTCGTTCTACATCTTCGAGTCCATCAGCTACATCATCGACGTGTACCGTGGCGATACCCCGGCAACCCGCAACCTGATCGACTTTGCGGCGTTCGTGGCGATCTTCCCGCACCTGATTGCCGGCCCGGTACTGCGCTTTCGCGACCTGGCCGACCAGTTCAACAACCGCACCCACACCCTCGACAAATTCTCCGAGGGCTGCACGCGGTTCATGCAGGGCTTCATCAAGAAGGTGTTCATTGCCGACACCCTGGCAGTCGTCGCCGACCACTGCTTCGCCCTGCAGAACCCCACCACCGGCGATGCCTGGCTCGGCGCGCTGGCCTACACCGCGCAGCTGTACTTCGACTTCTCCGGCTACAGCGACATGGCCATCGGCCTGGGCTTGATGATGGGCTTCCGCTTCATGGAAAACTTCAAGCAGCCGTACATCAGCCAGTCGATCACCGAGTTCTGGCGGCGCTGGCACATCAGCCTGTCCACCTGGCTGCGTGACTACCTGTACATCACCCTGGGCGGCAACCGTAAAGGCACGCTGACCACCTACCGCAACCTGTTCCTGACCATGCTGCTCGGTGGCCTGTGGCACGGTGCGAACATCACCTACATCGTATGGGGCGCGTGGCACGGCATGTGGCTGGCGATTGAAAAAGCCATCGGCCTCAACACCGCGCCACGCAGCTTCAACGTCGTGCGCTGGGCCTTCACCTTCCTGCTGGTGGTGATGGGCTGGGTGATCTTCCGCGCCGAAAACCTGCACGTCGCCGGCCGTATGTACGGTGCGATGTTCAGCTTTGGCGAGTGGTCGCTGTCGGAACTCAACCGCGCCAACCTCACCGGCCTGCAAGTGGCAACCCTGGTGGTGGCCTACGCAACCCTGGCGTTCTTCGGCCTGCGCGATTTCTACACCAATCGCCCTGCCGAGAAGACCAAGCCGGCCGACCCGAGCCTGATCAAGGCCGTGCCGGGCGACAACCCCGGCAGCATCCACGAGCCCGGCTTCACCGTGGGCCAGGATGCCGCTGTGCAACCGGCCTACTGGACCGCTGACTGGCCACGCTACGCCATGCGCGCTGCGGTGCTGCTGCTGTTCGTGGCGTCGATTCTCAAACTGTCGGCGCAGAGTTTCTCGCCGTTCCTTTACTTCCAATTCTGAGGGAGCCGACCATGACCCGTTCATTACGCGTCCTCTATATCGGCCTGTTCCTGGTGGTGTTGCTCGCCCTGGGCGCCTGGTCGCTGCGCAGCTTCTTCGGCTTCAGCACCAATGCCGACGCCACCGTGCTCAACGGTCGCTGGACCAAGGCGGTCGAGACCCACTACGACGACCAGTTCCCGATCAAGCGCCTGGGCACCAACCTGTGGGCGGCGCTGGACTACAAGCTGTTCAATGAAGGCCGTCCCGGCGTGGTGCTGGGTCGCGATCACTGGTTGTACAGCGACGAGGAGTTCAACCCCGCCGTCAACGAAGACCAGAACCTGGAAGGTAACTACGCGCTGGTCGAAGGCGTACGCCAGAAGCTCAAGGCCCAGGGCATCCAACTGGTGATGGCGATCGTACCGGCAAAGGTACGCCTGTACCCGGAACACCTGGGTGAAGTGAAGCCGGCGAGCATCCACGCCAACCTGTACCAGGACTTCCACGCCCGTGTCGCCGCCGACAAGATCATCGCCCCGGACCTGCTCGGCCCGCTGCAACAGGCCAAGCTCGGCGGCAAACAGGTGTTCCTGCGCACCGACACCCACTGGACCCCGGACGGCGCTGAAATCGCCGCCAAGCAATTGGCCAAGACCATTGCCGCCAAGACCCCACTGAGCGGCGAGCCCCAGCGTTTTGTCACCGAGGCCGAGAGCACCACACCGCACAAAGGAGACCTGCGTCTGTTCCTGCCGCTGGACCCGCTGTTCGAAAACCTGATGCCGCCGCAAGAGCCGCTGCAAAAACGCGTCACGCACCTGGCCGAAACCCAAGGTGACGACGCGCTGTTCAGCGACAGCGAAACCCCGGTGGCGCTGGTGGGCACCAGCTACAGCGCCAACCCCAACTGGAATTTCGTCGGCGCCCTCAAGCAAGCCCTGGGCAGCGACGTGGTCAGCTACGCCGAAGACGGCCACGGCCCGATCCTGCCGATGCTCAGCTACCTGAAAAGCGATGACTTCAAGAACAGCCCGCCCCAGGTGCTGATCTGGGAGTTTCCTGAACGTTATCTGCCCGTGAACAACGAAATCGGTGATGCCGACCCCGCGTGGGTTGCGCAGCTTAAACAAGCCGGTTCGCGCCAACAGAACATGGCCATCAACACTAAATCCGAGACGCCCGACCGGGCGCAAAACTGAAAGAGAGGTAACTCACATGACTTTCACTACAACTCCTCGTCGTCTCGCTAAAACCCTGGCCATCGCAGCCGGTTTGAGCTTCGTATCGATGTCCGCCTTCGCCGGTGGCGACGCCGCCCTGTACGGCCCTACCGCGCCAAAAGGCTCGAGCTTCGTGCGCATCTACAACGCCAGCAACCAGGAAGTCAGCGCTACCGTCGGCGCCACCAACCTGAGCGACGTGGCCCCACTGGCCAGCAGCGACTTCAGCTTCATGCCCGGCGGTGACTACAGCGCCAAGGTCGGCAGCCAGACCGTACCGGTCAAACTCGCTCCGGACCACTACTACACCCTGGTCAACAGCGGCAGCGGCCAGCCACAACTGATCGAAGAACCGCCGTTCAAGAACAAGCAGAAATCCCTGGTGCGCGTGCAGAACCTCAGCGACAAGGCCCTGACCTTGAAAACCGCCGATGGCAAGACGGATGTGGTCAAGTCAGTGGCAGCCAAGGGCCGTGGCGAGCGTGAGATCAACCCGGTGAAAGTAAGCCTGGCGTTGTATGACGGTGACAAGAAAGTCGGCGATGTGAAGCCGGTTGCCTTGGAACGCGGTGAAGCGGCGGTGCTGTATGTGACGGGCTCCGGTTCGAGCCTCTCGCCAGTCTGGGTCAAACGCCCAGTGTCGACCCGCTAAGGCATTTTTCCGGGTTGGTTGAGACCAACCCGGACCGAGACAAAAACAAGAGTGAAACGACAAACCTTCGTAGCTCTGACCCATATCGATTCAAGGAGAAACACCCATGATTCCAGTCATCCTTTCCGGTGGTAGCGGCTCACGTCTTTGGCCGCTTTCCCGTAAACAGTTCCCTAAACAGTTCCTGGCCCTGACCGGTGAACACACGCTGTTCCAGCAGACCCTGGAGCGCCTGGTGTTCGAAGGCATGGACACCCCGATCGTGGTCTGCAACAAGGACCACCGCTTTATCGTCAACGAACAACTGGCCGCCCGTAAGTTGGAAAGCCAACGCATCCTGATGGAGCCGTTCGGCCGCAACACCGCGCCGGCCGTGGCCCTCACCGCGATGATGCTGGTCAACGAAGGCCGTGACGAGCTGATGCTGGTGCTGCCCGCCGACCACGTGATCGACGACCAGAAAGCCCTGCAACGCGCCCTGGCCCTGGCCACCGTGGCCGCAGAGCGTGGCGAGATGGTGCTGTTTGGCGTGCCGGCCACCCGCCCGGAAACCGGTTATGGCTACATCAAGTCCACCAACGATTCGCTGCTGCCCGAAGGCGTGAGCCGCGTCGAGCAGTTCGTGGAAAAACCCAATGAAAAACGCGCCGTCGAGTTCGTCAAAAGCGGCGGTTACTTCTGGAACAGCGGCATGTTCCTGTTCCGCGCCAGCCGCTTCCTCGAAGAGCTGAAAAAGCACGACCCGGACATCTACGACACCTGCCTGCTGACCCTCGAACGCAGCGAACAGACCGCCGATACCGTGTCGTTCGACGAAGCCACCTTCGCCTGCTGCCCGGACAATTCCATCGACTACGCCGTGATGGAAAAAACCCAGCGCGCCTGTGTCGTGCCACTGAGTGCCGGTTGGAGCGACGTGGGCTGCTGGGCCTCGCTGTGGGCGGTCAACGACAAAGACGTCCACGGTAACGTCAGCAAAGGCGACGTGGTGATCCAGGACAGCCGCAACTGCATGATCCACGGCAACGGCAAACTGGTGTCGGTGATCGGCCTGGACAACATCGTAGTGGTGGAAACCAAGGACGCGATGATGATTGCCCACAAGGACAAGGTCCAGGGCGTGAAGCAGATGGTCAACACCCTCAACGACCAGGGCCGCAGCGAAACCCAGAACCACTGTGAAGTGTACCGTCCGTGGGGCTCCTACGATTCGGTGGACATGGGCGGCCGCTTCCAGGTCAAGCACATCTCGGTCAAGCCGGGCGCGTGCCTGTCGCTGCAGATGCACCACCATCGCGCCGAACACTGGATCGTGGTCAGCGGTACGGCCGAAGTGACCTGTGACGAGAACGTGTTCCTGCTCACCGAGAACCAGTCCACCTACATCCCGATCGCCTCGGTGCACCGCCTGCGCAACCCGGGCAAGATCCCGTTGGAGATCATCGAAGTGCAATCGGGCAGCTACCTGGGTGAAGACGATATCGAGCGCTTTGAAGATATCTACGGTCGCTCGACGCCGGTTGAACGTGGCGTTTCAGTGAAAACTATCGCGCAGTAAAACAGTCGTACAAGAAGCCCTCGCCCAGCCCATTGCGTCCCCTATCCGCAGTGGGTTGGGTGGGGGCTTTTCTCGTTCACGGGTTCTCTACACCTATCAGCGGACGGCCCCATTGTGTCCCATCGAGTTGACGCCCCAATTTCTTGGGGAAAAGGCGTTGTAATTGCCGCTGGAGTGATCTTTCCCCGCGTTTTTGAATTGATCCTTGCCAAGTTTTTCAGCGGCCTTCCCTCCCCACATAAGCGCCCCACCTGCGGCTTTGGAGGCAAATCCCCCGGAGTTGGACACCGTCTTTCCGAGCACCTTGGCCATTCCCCCGACAACGGTCAGAGCGGCCCCCTGGGCTTTGTCCTTTTTATCGTTGTAGAGCGGTGGAAAGAAGTACGCATTCAGTTTGTCATTGACGCCTTGCAGAACCGTTTGTCGCAGGTTTGTAAGCCCCATGTTTTGCATACGAGGGAATAGGCGCGAGCTGACCTCCTCCCTGGGGGCTTGATCGATTGTTCCCAGCACGACAGGCGCTGGTACGGATGCAGGTACTACAGGAGAAATCTGCGCAGGAGCGAGGATGTTTGGAATGGCCATGGTGGATCTCACTTCGTAAGATGGCAGTAGGGTTACTGAAGGGCTTACAGAGCGTCTGCGTACCCGGTTTTTTGTAAAAAGACTCCACACTGGTTCGTGTCTCGAAGCCAATAAACACCTGGGGTGGTAGGTTTCAGCGGCGTCGGCAGTCCCACTCGGGCGAGCTCCCGAGGGCGATCGTCGGACGTCCTGCAAGATCGAATTTTTCGGCGCCATGCGCTTGGGCAACCTTGCCTCCCACAATCATCACTAGACCCAAGGCTTTGGAGAGAAGGCCACCACTAGCAGCTAACTTTTGCCCAGCCTCCTGCACGGCTATGCCGCCCACGGCAATACCCACACCCTTGGCGCTCATGTCACAGTTACGCGATTGCAGCATGACTTGCTTCAGGTTTGTCAGCTTCTGAGCCTGCCTACGCGAAAACGGGTGTGATCCTGCCGCGTCAATCGTTTGCGTGAGCGATGCAGGGTGGGACTGCTCAGCCACTTTTGAAGATGTGATAAGCGCGGTCGCCACCGACGCTAGGGAAGAGGTAACCTCAGGAGCAAGAAGGGCTGCAATAGTCATCGTTTATCTCACTTGATCAGACTGCGATAAGTACATCCTGGACAATCCGTACTTCCCTGTTATAGCTCTGTGGACAAAATGCGTGGGCCGGTTCCTCGCACAGGAAAACTGATCCTGCGTTAGGCATCCACACCCGCCCGCGAGTAGGATGTTTTATCCGCATATGAGACTGTCATCATGTTTTTTGGCGTTCTACTGATCATCACTTGGCTGGTCCTGCTACTGCGCTACCCGGCCAGAGCCTTGCCGGTGTCGCTGGCCGCCGCCGTGGGCCTGGGTTTCGTGGCGATCTGGGTGGTATGGCTGGACAACCGCGAAGCCTCGCAACTGGCGCGCCTGGAACTGCGCATCAGCTACGCCCCGCAAGAGTGCCCGGCCGACCGCCCGCTCAAGTTGACCCTCAACAACGGCAACGATGTACCGCTGACCGAACTGCGCTGGCGCGTCGCCGCCTATGCACCGGGCGACTCGGTCAACCTGGCCGACAACGTCTACGCCGCCCCCCGCTATCGCGGCCCCGGCGAGTTGCAGGCCGGGGCGACGTGGGACGACTGCCTGCCCACCCCGCCCTTGCGCCCTGGCTATCGCCCGCAAACCCTGGAATTTCGTGCCGAGCACCTGCAAGGCAGTTTTTCGGACTGACAAAGGATTGATCCATGCCCAACGTACTGATCACCGGTTGTTCCAGCGGCATCGGCCGTGCCCTGGCCGACGCCTTCAAGGCGGCAGGCTACGACGTGCTCGCCAGCGCCCGCCGCGAAGAAGACGTGATCGCCCTCAACGACGCCGGCTTCCATGCCGTGCTGCTGGACGTGAATGACAGCGCCGCCCTGCAAACGCTGGCCGGGCACCTGGACGAGCTGGATGTGCTGATCAACAACGCCGGCTATGGCGCCATGGGGCCGTTGCTCGACGGCGGCACCGACGCCATGCAACGGCAGTTCGAAACCAATGTGTTTTCCATCATCGGCGTGACCCAGGCGTTTTTTCCGGCGCTGCGCAAACGCAAAGGCCTGGTGGTGAATATCGGCAGCGTGTCCGGGGTGCTGGTGACGCCGTTCGCGGGCGCCTACTGCGCATCCAAAGCGGCCGTACATGCCCTGAGCGACGCGCTGCGCATGGAACTCGCGCCGTTTGGCGTGCGGGTCATGGAAGTGCAGCCCGGCGCTATCAATACAAGCTTCGCAAAAAACGCCGGCGCCCAGGCTGAATTGTTGATCAACCAGCAATCACCGTGGTGGCCATTGCGCGAAGGTATTCGCGCACGCAGCCAGGCGTCGCAGGACAAGCCGACACCCGCCAATGAGTTTGCGGCGGACGTACTCAAGGCCGTGCAACAGTCGCAACCGCCGCGCCTGCTGCGTTCGGGCAACGGCAGCCGCGCGTTGCCGTTGATGGCGGCGCTGTTGCCCAAGGGGTTGTTGGAGAGAGTGCTGAAGAAGCGTTTTGGTCTGGCGGGCTCACTCTAGCCCTTCATGAAATCAATAAATGCCCGCACCTTGAGCGGCAAATGCCGAGTGTCCGGATACATCGCATAGACCCCTTGCGGAGCGAAGCGATGGTCCGGCAACAGGCGCACCAACCTCCCGCTGTTCAGATCGTCCTGCACCAACCACTGCGGCAACACTGCCACGCCATGCCCGCGCACGGCAAAGGCTTGCAGGACCGCCGCGCTATCGGCTACCAGCGAGGCATTGCCGGGACGGTACTGATGTTGGCCACCTTCGGGGTCGGTCAGGCTTAACTCAGTCAGACGGCCATGTGCCAATTTGGGCAACGGCTCCAATGCCTCCAGCGTGTCAACCCCGGCGAACTCCGGTGCCGCCACGACAAACACCTCGAAGGTGGACAATTGCACCGCGCGGTGATTGGAATCGAGCAGGCGGCCCAGTCGAATCGCCACGTCGAAACGTTCGGAGATCAGGTCGGCATGGGTCGAGGAAGTGGACAAGTGAATGTCCAGGTCCGGATGCAGGCGGCGGAAGGCTTCGACCGCCGGCGCGACCACGGCCAACGCGTATTCGATGGTGGTGGTGATGCGCAACGTGCCTTTGAGTTGGGCATGCTCCGAGCGGGCTTCCTCCACCGCCAATCGAGCTTCTTCGAGCATGCGCGTGCAACGCACGTAGAAGCGTTCGCCGGCATCGGTCAGCGCCAGTTGGCGGGTGTTGCGGGTCAACAGAGTAACGCCCAGTTCCGCCTCCAGGCGCTTGAGGTTGAAGCTGACCATGGCGCGAGTCTGGCCCAACAGGTCAGCGGCAGCGGTGAGAGAGCCGGCCTCGACCACGGCCTTGAAGGTGTCGAATCGGTCCAGGCTGACCATGGGTTGGAGGTCTCTTTGTCAAAATATTTTTGACAAACTAGCAGGCAAACCGGCGTAGCCCAAATGTTGTGTGCGGCCTACCCTGCCCGCTTCATTCGCAGGATTGCGTTCATGACCTACCGCTCGAAAGTCGCCTGGATCTTTTTGCTGGGCTTCGCCCTGGACCTGGTAAACATGTTTGTCGCCACCGTCGCCTACCCGGACATTGCCCGCGAACTGCACGCCTCGGTCACGCAACTGGCCTGGATCAGCAATGCCTATCTGATCGGCCTGACCGTGATCATTCCGCTCAGTGTCTGGTTGGCTGCGGTGATGGGGGAGCGAACGCTGATCGCGGCAAGCCTGTTGCTGTTCGCCGGGGCATCGGTGATGGTGGGCCAGGCGAGTTCGATTGAACCACTGATCGGCTGGCGTGCCCTGCAAGGGCTGGGCGGTGGCTTGCTGATTCCTGTCGGGCAGGCCATGGCTTACCGGCATTTCCCGGCGGCTGAACGCAGCCAACTGACAGCGCGAGTGATGTCGGTGGCATTGCTGGTGCCGGCGCTGTCTCCGGCTCTGGGTGGTTTGATTGTCGACAACGTGTCGTGGCGCTGGATCTTCTACGCCAATCTGCCACTGGCGTTGATGACCCTGCTGCTGACCGTTCTATGGATAAAACCTGACAGGCCGTCGAGCCGTCGTGTGCCACTGGACGTGGGCAGTATTTTCCAACAGATGCGCAGCCCAATGCTGCGCACCGCGATGCTGATCTACCTGTGCATCCCCGGCGTGTTCATCGGTACCAGCCTCATCGCCATACTCTATCTTCGCGGCCTCGGGTACGACGCCACACAGACCGGCGCCTTGATGCTGCCGTGGGCACTGGCGTCGGCACTGGCGATTTTGCTCAGCAAAAAACTGTTCAACCGCTGTGGTCCGAAGCCGTTGTTGTTGGCGGGCATGCTGCTGCAATGCCTGGGCATCTTGTTGCTGAATGGCCCTGCACTGATCATTCCAGCCTATTTGTTGATGGGGTTGGGCGGCAGCCTGTGCAGCAGCACCGCGCAGACCCTGGCCTTTCTCGACATCCCCGCTGAACGCATGGGTCACGCCAGCGCCTTGTGGAATATCAATCGACAAGTCAGCTTCTGCCTGGGCGCCGCTGCACTGAGTGCGCTGTTGTCAGCCTTGGATTCCTTCGCCATAACCTTCACGATGGCGGCAGCCCTGACCCTGCTGCCTCTTTTTGCGGTGCTGCGCCTGGATGCGTCCAGGCTACTTGCACTGCTTCACCCTGCCAGCGAGCCCGACCGATGATTGACTACAGCGATTTTTTTGAAGAAGTGATCCAGACCCACGTCGAGATCGAACAATGGTTTGCCGGTGTCGCACCCGAAGGCACCTTGAAGACGTTGCTCGCCCGCTTTTCGCCGGAGTTCAGCATGATCGCCCCCGCTACCGGCGCACGGGTGAATGCCGCCGGGGTCAATGCACTGTTCACGCGTCTGGGCGGCATGCGCCCGGGGTTGAAGATCACCTTGAGCGAGATGGCCGGGATCGACCGGCATGCTCGTGGGGCGACGGTGACTTACCGCGAACATCAGGTGGATGCCAGCGGCACGCAGACGGATCGCCGCGCTACCGTGGTGTTTGAGAAGCAGGCCAGTGGCGTGCTGTTGTGGCGGCATTTGCACGAGACCTTCATAGCGCAGTGAGATAATTACCAGGCCGCGTCCTACAAAAAACAGCGAACGGCCTGACATCATTACAAGGAAACAATCCCCAGGCTCTTTCACCTCTGTCGACTCACAGGTGAAAGGATGCCCAGGGATTTTCTGCAAAGTGGTGTGCCGCAAGCGCATACCACTACTCGCCAGCGGCTGACCAGTCTGCTGGACCTGCCCAAGCTCTATCGAACCATAGATGCCGACCCGGCCATCGTCGGGGCCGCAGTGGTGCATATCGGCAGTGATTATCAGGTGACGGTACTGCGTGAGTTTGTGCCGCTGTGCAGTATCAGGCCCAAGCGCGTGATGTTGCGGGAAATGACGGGGCCGGTCAGGACGGCAGAAGAATATGCGCAGCTGGCGGCCAGTTCACTGCATGAGTCGCAGGTGTGGAAAGAAGCATCGGGGACGGCTCTGTCATGCGGCGGCGCTGTGATCGGAATCATCGTTGCCAAGGCAGGCATCGCGACGGCGCCCCTTAGTGCAGGTTCCAGCCTTGCAGTCAGTTACATTGCTTATACCGCTGCGGCAGCCAGTGGTTTGCAATGTATCAACGGCGTGTGGCGAACATACAGAGAGCTAGCCAACCCGGAACAGAACGATTACTACGACAGCCTGAGTTGGTATCAGGCAATGACGTTAGCACTGGATGGTATTTCGCTGGTCGGCGCGGGAAGTACTTCGTTTGTCACGGTCAAGACCGTTATGACAATAAAGAACACGACGGGTCGTGACCTGTCCGACATATTGAGGCGCATGAGCCGCCAAGAACGCGCAAAGCTGACAAACGAAGTTCTGCGCCTGCAAAACCCTCGTCATCCTCGCGAACTGATTCGGCTGAAGCAGTTGGCCGGAAAACTCCCCAAGCGCTTCACCAACGCCCAATTACGCCGCAACATTCTCATTCAACTGGCAGACCAAGTGGGTGCAGCTTTTGCAATAGCCGGCAGTGTCCTGTCCGGAAACATCAACCATCTCGTTATCGCGCTCTACGAGGAGTTCGACAGCCATGAGCATTAAGAAAGCCCCTGCGCCGACACCGCGAACATGGTGCAATGACACCAAGCGTTTCGCTTTCACGGTGGGAACTGCAGTGTCCATGAACTTGGTCAGCAGTTCAGGCAACCTGTCACACAGCCTGTCGTATTACACCCGAATCAACTATCTCCCCAGCGAATACGCGATAGCAGCGAGCCTGATATTGGTGCTGGTAATGTGCATGGGATTAGCCCTGGTGGTACGAGGGTTACGCTCAGGGCCGCCACTACTTGTGTGCACCGCAGCCCTGAATGCATTGCTTGCGGCAGACTACCTGGGGAGCCACCCGGTTTCTATGTTTGCACTGTTTCCCTTGTTTCAATCTCTGGTCTGCCTGCTGATGCTCAATACACGAAATCACCGCCGATACGTCAGCATAATGCGGGTCAGACGGCGACGCGAAGTGCGGGCCAACGCACGCCGTCATTAGCCGACCTCAACCTCCCGACAACTCCCGCACAATCACCGTGCACGTAATCCCCGCCGCCAACAACACCCCCTGCGGCACTTCATCGATATGAATCCGCACCGGCACCCGCTGGGCCAGGCGCACCCAGTTGAAGGTCGGGTTCACATCGGCAATCAACTCGCGGCTCTCGGGATTGTCGCGGTCGTAGATGCCGCGCGAGATGCTTTCTACATGGCCCTTTAAGGTCTCGCCGCTCATCAACTGCATATCGGCTTTGTCGCCGACCTTCACATGGGGCAGTTTGGTTTCTTCGAAGAAGCCGTAGACCCAGAACGAATTCATATCCACCACCGCCATCTTCGCTTCGCCGATGCGTGCGTAGTCGCCTCGGTGCACGTTGAGGTTGGTGACATAGCCGTCCACCGCCGCCAGCACCCGGGTGCGTTTCAGGTTGAGTTCGGCGGCTTCCAGTTGCGCCAACGCATGCTGGTAATCGGCCAAGGCGGAGTCGGCGATGTTGCTGGCGTCGTCACGGTTTTCCTTCGAAATCACCAGCGCATCGAGGTCCGCCCGGCGATGGGCGTTGACCTTGCGCATTTCCCAGGTGGCTTTGCGCGACGCGACCAGCGATTGCGCCTGCTTGACCGCAATGCGGTAGTGCTCGGGATCGATCTGCATCAGCAGGTCGCCTTTTTTGACAAGCTGATTGTCACGCACCGGCACGTCGACCACTTCGCCGGTGACGTCGGCCGCCACGTTGATGATGTCGGCGCGCACACGGCCGTCGCGGGTCCACGGGGTTTCCATGTAATGCACCCACAACGTGCGGCCAATCCAGATCGCCAGGGCCAGTACCAGCAAGGTCGCGAGCAGGCTGAAAAACTTTTTCATCGGGGCATTCTCAACGGTAGACGCTCAGCGCCAGGGCGCCGAACAGGCAGACGAACAGGCTCAGGCGCAGCAACGCCGGGTGCCAGAAAAAACGGTACAGGTCGAACCCGGCCAGGAAGCGATCCACACCCCAGGCCAGCCCCGCCGCGATCAGGAACATCAGGGTCATGGTCGGCATATAGATGCCGTGGAAGGCGATTTCACGGGGCATGCGCAGTTCCTTTAAAGGCAGCGAGTGGCGATTGCGGGTCGAGCAATGAAGTGCGGATAAAGTGCAGGTAGCTTTTCACCCGGCGCAGGGCCGACGTGTCGAAGTGCGGGGCGAAGGGTTCGTCGGTAGCCTGTACGCGGCTGATCGCATGGTCGACGGCGATGAGGCCGCGCTCCAGGTTGCTCGCGCTGGGTTGCAGGAACAGCCGCACCAGCGAGCGGCCCATCACGCGGATCGCCTGGCGCCACGGCTGGGACTCGGCGTACGCCGGGTGCACCGGAAGGATCGCCTGTTCCTTGCGCAGCTCAATGATCGCGTGACCGACTTCCAGCACCACGAACATCCAGCGCAGCAGGTCGCGCTGCACTTGCGGCTGGCCGACGGCGAGGCCGTAGGCCTGGTGCAGCAGGTCGCGGGTGCGGCTTTCAAAACTCGAGGCCAGGCCCTTGAGCTTGCCGCTGATCGCATACACCACCTGTTCGCGCAGGTCCTGCTCCAGGCGGCGCCACAACCAGCGGCTGTTGGGCGGCAGGATGATCGCCCCCGCCGCCGCGCACACCAGCATGCCGATGACCATGGAGATGTAGTCGTTGATAAAGGTGTAGGGGTTGTAGACCGTGAGGTTATCCGGTACCGAACCGGTGCTGAAGAAGATCAACAGGCCTACCCCGACACCCGCGTATTGCGGACGTGAAGCGAGAAACGCGCCGAAGATGATCACCGGCGCAAGCATCACGCACAGCAGCGGGAAACCGTCGATCCAGGGGAACACGAAGAACATTTCGACAAAGCCCACCAACGCACCGAGCAACGTGCCGCAGGCCATCTGGAACGCCATGCGCTTCGGGTTCGGCGTGGCGGCGGACAGGCCCACGGTGGCGGCGGCAATCAGGGTCATGGTCGCACCGCTGGGCCAGGCGGTGGCGACCCAGTAACTGCCGAGCACAATCAAGATAAACGACGCGCGAATCCCCGAGGCGGCGCAAGCCAACCAGTTGGTCTTCGGGATAAAGGTTTCGTCCCACTGCTCGCGCGCATGGCTGTGATCGGCCAGGGACGCGTGGGTTTGCGCGTAGTTGTGCAGGTCGTCGACGAAACGGTAGAGCAACTCGTAGGCGGTGTGGAAATCCAGCTGCTCGGCTTCGGTGGGATCGCCTTCCTGAAAGGCCGCGCGCAGGCTACGGACCTTGGCGGGCAAGCTGTCCTTGTAGGCACTCAGTTGATTGACCAGGCGCGCCGCGTCAGGGCTGGTGAGCGCACGGCCAGAAAAACCATCGAGCACTTCGGCGAGGTCTTGCAGGCCGGGTTTGATGGCCGCGACAACATGGTCGGCGGCATCGCTGCGCAGGCGCTCGAGCAACTGGTGCAAGGCATTGAAGCGCGTGGTGAGGCTCATGAACTCGCTGTTGAGGCGACTGAGCCGACCATTGCGCCGGCGCATGTGCGGGTCTTCAAACACCGTGACACTGCGCAGCCCTTCCAGGCCCACGGCTTCGGCGATGAAGCGCACGTTGCTGGCCTCGAACCCTTCACGCTGGCTGCGCCCGCGCAGGCCATCGGTGACGAACAGCGCGAACACCCCAAAGCGCTGGTACAAGGCATTGCGCATGGCGGCACTGGAGGTTTGCGGCAGGATCGCGGCGCTGACCAGCGTGGCGCACAGAATCCCCAGGGAGATTTCCAGCACCCGCCACACCGCTGCCATGAAAGCACCGTCCGGATGCGCCAGCGCAGGCAGGCCGACCATCGCCGCCGTGTAGCCGGCCAGCACGAAACCATAGGCGCGAAAGTTACGATTGCGCGTGGCACCAGCGGTGCACATGCCCACCCAGATCGCCAAGGCACCAAGGAACAACTCGGTGTTCTGCGCAAACAAGGCGATCAGCAGCACCATCACCGCCGACCCCGCCAGAGTGCCGAGGAAGCGATAGAAGCTCTTGGCGAACACCTGGCCGCTTTGCGGTTGCATCACGATAAACACGGTGATCATCGCCGTACGCGGTTGCGGCAACTCCAGGCGCATGGCCAACCACAGCGTGAGGAACGCGGCGGCCAGCACCTTGAAGATATACACCCAGGTCACGCCATCGCTGCGTACCCAGTCGAAAAAACCACGGCGCCACTCAAGGGCATGCAGCCAGCGCAGCGGTGCAGGCAAGGGAGTCATCAAATCCTACTCAGTGATCGAACACGGCCAGTGCCGTCGGGGTCTTGCTCGGGAGGGTCTTGGCGTCTTGCGGTACGTCGCTGCCAGCACCGAGGCCGCCGCCCAGGGCGGTGACCAGTTCGGCGTGGGCACTCAGGCGGGCGGCCTGCACCTGTTGCTGCACCTGCTGCTGGCGGAACAACAACGTCTGCGCATTCAGCACATTGAGGTAGTCGGTGAGGCCGCGCTGGTAGGCGATCATCGCGATGTCGTAGGTTTTCTGCGCCGAAGCCACCGACTGCGCGGCGAAGGACGCTTGTTTGTCCATGGACTCGCGACGGATCAACTGGTCGCTGATGCCCTTGAGTGCGTTGACCAATGTCTGGTTGTACTTGGCGACCGCGACGTCATAACCGGCGCTGGCTTCACCCAGTTCTGCACGCAGGCGCCCTCCGTCGAAGATCGGCAAGGTGATCGCCGGACCGACGTTGTAGTTGAATTTCTTGCCCGCCAGGAACTCCAGCATGCCGCCACCGGTGGCCATGTAGCCGAGGCTGCCGACCAGGTCCACGTTGGGATAAAAACCGGCGTGGGCCACGTCGATGCCACGGGCCTGGGCCGCGACTTGCCAGCGGCTGGCGACCACGTCCGGGCGTTGGCCGAGCAATTGCGCAGGCAGTCGCGACGGCAGTTTCAGGGGCGCGGCGAGAGACAGGGTCGGGCGTTGCAATGTCGCGCCCTCCCCCGGCCCCTTGCCCGCCAGCGCTGCGAGTTGGTTGCGGCTCAGGGCGATCTCTTCGTCCAGGGCGTCCAGTTGGCGATGGGTTTCCGGCAACGGCGTTTCGGCCTGGCTGACATCAAAGTGGGTGCCGATCCCGGCGTTCAGGCGTTTGTTGGCCAGGTCGAGAATCTGCTGCTGTTGCGCCAAGGTGGCCGCGACGATATCGCGATTGGCGTACTGCAACGACAGCTGGATATAGGCGCGCACCACGTTGTTCTGCAATTCGAGCTGGGCCTGGCGCGCTTCGGCGGCGCTCATGTGCGCCAGGTCGACGGCACGTTCGCTGGCATTGCTTTCACGGCCCCACAGGTCGAGGGCGTAGCTCAGGCCCAGGGACGCATTGTTATCCCATGTGTTGGCACCGCTCAGCTCGCCCGGCCCGTAGAATTGATCCTTCGGCCAATTGTGACGCTTGAGGGTAGTGTCGCTATTGATCTGCAACGACTCGGCCGACTCGGCAACCCCCGCCATGGCCCGTGCTTCACGCACCCGTGCAACGGCCATGACCATGCTTGGGCTGTTTTCGGTAGCGAGGGCGACCCAGCGGTTCAGTTGGGGATCGCCGTAGGCTTGCCACCAGTGTGCGGTGGGCCAGTGGGCGTCTTGCGCGGCGCTCTGGATGGCGTCGTCGGTAGCCAGGTTATTGGCGTTGAGGGACTGGCCTTGAGGGGCTACTCCTCCGGTTCCGATGCAGCCGCTGATTGCGAACGATAAAGCCCAAACACTGAGAGTCTTGAGCTCTCTGCTGATGCGACGCGGCACTGCTGTGAATTCCTGAGAGGGTGTTGCGGGGAGAGGTGGCGCAATTCTAGGGGGCGGCATGGGGAACGATAAGCTGGCATTCCTGTGAATCTTTGTTACCGTTCAGACGATAATCCGAGCTGGCTCCAAGGATGTAGGGCTATTTATCCCGGCACAGGGACATTCTCCCTACAGCGCGGTGCGCTGCCAGCAAGCACACTAACGAGCATTCCACCCTCTGGAGTGCCCGAATGTTTTCAGTCCTCAACGCACGCCCTTTCGAAGCAGCCATATCCGCCCCTGCACAACAGACCGCTGACGTTCTGCGCAGGCAGCTACACCTCTCGCCAGCACCACTGCAACCCGGCATGCGCCCCCTGGAGCGTGATGTGTGCTGGATTGCGGACAGCGTCCTGGAAAAGCTGATCCCGCTTGCAGACGATCATCGCGATCGAGCGTCAATAGAGGCGCTTCACCACAAGCTGTCCAGCCGAGAGCCGAGCCTTGAGGTGTCGGTAGAGGCATTACCGGACTTTTACGCGTTTTTCAAAAAGGCCGAACACCTGCTTCGCCGGCACCGCACCTCCAGGGACCCGGACATCGAGGCCGACTATGCACTGTGTCGAGCCCTCAAATGGCAGTTCCGGGCAGCCGTCAGTGCTGGCAAACATCTGCGCCTGACGCAAAAGTTATTACCGGCACTCGCCTATGTCCGCAATGGCGGCGAACGCAGCAACCACCGTCATATCGGCTACAACGTTGCATTGGAACCAACGCAACAGACGCGTGCCGGGCCGCAGCTGGCAGCCGACTCCCGCCTGGAGGTCTGCGCCGACCAGCGCATCAGAAGCACGCGCGCCATCAGCCTGCAGGCACAGTTGAAGTCATCGATCGAGAAGCTGTTCCAGACCCACAGCCAACTCGGTATCGGCTATGTTTCGGCTCGCGAATACGAAAACCTGGAACAGTACGCCGATGCGCGCAGCCATTCCGTTCGCACCTCGCTAAGCGAGAGTATCCGTCGCACTGTGAAGAACCTGCCCAGCTTGTTGCGTGATAGCTACAACCTGCAGAAACACCTGGCCTACTCAGCGCTGAGCCAACCCTATGTCAGGGCGGCATTGGCCGACGCAGGCCTGACCGATGTTGAGCTGCCCAGCGTGAGAAACACGTCCCAACCGGTGATCACCGAACGCGGCTTCGCGTTGACGGCCCATAACAAGTCGACGGTGAATGTCTTCAGTGCTCTGCAGGTGAAAACCACGATAAAGCCAACCCTGCAACGCACTCACCGACACATCACCCTGGATATCCTGAGCCTGTATGAAACGGCGCCGGAGTTGGCGCATCGTCGCCTGGCCTCGCACAAGCACTACAACGACGACCCCCTGGCACTGTTGGCCGACATGAAAAACCACATAGACGCCACCAGCAAACAATTCACCCGGCAGGTCTGCACACCCGTGCCAGCGTCCGAGCTGAACGCCACCCGCCACGCCAGCAACAAACAGGCCCAATCATTGCTGGAGCGCTATGTACTGCTCAAGGCACAGTCGCGCATCGATAGGCCGCTGGAGAATGAAATGTACACGCTGATCCAGCGTCACCCTGCTCAGCTGCGCCCCGATGCGCTGAAAGTCTACAAGCTGACCGCCATCGCCCAGATACAGAGTTTCTCTGCCGGGGTAGCGGCCTCGTCACAGGGCGGGGCGGGCAAAGGCGTGACCATTGAAGTCAGCCAACGCAAGCTCGATGACCCGCACCTGAGCGGTGATTACCTGACAATCGATATTGCCCCTTTAGAATCCCGGCAAGTCGTCAAGGAAATGCTGGACCAAGCACTTGATACCATTGGCGAGCAGACATTCGGCTGGGGACACCTGGTCCGCTCGATCAGCGAATCGCTGCCTGATCCCGCCAGACCGTGGTCCACCCAAGTGCTGGTAAAGATAAAGCACGGCCAACCGGTGGTGCTCTATACCCGTCATACGGAGGACAAAGACCGCAATCTGGTACTGCCGCAACAGGTTGAACAGTTCAGCGTCATCGAGGCGCAGTCGTTGCGCACCCGGCAAACCTTGCACAAAGAACGGTTAGGCAGCGACTCACTGGATCATCTGCTGCCAATCGCCCGCCGCTACCTGGAAAACCCCGATGAGAAGCCGGGCTGGGACGATTACGTAGAGCGGCACGCCGATGACTTTCATGCATTGCTCGACACCCTGGGCCGGCAGGCCCACGGTACGTCGCTGACCGCGGAGATTGACGCACTCAAACGCATCAGTCCGGTACTCGCCCGGGCCGCCGAAACCCTGATACAGCGCGCCCACGCCGCCCTCGACGTACCTACCGGTGAAAACCGCGCCCGCGCACAGGCGGCATTCAATCACTTGCTACAGGAATACATGCCGCACTATAGGGCGAAAGTCAGTGAGGCCTGGACGTTGTCCTGACTCTTCGCCACCCATGTCGGGAGGGGACAGCGCCCAGCGGATACACACCTGCGCGCAACTTCATGTCACAATTTGGCATCTCCCTTGAGAACACTCCATGGACACTTTGCAAAACATGCGCGCCTTCAGTTGCGTGGCCGAAGCCGGCAGCTTCACCGCCGCCGCGGTGCAACTGGATACCACCACTGCCAATGTGTCGCGCGCGGTCTCCAACCTTGAGGCCCATCTGCAAACCCGCTTGTTGAACCGCACCACTCGGCGCATTGCACTGACCGAGGCGGGTAAACGTTACCTGTTGCGCTGCGAACAGATCCTGGCCTATGTCGAAGAAGCCGAAGCCGAGGCCAGTGACGCCCATGCGCGCCCCGCCGGGCAATTGAAAGTGCACACCATGACCGGCATCGGCCAGCATTTCGTCATCGACGCCATCGCTCGCTATCGCCGCACCCATCCGGACGTGACCTTCGACCTGACCCTGGCCAACCGTGTGCCGGACCTGCTCGACGAAGGCTATGACGTGTCCATCGTGCTGGCCAGCGAACTGCCGGACTCGGGCTTCGTGTCCCAGCGCCTGGGCATCACCTACAGCATCGCCTGTGCCTCGCCGGATTACGTCAAGGCCAAGGGCTGCGCCCATCGCCCCAATGACCTGCTCAACCATGCCTGCCTGCGCCTGGTCAGCCCGGTGATCCAGCTCGACAAGTGGACCTTCAACGGCCCCGAAGGCCAGGAAAGCGTGGCGATCAATACCTCGCCGTTCCTGGTGAATTCGGCCGACGCGATGAAAACCGCGATCACCAGCGGCATGGGCATTGGCCTGTTGCCGGTGTACGCGGCCATCGAGGGCCTGCGCAACGGCACCCTGGTGCGGGTCATGCCCAACTACCGTTCCCAGGAATTGAACCTGTACGCCATCTATCCCTCGCGCCAATACCTGGATGCGAAAATCAAGACCTGGGTGGAATACCTGCGCGGCTCGCTGCCGGAGATTCTGGCGGCGCACCAGGCGGAACTGGTGGCGTATGAATTGAGTGGCAGCCTCAGCGGTGCGCGTCTGGCGAACTGATCTCTCCCAGGTGATACAGATCAGATGTGGGAGGGAGCTTGCTCCCGATAGCGGTGCGTCAGTCACCAGATGTGTTGACCGGTCCACTGCCATCGGGGGCAAGCCCCCTCCCACACTTGGTCCGGTGCTCACATGGATACATGTGACGTCCTGACAACTGTCGGCAGGAATGTTAGCGTGCTTGGCATTCTCCCGTAGTCGATGAGCCCGCCTGCAATGAAAAAGACTGTCCTCGCCTTCAGCCGCGTCACCCCGGCAATGATCGAACGCCTGCAACAGGATTTCGAGGTGATCGCGCCCAACCCCAAGCTGGGTGACATCAACGCTCAATTCAATGAAGCCCTGCCCCACGCCCACGGCCTGATCGGTGTGGGCCGCAAGCTGGGGCGCGAGCAGTTGCAAGGCGCAAGCAAGCTGGAAGTGGTGTCCAGCGTGTCGGTGGGTTACGACAACTACGATGTGGCGTACTTCAACGAGCGCGGAATCATGCTCACCAACACCCCGGATGTGCTCACCGAAAGCACCGCCGACCTGGCCTTCGCCCTGCTGATGAGCAGCGCTCGCCGGGTGGCCGAGCTGGACGCCTGGACCAAGGCCGGCCAGTGGAAAGCCAGTGTCGGCGCGCCGTTGTTCGGTTGCGATGTGCACGGCAAGACCCTGGGCATCGTCGGCATGGGCAATATCGGCGCGGCCGTGGCCCGGCGTGGCCGCCTGGGTTTCAACATGCCGATCCTCTACAGCGGCAACAGCCGCAAGCCGGCGCTGGAGCAGGAGTTGGGCGCACAGTTGCGCAGCCTGGACGCGCTGCTGGCCGAGGCGGATTTCGTGTGCCTGGTGGTGCCGTTGAGCGACAAGACCCGGCACCTGATCAGCACCCGCGAGTTGGGGCTGATGAAGTCCAGCGCGATCCTGATCAATATTTCCCGCGGCCCGGTGGTAGACGAACCGGCGCTGATCGAAGCCCTGCAAAGCCAGCGTATCCGTGGTGCCGGCCTGGATGTGTATGAGCAAGAGCCACTGGCCGAATCGCCGCTGTTCCAACTGAGCAATGCCGTGACCCTGCCGCACATCGGCTCGGCCACCCATGAAACCCGCGAAGCCATGGCCAACCGTGCCCTGGACAACCTGCGCAGCGCCCTGCTGGGCCAGCGTCCGCAGGACCTGGTGAATCCTCAGGTGTGGAAGGAATGATTTTAGCGGCCCATGCCCCTAAAGCATGGGCCGCTCAAGTCGATAACCTTCCATAGATCGTCATCCCTGATCCACAGAAGGTTTTTATGCCCACCACCAAAGCCCGCGCAGACTCACTCTCGCTTCTGCTCTTTACCTTGCGCAGCGGCAAGCTGATGGCGATCAACCTGCTGAAAGTCAGCGAAATCATCCCATGCCCGCCGCTGACCAAGCTGCCGGAGTCCCACCCGCATGTGAAAGGCATCGCCACCCTGCGCGGCAACTCGCTGGCGGTGATCGACCTGAGCCGCGCCCTCGGCGAAATGCCCCTGGCAGACCCGGACGGTGGCTGCCTGATCGTCACCGACGTGAGCCGCTCCAAACAGGGGTTGCATGTGCAGGCGGTGAGCAAGATCGTGCATTGCCTGACCACCGACATCCGTCCGCCGCCCTACGGCTCCGGCGGTAACCGTGCGTTTATCACCGGGGTGACCCAGGTAGAAGGCGGCCTGGTGCAGGTGCTGGATATCGAAAAAGTCATCCATGGCATCGCACCGGCGCCAATCGAAGCGGCGCCCACCGACTTGACCATGGAAGAGGCCGAAGTACTGGGCAATGCGCGCATCCTGGTGGTGGACGACAGCCAGGTCGCGCTGCAGCAATCGGTACACACCCTGCGCAACCTCGGCCTCACTTGCCACACCGCACGCAGCGCCAAGGAAGCCATCGACGTGCTGCTGGAGCTGCAAGGCACAGCCGAGCAGATCAATGTGGTGGTGTCGGACATCGAGATGTCGGAAATGGACGGCTACGCCCTCACCCGCACCCTGCGCGAAACCCCGGACTTCCAGCACCTCTATATCTTGCTGCACACCTCCCTGGACAGCGCGATGAACAGCGAAAAAGCCCGGCTGGCCGGCGCCGATGCGGTGCTCACCAAGTTCTCTTCGCCCGAGTTGACCAAGTGCCTGGTAGTGGCCGCTCAAACCGTGGCGCAAAAAGGCCTGTGAGCGAATACTTCCAACTGCTGCGCCGCGACCTCACCGGCAGCCTGCCTGCCCCGCTGTGGCCCGCGGATACACAGTTGGATCATTATCGTGACGAGCTTGCACCAGCGATTCATGCGGTATTGCGCATGACCCAGGACCAGGGCGGCGGCCGCGTTCCCCACCTGGAAACCTGGCAGCACCAATTCACCACCGACGCCGAGTTCGACCCCACGCTGTGCCTGGTGGCGAGCAACCACGAAGGCATTCTCGCCGTCGCGCAATGCTGGACCAGCGCGTTCATCAAGAACCTCTCCGTTCACCCTTGCGCCCAGGGCCAGGGGCTGGGCCGCGCCTTGTTGCTGCACAGCTTCCAGGTGTTCAAGCAGCGCGGCGAGCCCTATGTGGACCTCAAGGTATTGGAAAGCAACCTGCGCGCTCGGCAGTTGTATGAGAGCGCAGGCATGAGATTTGTCCTACGCGATGTAATGACAGAGGACTGACAGGCACTGGCGTGCAACTTGCTTCCACAGAGACAAAACGGTGAACAGAGGTAGAAACCCGTCACCGTTCTTGCGTGCCCTCTGACCTAGCCTGGTGACAGATCCGCCATGAACACTCGATTTTCCTGCGTAGGTTGCGGCAAATGCTGCTCCGATCATCACGTGCCCCTGACCCTCGAAGAAGCCCGCCAGTGGGCGGCCGACGGCGGCAGCGTCATCGTCCTGGTGGAAGGTTTCCTCGGTAATGGCCTGGGCCTGCCCCTGCAACAACGCGAACATGCCGAACGCCGTTCGGTGGTCGTGCCCAGCGGCAACACCGAGGCGTTTGTGGCAATCACCTTTGCCGCCTACAACGCCGGCCCCTGCCGGAATCTTGACGAGGACAACCGCTGCCGTATCTATGAGCGTCGCCCGCTGGTGTGCCGCATCTACCCGATGGAGATCAATCCGCATATCCCGTTGAACCCCGCCGCCAAGGATTGCCCACCGGAGTCCTGGGAACAGGGGCCGGAACTGATCGTGGGCGGCCAGTTGATGGACCCTGAACTGGCGCAGTTGATCCAGCGCTCACGTCAGGCCGACCGTGATGACGTGCAGACCAAGGAAGCGGTGTGCGCCTTGCTCGGCATTCGCACCACGGCGCTCAAGGGCGATGGGTTTACCGCTTACCTGCCGGACATGGGCGCGTTTGCCCAAGCGATCGAGTTGGCGGTGGGTCAGCCGTCCGTGGCCAATGAATGGGTGTTCCATGTGTCGGGAATGGACATCGCCGAGCAAGTGCTGGATGCCGGGGCGCAGATTGCCACCGAAGTGCCGGCCAACTATGCGTTTATCTCGTTGCGCGCGGCCTAGACCAGAACTCCCGCGCCAACTGCCGTAGATCCTCCGCCAGTGCGGCCACATCGCTTGAACTGAGCCGGCTCTGCTGCCCAGCACTGACGGTGGCCTCCCCGGCATCACGGATGCCGACGATGTTGCGATTGATGTCCTCGCTCACCGTGCTCTGCTCCTCCACGGCGGTCGCAATCTGCTGGCTCATGGCGGTGATTTGTGTGACGCGCTGGCTGATGCCATCCAGTGCGGCGGCTGCCCGCTGCGCCTGTTTGACGCTGGCGTCGACATGCTCGCCACTGTGCGCCATGGCCTGCACCGCGTCCCGTGCGCCGCCTTGCAGGGTGCTGATCATGCGCTGGATTTCATCGGTCGATTGCTGGGTGCGCTGGGCCAGGCCGCGCACTTCATCGGCCACCACCGCAAACCCGCGCCCCTGCTCACCGGCCCGCGCCGCTTCGATAGCCGCGTTCAGGGCCAGCAGGTTGGTCTGCTCGGCAATCGTGCGGATTACTTCCAGCACGCTGCTGATTTCACCGCTGTGGTTTTCCAACTGGTGGATAACCTCCGTGGCCCGCACCAGCTCCTGGGACAAGCGCAACACCGCATCATGACTTTCATCCACACGCAGGTGACCTTCACGGGTTTCGCTGCCGGCCTGATCGGCCGCCTTGGACGCCTGCTGGGCATGGTGGGCCATTTCGGCCACGCTGGCGGCCATCTGGTGAATGGCTGCCGCCACCTGGTCGGTCCGGGTCTGCTGGCCAAGGCTGCTGGCGTGACTGTTGTCGAGGTGCTGCACCAACCGTGCAGCGTGGCCGGAGAGGCGCTGGGAGGCATCGTCGATACGCCCTACCACTGCGCCCACCTGGGCTTCGAGCATGTGCAGGGCGAACTCGATCTGCCCGCACTCGTCGCGGCGCCCGGTGTAGATCGCCTGGCTCAGCGGGTTGTCGGCCACCCGGCGCGCGCGCTTTTGCAGTTCAGCCAAGGGCCGCAACATCAGCCGCACGCCAGCCGCCCCCACCGCACAGCCCGACACCAACGCCAGTAGCTGCCAGACCGGCGCGGAGTCCGTCAGGCCCAAGCCCAAGGCCCAGGTCACCGCGCAAGTGGCGATGACCCATGCCGATAATTTCACCCCCATGCCGACGACCGGCCAGGACAGCCGCTTGCCCGCTCGCAAACGCGCATACATCCGCTCCGCCACCGCGATCCTGCGCGCATCCGGCTTGATACGCACCGATTGATACTCCACGGTCGCGCCCTCTCGGGTCACCGGCGTGGCATACGCGCTGACCCAATAGTGGTCACCGTTTTTGCAGCGGTTTTTCACCATGCCCATCCACGACCGGCCGCTCTTGAGGGTTTGCCACATATGGGCGAATGCCTCGACCGGCATGTCCGGATGCCGCAGGATGTTGTGCGGCGCCCCCAGCAGCTCGTCACAGCTGTAGCCGCTGATATCGATGAAGTCCTGGTTGGCGTAGGTAATCGCGCTGGTCAGGTCGGTGGTCGAAAGGATGTTGGCGTCGGGGGCAAAGTCCACATTCCGACCGGTGACCGGCAGATTGATCTTCATGGAGAAGCGCGCTCGTGGTTGTTGGGGGAGTCGGCAGGGCGTCGACTCTAAGCGCACCGAGGGGGCAAATACTGATCCAGCTCATGTTCCGCGCAATTAATTAGCCATCACGGCCGGTCCAGATGATAAGGCGCGACGATCCGCTGGTATTCGCCATTGTGCTTGAGCTGTTCAAGCGCACGATTCAGCTCGACACGCAGCGCCGTGTCGGTATTGCGCAGCGCAATCGCAACACCATTGCCTAACAACTCAGCACAAACGGCGGGCCCCAGAAAGTCGAAATCCTGGCCGACAGCCGTGTCGAGCAGGGCCTCGCGAATTTCCACAGTGCCCTGCAGGGTCGCATCGATATCGCCTGCCACCAGGCTGCGGACCAGCTCGTCGTTGAGCCAGAAACTCTTGATAATCACGCCTTCGCGCGCCCATTGCGAACGAACAAAGGCTTCGCGATTACTGCCCAGCAATACGCCCACTCGCTTGCCCTTGAGCGACCTTGGTGTCGGCATCAGGCCCGAGCTTCGACGGGCGACAAGACGCGTGGTAAAGGGGTAGAGGTTGTCGGTAAAACTGACCCAACGCCGGCGCAGGGGTGTAGGGGCAATGCCCATGATTGCATCGAATTGCCGCGCTTCAAGACGTCCGAAGTTTTCGACCAGCACCTGGTCGACCCAGGTACAGCGAACATTCAACTGCTGGCAAAGGGCGTTGCCCAACTCGATATTCAAGCCGACCAACTGCCCTTGCGGGTTGCGGCTCTGGAAGGGGGGAAATTGCGCGGCAACGGCGAAGCGGATTTCGCGTCGAGGTTGATCAAGGCCTGCAACGGCATCCACCGCAAGCAACAGGACAAACGCTACACAAAGGTGTATCAGGGCCACAGGAAACGTCCTTTTCCGGAAAGAGCGCCCTCCGCTGCTCCCTGTGGAAAAACCAGGGGTGCAGCGGAAGCTGTGCAAGCTTTCAAGAAACGGTCGTGGGCCTACAAGAAGAAATAGCGACTGGAGCTGTAGGCAACATCCCGCAAATATTACAGTGGATTAATCTTAACGTTTACCCATGGAACGGCGGGTGCCCGGTGGCGCCATGCCCGGGGTCTTGGTGTGGCCATTCCTGGCACCGTTCTTGTACCAGGGCTGGGCGGCATTCTTGGCCCCGGCCAGCTCACCCGGCTTGAAGGGGAATTTGAACGCCGGGATCTCGGCTTTTTCAACGCCTTCGGCGCTGGCCGGATCGACGAGGTCGGCCGCTTCAACAGGGGGTTGTGTCGGGGAAGTCATGGAAGCTCCGGAGCGTGCAAGAAATGACGCGGGGCCGGCTTGCGGGCCACGCTGGCGCGCAGTATACCTGCCCGCCTCGGATCTTTAACCACCACCTGTACGAATGGTCTGCCTTTACTGACAGCGCCGTCAGTTAGCAGTCACCTTGCTGACCGGGTTGGCAGGCTATAAAGGCCTCACACACTTCCAATCCTTTGCCCTGGCGCCTCACCCCATGCACATTCAACGCAAAACCGCCCTGATCGTGGCTGTCCTCGTAGTGTTGGCTGTTGCAGCCTGGACCTTGACCCGTCCAGCCAAAGCCAGACTGGCGGCGCCCACGGCGATTCCGGTGCGGGTGGTGAGCGTGGTGCAGCAGGATGTTCCGCGCTTTGTCAGCGGGATCGGTTCGGTGCTGTCACTGCACAGCGTGGTGATTCGCCCGCAGGTGGACGGCATCCTCACAAAATTGCTGGTCAAGGAAGGCCAACGGGTCAAGGCCGGCGACCTGCTGGCGACCATCGATGACCGCTCGATCCGCGCCAATCTCGACCAGGCCAAGGCGCAACTGGGCGAAAGCCAGGCGCAGTTGCAGGTGGCGCTGGTCAACCTCAAGCGCTACAAGGCATTGAGCGTCGATGACGGCGTGTCCAAGCAGACCTATGACCAGCAACAAGCGTTGGTCAACCAGCTCAAGGCCACCGCCCAGGGCAACCAGGCCGCCATCGATTCGGCCCAGGTGCAACTTTCCTACACCCAGATTCGCTCACCGGTCAGCGGCCGCGTGGGTATTCGCACCGTGGATGAAGGCAACTTCCTGCGCACAGCCGATACCCAGGGCCTGTTTTCCGTGACCCAGATCGACCCGATTGCCGTCGAGTTCTCCCTGCCGCAACAGATGCTGCCCACCCTGCAAGGCCTGATCGCGGCGCCCACCCCGGCCAGCGTCGACGCCTACCTGGGCGCCGATACCGACGGCCAGACCGGCGATTTGCTCGGCGAAGGCCATTTGAGCCTGATCGACAACCAGATCAGCTCCACCACCGGCACCCTGCGCGCCAAGGCCGAGTTCAATAACGCTTCACAGCGCCTGTGGCCGGGGCAACTGGTGACTATCAAGATCCAGACCGCCCTCGACAAAAACGCCTTGGTCGTTCCACCGACCGTGGTACAGCGCGGCCTGGATTCGCACTTCGTGTACCGGGTCAACGGCGACAAGGTCGAGGTGGTGCCGGTGCAGGTGACGTACCAGGACAGCGACCTCAACATCATCAAGGGCGTGCAGGCCGGGGATGTGCTGATCAGTGACGGCCAGTCGCGGCTCAAGGCCGGTGCGCAGGTGGAGGTACTCAAGGACCCACCGCAGGTCATCCAGACCGTCGATGCCAAGGTGCAACCATGAGCCGTTCGCCGTCAGCCTGGTGTGTCGACCACCCGGTCGCCACCCTGCTGCTGACCTTCGCCCTGGTGCTGCTCGGGCTGATTGCCTTCCCGCGCCTGGCCATTGCCCCACTGCCTGAAGCGGAGTTTCCGACCATCCAGGTGACCGCCACCCTGCCTGGCGCCAGCCCGGACACCATGGCCTCGTCCGTGGCCACGCCATTGGAGGTGCAATTCAGCGCCATCCCCGGCATGACCCAGATGACCTCCAGCAGTGCCTTGGGCTCCAGCCTGCTGACCCTGCAATTCACCCTGGACAAGAGCATCGACACCGCCGCCCAGGAAGTGCAGGCGGCGATCAACACCGCGTCCGGCAAGCTGCCCAGCGATATGCCGAGCCTGCCGACCTGGAAAAAGGTCAACCCGGCGGACAGCCCGGTACTGATCCTCAGCGTCAGTTCCAACAGCATGCCCAGCACCGAGCTGAGCGACTACGTGGAAACCCTGCTGGCCCGGCAGATCAGCCAGATCGACGGCGTTGGCCAGATCAACATCACCGGCCAGCAACGCCCGGCGATCCGCGTGCAGGCGTCGCCGGACAAACTCGCCGCCATCGGCTTGACCCTCGCCGATATCCGCCTGGCTATCCAGCAATCGAGCCTCAACCTGGCCAAGGGCGCGATCTACGGCGAGAACAGCGTGTCGACCCTGTCGACCAACGACCAGTTGTTCCACCCGGAGGACTACGCGCAGTTGATCGTGTCCTACAAGGACGGCGCACCGGTTCAACTGCGTGATATCGCCAAAGTCATCAATGGCTCGGAAAACGCCTACGTGCAGGCCTGGTCCGGCGACACGCCCGGGGTCAACCTGGTGATCTCACGCCAACCCGGCGCGAACATCGTCGAGACCGTCGACCGTATTCAAGCCGAGTTGCCGCGCCTGCAAGCCATGTTGCCGGCGTCGGTGCAGGTCAGCGTGTTGACCGACCGCACCAAGACCATCCGCGCCTCCTTGCACGAAGTGGAAGTCACCTTGCTGATCGCCATCCTGCTGGTGGTGGCGGTGATGGCGCTGTTCCTGCGCCAGTTGTCGGCGACGCTGATTGTGTCCAGTGTGCTGGGCGTGTCGCTGGTCGCCAGTTTTGCGCTGATGTACCTGATGGGCTTCAGCCTGAACAACCTCACACTGGTGGCAATCGTGATTGCCGTGGGCTTTGTGGTGGACGATGCGATCGTGGTGGTGGAGAACATTCACCGTCATCTGGAGGCGGGCCTCGACAAGCGCGAAGCGGCGATCAAGGGCGCCGGTGAAATCGGCTTTACCGTGGTGTCCATCAGCTTCTCGCTGGTGGCGGCATTCATTCCGCTGCTGTTCATGGGCGGTGTGGTCGGACGGCTGTTCAAGGAATTCGCGCTGACAGCCACCTCGACCATCCTGATTTCGGTGGTGGTATCACTGACCCTGGCGCCGACCCTCGCCGCGCTGTTCATGCGCGCGCCCACCCATCACGCCCACGACAAACCAGGTTTCAGCGAGCGCCTGTTGGCCGGCTATGCGCGCAACCTGCGCCGCGCCCTGGCCCATCAACGCACCATGGCAGCGATCTTTGTGATAACCCTGGCCCTGGCCGTGGTCGGCTATGTGTTTATCCCCAAGGGTTTCTTCCCGGTGCAGGACACCGGCTTTGTACTCGGCACCAGCGAAGCGGCGGCCGACGTGTCGTACCCGGACATGGTCGCCAAGCACAAGGCCCTGGCCGAGATCGTCAAGGCCGACCCGGCGGTGCAAGCGTTCTCGCATTCAGTGGGGGTGACCGGCAGCAACCAGACCATTGCCAACGGGCGTTTCTGGATCGCCTTGAAGGATCGCGGTGATCGCGATGTGTCCGCCAGCCAGTTCATTGATCGCATCCGCCCGAAACTGGCCAAGGTGCCGGGCATTGTGCTGTACCTGCGTGCCGGTCAGGACATCAACTTGAGTTCCGGCCCCAGCCGCGCCCAGTACCAATACGTGCTCAAGAGCAATGACGGCGCGACGCTGAATACCTGGACCCAGCGCCTCACCGAAAAACTGCGCGCCAACCCGGCCTTTCGCGACCTGTCCAACGACCTGCAACTGGGCGGCAGCATCACCCACATCAGCATCGACCGTCAGGCCGCCGCACGCTTTGGCCTGACCGCCACCGATGTGGACCAGGCGCTGTACGACGCCTTCGGCCAACGCCAGATCAACGAGTTCCAGACCGAAATCAACCAGTACCAGGTGGTGCTGGAACTGGACACGCAACAACGCGGCAAGGCCGAAAGCCTGAACTATTTCTACCTGCGCTCGCCGCTGACCAACGAGATGGTGCCGCTGTCGGCGCTGGCCAAAGTCGATCCACCGACGGTGGGGCCGCTTTCCATCAGCCATGACGGCATGTTCCCGGCCGCCAACCTGTCGTTCAACCTGGCGCCGGGCGTGGCGTTGGGCGACGCGGTGCTCATGCTCGATCAAGCCAAGAATGAAATCGGCATGCCAACTACCATCATCGGCAACTTCCAGGGCGCGGCCCAGGCGTTCCAGAGCTCCCTGGCCAGCCAACCGTGGCTGATCCTGGCGGCGCTGGTGGCGGTCTACATCATCCTCGGCGTGTTGTACGAGAGTTTCGTGCACCCGCTGACGATCATCTCGACCTTGCCATCCGCCGGGTTGGGCGCACTGATCATGCTGTCGCTGATGGGCCAGGATTTTTCGATCATGGCCTTGATCGGCCTGGTGCTATTGATCGGTATCGTGAAGAAGAACGGCATCCTGATGATCGACTTCGCCCTTGACGCCCAGCGCGTGCGCGGGCTTGCGCCTGAAGAAGCGATCTACGAAGCCTGCGTCACGCGGTTCCGGCCAATCATCATGACCACCCTCGCCGCCCTGCTTGGCGCGGTGCCGCTGATGCTCGGCGCCGGCCCCGGTGCGGAAATGCGCCAGCCGCTGGGGATCGCGGTGGTCGGCGGCTTGCTGGTGAGCCAGGCGCTGACGTTGTTCACCACGCCGGTCATATACTTGTACCTCGAGAAGTTTTTCCACCGGCCCATACCAACCCCTGCGTTGGCGACCACAGATTGAGGCCCGGCCCTGGAGCAAAAGACTCATGCGCGTCCTGATTATTGAAGATGAAGAGAAAACCGCGGACTACCTGCATCGCGGTCTGACCGAGCAAGGCTATACGGTCGATGTCGCCCGCGAAGGTGTCGAGGGTCTGCACCTGGCGCTGGAGAACGATTATGCGGTGATCGTGCTCGACGTGATGCTGCCCGGCCTCGATGGCTTCGGCGTGTTGCGCGCCTTGCGTGCACGCAAACAGACGCCGGTGATCATGCTGACCGCTCGCGAGCGCGTGGAAGACCGCATTCGCGGCCTGCGCGAAGGCGCCGACGATTACCTGGGCAAGCCGTTTTCCTTCCTGGAACTGGTGGCACGCCTGCAAGCCCTGACCCGCCGTAGCGGCGGGCACGAGCCGGTGCAGGTGACGGTCGCTGACCTGTGGATCGACCTGATCAGCCGCAAGGCCAGCCGCAACGGCGTGCGCCTGGACCTGACCGCCAAGGAGTTCTCGCTGCTCAGCGTATTGGCGCGACGCCAGGGCGAAATCCTTTCCAAGACGGCGATTGCGGAAATGGTCTGGGACATCAATTTCGACAGCGACGCCAATGTGGTGGAAGTCGCGATCAAGCGTCTGCGCGCCAAGCTCGACGGGCCGTTCGACACCAAGCTGCTGCACACCATCCGGGGCATGGGGTATGTGCTGGAGAGTCGCAATGTCGGCTAACTCCATTGCCTTGCGCCTGAGCGGCATGTTCAGCCTGGTGGCGTTGCTGATCTTCCTGTTGATTGGCGGCGCGCTCTATCAACAGGTGGACCGCAGCCTTGGGCTGCTGCCGGGCGCCGAGCTGGATGCGCGCTACAGCGTGCTCGAATCGTCGGTGAACCGCTTCGGTACGCCGGACCATTGGGTGAAGATCAAGGCCAAGCTCAAGCTGCTGGGTGAGGAAGACAAACGCATCCGCTTCTGGGTGGTGAGCAGCGACCCGAACTACGAGTATGGCAACCCCGATGCGCAGATCCGCGCCTTCGCCGAAGGGCGCACAGGCAAGCGCGACTTGCACCTGGCGGGCTACAAGCACCCGTTCAAGGTGTTGGTGAGCCAGTTCCCGGCCAAGGACCAGCGCCCGCCGCTGCGCTTCATGATCGCCATCGACACCGAGAACTTCCGCGCCACCCAGCATCATTTGCTCGTGGCATTGATCAGCCTGGCCCTGGTAGGCGTGGTGCTGGCGTCGTTGCTGGGGTTCTGGGTGGCGCGCATCGGCCTCAAACCGCTGGGCAAACTCTCGGACGAGGCGCAGAAACTCGCGCCACCGAAGCTCTCCGGGCGCCTGCAACTGTCGCCGTTGCCGCCGGAGTTGAGTCAGTTCGTCAACTCGTTCAACTCCACCCTGGACCGCGTCGAGCAAGCCTATTCGCGCCTGGAGTCGTTCAACGCCGATGTGGCCCATGAACTGCGTTCGCCGCTGACCAACCTGATCGGCCAGACCCAGGTGGCGCTGACCCGTGGGCGCTCGGCCGAGCATTATTTCGAGGTGCTGCAATCGAACCTCGAAGAGCTGGAGCGCCTGCGTTCGATCATCAACGACATGCTGTTCCTCGCCAGCGCCGACCAGGGCAGCAAGGCTACCAAGCTGATCGAAAGCTCCCTGGCTGACGAGGTGGCCACCACTCTCGACTACCTGGACTTCATCCTCGAAGACGCCCAGGTCCAGGTGCAGGTCCACGGGGATGCCGTGGTGCAGATCGAGAAAGCCCACCTGCGCCGCGCACTGATCAACCTGCTGAGCAATGCGGTGCAACACACCGCGCCCGGGCAGGTCATCGCAGTGAACATAGAGGTGCAGGAGCATCAGGTCTCGATTGGTGTGACCAACCCCGGCGAAGTGATTGCCAGCGAGCACCTGCCGCGTCTGTTCGAACGCTTTTATCGGGTGGACGCGTCGCGCAGCAACAGCGGGGCCAATCACGGGTTGGGCCTGGCTATCGTCAAGGCGATTGCGTTGATGCATGGCGGCGATGTGTTCGTGCGCAGTGACGGCGGTGGGAATACCTTTGGTATTAGCCTGCCGGTAGCACCATGACTGTTGCGATTTGGGCAACAGTCATTATCTTGTTACACTCTGTATCGCACCGCTCACCTGCGTTAATTTGACGCATCGATGAGCGCGACGGCAATGACAGCTTTCCCGCTTACCCGCATTTCCCTCGACTTATTTCCAGGGCTCTACACTGGGAATCTGTCTTAAAGCCGCTGACGTTCAGCGGCTTTTTTTTGCCGTCAAAAAAGGCCAGGCACCCCCAACGACACTGGCCGTTTCCGATTGACCAAAGGAGCTCCACCGGTGAAGAACTCGCTGACGTTCACCCCGTTATTCCTCACAATAGCCGCAACGATTTCCCCCCTTGCCCACGCGGCAGACACTACCCCCGCCGACGGTTTCGTCGAAGGCGCCCACCTCACTATCAACACCCGCAACTACTACATGAACCGCGACCGGCGCGACATTCACACCGATGACAGCAAGGAGTGGGGCCAGGGTTTCATCGGTATCTTCGAATCCGGCTACACCCAGGGCACCGTCGGCTTCGGCCTGGACGCCCATGCCATGCTCGGCCTCAAGCTCGACGGCGGTGGCGGCACCGATGGTTCCAGCATCCTTCCGTATGGTGGTGGCAACGGCAAGGCACCCGGCTCGTTCTCTACCGCGGGTGGCACCTTGAAAATGCGCGCATTCGATACCGAGCTGAAGGCCGGCGACCTGTTCCTCAATAACCCGGTGATCGCCGGCGGCGCGACACGCATGCTGCCGCAGACCTTCCGTGGCGTGAGCCTGACCAACCACAGTCTCGACGGCTGGATGTTCGAAGGCGGCCAGGCCAGTTTCACCAAGCTCTACAACCAGAGCGGCCATCGCCGCATCGGCACCAGCTACGGCGCGCTGCCCAACACGGCGGACAGCCAGCACCTGAACTGGGCCGGCGTATCGTTCAGCGGCATCGCCGGGCTGACCAGCAACCTCTACGCGTCGGAACTCAAGGACGTGTGGAACCAGTACTACTACGACCTGGACTACACCTACGCGCTGAATGATCTGGTCAGCCTCAACCCGGGCCTGCACTACTACCACACCCAGGACACCGGCCAGTCGCTGCTCGGCGCCATCGACAACAACACCTACAGCCTGCATTTCACCGTGGGCGTGGGCAACCACAGCGTCACCGCCACCTACCAGCGGGTCAACGGCAACACGCCATTCGACTACATCGCCCAGGGCGACAGCATCTACCTGGACAACTCCCAGCAGTACTCCGACTTCAACGGCCCCAACGAACGCTCATGGAAGCTCAAGTACGCCTATGACTTCGTCGGCCTCGGCATGCCGGGCCTGACCTCGGCGGTGTCCTATATCAGCGGCGAGACCGACCTGACCAAAGTTGATCCGCAAAGCCGTGGCTACAGCGCCTGGTACAGCGCCGATGGCAAAGATGCCAAGCACTGGGAACGCGACATCGACGTGAAATATGTGGTGCAGGGCGGCAAGGCCAAGGACCTGGCGGTGCGCCTGCAATGGGCGACCAACCGCGGTGGCAATGGCTACGCGGCGGTGGATCGGGACGTGGACGAGTACCGCGTGATCGTCGACTATCCGATCAACGTGTTCTGAGGGGTGATTTTTTCTTTTTAACCAAGTATTTAATTTTCATCGGGTAGAACTAAACTGCCAGCATCCTCACCGCTGAAGTCTGCCCGATGAGTCCACGCCCTGTTCGTACCTCACCCGCACACCCTGAGTTGTTACTGATCCTGGGCAGCGGGCTCAGCGTCGCCCTGATTGTGATCATTGTCGCGGTGCTGTTGATGCGCGAACACGCCAGCACGCTCGAAGCGGCCAAGCGGTCTACCACCAACATCGCCCAATTGATCAATGCCGACGTACTGCGTAACGTCGAACTGTATGACATGGCGCTCAACGGTCTGATTGCGGCCACGCAACGCGAAGACTTGTCCCAGGTTGCCGCCAATATCCAGCACCTGGTGCAGTTTGATTTGTCCACGGCGGCGCCTTTCAAAGGCGAGGTCCTGCTGCTGGACACCACCGGTACGGTTATCGCCGACTCCTCCACGCTGCGGCCCACGCCACGTAATTTTGCCAGCCGCGATTATTTCCAGGTGCATGCCAAGGACGCCAACGCCGGCTTGTTTATCAGTCGGCCGTTCAAGGTCCGTTGCGAATGCGACCAGGTCTGGCGCATGGCATTCAGTCGACGTGTGTCAGGCCCCAAGGGAGAGTTTGCCGGCGTGGCGGTTGCGACCATGCGCCTGGCGTATTTCGATCAGCTCTTCAACACCCTGACCATCGGCAACGGCAGCAGCGTCAACCTGCTGAGCAGGAATGGCATTCTCCTGGCCCAGCAGCCGCTGCTCGAACGCGACATGATCGACAAGGACCTCAGTGACCGGCCCAACTTCAAGCGAATACTGCGTGACGGAAGCGGCAGCTTTCAGGCGATCTCTGCCATCAGTGGCAAAGAGCGCCTGTATACCTTTACCAATGTCGGTGAACTGCCACTGATCGTGGTCGTGGCGCTGTCCAGCGAGGACGTATTCGCGCCCTGGAGTCGCGTGGCACTGCTGACCAGTAGTGCCACAGGAGTGCTCTGTGCCGGTTTGTTGTGGCTGACCTGGATGCTACGCCGGGAACTGCGACGGCGGCGGCGCGCTGAACGGGTACTGTCAGAACTGGCAGCCACCGATGCGTTGACGGGCCTGGCCAACCGCCGCGTGCTGGACGAACGCCTGCGCCTGGAGTGGGACCGCGCCCAACGCTCGACCGAGCCGCTCACGGTGCTGATGATCGATGTGGACCACTTCAAGGCGTTCAACGACCGTCATGGTCATCATGGCGGCGATGAGGCACTACGTAACGTGGCCCAAGTGATCGGTACCAACATCCGCCGCCCGGCCGACTTGGCGGCACGCTATGGCGGTGAAGAGTTTGCGGTGGTGTTGCCGTTGACCGATGCCAAGGGTGCCTGGGTGATCGCCGAGCATATCCGCAGCGGCGTCGAGCACTTGCCGCGGGTGGCCGGGGACGAACAGCCGATTACGGTGAGTATTGGCATGAGTACGTGGGACAAGCGCAGTCGCCAGTCGCTGGAGGCATTGCTGTTGAGTGCGGACCAGGCGTTGTATGAGGCCAAGCACAGCGGAAGAAACCGCATTGCCGATTCAGCAACCCTCTGAATAGTGAAGCGGATCTAATGTGGGAGGTGGCTTGCGCCCTCCCACACTTGAACAGTGGCAGAGTCAGAAAAAGTGGGTATAAAAAAAGGCCACCCGAAGGCAGCCTTTCAAAACTAAAGAAAGAGAGTTGTTACTTACACCGCCGCAACGGGACGCATGTAAGAGATCGGTGCGGTGCTGGCATCTTCGAAGGTCACGACTTCCCAAGCGTCTGTCTGCTCAATCAACTTGCGCAGCAGCTGGTTGTTAAGGGCGTGGCCCGACTTGAAGCCTTTGAACTCGCCTATCAGGCTATTGCCCAGCAGGTAGAGGTCACCGATTGCATCGAGGATCTTGTGCTTCACGAATTCGTCTTCGTAGCGAAGGCCGTCTTCGTTCAGTACACCATCCGCGTCGACCACAATGGCGTTTTCAACGCTGCCGCCGAGTGCGAGGTTGTGCTTGCGCAGGTACTCGATGTCACTCATGAAACCAAAGGTACGGGCGCGGCTGACTTCTTTTACGAACGAAGTGCTGGAAAAATCCACGCTTGCACTTTGGGTGCGGTCACGGAATACCGGGTGATCGAAATCGATCTCAAAGCTCACTTTAAAGCCTTCGAACGGGACGAAGGTGGCGCGCTTGTCGCCGTCTTCTACTGTCACTTCCCGCAGAATGCGAATGAACTTCTTGGCTGCGTCCTGTTCTTCCAGGCCGGCAGATTGAATCAAGAATACGAAGGGTCCAGCGCTGCCATCCATGATCGGGACTTCGGACGCGGAGAGCTCGACGTAGGCGTTATCGATGCCCAAACCGGCCATGGCCGAGAGCAAGTGCTCCACCGTGTCCACCTTGACGTCACCGTTGACCAATGTGGTCGACATCGTGGTTTCGCCAACGTTTTCCGCGCGAGCAGGAATCTGCACCACAGGGTCCAGGTCGGCACGCACAAACACGATGCCGGTGTCGACAGGTGCAGGCTTGAGGGTCAGGTATACCTTCTCCCCGGAGTGCAGACCTACACCTGTGGCACGAATAATATTCTTCAGGGTGCGTTGTTTAATCATGGCTTGGACCGCTTCAGCGCAAATTGCGAACTGGTATCAACAAAGGCTGGCGATAATAGCAGACCAGACCTTTGCTGAACACCAATCACCTTCATAGCCCTGATACATTCCATCAATCGGCCTGACGACGCAAGAATGCCGGGATGTCCAGGTAGTCCAGATCATCTTGCGGATTCGGGCTACGGGACGCCGCAGCACCGGCCTGAGCCTGGTTGCGCATCACGGTCGGACGGTCCAGGTCACGGTAGTTCACCGACGGCAGTTCCTGGCGCGAAGGCGCTGGAGCAGCAGCCGCCTGGCTGGCGTGGCTGGCCTGGCTGTTGTGCAGGGTGTTGTCGATGATCTTCACAGGCTTCTCGATTTTCGCGCCCAGGCCGGTCGCAACCACGGTCACGTGCAGCTCGTCGCGCATATCCGGATCGATAACGGTACCGACCTTGACCATGGCGTGCTCGGAAGCGAAGGCTTCGATGATGCTACCCACGTCGGAGTACTCACCCAGGGACAGGTCAGGACCGGCGGTGATGTTCACCAGGATGCCGCGTGCACCTTGCAGGTTCACGTCTTCCAGCAGCGGGTTGCGGATGGCCGCTTCAGTGGCTTCACGTGCACGGTTCGGACCGCTGGCGCAGCCAGTGCCCATCATCGCCATGCCCATTTCGCTCATCACGGTACGGACGTCGGCAAAGTCGACGTTGATCATGCCTGGGCGCTTGATGATGTCGGAGATACCGCGAACGGCACCGGCCAGTACATCGTCAGCCTTGGCGAATGCGGACAGCAGGCTCGCGTCCTTGCCCAGGATGGTCAGCAGCTTCTCGTTGGGGATGGTGATCAACGAGTCGACGCTTTCAGACAGCAGACGGATGCCTTCGTCGGCGATCTGCATGCGCTTGCGACCTTCGAACGGGAACGGACGGGTGACGACAGCCACCGTCAGAATGCCCATTTCCTTGGCCACTTCGGCAATGATCGGCGCAGCACCGGTACCGGTACCGCCGCCCATGCCGGTGGTGATGAACACCATGTTGGTGCCTTGCAGCACTTCAGCGATACGCTCACGGTCTTCCAGCGCGGCTTGACGGCCGACTTCCGGGTTGGCGCCAGCGCCGAGGCCCTTGGTCACCGCAGTGCCCAATTGCAGGATGGTCCGCGCGCCGATGCTTTTCAGCGCCTGGGCATCAGTGTTGGCGCAGATGAATTCAACGCCTTCAATGTTGCTCTTGACCATATGGTTGACAGCGTTGCCGCCGCCACCGCCGACACCGATCACTTTGATGACCGGGCTTGCGGGGATGTTGTCTACGAGTTCGAACATGTTCCCTCTCCTTTCATTTCTCTAGTTTTTTCGCCTACTGCTTACAACGGTGTTGCGGTGTCGCGGTAAATCATTAGAAGTTGCCCTTGACCCATGCCTGCAACCGCTCGAACAACGGCGCCTTGGCCTCGTCGTCGCTGCGGTAGCTGTCACGGTTGCTCGGGCCCGACAGGGAAATGCCGTCGGTCTGCTTTTGCAGCCCGTACAACAGCAAGCCCACGCCGGTGGAATAAATCGGGTTGCGTACCACGTCGCCCAGACCCTTCACGCCATGGGGCACGCCCAGGCGGACCGGCATGTGGAAGATTTCCTCGGCCAGCTCGACCGCGCCTTCCATCTTCGAGGTACCACCGGTCAGCACGATGCCGGCCGGGATCAAATCTTCGTAGCCGCTGCGGCGCAGTTCAGCCTGGATCAGGGTAAACAGCTCGTCGTAGCGTGGCTCGACCACTTCGGCCAGGGCCTGGCGCGACAGTTCGCGCGGTGGACGATCACCCACGCTCGGCACCTTGATGGTCTCGCCGGCACCGGCCAGCTTGGCCAGGGCGCAAGCGTAGCGGATCTTGATTTCTTCGGCGTACTGGGTCGGTGTACGCAGCGCCATGGCGATGTCGTTGGTCACCTGGTCACCGGCAATCGGGATCACGGCGGTGTGACGGATCGCACCCTCGGTGAAGATCGCGATGTCGGTGGTGCCGCCGCCGATGTCGACCAGGCACACGCCCAGTTCTTTTTCGTCGTCGGTCAGAACCGAGTAGGCCGAAGCCAACTGCTCGAGAATGATGTCGTCGATTTCCAGACCGCAGCGACGCACGCATTTTTCAATATTCTGTGCGGCGTTGACGGCACAGGTCACCACGTGGACCTTGGCTTCCAGGCGTACGCCCGACATGCCCAGGGGCTCACGTACGCCTTCCTGGTTGTCGATCACGTAGTCCTGCGGCAGGGTGTGCAACACCCGCTGGTCAGCCGGGATCGCCACGGCCTGGGCAGCGTCGAGCACGCGCTCGAGGTCGGCCGAGCTGACTTCGCGGTCGCGGATCGCCACGATGCCGTGGGAGTTCAGGCTGCGGATATGGTTGCCCGCCACGCCGACGAACGCCGAGTGGATCCGGCAACCGGCCATCAGCTGCGCTTCTTCGATGGCGCGCTGGATCGATTGCACGGTGGACTCGATGTTCACCACCACGCCCTTCTTCAGGCCCCGGGACGGATGCGTGCCAATACCGACGATTTCGATGACACCGTCTTCCCCGACCTCGCCCACCAGCGCCACCACCTTGGAGGTGCCGATATCGAGACCGACGATCATTTTGCCGCTTTGCACGTTTGCCATGGGTCCTGCCTCTTCTTAATTCTTCGCGACAGCGGGTTGCGCTGCCGTGGGCGCTGCCGGTTCACGCCAGCCGACGGCAAGGCCGTTGGCGTAACGCAGGTCGACGCTCGCAATGTTCGTAATCTGTTCTTTCAAGGTCTTGTCGTAGATGGCAATGAAGCGGCGCATCTTTTCCACCAAGCGGTCGCGTCCCAGCAACAACTGGATGCCCGGGCCGGAACTGCCTGCCCCGGTCGTCAAAAACCAGCTGCCCCGTTCACGCAGTTCCAGGCGTGCAATGGAGAAGCCCAGTGGCCGCAGCATCTGGCTCAAGGCCTGGTACTGCTGCATCACTTGCTGCTGAGCCCGCTGCGGCCCGAACAGCTGCGGCAGGTGCTCGTAGTTGGCCAGCTCACGCGGGGTGAACGCCTGGCCCTGGTTGTTCAACAGCGCTTCGTCACCCCAACGGGCCACGGGCAGTTGTTCTTCCAGGCGGATCGTCACCTGGTCCGGCCATACGCGGCGGACTTCGGCGTGGGCGATCCACGGCATCTGTTCCAGCTCCGAGCGCATGCCGGCCAGGTCGATGGTAAAGAAGCTCGCCGCCAGGTACGGGCCGATGCGCTGCTGTACCGCTTGCTGGCTGATGTAGCTCAAGTCGCCCTGCACGCTGATCTTGGTGATCGGCCGGTCGGCATACGGCAACAGACGCTGCGCGCCTTCGTAGGTTCCAAAGCCCAGCACCACCAGCAATACCGGCCAGTACAACGCCTTGAGGAAACCAAAGTTGGCTTTCGGCAGGCGCGCCGACATCGGCTCTTTAGCCACCATTCGGCTGGCACCCCGTGGCACCGGCTTGCGGCTCGGTGCTTGAGGGGGCTGATGACGAAGCGATGCGCCTTTCATGTCCTTAGCCTCGTGGCTCAATGCTTGCGGCCAGGATCGCCAGCACCAGTTGCTGGAAATCCAGGCCCGCAGCGCGAGCGGCCATAGGTACCAGGCTGTGGTCGGTCATGCCCGGTGCGGTGTTGACTTCCAGGAACCAGAAATTCCCTTGGTCATCCTGCATCACGTCCGCCCGCGCCCAACCGGCGATACCCAGCGCCTCACAGGCTTTCGCCGTGAGGTCCATCAATTCCTGTTCCTTGGCTGCGTCAAGGCCGCATGGGATCCGGTACTGGGTATCGGAAGCCAGGTACTTGGCGTCGTAGTCGTAAAAGGTGTGGGGCGTGCCCAATGCGATGGGCGGCAATACCTGGCCACGCAGGGTGGCGATGGTGTACTCGGGACCCTGGATCCACTGTTCCACCAACACTTGCGAATCGTAGGTACTTGCCGCTTTCCATGCGTCGATCAATTCGGCGGCCGAGTTCACTTTGGCCATGCCGATACTGGAGCCTTCATGGGCAGGTTTGACGATCAAAGGCAGGCCCAGTTCCTTGGCTGCAGAAATACAATCGTCTTCGCTGCACAGCACACTGTGACGCGGGGTCGGAATGCCCAGGCTGTGCCACACCTGCTTGGTGCGCAACTTGTCCATCGCCAGCGCGGAAGCGAGGATGCCGCTGCCGGTGTAAGGGATGCCGGCGCACTCCAGCAGGCCTTGCATGCTGCCGTCTTCACCGCCACGGCCATGCAGGATGATGAAGGCGCGGTCGATCTTCTCGGCCTGCAGGCGGGCGAGGAAGTCATCGCCCACGTCGATACCGAAGGCGTTCACGCCGGCACTTTGCAAGGCTTCGAGCACGGCGTTGCCGGACTTGAGCGACACTTCGCGCTCGGCGCTCTTGCCGCCGAACAATACGGCTACGCGACCGAAGTCGGCAGGCGTGATCGTGGAAAACAGGGAGGCGTAGTCAGTGGTCATTTCGCCGCTCCCTTTTTTGCCGCAAACAGCGGGCTCGCCAGCAATTTCGGCGCAAGGCCACCAATGTCACCGGCGCCCTGGCACAGCAGGATGTCGCCGGCACGCAGCAGCGGCTTGACGATTGGCGCCAGGTCCACGCCACGCTCGATGTAGATGGGGTCCAACTGGCCGCGCTGACGGATGCTGTTGCACAGCTTGCGGCTGTCGGCGCCCGGGATCGGCTCTTCGCCGGCCGGGTAGACTTCCATCAACAGCAGCACGTTGGCATCGGCCAGTACATTGACGAAATCGTCGTACAGGTCGCGGGTACGGCTGTAGCGGTGCGGCTGGTACACCATCACCAGGCGACGCTCCGGCCAGCCACCACGCACGGCCTTGATCACCGCAGCGACTTCAGTCGGGTGGTGCCCGTAGTCGTCCACCAGCATCACGTCACCGCCCTCTACCGGCAACTGGCCGTAGACCTGGAAGCGACGGCCCACGCCGGCAAAGCGCGACAGGCCTTCGACGATGGCTTCATCGCTGACGCCCTCGTCGGTGGCGATGCAGATGGTCGCCAGGGAATTGAGTACGTTGTGGTTGCCCGGCATGTTCACCGAGACATCCAAGGGCTCACGGTCCGGACGCAGCACGGTGAAGAAGGTTTGCATGCCTTCCTGGCGCACATTGATGGCGCGCACGTCGGCGTCTTCGCTGAAGCCGTAGGTCACGGTCGGACGCTTGACCAGCGGCAGGATTTCGCGCACCACCGGATCGTCCAGGCACACCACCGCCAGACCGTAGAACGGCAGGTTGTGCAGGAACTCGACGAAGGTTTTCTTCAGCTTGTTGAAGTCACCGTCGTAGGTCGCCATATGGTCGGCGTCGATGTTGGTGACCACAGCCACCAGCGGTTGCAAATGCAGGAAGCTGGCATCGCTTTCATCGGCTTCGGCGATCAGGTAACGGCTGGTGCCGAGCTGGGCATTGGTGCCGGCGGCATTCAGGCGGCCACCAATGACGAACGTCGGGTCCAGGCCTCCGGCGGCGAACACCGAGGCAATCAGGCTGGTAGTAGTGGTTTTGCCATGGGTGCCGGCGACGGCGATGCCGTGGCGATAGCGCATCAGCTCGGCCAGCATCTCGGCGCGAGGCACCACGGGAATGCGGCGCTCAAGGGCGGTGGCCACTTCCGGGTTGGAGGTGTTCACGGCGCTGGACACCACCAGCACATCGGCCTCGGCGGCGTTCTCGGCACGGTGGCCGATAAAGATCTGCGCGCCGAACGACTTCAGGCGGTCGGTGACCGGCGACTCTTTCAAGTCGGAGCCGGACACCTGGTAGCCCAGGTTCAGCAGTACTTCGGCAATGCCGCACATGCCCACGCCGCCGATACCGACGAAGTGGATGCGACGGATGCGGCGCATTTCCGGTTGCGGCATGGCTTTCTGATTCTCAACCATGGGCCACCTCCAGGCAGATATCGACCACGGTGCGGGTTGCGTCAGGTTTGGCCAGGCGGCTTGCGGTGCTCGCCATGCTGTTGAGTCGTTCCGGTTGCATCAATACCTCGGTCAGGCGTGCGGCCAAGTCGGCGGCGCCAGTCGTTCTTTGCGGCAGCAGGAAGGCAGCGCCCTCCCCGGCCAAATATTCAGCGTTGCGGGTCTGGTGATCGTCGATCGCGTGGGGCAAAGGCACCAGCAACGACGGCAGACCGGCGGCGGCCAGTTCACTGACGGTCAGCGCACCGGAGCGGCAGACCACCAGGTCGGCCCAGCCATAGGCATGGGCCATGTCTTTGATGAAGGGCTGTACGTTCGCCTCCACACCGGCCTCGCGATAGCGCGTGGCGGTGACTTCACCATGATCTTTGCCCGCCTGGTGGAAGACCTCAGGGCGCAACTCCACAGGAAGTTGCGCCAGGGCTTGCGGCAGCAATTTGTTCAAAGGCTCGGAGCCCAGGCTGCCGCCCATGACCAGCAGGTGCGCCTTGCGCCCGGCCAAGGCTTCACGGGCGATGCCCATGAACAGTTCGATGCGCACCGGGTTGCCAGTGGTGCGCAGCTTGTCCGATGCACCAAAGGTCTTCGGAAAGGCCTCGCACACCCGCGCCGCCAAGGGCACCAGCAGGCGGTTGGCGGTGCCGGCGACGGCGTTCTGTTCGTGCACAATCACCGGCACACCGGCGAGCCTGGCCGCGACGCCACCAGGGCCGGTCACATAGCCACCAAAACCGAGCACACACACCGGCTTCAGTTCACGAATGATCTTGCGCGCCTGCCACACCGCCTTGAGCAACACGAACGGCGCCTTGAGCAGGGACAACTTGCCCTTGCCGCGCAGGCCGGTGACGTTGATCAGGTGCAGCGGCAAGCCGGCATTCGGCACCAATTCGTTTTCGATACCGCGCGGCGTGCCCAACCAGTGCACGGTGTAGCCACGGTTCTGGAATTCCCGCGCGCAGGCCAGGGCCGGGAACACGTGGCCCCCGGTGCCGCCCGCCATGATCAGCACGTTAGCGCCCATGGGTCGGCTCCTCGGCGAAATCGCTTTCGCTGAATTCCATCTCTTCGCTGCCCAGGTGGGTTCGACTCTCCCACTCGATGCGCAGCAACAAGCCCAGGCACGCGCAGCAGATCACCAACGAACTGCCGCCATAACTGAGGAACGGCAAGGTCAGGCCCTTGGTCGGCAACAGGCCGACGTTCACACCGATATTGATCAGGAACTGGCCGATCCACAGGAACGACAAGCCGTACGCCACATAGGCGGCGAAATACTGTTTGGCCTTCTCGGCCCACAGGCCGATGTACATGCCGCGTACACACACGAACACGAACAGCGCGACGGTGCATAGCGAACCCACCACACCGAGCTCTTCGGCCAGTACCGAGAACACGAAGTCGGTGTGCGCTTCCGGCAGGTAGAACTGCTTCTGCACACTGTTGCCCAGGCCCACGCCCAGCCACTCGCCGCGACCGAAGGCGATCAGCGCCTGGGTCAACTGGTAGCCGGAGCCGAACTGGTCGGACCAGGGGTCGGTAAAGGTGATCAGACGCGCCATCCGGTAGGGTTGTGCCTGCACCAGGACGGTCACGGCAGCCACGGCCAGCACCACCATCAGGGTGAAGCGGAACAGCCCCACGCCGCCGAGGAACAGCATCGCCGCAGCAGCGCCCATCATCACGACGGTGGCGCCGAAGTCGGGCTCCATCAGCAGCAGGCCAGCCATGGGCAGCAGCACGATGAACGGCTTGAAGAACCCCATCCAGCTTTCGCGCACTTCTTTCTGGCGACGTACCAGGTAGCCGGCCAGGTAGATCACCACGAACACCTTGGCGATTTCCGACGGCTGCACGTTGAACGCGCCGAAGCCGATCCAGCGCATAGAACCATTCACCTCGCGGCCGATGCCGGGCAGGATCACCATGACCAGCAAGCCGAACGCCCCGATCAGCATCAACCAGCCCAGGCGTTGCCAGGTGGCGATGGGGATCATCATGGTGACGATGCAGGCGCCGAGGCCGATCACCAGGTACACCAAGTGACGGATCATCATGTACAGGGTATTGCCCGACTGCACGGCAGCCACTTCGGACGACGCCGAGGTAATCATCACCAGGCCCAGGCCCAACAAGGCGAGGCAACCGGCGAGCATCGGGAAATCGAGGTCGATACCGCGCCCGGTAATGATCGGCGATGGGTACGGCTTGATGATATTCCGGAAATTCATGCCAAGGCCTCCACGGCGCGGGCGAACAGCTGGCCGCGCTCTTCGTAGTTCTTGAACATGTCGAAACTGGCGCAGGCTGGCGACAACAGCACCGCATCGCCGGACTGGGCCAGGGCCTTGCAACGGGCGATGGCGTCGTCCAGGGACGTGGCGCGCACTTGCGGCACCGCGTCACCGAGAGCGGCGGCGATCAGATCGGAATCGCGGCCCATCAGCACCACGGCGCGGCAATGCTCAGCCACCGGGCCTTTAAGGTCCTTGAAGTCGGCACCCTTGCCGTCGCCACCGGCGATCAACACCAGCTTGCCGTCGATATCGGCGCCAAGGCCTTCGATGGCTGCCAGGGCTGCACCCACGTTGGTGGCCTTGGAATCGTTGTAATAGCTGACGCCATCAAGGTCGCGCACCCACTGGCAGCGATGCTCAAGGCCGCCAAAGCTGCGCAGCGCCGAGAGCATGGCGTCAAACGGCAGGCCGACGGCATGCCCCAGCGCCAACGCCGCCAGGGCATTGGACTGGTTATGGGCGCCACGGATTTTCAGCTCGCGCACCGGCATCAGGTTCTGGAATTCGAAGGCCAGGTATTTCTCGCCGTTCTCTTCGCGGATGCCGAAGGCTTTGAAATCGGGTTTGCCGAGGCCGAAGGTCCAGCAGGGCAGGCCCTCGCCCATCAGCGGACGGCTCAGGGCATCCTGGCGGTTGACCACGACTTGCCGCGCACCACGGAAGATCCGATGCTTGGCCAGGTGGTAAGCCGGCAGGCCGCTGTAGCGGTCCATGTGGTCCTCGCTCACGTTCAACACGGTCGCCACTTCGGCGCCGAGGTCGTGGGTGGTTTCCAGCTGGAAGCTCGACAGCTCCATCACGTACAACTCGATGTCGTCACTGAGCAGGTCCAGCGCGGGTGTACCGAGGTTGCCGCCCACAGCCACGCGCTTGCCGGCCGCAGCCGCCATCTCGCCGACCAGGGTGGTCACGGTGCTTTTCGCGTTGGAGCCGCTGATGGCCACGATCGGCGCCTTCGCATTACGGGCGAACAGGTCGATATCGCCGGACAGCTTCACGCCACGGGCAGCGGCGGCTTGCAGGGCCGGGGTCGCCAGGGCCAGGCCGGGGCTCACGTAGAGCTCATCGGCACGGCACAGAAACTCGACATCCAGCTCGCCACAACGCACTTCCACGTGCGGGTAGTCACGGCGCAGCGTGACCAGCTCCGGTGGATTTTCCCGCGTATCGGCCACGGCAAACGACGTGCCGCGGTTCGCCAGGAAGCGAACCAGGGACATGCCGCTCTTGCCGAGGCCGACAACGATGCGGAAGTGGTCTGAAGCGATCAGGGACACTCGTTTCTACCTCAGTTTCAGGGTGGCAAGGCCGATCAGCACCAGGATCACCGTGATGATCCAGAAGCGGACGATCACGCGTGGCTCGGGCCAGCCCTTGAGTTCAAAGTGGTGGTGAATCGGCGCCATGCGGAACACACGACGCCCGGTCAATTTGAAGGACGCCACCTGGATGACCACCGACAGGGTTTCCATCACGAACACACCGCCCATGATGAACAGCACGATTTCCTGGCGCACGATCACCGCGATGGTGCCGAGGGCCGCGCCCAGCGCCAGGGCGCCGACGTCGCCCATGAACACTTGCGCCGGGTAGGTGTTGAACCACAGGAAGCCCAGGCCGGCACCGATCAGTGCGCCGCAGAACACAATCAGTTCACCCGCGCCCGGTACATAAGGAATCAGCAGGTATTCAGCGAATTTCACGTTACCCGACAGGTAGCAGAAGATGCCGAGCGCGCCGCCCACCATCACCGTCGGCATGATCGCCAGGCCGTCGAGGCCGTCGGTGAGGTTCACTGCGTTGCTGGAGCCGACAATCACGAAGTAGGTCAGCACCACGAAGCCGATACCCAGGGGAATGCTGGCGTCCTTGAGCATCGGGATGATCAGGGTCGTCTCCACCGCGCTTGGCGCAGTGGTGTAGAGGAAGATCGCCGCAGCGAGGCCAAACACCGACTGCCAGAAATACTTCCAGCGGCTTGGCAGCCCCTTGGAGTTTTTCTCGATCACCTTGCGGTAGTCGTCCACCCAACCGATGGCGCCGAACAACAGGGTCACCAAGAGCACCACCCACACATAGCGGTTGTGCAGGTCAGCCCACAGCAAGGTGCTGATGCCGATGGACGACAGGATCAGCGCACCGCCCATGGTCGGTGTGCCGGACTTGGACAGGTGCGACTGCGGGCCGTCATTACGAACCGATTGACCAATTTGCAGGTTCTGCAGGGTGCGGATCATCCACGGCCCCAGGAACAGCGACAAACACAACGCGGTCAGCACACCCAGGATCCCGCGCAGGGTCAGGTACTGGAAGACCGCGAAGCCTTTGTGGAACTGTTGCAGATACTCAGCCAGCAGCAGCAGCATTAATGTTTCTCCGTACTTGAGCCACACAAGGCCGCGACGACGTTTTCCATCACCGCGCTGCGCGATCCCTTGATCAAAATGGTTGTGTGTTTGTCGTGTTCAGCCGCCGCCAGCGCCTGGATCAGCTCGGCCTGGGTCGCGAAATGCAGCGCGCCGGGGCCGAACGCGTTGACAGCGTGAGCCATGTTCGGGCCGACGGCGTACAGCGCGTCGACTTTGCCGGTCGCGTAGGCACCGACTTCACGGTGGGACTGTTCGGCCCAGTCGCCCAGCTCGGCGATGTCGCCCAGCACCAGTACCTTGCGGCCATCGAAGCCTTTAAGCAGGTCGATGGCGGCGCAGACCGAGGACTGGTTGGCGTTGTAAGTGTCATCGATCACGCGCATGCCATTGGTTGCCAGCTGCGCCACGGTACGGCCCTTGACCGGCTGCACCGCGCCAAGCCCGGTGGCGATACCGAACAGCGACACGCCCAGGGCGTAGGCGGCAGCGGCCGCGGCCAGGGCATTGGCGACGTTATGGTTGCCCAGCAGGTTCAACTGCACGTGCTCATTGCCTTGCGGGGTGTGCAAGGTAAAAGACGGGCAGCCACGGGCATCAACGGTGATGTTGGATGCGTGGAAATCAGCCGCAGCATTGAGCACGGCAAACGTCAGGACCTTGCGACCGGCGGCGCGTACACGCCAGGTCTCGAAGGCCTTGTCATCGAGATTCAAGACAGCGGTGCCGGATGCATCGAGGCCTTCGAGGATTTCACCCTTGGCTTCGACGATCTTTTCCGGGCCGCCGAACTCACCGACGTGGGCGGTTCCGGCATTGTTGATGATCGCCACGTGGGGCTTGGTCAGCGCCACGGTGTAGGCGATTTCGCCGATGCGCGATGCGCCCAGCTCGATCACCGCCGCCGTATGTTCAGGGGCCAGTTCGAGCAGGGTCAACGGTGCGCCGAAATCATTGTTCAGGTTGCCACGGGTGGCAAGCACCGGGCCGCGCGTGCGCAGTACCCCGGCAAGCAACTCCTTGACCGTGGTCTTGCCGCTGGATCCCGTGATGGCCGCAACGGGGTTGGTGAACCCGGCACGGTTCAACGCACCCAATTGACCAAGGGCCAGACGGGTGTCGGCGACCAGCAGTTGCGGCAGTGTGGAATCCGCGACTTCGCGCTGCACCAAGGCACCCACGGCGCCTTTGGCGGCAACTTCATTCAGGTAGTCGTGACCATCGAAACGCGGGCCCGCCAGGGCGACAAACAGTTGCCCCGGCTTGATGTTGCGGCTGTCGATACTCACGCCGTCGAAGCGGCAATCGCTCGACAGCATACGGGCCGACAAGGCCTGGACCAGTTCGCTGAATGTCATCGGTTTAAGCATGGGCAACCTCCCAGGCGGTCAAGGCGTGATCGGCCTCGACCAGATCGGAGAAGGCATGGCGCTCGCCGTTGATTTCCTGATAGTCCTCGTGACCTTTACCGGCCAGCACCACCACGTCGTCAGCACTGGCGCCGGCGATCAATTGGGCAATGGCTGCGCCGCGACCGGCGACGAACGTCGCCTTGGACACGTCTTTGAAGCCGACGCGGATGTCGTCGAAAATCTGGCTCGGGTCTTCACTGCGTGGGTTGTCGTCGGTGACGAGCACGCCATCGGCCAGGCGCTCGACAATCTCGGCCATCAACGGGCGCTTGCCGCGATCACGATCACCGCCGCAACCAAACAGGCACAACAACTTGCCCTTGGCGTGGGGACGCAGGGCCACCAGGACTTTTTCCAGGGCATCCGGCGTGTGGGCGTAATCGACCACCACCAACGGCTGTTTGCCGCCACCCAGGCGCTGCATGCGACCGACCGGGCCTTCCAGCTTCGGCAGCACACGCAGGATTTCGTCGAGGGCGTAATCCAGGCCGAGCAATGCGCCGACGGCCGCCAGGGTGTTGCTCAGGTTGAAACGACCGAGCAAGGTGCTGCGCAAATGATGTTCGCCCTGGGGCGTCACCAGCGTCGCGCGCACGCCTTCGTCATTGAATTGCGCGTCGCGGCAGTACAGGTACGCGCTGGAATCTTCCAGGCTGTAGCTGATCAGGCGCGACTCACGCTCTTCGGCGGCCAGTTGGCGACCGAACTCGTCGTCCAGGTTCACCACGCGGCACTTCAAGTCGTTCCAGGCGAACAGCTTGGCCTTCTCGGCCGCGTAGGCTTCCATGGTGCCGTGGTAGTCGAGGTGATCGCGGGACAGGTTGGTCATCACCGCCACATCGAACGCCAGGGCAGCAACCCGACCCTGGTGCAAACCGTGGGACGACACTTCCATGGCAACCGCCTTGGCGCCGGCCTTTTTCAGGTCGGCCAGGGTCGCTTGCACGGCAATCGGGTTCGGCGTGGTGTGCAGGCCGCTTTGCAGCGCGCCGTAGAAACCAGTGCCCAGGGTGCCGACGATGCCGCAGTGTTGCCCCAGCAGGTCAAGGGCCTGGGCAATCAATTGGGTCACGCTGGTCTTGCCGTTGGTGCCGGTAACGCCAACCAGGTTGAGATGTCGACTTGGCTCGCCATAGAAACGCCCGGCGATGTCCGAGAGCTGTTTGGCCAGCCCCTTGACCGGAATCAGCGGAACATCGGTGATCGGCAACACGGTTGCGCCTTCCACTTCGTAGGCCACGGCAGCCGCGCCACGTTGCAGGGCGTCCGCAATATGTGCACGGCCATCGAACTTGCCACCCGGCACCGCCAGGAACAGGTCACCGGCGCGCACATTGCGACTGTCCAGGCTCAATTCACGGATCAGAAGATCGCGGCCGGCGTGGGCAAAAATCTTGTTCAGGCTAAGAGACATCAGCCGCGCCCTCCATTGGCTTTTACAGCAGCGGCCGGTGGACCGGCGTTCGCTTGTTGGGTCGGCGGCAGGTTGTCCGGCGTGATGTTCATCAGGCGCAGGGTGCCGGACATCACTTTGCTGAACACCGGCGCCGAGACCAGGCCACCGAAGTAACCGGCTTTGCTCGGCTCATCGATCACCACCACGATGGCGTAGCGTGGATCGCTCATCGGGCCGAAACCGGCGAACAACGAACGGTACGAATTTTCCGCGTAGCCCTTGGTACCCACCGACGTTTTACGCGCAGTACCCGACTTGCCGGCTACGTGATACGCCGGCACCTGGGCACGGAATACGCCGCGTGGCGCTTCGATCACTTGTTGCAGCATGCCTTGCATGGTCTTGGCGACGTTTTCCGGTATCACCTGGGTGGCTTTCGGCGCTTCGTCGACATGGATCAGGCTCAGCGGAACCATGCGCCCATTATTTGCCAATACAGAGAAAGCATGGGCCAGTTGGATCGCCGTCACCGACAAGCCGTAGCCGTAGGAAAGCGTGGCGGTCTCGGCCTTTTTCCAGTCGCGGTAGTTCGGCAGGTTGCCGACGCGCTCACCGGGGAAATCCAGGCCGGTGGGCTGGCCCAGACCGATCTTCTGCGCCAGGTGATAAATGGTCTCGCCGCCGATATCGAAGGCGACCTTGCTCATGCCTACGTTACTGGAGTTGATCAGGATACCTGTCAGATCCAGCACCGGGCCTTCGGTACGGGACACGTCACGAATGGTGTACTTGCCCAGCTGCAACGTACCCGGATACACCTCGACCTTGTCGCTGGGTTTCCAGCGTCCGGTTTCGAGGGCGGCACTCATGGAGATGGCTTTCATGGTCGAGCCCGGCTCGAACACGTCGATCATCGCTCGGTTGCGCATCATCGCCGGCTGCAGGTTGCGACGGTTGTTGGGGTTGTAGGTCGGCTGGTTGACCATGGCGAGGATCTCGCCGGTCTTGACGTCCATGATCACCAGGCTGCCGGCCTTGGCGCCGTTCTCGATGATCGCGTTACGCAACTCGCGGTTGGCCAGGTATTGCAGGCGCAGGTCAATCGACAACGCCAAGGGCTTACCGGCCTTGGCGTTTTTGGTGACTTGGACATCCTTGATCAGTCTGCCGCGCCGATCCTTGATGACTTGTCGTTTGCCGGGAACCCCGGCGAGCCATTCATCGTAGGCGAGTTCCACACCCTCACGGCCGTGGTCGTCGATGTCGGTAAAGCCGACCATATGCGCGGTGGTTTCACCGGCCGGGTAGAAACGACGGAACTCCTCGATGCCGTAGACACCGGGGACTTTAAGGTCGAGCACCTGCTGGCCTTGTTCGGGGGTTAGGCCGCGGACCAGGTAGATGAATTCTTTATTGGCCTGGGCTTCCAGGCGTTCAGCCAAGGCTTTCGGGTCTTGCCCCAGCGCGGCGGCAAGCGCCGGCCAGCGATCCTTGGCGACCTGCAACTCCTTGGCGTTGGCCCACAGCGTGGTGACCGGCGTACTGACGGCCAGCGGTTCGCCGTTACGGTCGGTGATCAGGCCGCGGTGTGCCGGAATCGGGATGTGACGCAGGCTACGGGCATCGCCCTGGCCGATCAGGAAGTCACGGTCGACCACTTGCAGGTCGATGATCCGCCAGGCGATCGCACCCACCATCAATGCCAGCAAGCCGAGCATCAGGCGGAAGCGCCATGGGTAGAGTGCGCCTTCGAGTTTCATCATGGCGCCACCATGCGGACTTCGGCCGCGCCCGGGATGTGCATTTTCAGTTGTTCAGTCGCCAGCACTTCAATGCGGCTATGGGCTGTCCAGGTGCTTTGCTCCAGGATCAACCGGCCCCATTCCGCCTGGGCTTTGTCGCGCACACTCAATTCCCCGTACAGGGTATTGAGCAACTGGCGGTTGTAGTGGGCGCTGTAGGACACCGCAATCGCGGAAATCAGCACGCCGACAAACAGCAGCAACATAAAGAAGCTGCCGCCCGGGAGGGGCTTGGCGAAAAGCTTGCTCACCGCAACTTCTCCGCGACACGCATGACAGCGCTACGGGAACGTGGGTTGGCCTTGAGCTCAGCTTCGGACGCGAACTGCGCCTTGCCATGGATTTTGATTTTCGGCACAAAGGCTTCGAAACGTACCGGCAGGTTGCGCGGCAGGTTGTCGGACTCACCCTTGACCAGGCGACGCATGAACAACTTGACGATGCGGTCTTCCAGAGAGTGGAAGCTGATCACCACCAGGCGACCGCCCACTTCCAGCGCCTCGAGAGCAGCCTCGAGGCCGGCCTCCAGGTCGCCCAACTCGTTGTTGACGTGAATACGCAGGCCCTGGAACGCACGGGTCGCCGGGTTCTTGCCCTTTTCCCACGCTGGGTTGGCGACTTTCAGTACTTCGGCCAGGTCGGCAGTGCGCTCGAACGGCTGGATTTCACGACGCTCGACCACGGCGCGGGCCATGCGGCCAGCGAAGCGCTCCTCACCGTATTCCTTGAACACACGGGCGATTTCTTCCACTGGCGCGGTGGCGATGAACTGCGCAGCGCTGACGCCACGGGTCGGGTCCATGCGCATGTCGAGCGGACCGTCGTTCATGAAGCTGAAGCCGCGCTCCGGGTCGTCGAGCTGCGGCGAGGACACGCCCAGGTCGAGCAAAACCCCGGCTACCTTGCCCGCCATGCCGCGCTCGGCCACTTCGGCACCCAGCTCGGCAAAGCTGCGCTGCACAACGACAAAGCGGCCGTCTTCGGCCGCTAGCGCTTGCCCGGTGGCAATCGCTTGGGGGTCCTTGTCGAACCCGAGGAGTTTGCCGTCGGGCCCGAGCTGGCTGAGGATCAACCGGCTATGCCCGCCCCTGCCGAACGTGCCGTCCAGATAGCAGCCATCCGCGCGTACGGCGAGAGCCTCAACGGCTTCGTCAAGCAGTACGGTGATGTGGTTAAAGCCGCTATCAATAGTCACAGGATCAAATCACGCAGTTCATCAGGCATGGCGCCCGGTTGTTGAATAGCAGCCAGGTCAGCTGCAGAAACAGCATCCCAGGCATCTTCGTCCCACAATTGGAACTTGTTCAGTTGGCCGACCAGCATTGCGCGCTTGTCGAGCCTGGCGTACTCACGCAAGCGCGGCGGCACCAGGAAACGACCGCTGCCATCGAGCTCGAGGTCGACGGCGTTACCAATCAGCAAACGCTGCAGGCGGCGGTTCTCTTCACGCAATGAAGGCAGGGCGCGCAATTTGGTTTCAATCAACTCCCACTCATCGAGCGGGTAAACACACAAACAAGGGTCAACGGCATCGATAGTGATGATCAACTGCCCGGAACTTCGCGAAATGAGCTCGTCACGATACCGGCTCGGCATGGCGAGACGGCCTTTTGCATCGAGACTGATAGCGTTAGCTCCGCGAAACACAGATGCGTTTCTCCAAATTTTAGCGTTTTACGTTCAAAAAACCCACTTTGTGCCACTTTCCGCCACTTGCGCACACTATAGGAATGCGCCCACCACACCGTCAAGGCGCGGATTCAAGGAAAAGCCTTACAGAACGGAGATTTAGGAGCGTAAAGGGAGGAGAAAACAGAGTTCGGGGATGTTTTTGGCCCAACAAGCGCAAATAGCTCAAAGAGCTATAGGCTAAAGTTAAAGTAATTTATTAAGAGTAAGATTTTTTTGGTATTACGAAGACGCATCTGCCAATGATTCGGCAGGGAGGGATTCTTGCGTTACTACCGGGTTTCTGCTCGAGATTCGGACAGAAGGAAAAAGGTGGAGAGTCGATCTATAAGCCGGGTTCTGTCTTGAACAGTCATTCGTCTACGATGGCCATCACTGGACATCTTTAGCAACCTACCCGGTCCCAGCGCGGGCCACGCCTTGGGACCCTATTTGGTCTTGCTCCAAGTGGGGTTTACCTAGCCACGAACTGTTGCCAGTCGTGCGGTGCGCTCTTACCGCACCTTTTCACCCTTACCGGCACCGAAGTGCTTAGGCGGTTATTTTCTGTGGCACTTTCCGTAGGCTCACGCCTCCCAGGCATTACCTGGCACTTCGCCCTATGGAGCCCGGACTTTCCTCCCCCCCCTAATTTTCATAGAGGGCAGCGACTGTCCAATCGACTCTCCGCCGCGCAGGTTAACGGCACGACGGACTTAGGACAAGTAATAAAAGTTCAGAATTGCCATCACGTTCAGACGGAATACCGCTTTAACCCTGGAACTATTCGCCTTTTTGTTTATCCAGCGCCGCTTGATACAAGAGGTTCTTGCGCACCCCGGTGATTTCCGCCGCCAGGGCGGCCGCACGCTTGAGGGGCATCTCCTTGAGCAGCAGGTCCAGGATGCGCATGGCCTCGCTGCCCACCGCATCTTCGTCCTCAGGCGCGGTCCAGCCTGCGACCAGCACCACACACTCGCCGCGCTGCTGATTGCTGTCACCTTCGACAAACGCACGCAACTCTTCCAGCGGCAGACCTTTGAGGGTTTCGAAGGTCTTGGTCAGCTCACGGGCCAGCAGTGCCAGGCGCGCACCGCCAAATACCAGCTCCATGTCCTGCAGGCATTCGAGGATGCGATGGGGGGCTTCATAGAAGATCAAGGTGCGCGACTCTTCCTTTAACGCTTGCAGCCGCGCACGTCGCCCAACGGCCTTGGCCGGCAGGAAACCCTCGAAAATAAAACGGTCGGACGGCAGACCCGCCGCCGACAATGCCACAATCAGCGCGCACGCTCCCGGAACAGGCACTACATTGATACCAGCGGCCCGCGCCTGGCGCACCAGATGGTAGCCAGGGTCGGAGATCAGGGGTGTACCCGCGTCGGAGATCAGCGCCACATCGTCGCCGGCCAGCAGCCGCACGATAAAGCGGCTGCCTTCTTCGCGCTCGTTGTGTTCGTGGCACGCGGCTAATGGCGTGCTGATACCAAAATGCTGCATCAAACGCTGGGAGTGCCGTGTGTCCTCCGCCGCGATCAATTTAACCTCGCGCAACATTTTCAGTGCCCGCGCACTGATGTCGTCCAGGTTGCCAATGGGCGTCGCCACGACAAAAAGCGAGCCTGCAGTGGAATTCAAAGGACCTGGAGCAGTCAAAACGCACACCTCGATGGTTGGCAAAAGCGACATTGTAGCGCGTAGGCGCCTTGAAAATATGCCATCACCGCCGATGCCTTTTCAGCCATTTAACGCCAGTTGCAACATTTGCACGACCTAATTCGACGGTTTCACGCCAGTAACATCGCGCCTGGGCCAGTGCTTGGGTACAATTCCACGCTAATTTGATCGGTATCAGGAACACTTACATGATCGCTTGCCTGCGGCTGCTCTCCGCCCTCTGCCTCGCTGCCTTATTGGCCGCGTGCGCCAGCTCGCCCTCGTCCAGCCTTGGCGACCTTCCACGGACCCCGGACGCCAGTATCGAGCAACTGCTCGAACAGGCCACTACCGCCAAGACGCCAGAAAAGGCTGCGTTGCTGCGCCTGAGTGCGGCAGACATGGCCTACAAGCAGAACAACCCTGGGCGTTCGTCGCAGATTCTTGCGCAAGTGCCCCTGGATGTCCTCAAGCCCGCCGCGCAAGTATTTGCCAGCACCCTGGCTGCCGAACTGGCCATGACGCGCAACCAGCCCAAGGCGGCGCTGACTGCCTTGAGCCACCCGAGCCTGCAAAACCTGAAGGACCTGCCGCCCGAACAGCAGATCCGCACCGCCAGCGTACACGCCCGCGCTTATGAAGCCGACGGCCAGACCCTGGCTGCCGCCCGGGAACGTGTCGCCATGGCCCCACTGCTCACGGGTGATGCCGCCAACAACAACCACGAAGCCATCTGGGCCTTGATTGCCGCCGTGCCGGCCGAACAGCTGCAAGCCAGCGGCAATCCGGTGCTGGATGGTTGGATCACCCTGGCCCAGTCGGTCAAGGGCGCCGGTACGCTGGAGCAGCAACAGGCGGCCATCGACACCTGGCGCGCACAGAATCCGGGCCACCCGGCTGCCGTGCAATTGCCAACGCCGCTGACCAAGCTCAAGGAACTGGCCAGCCAGCCTCTGAACAAGATCGCCTTGCTGCTGCCACAGGACGGCCCGCTGGCCTCCGTCGGCAAAGCGCTGCGTGAAGGTTTCATGGCGGCGCACTACCAGGCCGAACAAGCCGGGCAGAAGCCGCCGGTCATCGAATTCTATGACAGCTCACGCCTGACCTCCCTCGACGACTTCTACGCCAAGGCCCAGGCCGCCGGTGTGCAATTGGTGGTCGGCCCGCTGGAGAAGCCTTTGGTCAAACAGCTCAGTGCCCGCCCGCAATTGCCGATCACCACCCTGGCGTTGAACTACAGCGAGACTGATCGCAGCCCGGCGCAACTGTTCCAGTTCGGCCTGGCCGCTGAAGACGAAGCCCGCGAAGTGTCGCGCCGCGCCCGTGCCGACGGCCTGCATCGCGCGGCTGCCATGGTTCCGCGTGGCGAATGGGGTGAGCGTGTCTACAAAGCCTTCCGCCAGGACTGGGAAGCCAATGGCGGCCAGGTCATGGGGGTTGAGTATGTCGATCAGCCCGTCGCCCTCGCCCAGCAAATTGCCGATCTGTTCCAGCTGCGCAAAAGCGAAGGCCGCGCCAAGAGCCTGCAAAGCACCGTCGGCACTGATGTCGCTGCGCAGCCGTCGCGTCGCCAGGACATCGAGTTCATCTTCCTGGCCGTGACACCGCAACTGGCCCAGCAGATCAAGCCGACCCTGAACTTCCAATATGCCGGCGACGTGCCGGTATACGCCACGTCCCACGTGTTCAGCGCCAGCGGCGACAAGAACCAGTACCTGGACATGACCAACGTGATGTTTTGCGAAACGCCCTGGTTGCTCAACACTACCGACCCACTGCGCAACCAGGTAGCCGCACAATGGCCACAAGCCAATGGCAGCCTCGGCCGCCTGTACGCGATGGGCGTCGACGCCTACCGCCTGGCGCCGCGCCTGGGGCAACTCAAGGCGCTGCCAGACACCCGTGTCGACGGCCTGTCGGGCAACCTGGGTATCAGCGCCAACCAGCGCGTTGATCGCCAGATGCCTTGGGCCAAGTTTGTCGGTGGCGAGATCCAGCGCCTGCCGGACACTCCGCGCTGATGCCCGAGCGGTCCACTGCACAAAGCGGCAAGGACGCCGAACTGCAAGCCCTGGAGTATTTGCAACAACAAGGTCTGCGCCTGCTGGCGCAGAACTGGTTATGTAAACGCGGTGAGCTTGATCTGGTCATGCTTGACGGCGATACAGTAGTATTCGTCGAAGTCCGCTACAGAAAACACGCACAATGGGGTGGCGCGCTCGCCAGTATCGACGGGCGCAAGCGTCAGAAGCTGATACTCGCCGCGCAGTTTTTCCTGCAAAAAGAGCATCGCTGGGCCGACGCCCCCTGCCGTTTCGATGTGGTTGCCATAGAAAGCACACCGTCTGGTCAGGCTGATCTGAACTGGCTCAAGAATGCCTTCGACAGCTGATTCGCCGGACATCTTCACCACACACTTTTGCTCTTTGCTTTGCGGGCTGCACATTCCTGTGCCAAACAGCCGCGCTACTTAAGGTCACACAGATGGACATGCAATCCCGAATTCGCCAGCTTTTCCAGGCCAGTATCGACACCAAGCAACAGGCGATGGACGTACTTGCACCGCACATCGAGCAAGCCAGTCAGGTCATGGTCAACGCCTTGCTCAACGAGGGCAAAATGCTTTCGTGCGGCAACGGCGGTTCGGCCGGCGATGCCCAGCATTTTTCGTCCGAGCTGCTCAACCGCTTCGAGCGTGAGCGCCCAAGCCTGCCAGCCATTGCCTTGACCACCGACTCGTCGACGATCACCTCGATTGCCAACGACTACAGCTACAACGAAATCTTCTCCAAGCAGATTCGCGCCCTGGGTCAACCGGGTGACGTGCTGCTGGCGATTTCCACCAGCGGCAACTCGGCGAATATTATTCAAGCGATCCAGGCCGCACATGATCGCGAAATGATTGTCGTAGCATTGACCGGGCGCGATGGCGGCGGCATGGCCTCACTGCTGTTGCCTGAAGACGTGGAAATTCGTGTCCCGGCCAATGTCACCGCACGTATCCAGGAAGTCCACCTGCTGGCGATCCATTGCCTGTGCGATCTGATCGACAGCCAACTGTTTGGGAGTGAAGAATGACCGTTAACCGCCTCAGCCTTTTGGCCATCACCCTGTGCCTCGCTATCAGCGGCTGCAGCACGGCCATCACCGCGACTCGTGACACCCCTATTCAGGATGACAAGGGCACCCGCACTTTCGGCAGCAAGATCGATGACTCGCTGATCGAAACCAAGGTCGAGGTCAACGTTGCCAAGGCCGCGCCAGACCTGGGCAATGGCGCTTCGCGCATCGTCGTGACCAGCTTCAACGGCGTCGTACTGCTCGCTGGCCAGACGCCACGCGCCGACCTCAAGGCCCAGGCCGAGCAAGCCGCCGCTGCCGTGCAGCGCGTGAAGAAAGTGCATAACGAATTGCAGGTGATGGACCCGATCACCCTGCTGGCCATCAGCAACGACGCCCTGCTGACCACCAAGATCAAGGCGCAGATGCTCACCGATAACGCGATCCCTGGTTCGCGCATCAAGGTCGTGACCGACAACGGTATCGTCTACCTGATGGGCCTGCTGACCCAGGCCGAAGCCACTCGCGCAGCCAACCTGGTGCAAGGTGTGTCCGGCGTGCAGAAAATCGTGAAGGTGTTCGAATACATCGATTGATGTAATCACGCAGCCACAAAAAAGGGCGCCTTTCACAGGCGCCCTTTTTATTAGCGAATGTTTACTGGTACTGCGAGTACGGGTTGCCCTGGAACTGGTTGTTCTGCTGTGGCGCCTGTTGCTGAGCACCTGGCTGGCCGTACTGCTGGCCCGGGATCGGGCCGAGGTTGACTTCCACACGACGGTTCTGGGCGCGGCCGTTGACGTCGGCGTTGCTGGCAATCGGGTTATCCGGGCCGGCACCGCGTGCGCTCAGGTTGGCACCGTTGACGCCCTGGGACGTCAGGTAGTTGGCTACGCTCTGCGCACGACGCTGGGACAGGTCCATGTTCAACTGACGACTGCCCGTACTGTCGGTATAACCGACGATCTGGATCGTGTTCTGGTTGAACTGCTTGAGCGAGTTGGCCAGGTTGTTCAACGGCTGGTAGAAGCTGCTGGAGATCGCGTCCGAGTTGGTGGCGAAGGTGATGTTGCCCGGCATGATCAGCTTGATCTGGTCGCCCTGGCGCTGAACTTCAACCCCGGTATTGGCCATGCTCTCGCGCAGTTTCTTTTCCTGCTGATCGGCGTAGTAGCCGTAACCTGCTGCGCCGGCACCTGCAACCACGGCACCGATCAGCGCGCCCTTGCCACGGTTGTTATGGTCGATGGCCGCACCCGCCAGTGCACCGGCCAGGGCACCCAGGCCGCCGTACTTGGCGGTCTTGCTCATACCGCCGGATTCATTACTCGCCTGTCCCTGGCTGCTGCCGTCATAAGGATTAGGTGATGCGCAGCCGGATAACAGGGCTACGGCGGTAGCAACAACAAGCAGACGACGCGAAGTGAACATGAAGGAAGCTCCTACTTTTGCATTCTATGGTGCAAAGGACATTGGCAATGGACCTGTGCCGAGTTTGGAACACGACAAACGGCAAAAATTCCGTCGCTACAGCAACCGTAGCAGACGCACGCTGAACACAACCTGAGTTTTTGCTGCAACGCTTGCCTCTGACAGAACAGCCCTACCCGGCAATTAATCTGTCACGCCCGTACAAAAGGGTTCTCACGCATTTCATCACCCAGTCGAGTATCCGGGCCGTGCCCGGTCACCACGGTCGCCCCCTCATCCAGCGTGTATAGCCGCTGCTTGATCGAACGCACGATGGTCGCCTGGTCGCCGCCCCACAAATCCGTACGCCCGATACCACGTCGGAACAGGGTGTCGCCAGCAATCAGCAGCTTGGCATCGGCAAACCAGAAGCTCATCGAGCCCGGCGTATGCCCCGGGGTGTGCAATGCCACGCCACACCCGCAGGCCAACTCTTCATCATGTTCCAGCCAGCGGTCTGGCGAAGGCACCGGGGTGTAGGGCACGCGAAACATCTGGCATTGCATTTCCAGATTGTCCCAAAGGAATTGATCCTCTTTGTGCAAGTGCAAGGTGGCACCGGTCTTCCCCTTCAACTGGCCGGACGCCAGGAAGTGATCCAGATGGGCATGGGTATGGATGATACTGACCACCTTGAGGCCCAGGGCATCGAGCCGCGCCAGGATCAGCTCATGGTTGCCGCCCGGGTCGACCACGATGGCCTTTTTGCTGATGGGGTCGCCGATGATGGTGCAGTTGCACTGCAAGGGGCCTACGGGGAAGGTTTCGCGAATCAGCGTGGGAGCCGTGAGCGTCATGGGTGAGCCTCTGAATCGTGATCAATGCAATTAAACTATAGTTCCGAGCCCTGTATCGCCAGAATAATTGCACTTTACAAAGAAATAGAAGTGCTATTATTTTGCACTTCGCACCAAAAAGTGCAGGAATAATAGCATGGCAAAAAAAGTCGCCCCATTGCTACCCACTACCGAGCACCTGCTTTCGGATTTCGGCGAGCGGATCAAACTTGCGCGCCTGCGCCGAAAAATCACTGCCAAGCAAGCAGCTGAGCGCGCCGGCATGTCCCAGATGACACTTCGAGCCTTGGAGCGGGGCTCTTCAGGAAGCACGATGGGTGCTTACCTGGCGATATTGCAGGTGCTGGGCCTCGAAAAAGACCTTAACGCCGTCGCAGCGGACGATGAACTGGGTCGACATCTGCAGGATTCAACACTGCTAACGGGCAAGGCATCAGCGTCGCGCAGGAATAAGCCGATGGAGTCAGAGAAAGTTACAAGAAACAAAGCCACCGCCCGCAAGAAGCCACTACCGTCAAAGCCTACGCCCCCTCCCGACAAGGGCACGATCAGCAGCGACGCACTGGCCGCACTGATCCCACCACGGCAAAGGACAGACACGTAATGACCATGATTGGGGTTTATGCCGACTGGGAAGGTATCGACGGCCCCCGGCGCCTTGGTTGGCTGCACGCAAGAAAAACCCGGGTGACCGAAAAGTTCGAGTACGAAAGCGACCCTCTGGCATTGCAAGACCGGGCGCTGAACGCCGTTCGGATCGACCCGGGCATCGGCCCCTATGCAGGCGCTCAGTTCCCTGTTGAGGGGCGAAACATGTTTGGTGTCTTCAGCGACTCCTGCCCGGATCGCTGGGGGCGATTGCTGATGAAACGACGCCTGGAACGCGACATCCGCGACGGACTATACGACGCGAATACTCGGCTCGGCGAGTCGGACTATCTGCTTGGCGTACACGATCTCTTTCGCGCCGGCGCCCTACGCTACCGGCTGAACGATACCGGCAGTTTTCTCGATGATCAGGACACCATTGCCGCGCCGCCTTTTGTCGAGCTGCATACGCTGGAAAGAGCCAGTCGCGAGCTGGAAAACGACCCGGATAATCGGGCCCCAGAAGGCCGGCAATGGCTACGCATGTTGATTGCACCCGGCGGCTCCCTGGGCGGTGCACGCCCAAAAGCCAGCGTCGCCGACCACGACAACCATCTATGGATCGCCAAATTTCCCTCGACCCGCGACACCTACGATGTGGGCGGCTGGGAGCTGGTCGTCAACGCCCTGGCCAAGGCCTGTGGCCTGAAGGTCGCCTCGGCGATCGGCAAGCGCTATGCCAGCGAGTTTCATTGCTTCATGGTCAAACGTTTCGACCGGACGGCTGCAGGCGGCCGTCTGCACTTTGCATCCGCCATGACGCTCACTGGCCGAGTCGATGGTGACGACGCCAGCTCGGGCGCTAGCTACCTGGAGCTGGCTGAAGTGCTGATGCGCAGCGGCTCGAATACCGACCAGGATCTGCAAGAGCTGTGGACGCGCATCGTGTTCAATATCCTGGTTTCAAACACCGACGACCACTTGCGTAATCATGGCTTTATCCTGGAGCCAGGCAACGGATGGCGCCTTTCGGATGCGTATGACTTGAATCCCACGCCACTGGGAGATGGCCTGAAACTCAATATTACCGAATACGACAATGCGCTGGATCTGGAACTGGCGAGAGAAGTCGCCGGTTTCTTCCGTGTGAACCTCGGGAAGGCGGATGAAATCATCGCTGACTGCATCAACTCAGTCAGCCATTGGAGGACCGTGGCTCAGGCGGTTGGTCTTTCACTGCGAGAACAAGACTACATGGCTGCGGCTTTCGCAAAAGCCCAGGCCTAGCCGATCAACCTCAGCTCCTGCGCCCGTGCCACCGCCTGAGTGCGCCGCTCAACACCCAGCTTGCTGTTGATGTGGCTGGCGTGGGTCTTGACCGTGTGCAGGGAGATAAACAGCCGATTACTGATCTCCTGATTGGAACAGCCCTGAGCGATCAGTTGCAGCACCGCCAGCTCCCGTGCGCTCAAGGCTTCATGGATCGACACTGTCTCCACCACCGAGGCGACGGGCAACAGCGCCAGCAGGCTCTCGTTCAAGAGGGCATGGGGATCTCTGGCGAGTTGCTCGCGCATCCAGTCCGGGTGGTTTTCCAGCAGACGCTGGAAGGGTTGCAACGCGCCACCGGCCCCCGCCTCCAGCGCCTGTGCCAGCAGCGGACGCGCCTTGGCCTCCTGGCCGCTGTCCAACAGTAAATGCGCCTGCTGGGTCAGCGCCATGAGGGCGATCATCTGGCGCCCGCTGCTATGCGCCTGCTGCGCCAGTTCATCAAGGCGTTGCAGCGCCGCAGCGGGCTGGTGGCGCGTGGCGTCCAACGCAGCCTGTTGCAACCCGATATGCTGGGGCAGGTGCGGATGGAATTCTGGCGCGGCGGCGGCGTGTTCGCCGTTGTAGGTCTGCCCCAGGCGGGTCAGCCAGGCGTCGGCCAGGTCGGTGCGGCCCTGGGCCAACCACAGCTCGCACTTGATCAGGGTAATCATCGCCAGGTAGTAGATCGGTGGCACGTCCCAGATATGCATCAGGCGCTCCGCCTCGGCAAGCTCGGCGAACGCCGTGGCGAATTGACCCCGACGCCCTTCGAAACTGGCGATCACGCAATGACCGATCAACACGCTGATATCGCGGCAAGCCCGGGCTTCGGCGAGACCGGCGCGCAAGCGAGCGAGACCGGCTTCAGGCTGGAGGCGCACCAACAGCAAAAAACCTTCGTAGAGCGACAACCGCGCACGCACCGCGTACAAGCGCTGCGGCGCCAGGCCATGCAGGCGCTGCAAGCCCTGGCGCACTTCATCCAGGGAACGCAGGATTTCACCGCGCGCCTGCAACACCCGCGCACGGTCATAATGGGCCAGGGCCTCGAACAACGGGTTGCCGACCCGCTGCGCCAGTTCCAGGGATTCGCGATTCAAACCACGGGCGCGCCATAGGTCGGCATCGACGATGGCCAGGTTGGAGAGCGTCGACAGGCACATCAGGCGCTGGCCGTAACGCCGTTGCGGTAGGCTTTCCAACGCTTCGCTGCAATAGCGTTGGGTCAACTCACGATCCCCCCTGCCTCGGGCGATGATCCCGCTGAGCGCCAGCCACTGGGCCAGCATCGACTTTTGCGCGGTGGCCGACGGTGCCGGCAGGAAGCGACTGAGGTAACTGGACAATTCTTCCGCCGCGTCCAACTGGCAAGCCAGGCCCAACGCCCAGCTGTACAGCACGATCAAACGTGGCGTGCTGATCAGCAGACTGTCGGGCAGGTCCATTTTCCAGCGCAGCAACATGCCCACGTTTTGCTCGGCCAGCAGTTGTTCTTCGGACAGGTTCTGTACCAGGTTGGCCGCCACATCCAGGTGGCCGGCGCGCAACGCCTGTTCCACCGCCTCATCGATCAAGCCCTGGGCGTTGAACCAGCGGCACGCACGCAGGTGCAGGCTGGCGGCCGGCAGTACATGGCTGCTGGCGCGCCGCGTGCGCAGCAGGTCGGAAAACAGATGGTGATAACGGTACCAGTGGCCCTGCTCGTCCAGCGGCACCAGAAAGACTTGGTGGGCTTGCAGGTAACGCAGGATTTCGGCGCTGTCGTGGGCTTCACGCACAGCATCACAGAGTTCGCTGCAAAAACGATCCTGCGGGGCTGTATCGTACAAAAACGCCTGTACTTCGGCCGGCAGACAGTCGATCACTTCTTCAAGCAGATAGTCGCGGATCAGCCCTTCCCCGCCATTCAGGCTTTGCGGCAAGGTGCCGTCGCTACCGGCCTCAGAGGCGGCCAGCAACCAGAAGCGCAGGCCGGCGACCCAGCCTTCGCTGCGGCGGATCAGGTTGTCGAGGGCTTCGCCGCGCAGGGAGTTGCTGTGGCGATCCAGCACCGCCAGGGATTCGTCGTGCGTCAGGCGCAGGTCCTGTTCATTCAGTTCCAGCAGGTGGCGCGATAGACGCAGCCGCGCCAGATGCCAGTCCGGACGTTGGCGACTGGTCACCATCACCACCAGACCATCGGGCAGATGATTGAGGAAAAACTGCAGGCAGCGGTCAAGCACCGGCCCTTGGGCCAGGTGATAGTCATCCAGTACCAGCAACAGCGGCGCACGGGTGGACAGGTGCACGGCCAGCTCGTCGAGCAGGCCGTCCAGCCATTCTTCAAAGGCAAAGGGTTGATGACGCTGGCGCATTTTCAGCAAGCCCAGGGACTGGGCGCCGAGTTGCGTGAAGAATTGCTGCAAACCATCGAGCAGACGCTCGAGGAAACGACCGGGGTCGTTGTCCCGCGGACTCAGGCCCAACCACAGGCTTTGCCAATGGGCCGGCAGGCTCTGGCAGAACTCCACCGCCAACGAACTCTTGCCGAACCCGGCCGGCGCGCTGACCAGCAACAGGCGCCCGTCCAGCCCGGCGCTCAGGCGTTCGCACAAGCGCGGTCGCAGCACGTAGCCGTCAGGCAGGGGTGGCCTGTAGAAGCGACCTTCCAGGGTCGGGATTACCGCACTGGCAGGCCCTTGGATTCGGGACAGATCAGTCATCGCCGGGCTCTTGTAGAAGGCTGTGGTCGGCATTGCAGATGTCCGCAGACTAGCGGTAAAAGCGGCAGGTTTGTAGATCTTTGCTACAAATGACTGAAAAAGAACTGCGACAAAAAATGTGGGAGGAAGCTTGCCCCCCGATGGCGGCGGATCAGTCAATGCACTGTTTGACTGTCACACCGCTATCGGGGGCAAGTCGAATCGTCGCACCGCCCCTCCCACATTGAGTTACGCGTGCAGCTTAGCGAACACCATCCTGGCGCAGGGCCGCCGGGGTGAAGTCGCTGGTGGTCGCAGTGAAGCCGAAGTCATACGCCTGCTTCTCTTCGTTCTTCATGCCCAGTGCCAGGTAGCGGCCGGACTGCAGATCGTAGAGGGTTTCCAGGGCGTACCACGGCACTTGCTTGTCGTAGTAGTTCTCGGCATGGGCTTCGGCGACACGCCACAGTTGGCCACGGCCGTCGTAGTGGTCAATGACCGCTGCTTGCCAGGTGTCTTCGTCGATGAAGAAGTCACGCTTGGCGTAAATGTGGCGCTGGCCTTCCTTCAAGGTCGCGACCACGTGCCAGACACGGCGCAGCTCGTAGCGAGCCAGGTCCTGGTTGATGTGGCCGGCCTTGATGATGTCGGCGTACTTGAGCTTGGGATCGTCGATCTTGTAGCTGTTGGAGGCGATGTAGATCTCTTTCTTGCCTTCCAGCTTCCAGTCGTAGCGATCCGGCGCACCGTTGTACATGTCGAGGTTGTCGGAGGTACGCAAGCCGTCGGCCGCAGTACCCGGGCCGTCATAGGACACTTGCGGCGCCCGGCGCACACGGCGCTGGCCGGCGTTGTAGACCCACGCCGAACGCGGCTCCTTCACCTGGTCCAGGGTTTCGTGCACTAGCAGCACACCACCGGCCAGACGCGCCGGCGCGGTCACTTGCTGCTTGAAGTAGAACAGCACGTTGCCCGGGTTTTTCGGGTCGAAGTCTTTCATCTTGTCGCGGAACACAAATTGGTCGCGGAAGTACACCAGGCTGTAGGAACCGTTGGTTTGCGGCGTGGCCTGGGTCACCAGGCGGGTCACGCTGCCACCGCGATAGCGGGTGATGTGGTTCCAGATCACCTCGACGCCGCTTTTGGGAATCGGAAACGGCACGGCGGTTTCAAAGTTTTCCAGGCCGTTGCCGCCGGACACCAGGTTGGTGGTGGTGGCGTTCTTCTTGATGGCCGCAAACACATCCGCCGGCACTGTGGCGCCGCGATGGGTCGGGTAGACCGGCATCTTGAAGGTTTCCGGGTAGCGCTTGAACATCGCGTACTGCCCCGGCGCCAGCTTGTCCTTGTATTGCTCGACGTTCGCTGCAGTGATGGTGAATTGCGGTTGCTCACTGGCGTACGGGTTAGCCAGGAACCCACGGGCGTCGACGGCGCCGGCGTTGGTGGGCAGTGGCGACCACTTTGGAATGGTGCCGGCAGCGTTGCCGGCCATTTCGGCGCCCATCGGGGTCAGGGTCGTGCCCAGCTTGGCAGCTTCATCCGCCGAGACTGCCGCCATGACGTTACTCGCCAGGATCGACAGCCCAAGCACACCCACGTGCAACAGACTTTTGGTTATTTTCATGTTCTGGTCTTCCTGAAATGCAGTGTGCTTAGAAGTTGGCGCCGAAGCTCAAAGCGACAAAGTCGCGGTCATCCACCGTACTGAACTTGCCACCAAAGAAGTTGGTGTAGGCCAGGCTGGCGGTGTAGGTGTTCTGATACTCGGCATCCAGGCCCAGGCTGACCGCCTTGCGACCTTCTTCGAAGTTACCGCCAGGGCCTGGCGAGTAACCTTTGACGTCGTGGGACCACGCCACGTTTGGCTTGAGGTTGACGCCTGCGAACACGTCCGGGTATTCCCAGATGGCGCGGGCGCGGTAGCCCCAGGAGGTGGCGGTGGTGTAACCGTCGTTGTTGCAGTTGGTGTTCAAACCTGCCGCATTGGGAAGACCGGCGCCGGTGGCCGTCGAGTTGTTGAGGGCGTTGCAAAACCCACCTGGCAGACTACCTGGGCCAAACACCGGATCACGACCGTAACGGGCCTCGGACTTGCTTTCCAAGCCGCCCACATGGGTCACACCAATCTCACCGACGGTTGTCAAGCGGCTGGCGCCCATCACCTGATCGAAGAAGTGCGTGAAGGTGGTCTGGAACTGAGTCACTTCCTTGCGGTTATAGCCATGCAAATCCTGGCCAGGCGTCCCTTTCAGCACGGACGCATTGCCAAAGCCAGGAATGGGCGTGACACCGGCATACAGGATATCGGTCGTGCTCAGTTGCACAGGCGCATTCGGCCGGTAGCTCAACTCACCGCTCCAGGCCGTGCCCGTAGGTAGGGTGGTGGAGAAGCTCAGGCCGTAGAGGCGGATATCTTCCGGGTACTCGACGAAGTAGTTCGAGCTACCGGCTACGATCAGCGGACGCAGCGCAGCCAGCGGCCCCAGCGGACGGGTATAAGCGGACGACGGTGCACCTTGAGCACTGAAGATCGGTGCACGGCTGTGATAGTTCATGAAGTAAGCGCCGAACTCGGTATCCAGCGGCTCGAAGTTGTAATGCATGGCCACGCCAAATTGGCCACTGTCCCGCGCATCACGGTCGGGACCACGACGTACCAGTACACCTTCGTTATTGACGTCTACACCCAGGGCATTCAAGGTCGGTAAAGCGGCACCCGGAATGGTCGAGCGCTTGTTGAGCACTCGCAGGTTATCGCTGCAACCGTCAGATATCACGTCAGGCTGCGAGAAGAATGTACCGCAGTTATCGGTAACGGTCTGGTCCCACTCCAACTGATAGAACGCTTCCGCCGACAGGTTATCGGTCAGGGTTTGCGACACGTAGAACATGTTGACCGGAATCAAGCCTTCCTTGATCTCAGCCCCCGGACGACGGAACGCAGACACGTCGATCGGGTTGATGGAGTTGATGCCGCCGCCGATGAAGGTACTTTCACCCCAGCTCACCACCTGCTTGCCGAAGCGCACGTTGCCCGGCAAATCGGCAATGTTGTAGTTGTGGTAGATGAAGGCATCGAGGATCTGCCCGCCAGAGGACTTGGCGCCTTCTTTACGGTTGTTGTCACTGATGTCCTTGAAGGGGCGACTTTCGTCCTTTAGCTCAAAGTCATACCAGTACTTGCCTCGTACAAAAACACCGGTGTCTCCGTACTTCAGTTCCAAATCATGGATGCCCTTGAAGATCTTCGAGAAGGTCTCACCGCGCTTGAAGTTAAGGTGGCCGTCATCGGAAGTCTGGGACAGGCCACGACCACCGTTGTTCGCACCAATGAGATCTTTGTTGGGCTTGGCCGTCGACCAGCTCGCCCCCACGGAAAGCGACGAGTCAAAGCTCCCTTCGATTTCACCAATGTTGAAACTGACGCCGAATGCGGGCCCGGCGAGCGTAGAAGCGAGACTGACGGCCAGGGGCAGTCTTGCCCGGCGCCAGAACTGGTTTACTGAGGTCATCGACGCTACTCCATGTGCATTTTATTGTTATGGCAGTGAGTTCTTTCTGTGATGCGTGTAACGGCCGGAATACAACGATTCCAATGCCGCTCGGCAGCCGAGCCCCCATGGCCCGAAGCGGAACATCCGTGAAAAACTCTGGAAGGGACTATAGCCAGCAGGGGGTAGTGCTTGATCCCTCTAAAGTGTGATTTGCATCACCGACCCGTCTGCCACGACCCTTTCGCCACGTCGGCGAAGGCCGACGCGGCAAGGATGGCTGAAAATCGGCAAATCACAAGTCAAGGCGCGAGATAGAGCATTGCCGTGCCACAAGGGCGCGGCGAATCAGCTCACAGGGTGGACAGGAACGTGCTGTTGTTGGCCTGCCATTCGATGATGTCGATACGGATACGTTTTTTGTCGAGTTTTCCTACGCTCGTCTTGGGAATTTCAGTAACAACGGCAATCTGGCTCGGAATCGCCCACTTGCTCAAGTGGCCCAGTTCCACGAACGGCTTGAGGTGTTCCTTGAGCTCACGAGCGCCTATCACATGGCCATCACGCACCACCAGCAAGGCAAATGGGCGTTCGCCCCACTGCGGGTCGGCAATGCCCACCACCGCTACTTCGCGTACCGCCGGGTGACGGCTGACCAGGTCTTCGAGCGCCAGGGACGAGATCCATTCGCCGCCGGTCTTGATCACGTCCTTGATGCGGTCGCGGATATCAATCACCCCAAAGGCATCCAGGGTCGCCACGTCGCCGGTGTGCATCCAACCGCCCGCCCACAGCTCGGCGCCCTTTTGCGGCTCGTTGAAATAACCCTCGCTGAGCCACGGCGCACGCAATACCAGCTCGCCCTGGGACTCGCCATCGGCGGGCAGGAAGTTGCCGTCGCCGTCGATGATCGCCGCTTCTACCAACGGCCCGGGCACGCCGGCCTTGATGCGGTACGTGGTGCGCTCATCCTCGGTGCCCGCCATCAATTCTTCGTTGAGGTGGGCGCAGGACACCAGCGGCCCGGTCTCGGACATCCCATAGGCCGCAGTCAACTGAATGCCACGGGCCTTGGACGCTTCGTACAGCGAACGGTTGAGCGCACTGCCGCCGATGACAATTTTCCAGCCACCGAAATCCACGTCCTGGGCGGCCTTGGCGTTGAGCACCATCTGCAGGATGGTCGGCACGCAGTGGGAGAAGGTGACCTTTTCCTTGCGCCACAGCTCCACCAGGTATTCCGGGTCGTATCGACCGGGGTAGACCTGTTTCAGGCCGAGCATGGTCGCCACATACGGCAGGCCCCAGGCGTGCACGTGGAACATCGGCGTGATTGGCATGTACACATCGTTGGTGCCCAGCAGGCGCACACTGTCGACGCTGCCCATGATGGTCGCCACGCCCATGGTGTGCAGCACCAGTTGGCGATGGGTGAAATACACGCCCTTGGGGTTGCCGGTGGTGCCGGTGGTGTAGAAGGTGGTGGCGACGGAATTTTCGTCGAAGTCCTGGAAGTCGTACTTCGGGCTGGCGGCGGCCAGCAGGGTTTCGTACTCGCCCACCAGGTTGGGCAGCTCGGCAGTCTTGGCCTCGCCATCGGTGAGCAGCAGGGTCTTGTCGACGGTGGTGAGCTGCCCGGCAATCGCCTGGTAAAGCCCCACGAACTCGCTGTTGACCAGCACGAAGCGGTCCTCGGCGTGGTTCATGGTGTAGAGGATCTGTTCCGGCGAGAGGCGCACGTTGATGGTGTGGATCACCGCGCCGATCATCGGGATGGCGAACATGCATTCCAGGTAACGGTGACTGTCCCAGTCCATCACCGCCACGGTATCACCGGCCTTGACCCCGGCGTCAGTCAGCACGTTGGCCAGGCGCGCAACGCGCTCGATCAGGGTCGGGTAGGTGTAACGCAGTCTGTCGCGGTAGATGATCTCCCGGGTCTTTTCATAGCGGGTGCCGGACATCAACAGGCGTTTGATCAACAGCGGGTATTGGTACGCACCTTCGGCGGGCGGGATAACACGGGTCTGCAACATACGAATCCCTTTTCTGACTGCACGGTCTTGGCTTGAAGACCTGCACTTTAGAGACCTTATGTTTCAGCCAAATCAGCCAAAGGAATGATTTGCAGACCCCAGCGAATGCTAGCTTTGCGCCAGCATCCGGCTTATTTCATGCTGGTGAAGGCCAGCTTGACCCCAATCGCAATCAACACCGCGCCCATGGTCCGATCGAACCAATGCCCCATCCGCGCAAACCCCGCACGCACGCGCTGCTGGCTGAACAACATCGCCACCAGGCAGAACCACAGCGCCGTCGCCACCGCCAGGTACACACCGTAACAGGCCTGAATCGCCAGCGGGGTGTGCGGGTTGATCACCACGGTGAACAACGACAGGAAGAACAAGGTGGCCTTGGGGTTCAGGCCATTGGTCACAAAACCAGCAGTGAACGCCCCACGCGGGGTGCGTTCGCCCGCCTCGCGGTGCAACTCACCTTCAACAGGTGGCTTGGCCGGCTGCGCGCGCAGGGCCTTGAAGCCGATGTACAGCAGGTAGGCCGCCGCCGCCCACTTGAGTGCGTTGAACAGCACGATGGACTGGGACACGATCAAGCCGATGCCGAGCAACGAGTAGCCCACGTGCAGGAAAATCGCCGAGCCCACGCCCAGTGCGGTCCAGGTACCGGCGCGGCGGCCGTGGGTCACGCTTTCACGCACCACCACCGCGAAATCCGGGCCGGGGCTGGCCACCGCCAACAAGTGAATCAGAGCTACGGTCAAGAACTCGGCGGCGTACATACTCACTCCATTAAGTAACGGATTATTTCATCTGATAGGCTCGGCAGATTACGCCTTCGAACCCTGTCGCAAAAGGTACAGTTGATGACGAACAATCGCCGCGCCGTCTTCCTTGATCACCCGTCCCTGGACCTGGGGGACCTTGACCTCAGCGAATTGCGCAACAGCTTCAGCGAGTTGCAGTTGTTTACCGACACCACACCGCAGAACGTGGTTGAACGCGTGCAAGGCGCCCACGTGGTGATCAGTAACAAAATCGCCCTCAATACCGCGACCCTGGCGGCCTGCCCGGAGCTCAAGCTGATCCTGGTTTCAGCCACCGGCACCAACAACGTCGACCTCGACGCCGCCCGCGCCCACGGCATCACCGTGAGCAACTGCCAGGGCTACGGCACGCCGTCGGTGGCCCAGCACACGATCATGCTGTTGCTCAACCTGGCGACGCGCTTGAAGGATTATCAACGGGATGTGAGCGCCGGCAAATGGCAACAGGCCAGGCAGTTCTGCCTGCTGGACCACCCGATTGTCGAACTCGAAGGCAAGACCCTCGGCCTGCTCGGCCACGGTGAACTGGGCGGCGCCGTGGCGCGCCTGGCCGAAGCCTTCGGCATGCGTGTGGTGCTGGGTGCGATTCCGGGGCGGCCTGCCCGCGCCGACCGCGTGCCACTGGATGAACTGCTGGCGCAGGTCGACGCGCTCACCCTGCACTGCCCGCTCAACGAACACACCCGCGACTTTATCGGCGCTCGCGAACTGGCGCTGCTCAAGCCCGGCGCGTTTGTGGTCAACACCGCGCGCGGTGGCTTGATCAATGAGCAGGCCCTGGCGGACGCCTTGCGCAGCGGCCATCTGGGCGGCGCGGCCACCGATGTACTGAGCGTGGAGCCGCCGGTGGATGGCAATCCGCTGTTGGCCGGTGACATCCCTCGGCTGATCGTGACCCCGCACAACGCTTGGGGCAGTCGCGAAGCGCGGCAGCGCATCGTCGGCCAACTGGCGGAAAACGCCCGGAGCTTCTTCAGTGGGGCCCCGCTGCGCGTCGTCAGTTGATAAACTGCGCCCCTTTTCAAGGAGCAGACCATGGATCCGCGCAGTGAAGTACTGCTTCGCCAGGCCGAACTTTTTCAAGGCAACCTGCTGTTGGTGGGCTTGCCCGCCGACGATCTGCTCGGTCGCCTGCCCAACGCCCACGGCTGGAGCTGGCACGCCGGCGACCAGGCGGCACTCGACGCACGTTTCCCTGAGCGCAGCCAGTTTGGCGTGAACGTGCCTGACAGGGCGTTTGATACAGCGGTGATCTTCCTGCCCAAGTCCAAGGACCTGACCGACTATCTGCTCAACGCCGTGGCCGCCCGTTTGCCCGGCGCCGAGCTGTTCCTGGTCGGCGAGAAAAAGGCCGGGATCGAAAGCGCCGCCAAACAGCTAATCCCCTTCGGCAAACCGCGCAAACTCGACAGCGCGCGGCATTGCCAACTGTGGCAGATCACCGTGGTCAACGCCCCCCAAGCGGTCGAGTTGGAGAGCCTGGCGCAGGTCTTCGAAGTGCCATTGACCGAAGGCCCGCTGAAGGTAGTGAGCTTGCCGGGGGTGTTCAGCCACGGCCGTCTGGATCGCGGCACCGAGCTGCTGCTGGAGCACCTGGACAAACTGCCGAGCGGACATCTGCTGGACTTTGGTTGCGGCGCAGGGGTGCTGGGGGCTGCGGTCAAACGGCGCTATCCGCACAACACGGTGACGATGCTCGACGTGGACGCCTTCGCCGCCGCCAGCAGTCGCTTGACCCTGGCCGCCAATGGTCTGGAAGCCGAGGTATTGACCGGCGATGGCATCGACGCGGCACCGATGGGTTTGAACGCGATCCTGAGCAATCCACCGTTCCATGTCGGTGTGCATACCGATTATTTCGCCACCGAGAATCTGCTGCGAAAAGCGGCGAAACACCTGGCAAAGGGCGGCGAACTTCGCCTGGTTGCCAACAGCTTCCTGAAGTACCAGCCTTTGATCGAAGAGCATCTGGGCGTGTGTGCGGTGAAGGCCGAAGGCAACGGTTTTCGCATCTACCGTGCCAAGCGCGGCTGACGGGCGTTTGAAAAAGAAGGCTTGCCGAATGGATTTTGCCTAGGCAGAATCCGCAGCGTCCTAGGGGAGTAGTCTCCCACGAGCGCCACGCTCGTCCGGCATACGTCAACATACTTGGTCAGCAGACCATGGCGTATGCGACCCAGGAGTCCGCACAGACGGACCGGGGTTTGACAAGACCTATGACACGCACACCTTACCCGGGGCGGGAAGGCTGTACGTGTCATAGCCGTGTCGACCCGCCCCTGGAAACCTACCTGATGCTGGATTCATTGCTCGTACCCACCGCAATCGTTGCCTTGGCCGAAATCGGCGACAAGACGCAACTGCTCGCGCTCATCCTTGCCGCACGCTTTCGCAAACCCTGGCCGATCATCGCCGGCATCGTTGCCGCGACCCTGGCCAACCATGCGGCGGCCGGTGCCGTGGGGGCGTGGTTCGGAAGTTTCTTCTCGGATGCGGTGTTGCACTGGATCCTGGCGGCAAGCTTCTGCGCCACGGCGCTGTGGACCTTGGTGCCGGACAAACTCGACGATGACGAAGCCAGCACCACACGCAAATTCGGGCCGTTCCTGACCACACTGATCGCGTTCTTCCTGGCGGAAATCGGTGACAAGACGCAGATCGCCACGGTGATGCTGGCGGCGCAGTATCCGGAGCTGTGGCTGGTGATCATCGGCACCACCCTGGGCATGCTGATTGCCAACGTGCCGGTGGTTTTGGCGGGGAATTTCGCGGCGGAGAAACTGCCGTTGACGTTGATTCGTCGCTTGGCCGCTACAGCGTTTTTCATCCTGGCCATTGTGGCCGTGTACAAAGCCATGCAAAGCAGCGGGTGGATCTAAGGGTTCCTGTGGGAGGGGGCTTGCCCCCTTCCACATTTAGATCTTCAAAAGGTCAGGATTTCTTGGCCTGCTGGTACAACGGCATCACCTTCGGAATCGCCGCCTGCAACGAGGCGATTCGGCTGTCGGAAGCCGGGTGAGTACTCATGAACTCCGGTGGTGCGCCTTCCGAAGCCTTGGCCATCTTGTTCCACAGCGTAATCGCCGCGTTCGGGTTGTAGCCGGCACGGGCCGCCAGCTCCAGGCCGATCAGGTCCGCTTCGTTTTCATTGCTGCGGCTGTTGGGCAAGGTCATGCCGTAGTTGGCCACGGTATCGGCCAGGGCCAGGCTGTCCTGGCCGAGGCCGAACAACGCACCGGCCCCCTGCTTGGCCATCTCGATCCCGTAGGCCTTGGACATGGCTTCGCGGCCATGCTCACGCAAGGCGTGGGCGATTTCATGGCCCATCACGGCGGCCAGCTCGTCATCGGTGAGCTTGAGGTTGTCGATCAACGCGCTGTACACGAAGATTTTGCCGCCAGGCCCGCAGTTGGCGTTCATCTCATCGCTCTTGATCAGGTTCACTTCCCACTTCCACTGCGCCGCATCCGCACGAAACGTCGGCGCCTGGGCGATCAAGCGGTTGGCGATGGCCTGCACGCGCTTGGCGTTGGCGCTGGTCTTGTCCAGTTGGCCCTTGCTGCTGGCCTCCCCCAGGGTCTGCTGGTAGGACTGGGCATACATCTGGTCGACTTCCTGGCTCGACAGCATGCTGAACATGTACTGCTTGCGCTCTACCCCGACAGCACCGCCGCTGGTGGTATTGACCGACTGACACCCGGCCAGCAGCATCGCCGCGACCAAACCACTTATCACCAATGACTTCTTCATCAATACTCTCCCTGATAGCAAGCCCTTAAACATGGCGCGTATCGTAGGCGCACATTTGTATCGACGCCAGATACACCAGACATGTAACCGCTGATTTTCCGATACATCTCACATGTCAGCGGCGGCGCCGAGCATTCTGTTTGCGACACAGCCCCCTATTTTGCCGGCGCCCCCCTCATGCCCACCTCGCCCTCGGCCGATACACAAGACAGGCCCTCTCCCCTGCGCCCGGAGCTTTCATGAAATTCAAGTCGATTCAATTTTCTGTCGCGGCCCTGGCCGGGGCCATTGTCCTGAGCGTAGTGGCGGTGCTGGTGCTCTACGCCTTGTTTGCCGGCGCACGCACTCAGGAGATGGTGCAGAAGCGCACCCAGGTGCAGTTCGAACAGATTATCGAACAGCGCCTCACCGCCCTGGCGCAAACCCAGGCCACGCTGATCCAGCGTGAATTGGAAGCGCCGTTGGTAACCGCCAAAAGCCTGGCCACTACCAACGCACTGCTCGGCATGAAAGACGCGAAGGGTGAACCCGCTCTGCAGATTGGCCGCGAGCAACTGATCAACCTGCTGCACGAAACCGTGGTACGCAATCCAAAAATCCTCGGCGCCTACATCGGCTGGGAGCCCAACGCTATCGATCACAACGACGCGGCCTACGTGAACAGCCCGATTGTCGGCATGGGCGCCGACGGACGTTTCCTGCCGTGGTGGTACCGCAACGCAGATGGCAGCCTGGGCATGGATAAACTGGCCGACGTGGCCGACCAGAAAATCCTCTCCACAGGCGTGCGCGCCAGCGAGTACTACCTGTGCTCCAAGGAAAGCAAAAAGGCCTGTGTCATCGACCCCGCGCCCTACAAGGTGGGCAACGCGATGGTGATGCTGGCCTCGTTTATCGAGCCAATCATGATCGATGGCACGTTCCAGGGGATCGTCGGCGCCGACCTGTCGGTGAACTTCATCCAGGACATGCTGACCGGGGCCGACCAGAAACTCTACAACGGTGCCGGTGAACTGGCGCTGATCTCCAGCAACGGCCGCCTGGTAGCCTACACCCAGGACGCCAGCAAACTCGGCGAAAAGGCCAGCGACCTGCTCGACAGCAATGAACTGGCCAACCTCGGCCAGCTGAAAATCGGCGAAGTGCGCTACGACATCGACAAGGAGCACGGGCATATCGAGTTGTTCCTGCCGTTCAACATCGGCCAGACCGATGCGCGCTGGACCTTGATGATGCAGCTGCCTTTGAGTGCCGTAATGGCCGACTCGCAGAAACTGCAAAGCGACCTGGAAACCCAACGCAGGACCGATATTTTCGGCATGACCATCGCCGGCCTGCTGATCGCCGGTATCGGCCTGCTGGTGATCTGGCTGGTAGGCCACGGCATCGCCCGGCCACTCAAGCAAATGGTCGCGATGCTCAATGACATCGCCCAGGGCGAAGGTGACCTGACGCGGCGCCTGACCAGTGATCGCGCCGACGAACTGGGCGCGATTGCCAACGGTTTCAACACCTTCCTGATCAAGCTGCAAGGCATGATCACCCAGGTGGTGAGTTCGGTGCAGAAGGTCAGCGACTCGTCGGAGCACACCGCTGATATCGCGATCCGTACCAACCAGGGTGTGCATAAACAGATGGTGGAGATCGACCAGGTCGCCACCGCCGTGCATGAGATGACCGCCACTGCGCAAGACGTTGCACGCAATGCCACCCAAGCCGCACAGGCCGCCAGCCATGCCGACCAGGCCGCGAGCCAGGGCATGCGTATTGTGCTTGACACCTCCACCTCCATCGGCACGCTCGCCGAGGAAATCGGCAAGGCCGTCGGTGTGGTGCAAACCCTGGCCAAGGACAGCGAAAACATCAACGCCATCCTCACGGCGATTCGCGGGATTGCCGAGCAGACCAACCTGCTGGCACTCAACGCCGCCATCGAGGCGGCGCGGGCCGGCGAGCAAGGTCGTGGTTTTGCCGTGGTCGCCGACGAAGTGCGCAACCTGGCGCAGAAGACGCAAAAGGCCACTGAAGAAATCCAGACCATGATCCAGCAGTTGCAACAAGGCACGCGGGATGTGGTGCGGGTGATGGAGGACAGCCAGAACCGCACCGATGAAAGCGTGCAACACGCGGCCAAGGCGGCCGAAGCACTGGAGACCATCACCCAGGCGGTGTCGGTGATCAACGACATGAACACCCAGATCGCCAGTGCCGCCGAGGAGCAGAGCGCGGTGGCCGAGGACATCAATCGCAACGTGATCAATATCGGCCAGGTGGCCAATGAAGTGGCGGGCGGCGCGGATGAATCCAGTGCGGCCAGTGCAGACTTGACCAAGTTGGCCGAGCAGCAGCGCCGGCTGATCAATCAGTTCAAGGTTTAAGCCGGGGTCAGGCACTCCGGCCCGTTAAGCTTGGGATCATTGACCATGTTGGCCAGGACCCGCTCGCGCAACGCGCTCGGCTCGCTGGCCAGCAGGCCTTGCAACACATGCAACGGCGTCTCGGGGTCGAGCCAGGCTGCCTGTCCGGCCTCATCCAGAATCAGTGGCCGACGCTGGGCCTGCGCGGCCTGGGTCACTACCGCGGTGCTCAGCCACACCTGTTCCTGCACCGGGTAGGCCTCCCAGATCGCGGCAAAAAACAACGTGGAGCCCTCCCCCGGTGTCAGCCAGTACGGGCGCTTGCGCTGGGTGCCACGCCATTCGTAGAACCCATTGGCCGGTAGCAGGCAGCGACGCTGGCGGAACGCTTCGCGAAACATCGGCTGTTCGGCCAGGGTTTCGGCGCGGGCGTGGGCGGGGGTACGGGAAAGATCGGTCAACCAGGGCGGGGTGAGCCCCCAGCGGGCGCGAGCCAGGGTGCGCTGGCCGTCGGCGGCGCGCTGGATCAGCACAGAATCATTCGGGGAAATGTTCCACTGGGCCTGCTGGTCGGCCGGAAAGCCCGGCAGGGCAGCAAAAGCGGGGGTCCAGCGAAACAGGGCATAACGTCCACACATGGGGTAACACGACTCTTGGGTAAACCGACCGACAGCCTAACAGACCAGCACGTCGGGGAAGCTGTCGGGTTCGTCGCCCGGCAACGGTTGTGCGCCGATATAGGCGGTAATCAACTCGCGGGCGTACAGGGCGCGGTCATTGTCCACCTCCAGGCCCAGCAGGCCGAAGATGGGCAATTCGCCGGTGCCACCGAGCAAATGACGCCCCACCAGGTGCGCCTCGATACCTTCGCTGGCGAGCATCTGTTGCAGCAGCTCGCCCTCCATCAGGTTTTCCGGTTCGTAGATTCGTTGCATCAGCGTCCCCGCTATTCGTTTTCACTACGGGTTTCAAGCATCCATTCTTCGCCATGTACCTGCAGATCGAAAATGATCGGTCGGCAGCACACCTGGCAGTCCTCTATATAAACCTGATCCCCCCCGGACAAATCCACCGTTGTCTCGACCACTTCACCGCAATAAGGACAATCGTACGTCGCGTTTTCCAGCATCGCAGCCTCCAAGGTGACTTGTGCGTATAATCGCCGGTCTATTTACAGGGCTATTTTTGGCCGAGCCCATTACTCGGGCCGCACCCTGGTATTTCCTTTACTTACCCTAGCCGTTTCTAACAAGAGAGCATGATGGGCGAATTCGATACCATCCGACCTTACAACGACAGCGAAGTCCCGGCAGTGCTGGCACGTCTGTTCAGTGACAAGGCCTTTCTGGACATCCTGACCCACTTCCGCTTCCCGCGCTTCGCCGGCGCCCTGGGATGGCTGCTCAAGCCGATGATCGCCCGCAAACTGCGCCGTGAATTCGCCGGCGTCACCACCGTGGCCACGCTGCAGGACAAAGTCGAGTACTACGTCGACCACACCATTGACCGGGCGACCGACGGCGTGACCTACACCGGGGTCGAGCAGCTCAAGTCCGGCACCGCCTACCTGTTCCTGGCCAACCACCGCGATATCGTGATGGACCCGGCCTTCGTCAACTATGCGGTATACCACGCCGGCCTGCCGACACCTCGCATCGCCATTGGCGACAACCTGCTGCAAAAGCCGTTTGTCAGCGACCTGATGCGCCTGAACAAGAGTTTCATCGTGCACCGCTCGATCACCGGGCGCAAAGAGAAGATGGCGGCGTATCAGCTGCTGTCGGCCTACATCAACCATTCGATCCGCAACGACGGTGCGTCGATCTGGATCGCCCAGGCCGAAGGGCGCGCCAAGGATGGAGATGACCGTACCGAGTCGGCGATCCTCAAGATGTTCCACGTCAGCCGCAAGGACGAGCCGTTTGCCGAGGTGATCCAGTCGCTGAACCTGACGCCGGTGTCCATCAGCTACGAATACGACCCGTGTGATTCAGCCAAGGCCCGCGAGCTGTACATCCGCGCGACCACCGGCACCTACGTCAAGGCGCAGGGCGAAGATGATGTGAGCATTGCCCTGGGCATCACCGGCTACAAGGGTCGCGTGCACATTAACTTCGCGCCGCCGATTACCGAGCGTTTCGAAGACACCAAGTTGCTGGCCGCAGAAATGGACCGGCAGATTCTGGGGGGCTACCGGTTGTTCCCGGTGCATTACCTGGCCTACGCCCAGTGGAGCGACGCCGACCCGCAATTGCAGGTGCCGACGGCGGCCGAAGTGTTCCCGGCTGATGAACTGGCCAAGGCGAAGGCGGAGTGGGAGCGACGTCTGAATGACTGCCCGGCTGAGCACCGGCCGTTCCTGGTGGTGCAATATGCGACGCCGGTGCGCAATCAGTATCGGGTCAAGGCCGGCATTCCTCTGTAAAACACCGCTCCAAATCTGGGAGGGGGCAAGCCCCCTCCCACATGTGCTTTGTGGCGTGTTTAAAGATGGGTGCTGAGCCAGGAGATGGCCAGCGCCACGCCCAGGCAGGCAAACCCGACGCGGTAAGCCAGGCGATGCGCCCGTTCGGTGCGCACATCCAGAAACAACATCGGCTGATCAATTGCGCGATCTTCGCTCTGCGCGGTGAGGTCGGCCATGGCGCGCTGTTCGCGCAGGCGGGTAATGAACAGCAGCGCCGCGCCCGGACAGGCCACGGCCAAAGCAACAACATTGGTCAAAAGTGCGGGCAGCGCCATCGCAAACCTCGGCAAAACAGTGTTTTGGTATCGGTTCAGATACAAACCTGAACGATAGTGGCCTCCGGCGCCTGAAATGCTCCCTCCCCCATTGACGGCTAATGTATCCAGTAATTTACAGCGTCACCTGAACGTCACCTTAACAAGCCACTCTGTTGCCCTTCGACGTTTCAGGAGCTTGTCATGCTGCACGCGCAAAACCAGGATCGGCTGTATCTGATCGCCCCGAGCGATGAGCAGGAAGCGCTGATCGGCGGCCTGGCCTTCAACGTCCAGGACCGCCACTGGCTGGTGTATTGCGCCCTTGGCGGACACCAGCATGCCGACCTGCCGGAGGCCGATCTGTTGACCGGGGTGAGCCTGCTGGATTTCTGTATCGACACGGCTGCATGAAACTGAAGACGAAAAAAAACCGGGCTCAGTGATGAGCCCGGCTTTTTAAGGACCGGTTATTGCGCGCTGAGCAACGAACCGATGCTTGGGTCCTTGAACAGGCGGGTCAAGGCATCGCTCAGCACGTCGCTGACCAATTTGGTGTTGGTTTCCTGGTTCGGCGACATACCGAAACGCTGGTTCAGGGACGCACCGTAGCGCCCGCTGTAGCGACGGGTGCCGGCGGTGACGTCGGACTTGAAGGTGGCACCGATGGATGCTTCGGTCACGTACAGGCCGTCTTTAGGCGACTGGTACTTCAATTCGGCCAGGGTGATCGTCAACTGCGGAGCACCCGGCGCGTTGGGGCTCGGGGTGAAACCCAGCAGGCGCACGGCAGCTTCGGCCTGGGCCTGCAGCTTGGGCAGTACGTCTTGAGCATTCACCGAGACCAGGGCGGTTTCCGGATACAGGCCGCCGCGCGAACCGAGCGTAGGCGACGGACGACCATCCACCACACGCACCGACACCGGCTGGCCGTGACCCACGGGGGCCAACTGCGTGGTGATTTTTGGTTCCGGGGTCAGTTGTTGCGGGCTGTTGGCGCAGCCAACCAGGGTCAAACTGGTCACAGTGATCAAACCGAACAACAGGCGTTGCAACATGCTCTTCTCTCCAGAAATCGGGTACCGACAGGCGGGCAGTATAGCGGTGCGCCAGTGCCGGGAACTAGCGCCAGTTACAACCTGAGACCTGCACAGACTGTAGCGGTTCGATGTCACTGATATGTCACGGCTGATACACAGAGCCGTCATGCCCGACAGGCAAGCTTGGCCCCAATCCCAAGAGGTCTGTCGCCATGCAATTTCTCTGGTCACTGTTCACACGCAAACCCGCCCTTCGCCAGTTCGCCCTGCTCGATGTGCAAGGCCGTTGCCAGGCCTTCAAAGAGTGCTGCCAGCCTCCTGTAGGCGACGGCTGGGTGGAAATCGATGAAATCCGCCTGAGCTGGATGCACCACCCGCTGCCAGCCAGCGCCCGTGTCAGCCCACGTGCAGCGCAGCCGTCGCGTCACCAACCGTTGGCCGCCTGACCGAACGCCTAATAAAAGTCATAAAACACGCCCATTTCCCTGGCGTTCTTCGCTACAATCTCCCCCCGATTATAAGGACGTCTCCTGATCGGGCCTCGCAGCATCGTTAATGCCTCGGCATTAGCTCCAAGAATCGCCCACAGAGAGCCGCCCACACAGATCGAGTGAAGCTGGCGCGCTTGCTGTTTTCTTTGCAAACCACCCGCCTTTGCCGAATCTGCCAGAGCTGCCATTGCGCTCGGCCACTTGAGTTGTTTGCCCGTTTTGCCGCGTGTCGGCTAGGGGCCAGGTGCCAGGCTGGGGCAGCCCTTTTTTGAGGTTCACGTCTTCAAAAGAGCGTGAAAAAACGGGTTTTCACAACTTCACAAGAGTGTGGCGAGCAAATGAATAGTTTGGCGTTTGTACAAGCACCATCAGCGTCTGGAACAGCCCAACCACACAGGATCAAGTACTCCTCAACAACGGGAGCTTGAGCCTGTCCGCTACGGATTGGTTGCACGAATCGCACGCTTTGACCATAAGTCGAATTGCCACAGGCGCCCATGAATGCGTTCATAGGCAGATTAGCCCGGCAGGAAGCGTGCGCTGAACATGCAAAGAATTGCGAATCGGACATGGCGATCCTGGCCATGGGTAACCTGGGGCAACACGTGAACCGCCCCATCACTCCTGGCAGCCATGCCGTCAATTTGGTGCTGCAGATTTTGGAGACGCGTTAAATGGCGCATAACGAAGCAGTCGACGTAGTACTGGTAGGGGCCGGCATCATGAGTGCCACCCTGGCCGTACTGCTCAAAGAGCTCGACCCCGGCCTGAAGCTGGAAGTCGTTGAGCTGATGGATTCGGGTGCCGCGGAAAGTTCCAACCCGTGGAACAACGCCGGTACCGGCCACGCCGGGCTGTGTGAGCTGAACTACACGCCGCAGGCCGCCGATGGCTCCATCGACATCAAGAAAGCCGTGCACATCAACACCCAATTCGAGGTGTCGAAGCAGTTCTGGGCGTACCTGACCAAAAAGGGCACCTTTGGCTCGTCCAGGTCCTTTATCAGCCCGGTGCCGCACCTGAGCTTCGTGCAGGGCGAAAAAGGCGTGTCCTTCCTCAAGAAGCGCTTTGAAACCCTCAGCCAGCACCACGCGTTTTCGGACATGCACTACACCGAAGACCGTAGCGAGATGGCCGAGTGGATGCCGCTGATGATGCCGGGGCGTCCGCTCGACGAGAAAATCGCAGCCACCCGTGTAATGAACGGCACGGACGTGAATTTCGGCGCGCTGACCAACCAGCTGCTCAGCCACCTGACCAGCTCGGCAGACGCCCAGGTCAAGTACAGCAAGCGCGTCACCGGCCTCAAGCGCAACGGCGCGGGCTGGACCGTAAGCATCAAGGACGTCAACAGCGGCAGCAGCCGCGAAGTCGACGCCAGGTTCGTGTTCCTCGGCGCCGGCGGCGCGGCCCTGCCGCTGCTGCAAGCCTCGGGCATCGAAGAAAGCAAAGGCTTTGGCGGCTTCCCGGTCAGCGGCCAGTGGCTGCGTTGCGACAACCCGGAAGTGGTCAAGCACCACCAGGCCAAGGTCTACAGCCAGGCTGCCGTGGGTTCGCCGCCGATGTCCGTGCCGCACCTGGACACCCGCGTGGTCGATGGCAAGAAGTCCCTGCTGTTCGGGCCTTACGCCGGTTTCACCACCAAGTTCCTCAAGCACGGCTCGTTCCTCGACCTGCCGCTGTCGGTTCGCGCCGGCAACATCGGCCCGATGCTGGCCGTGGCCCGCGACAACATGGACCTGACCAAGTACCTGGTCAGCGAAGTGATGCAGTCCATGGAACAGCGCCTGGAATCCCTGCGCCGCTTCTACCCCGAGGCGAAAGCCGAAGACTGGCGCCTGGAAGTGGCCGGCCAACGGGTGCAGATCATCAAGAAAGACCCGAAAAAAGGCGGCGTGCTGCAATTCGGCACCGAGCTGGTCGCGGCCAAAGACGGCACGCTCGCAGCACTGCTCGGCGCGTCCCCGGGTGCTTCGGTGACCGTTTCGATCATGCTGGAGTTGATCGAGAAGTGCTTCCCGGAAAAAGCCGCCGGTGAATGGGCTGCCAAACTGCACGAGATCTTCCCGGCCCGAGAAAAGGTCCTGGAAACGGATGCCGAGCTGTATCGCAAGATCAACACGCAGAACAACATCAGCCTGGAACTGGTTGAGCCTGCCGCCGAGACCGAGAGCTACGCTTGAGGCCTTGAGGCAATAAAAAACGCCCCGTTCTCGGCATGAGAACGGGGCGTTTTTTTGTGTATCGGATAATCAGCCGCGAGCGTTTTCGATCAGTTCGATGTACTCGTCCGCGTTGCGCTGGTCCTTGATCAGGTCGACGAAGGTCTGGCCATGCGCATCCTTGCCGTCGAGGTCCAGGCCGGCTTCCTTGAAGAAACCCAGGAACCGCTCGAAATCGTCGATACGCAGGCCACGGTAGGCCTTGATCAGCTTGTGCAGGGACGGAGAAGTTGCGTCGACCGGCTCGAAGTCCAGGAACAACTTGATCTGATCGTCGCCGATCTCGTCACCAATCACCTGTTTCTTATCTTTACGCATTACCGACTCCAGCCTGCAGACATTTACACGGGGTTTGAAGTCTACCTGCGGGGCGCGGGCTTGTGTAGGCGGGGCCTACCTGGCTTTAACCGCACCCGTGTGCAAATCCGCCCAGATATGCCCGTTGGCATAACTGAGGAACTGCACATACACCGTGTCATTGCGCAGCAGGTCGACAATCACCCGGTATTGGGCCAAGGGGTAAGACAGCGTCAGGGTTTTGCTGGAGTCGTCATACACCGGCTTTTTCAGGCTTTTGCTTTCGGCGTCGAAATTGAGCACCACCTGGGCGATGGTCGCACCTTTGTTCAGGGACTTGCCCTTGAGACGGATCATCAGCGGCGAGGTCACCGGGATCGGCTGCTGGCTGGACTGGCGCTGGTTGCCCACCACCACCGCGTAGTCGGTGACTTGCAACAGTTGCTGCTGCTCCGGCGCTTCAGCGCGCAGGGTCAGGTCGTCCGAAGGCAGGAATTGGCTGTGCATCGGCGCAGGCGCGGCAGCCAGCGGCAAACTGAGGGTCAGCGCCAGGGCGGCGCAGGTGCGTATCAACAGGCTCATGGGCCGCTCCGGCAAGGTGGGCCCAGCACTGTAGCTCAATCGAACTGGGCAAGCATCCAGCGTTGGTACTCGGCCACACCGGCCTCGCCTTCGCGGGGCGCCCAGTCGGGCTGTTCGCCCTCGCCCACCGGACGATAAGGCCCGGCCTTGCACTCGAACATCACCGTGTCGGGCTCCAGCACCACCAGGCCATGAAACACGCCCGGCGGCAGATCGACACCGGCGCATTCACCGCCGGCCTGCATGACACGCTTGGCAACGACCTCGCCGGTTTCGTTGAAGACCAGCAAGCCCAAGCGGCCCTGCAGCACCAGCAAGGTTTCTGCCTTGTCCGTACTCAGGTGCCGATGCGGCGGTACATAAGTGTCAGGTTGCAGGCCCACCGCCAGGCGATGGCAGGGTTCTTCCATCTGGTGGAAGTTATGGTGGTGCCGGCCACGGGGGTGGGTGGCCGCTTTCTCGGCCAGTTCGGCAAACAGCGTCTGATCAAGAAAGCGGGCCATGGCTTACATCCCTTTGACGGCGAAGATGCCATTGGCGTTGCGCCAGTAGCCTTTGTAGTCCATGCCGTAACCGAAGATGTAGCGGTCGATGCACGGCAGGCCGACGTAATCGGCTTTCAGGTCCGGACGCGCCTTGCGGTCGTGGTCCTTGTCTATCAGCACGGCGGTGTGCACTTTGCGCGCGCCGGCGTGTTTGCAGAAGTCGATGATCGCGCCCAGGGTGTGACCTTCGTCGAGGATGTCGTCGATGATCAGCACGTCGCGGTCGATGAACGAGACTTCCGGCTTGGCCTTCCAGAACAGGTCGCCGCCGCTGGTTTCGTTGCGATAACGGGTGGCGTGCAGGTAGGACGCTTCCAGCGGGAATTGCAGGTGGGTCAGCAATTTGCCGGCGAAGATCAGGCCACCGTTCATCACGCAGAAGACCACCGGGTTGGTGTCGGCCATTTCGCGGCTGATGTGTGCGCCGACCTTGGCGATCGCTTCTTCGACTTGCGCTTCGGTGTACAGGCAGTCAGCCTCGCGCATGATTTGACGGATATGCTCGAGATCAGCGGACATGGCGCTCTCCAAGGGGGTGCTGTGGCAAGAAAAGCGGGCGAAGGTACGCTTCTCGTGCGCTCCGAGCAAGCCTTAATGGACTAACGTACTAGATGTCTATAGGACAACACCCTCGGATAGATTAATCTAGGCCGGTTTTTTTGCCCGCCGCCGGAGCCTTTCCCATGCCCACTCGCGAGATCCGCCACCCGCTGATCCGACACAAGCTCGGCCTTATGCGCCGCGCCGACATTAGCACGAAGAACTTCCGTGAGCTTGCTCAGGAAGTCGGAGCGTTGCTCACCTACGAAGCGACCAAGGATTTACCTTTGGAGAGCTACGAAATCCCTGGTTGGGCCGGTCCCGTCCAGGTCGAGAAAATCGCCGGTAAGAAAATCACCGTGGTGCCGATCCTGCGCGCCGGTATCGGCATGCTCGAAGGCGTCCTCAGCCTGATACCGGGCGCCAAGGTCAGCGCCGTGGGCGTGGCCCGCAACGAAGAAACCTTGCAGGCCCACACCTACCTGGAAAAACTCGTCCCGGAAATCAACGAGCGCCTGGCGATGATCATCGACCCGATGCTCGCCACCGGCAGCTCCATGGTTGCCACTATCGATCTGCTGAAAAAAGCCGGCTGCAAGGACATACGCGCCATGGTGCTGGTGGCCGCGCCCGAAGGCATTGCCGCCGTCGAGAAGGCCCACCCGGATGTGCAGATCTACACCGCCTCCATCGACGAGCGCCTGAATGAACACGGCTACATCATCCCAGGCCTGGGCGATGCCGGTGACAAGATCTTCGGCACCAAGCAGAAGGACGCGTGAGCATGCGGGATGAATTCAACGACCCGCTTTGGCGCCAGATCCTGTCTGGCGCACAAATGCTCTTCGTAGCATTTGGTGCGCTGGTGTTGATGCCACTGATCACAGGTCTTGATCCAAACGTCGCACTGTTCACCGCTGGCCTGGGCACCTTGCTGTTCCAGGTGGTGACGGGGCGCCAGGTGCCGGTCTTCCTGGCATCGAGCTTTGCCTTCATTACCCCGATCATTCTCGCCAAGGGCCAGTTCGGCCTCGCGGCGACCATGGGCGGGGTGATGGCGGCGGGTTTCGTGTACACCTTCCTGGGCCTGGCGGTGAAGATCAAAGGCACCGGGTTTATCGACCGGCTGCTGCCGCCCGTGGTGATCGGGCCGGTGATCATCTCCATCGGCCTGGCCATGGCGCCGATTGCCGCGAACATGGCGATGGGTAAAGCCGGTGATGGCGCTGAGCTGATCCATTACCAGACCGCGATGATGATCTCGATGCCTGCGCTGCTGACCACCTTGATCGTGGCGGTGTTCGGCAAAGGCATTTTCCGCCTGGTGCCGATCATCTCCGGCGTGCTGGTGGGCTTCGCCATGTCGTTCTACTTTGGCGTGGTCGACACGGCGAAGATCGCGGCGGCCCCGTGGTTCGCCCTGCCCCACTTCACCGCGCCGGAATTCAACTGGCAGGCGATCCTGTTCATCGTCCCGGTGGCCCTGGCCCCGGCAATCGAACATATCGGCGGCGTGATTGCGGTGGGCAGCGTGACCGGTCGCGACTACTTGAAGAAGCCCGGCCTGCACCGCACCCTGCTGGGTGACGGCATTGCCACCACGGCTGCCGGTCTGTTCGGCGGCCCACCCAACACCACCTACGCCGAAGTGACCGGCGCGGTGATGCTGACCAAGAACTACAACCCGAAGATCATGACCTGGGCAGCGGTGTTTGCCATCAGCCTGGCGTTCATCGGCAAGTTCGGCGCGTTGCTGCAGAGCATTCCGGTGCCGGTGATGGGCGGGATTCTGTGCCTGCTGTTCGGCTCGATTGCCGCGGTGGGGATGAACACGCTGATCCGCCACAAGATCGACCTGGGCGAAGCGCGCAACCTGGTGATTGTGTCGGTGACCCTGGTGTTCGGGATTGGCGGTGTGCTGGTCGGCACCGGCACCGGCCCGGATGACTTCGGCCTCAAGGGCATCGCCCTGTGTGCGGTGGTGGCGATTGGCTTGAACCTGCTGCTGCCGGGCAATGATGGTTGGAAGAACAAGAAGTCGGATGAGCCGTTGCTCTAACCAGTACCGCGAAACCCAATGTGGGAGGGGGCTTGCCCCCGATAGCAGTGTGTCAGTCAATGCATTAGCTGACTGATACACCGCAATCGGGGGCAAGCCCCCTCCCACATTTTGCTCTTCAGTGTGGCTTAGAGCTCACCGAGCCCATCGATCAACGCCTGGTTCTGCTCCGGCGTACCGATGCTGATCCGCAGGAACTGGGCAATCCGCTCCTGCTTGAAGTGCCGCACGATCACCCCTTGCTCACGCAACTTGGCCGCCAGGCCCGCAGCGTCGTGCCGTGGGTGACGGGCAAAGATGAAGTTGGCTGCCGAGGGCAGCACTTCAAAGCCTTTCTCTTCCAGTTGCGCGACCAGCTTGTCGCGACTGTCGATCACCAACCGGCACGTCTTCTCGAAATACTCACGGTCCTCGAACGCCGCCGCCGCGCCAACAATCGCCAGGCGGTCCAGTGGATAGGAGTTGAAGCTGTTCTTGACCCGCTCCAGCGCCTCGATCAAGTCCGGGTGGCCCACGGCCAGGCCCACACGCAAACCGGCCAGTGAGCGCGATTTGGACAGGGTCTGGGTGACCAGCAGGTTCGGGTAGCGATCCACCAGGCTGATCGCGGTTTCACCGCCGAAGTCGATATAGGCTTCATCGACCACCACCACCGAATCCGGGCTGGCCTTGAGGATCTGCTCCACCGCGTCCAGCGCCAGCACGCAGCCGGTCGGCGCGTTCGGGTTGGGAAAAATGATCCCGCCGTTGGGCTTGGCGTAATCCGCCACGCGAATCTGGAACTGGTCATCCAGCGGCACCGGGTCGGACTTGATGCCATAAAGGCCGCAGTAAACCGGATAGAAGCTGTAGCTGATATCCGGGAACAGCAGCGGCAGGTCGTGCTGGAACAAACCGTGGAAAATGTGCGCCAGCACTTCGTCGGAACCGTTGCCGAGGAAGACTTTAGCGGCGTCGATCCCGTAATACGTGGCCACCGCCTGTTTGAGCAGGTCGCTGTTGGGGTCCGGGTACAGGCGCAGGTTGTCATTCAACTCGGCCTGCATTGCCGCCAACGCTTTGGGCGACGGACCGTAGGGGCTTTCATTGGTATTGAGCTTGACCAGTTTGGTCAGCTTCGGTTGTTCACCGGGCACGTAAGGCACGAGGTCCTTGACGAAAGGGCTCCAGAATTTGCTCATGTCTCAGTTCCCCTTCTCTTCAAGGATGCGGTATTCGGCGCTGCGGGCGTGCGCGCTGAGGGATTCACCACGGGCCAGCACCGAGGCAGTCTTGCCCAGCTCGGAAGCGCCCTGCGGCGAGCAGAAAATGATCGACGAACGCTTCTGGAAGTCATACACCCCCAGCGGCGACGAGAAACGCGCGGTGCCGGAAGTCGGCAGCACGTGGTTCGGGCCTGCGCAGTAGTCGCCCAGGGCCTCGCTGGTGTGGCGGCCCATGAAGATCGCACCGGCGTGGCGAATCGACGGCAGCCAGGCTTGTGGGTCGGCGACGGACAACTCCAGGTGCTCCGGCGCGATGCGGTTGGCCACGTCGATGGCTTGCTCCATGTCGCGCACCAGGATCAGCGCACCACGGCCATTGATCGATTTCTCGATGATCTCGGCGCGCTCCATGGTCGGCAGCAGCTTATTGATGCTGGCCGCGACCCTGTCGAGGAACTCGGCGTCCGGACTGACCAGGATCGCCTGGGCGTCTTCGTCGTGCTCGGCCTGGGAGAACAGGTCCATGGCGATCCAGTCCGGATCGGTCTGACCGTCGCACACCACGAGGATTTCCGAAGGGCCGGCGATCATGTCGATACCGACCTGGCCGAACACATGGCGCTTGGCAGTGGCAACATAGATGTTGCCGGGGCCGACCACTTTGTCGACCTTCGGTACGCTTTCAGTGCCATAGGCCAGGGCGGCAACGGCTTGGGCACCACCGATGGTGAAAACCCGATCGACACCGGCGATGCAGGCCGCTGCCAGCACCAGCTCGTTGATTTCACCACGCGGCGTCGGCACCACCATGACCACCTCGGTCACGCCCGCCACTTTGGCCGGGATCGCGTTCATCAGCACCGATGAAGGGTACGAAGCCTTGCCACCCGGCACGTACAAACCGGCGCGGTCCAGCGGCGTGACCTTCTGGCCCAGCACAGTACCGTCGGCTTCGGCGTAGCTCCAGGAGTCCTGTTTCTGTTTTTCGTGGTAGCTGCGCACACGCGCCGCCGCCACTTCCAGGGCTTCGCGCTGCGGCGCGGTGATGCGCGTCAGGGCCAGCTCCAGGCGTTCGCGGGGCAGGATCAGGTCAGCCATGGACTTGACGTCCAGACCGTCAAACTGGCGGGTGAAGTCCACCAGCGCCGCATCACCGCGCTCGCGCACGGCCTTGATGATGTCGAGCACCCGCTGGTTGACCGAATCGTCGGACACGCTTTCCCAGCTCAGCAGATGATCCAGATGATGGGCGAAATCCGGGTCGGCAGCGTTGAGTCGGGCAATTGCAGTGGACGTGGTCATAGCGAGGGCCTCATAGGATTGGCAAAAATGCTCAGGCGCCGAAAGTTAGCAGTCGATCCGCTTGGGCACCTGAGAATTCTGGCTATGAGGCGGATAGACGGGCGCGACCCAGGGCCGCGCGGGTAGGTCAACCGCGGTGTCGCGACTCCACTGCCTTGCGCAGCGTGTCGATCAACGCCTGGATACGGGCGTGCTGCATCTTCATCGATGCCTTGTTGACGATCAGACGGGAGCTGATGTCGGCAATGAAGTCCTGCGGCTCAAGACCGTTGGCGCGCAGGGTGTTACCGGTGTCGACCACGTCGATGATCTTGTCAGCCAGGCCGATCAACGGCGCCAGCTCCATCGAGCCGTAAAGCTTGATGATGTCGACCTGGCGGCCTTGCTCGGCGTAGTAGCGCTTGGCGACGTTGACGAACTTGGTCGCCACGCGCAGGCGGCCCTTCGGCTCCACATCACCGACACGGCCGGCGGTCATCAGCTTGCACAGGGCAATACGCAGGTCCAACGGCTCGTACAGGCCCTGGCCACCGTATTCCATCAGCACGTCTTTACCGGCGACGCCGAGGTCGGCCGCGCCATGTTCAACGTAGGTCGGCACGTCGGTAGCGCGCACGATCAACAGGCGCACGTCGTCCTGGGTCGTGGGGATGATCAGCTTGCGGCTCTTGTCCGGATTCTCGGTCGGCACGATGCCCGCTTCAGCCAGAAGCGGCAACGTGTCGTCAAGGATGCGGCCCTTGGACAGTGCGATGGTCAACATGGGAAACGTCAATCCTTTATCAGGCTATTGCGGTCCGGTCGCAAACGGCGCCGGACACAGATCGAGGCCATTACAGCCTCGATTTGAAACAAATCCTGTGGAGAAAGATTACCCTCCCCCACCGTTACAGCTTCCGGGACTAGCCCGGTACGCGGCGGATTTTCGCGCCGAGCATCTGCAGTTTTTCTTCAATGCACTCGTAACCACGGTCTATGTGGTAGATGCGGTCGATCAGGGTGTCGCCTTCGGCGATCAGCGCCGAGATCACCAGGCTGGCCGACGCACGCAGGTCGGTGGCCATGACTGGCGCGCCCTTGAGTTTCTCGGTGCCGGTGACGATGGCGGTGTTGCCTTCGACCTGGATCTTCGCGCCCATGCGGTGCAATTCGTACACGTGCATGAAGCGGTTTTCGAAGATGGTCTCGATCACGGCACCGGTGCCTTCGGCAATCGCGTTCAGGGAGATGAACTGCGCTTGCATATCGGTCGGGAACGCCGGGTACGGAGCGGTACGCACGTTGACGGCCTTGGGACGCTTGCCGTGCATGTTCAGCTCGATCCAGTCTTCACCGGTAGTGATTTCCGCACCGGCTTCGCGCAGCTTTTCCAGGACCGCTTCCAGGATAGTCGGATCGGTGTCCTTGACCTTGACGCGGCCACCGGTGACGGCGGCGGCAACCAGGTAGGTACCGGTCTCGATGCGGTCAGGCATTACCTTGTAGGTGGCGGTATGCAGACGCTCTACGCCATCGATGGTGATGGTGTCGGTGCCCGCACCGGAAACCTTCGCGCCCATGGCGTTCAGGAAGTTGGCCAGGTCGACCACTTCCGGCTCGCGCGCGGCGTTTTGCAGGACGCTGCGGCCTTTGGCCAGGGCAGCGGCCATCATGATGTTCTCGGTGCCGGTCACACTGACAGTATCAAAGAAGAAATTGGCGCCACGCAGGCCGCCTTCCGGCGCCTTGGCCTTGATGTAGCCGCCTTCGACGTCGATAACGGCGCCCATGGCTTCAAGGCCACGGATGTGCAGGTCAACCGGACGCGAGCCAATGGCGCAACCGCCAGGCAGGGCGACTTCGGCTTCGCCGAAACGGGCAACCATCGGGCCAAGCACCAGGATCGACGCACGCATGGTTTTCACCAGTTCGTACGGGGCTATCAGGGTCTTGATGGTGCGTGGGTCGATTTCGACGGCCAGTTTCTCGTCGATCACCGGCTCGATACCCATGCGACCGAACAACTCGATCATGGTGGTGATGTCGTGCAGGTGCGGCAGGTTGGCCACGGTCACCGGGCCATCGCACAGCAGGGTCGCTGCCAGGATCGGCAATGCGGAGTTTTTTGCACCGGAGATGCGAATCTCGCCATCAAGGCGGGCACCGCCGGTAATAATCAATTTATCCATAAGAATCTCGACGCCTTGGGGGCTCAGGTGCGCTCGGCCCAGGCCGCGCGGCTGAAAAATTTCATAGTGACCGCATGGATGCTGCCATCGGTGATCCACGGGTTCAAATGGGCATAGATCTGCTGCTGACGCTTGACCGGGCTGAGTGCCGCCAGTTCATCGCTAATCACGTTCAGCTGGAAGTTGCAGCCTTCGCCTTCAACTTCAACGGTCGTTTCCGGCAGCTTTCCTTCAAGAAAGCTCTTAACTTCTAGGGCCTGCATGCTCAACCTCTATCGGCGCCCAGTGCGCGCGGGTCGCACATCATACAAAAAAGCCCCGCGCCTGCGAACCCCGCATAGCAGGACTCTGACGGGGGGCCTCTTTAATAATGTGTATTAAGGATGCGCCAGCAGCTCGGTCAGACCGGAAACTTCGGCGATTTCGCGCATGTCTTCGGGCAATGCCCGGATGCTGACCGGCTTCCTGGCCGCCTCAGCATCACGCATGAAGCACAGCAGCAGCGACAAGCCGACGCTGCTGGACTTGGTCACGGCAGAACAATCCAGCACCAACGCGGGCGCAGTGCTGGTCTTGATCAGCGCCTGACCCTGCTTGCGCAGCTCAGGCCCGGTGCGGTAATCCAGCACGCCGCTGAGGAACAACTCACCGGCGTCGCCAAGACGAACAGCCGACTCGGTCATTGCACAGGCTTCCCGGCTTCTTTATCGGATGTTTCCTTGGCTTTGGCGACTTCACCGGCCCAACCGTTGATGGTTTTGTCCAGGTCGTTGCCATTACGCTGCATCGCATCAGCGAACTGATCACGGAACAGCTTGCCGATGTTGATACCGTTGATGATCACGTTGCGCAGCTTCCACTCGCCGTTGACCTTCTCGAGCGTGTATTGCACAGGGTAGACGGCACCGTTGTTGCCCTTGACGCTCATGTTGACGCTGGTGCGATTACCCGACTCGTCCCCGGCGGGAGCAACGGTAATGCCCTGGTTGTTGTACTCGAGCAGCGCGTTGCCGTAGAACTGGAACAGGCCTTTCTTGAAGTTTTCCTGGAAGGTCTGCATCTGCGCAGGTGTCGCCTTGCGCGAATACTTGACCGTCATGATGCTGCGGGAAATGCCTTCGGCATCGACCACCGGGCCGACAATGGCGTTGAGCGCATCGTAAAACTTGCTCGGATCTTGCTTGTACTGCTCTTTATTGGCAGTGAGGTCAGCCAACATTTTGTTGGTCGTGTCCTGCACCAGATCGTGCGCAGAACCTGCCGCGTTAGCTATCAGCGGCAGCGCTGCCAACAGCACCAGCAGGCCACGTCGCAAGGTAGAGATCATGAACAGATTCCTCATTTGGCGTCTTTATTGACCGTATTAAGCAGGAATTTACCGATCAGGTCCTCAAGCACCAGCGACGACTGTGTGTCGTGGATTGTCGAGCCATCCTTGAGCAGGGCTGTTTCCCCACCCACGCTGATACCGATGTATTTCTCGCCCAGCAGACCCGCAGTGAGAATAGATGCAGTGGAGTCAGTCGGCAGATTATCTACCTTCTTGTCCAGTTGCATCGTCACTCGGCCGGTGAAGCTGTCGCGATCCAGATCGATTGCCGTGACCTTGCCGATGGTCACACCGGCCATGGTCACTTTAGCTCTGACAGTCAAACCGGCGATATTGTCGAAGTATGCGTAAAGTTTATAAGTGTCGGCAGTGGGGCTGGCCGACAGGCCGCTGACGCGCAGGGCCAACAAGAGTAAAGCCAGGATGCCAGCCAGCAAGAAAAGGCCGACACCGATTTCCACAGTGCGGTTTTGCATCAGAAATCTCCAAACATCAAGGCGGTCAAAATGAAGTCAAGGCCCAGTACCGCCAGCGAGGCGTACACAACGGTCTTGGTGGTGGCGCGACTGATCCCTTCTGAGGTGGGCTCACAGTCATAGCCTTGGAATACGGCGATCCAGGTGACAACAAAGGCGAACACGATGCTCTTTATGATGCCGTTGAGCACGTCGCCAGTGAACGTCACGCTGTTCTGCATGTTGGCCCAGTAGGAGCCGTCGTAGACGCCCAGCCAGTCCACCGCCACCCACGAACCACCCCAGATCCCGACCACGCTGAAGATCATCGCCAGCAGTGGCAGGGAAATGAAGCCGGCCCACAGGCGTGGGGCAACAATGTACTTGAGCGGGTCCACGCCGATCATTTCCAGGCTGGACAGCTGTTCGGTGGACTTCATGTTGCCGATTTCGGCAGTCAGCGCGGAGCCCGCGCGCCCGGCGAACAGCAGGGCGGTCACCACCGGCCCCAGTTCACGCAACAGCGTCAGGGCGACCATCTGCCCCACCGCCTGCTCCGAACCATAGCTGGACAGGATATTGAAGCCCTGCAACGCCAGCACCATGCCAATGAACACCCCGGAGACCACGATGATCACCAGGGACATCACGCCCACCGAATGCAACTGCTTGACCAGCAGGCCAAAGCCGCCGCCAATTCCGCCACGGCCGAGCAATGCGTGGAACAGGAAAATCGTCGAACGGCCCAGCACTTCGACGATGTCGATGCCCGAGCGACCGAAAAGGCGAACCTTCTCGATAAGAGATGTCTTGCGCATCAGCGCTTCCCCAGAAGATCTGAGCGGTAATCCGCCGCCGGAAAGTGAAAAGGCACCGGGCCATCAGGATCGCCGGTCATGAATTGGCGAATGCGCGGGTTGTCGGCGTTCATCAGCTCTTCGGGCGTGCCCTGCCCCAGCACCTGGCCATCGCCCACTACATAGAGGTAATCGGCAATGCTCGCGGTTTCTGCAAGATCGTGGGAGACCACGATGCTGGTGATGCCCAGTGCATCGTTGAGCAGACGGATCAGACGCACCAGCACGCCCATGGCGATGGGGTCCTGGCCGACGAAGGGCTCGTCGTACATGAGAATCTGCGGGTCGAGGGCGATGGCACGCGCCAGCGCCACACGGCGCTTCATCCCACCAGACAATTCATCGGGCATCAGGTCGATGGCGCCGCGAAGGCCTACGGCCTGCAGTTTCAGCAACACAATGTCACGAATCATCTCATCGGACAGCTGGGTATGCACCCGCAGCGGAAAGGCCACGTTCTCGAAAACATCAAGATCAGTGAACAGCGCACCGCTCTGGAACAGCACACCCATGTGCTTGCGTGCATCGAACAGATCGCTGCGCGACAGCGTCGGCAGGTTCTGGCCGTTGACCCACACCTCTCCCGCACTGGGGCGCAATTGCATGCCCATCAGGCGCAGCAGCGTGGTCTTGCCGCAACCGGAAGGCCCCATGATGCCCGTGACCTTGCCGCGCGGAATGCGGATATCGACGTTATTGAAGATGCTGCGCGTCCCGCGCTTGAAGGTCAGTCCCTTCAGCTCGACCGCGTAGGCGTTATCGGCACTCATCTAAACTCCTTGGGATGCAGCCTCTCACTCAGACACCACGCTTGCGACAAACGTTTGCAACCTTTGTGCAATAGTTGGCCACGTGGGCTGGGCGGACCGAACTGGCGGCGAACTATATCACTGCTGGTACAAGGCGCCCAAGGCCGGAACAGTGCTTGTTCAGATTGGGGACAGGGAAAAATCGTTGCTGGGGTTGAATCTCAAGCACATTGCGAACAAACCCTGACGAACTTGCGTGAGGGAATTGATCATTACCGCTATAATCGCCGACTTTTCGTCAGGCTATACGATTTCAGACATGAGCCAATCCAGCGACCTTATTCAATCCGCACAACGCACCATCCGCCTCGAGCTTGAAGCCGTAGAAGGCTTGCTGGCGCATATTGACGCGGATTTCGTACGCGCCTGCGAGATGATTCTGGCCAGCAAGGGCCGCGTCGTGGTGGTCGGCATGGGCAAGTCGGGCCACGTCGGCAACAAGATCGCCGCCACCCTGGCCAGCACCGGAACCACCGCGTTTTTCGTGCACCCGGCCGAAGCCAGCCACGGCGACATGGGCATGATCACCAAGGATGACATCATCCTTGCCCTGTCCAACTCCGGCACGACCAACGAAATCGTGACCCTGTTGCCGCTGATCAAACGCCTGGGCATCAAGATGATCAGCATCACCGGCAACCCGGAGTCGACGCTGGCCAAGGCCGCCGAAGTGAACCTGAACGTCCACGTGGACCACGAGGCCTGCCCGCTGAACCTGGCACCGACCTCCTCCACCACGGCCGCACTGGTCATGGGCGATGCCTTGTCCGTAGCACTGCTGGAAGCCCGGGGGTTTACCGCCGAAGACTTCGCGTTTTCCCATCCAGGCGGCGCCCTGGGCCGCCGCCTGCTGCTGAAAGTGGAAAACGTCATGCACTCGGGCGATGAATTGCCTCACGTCCAGCGCGGCACCCTGCTGAAAGACGCGCTGATGGAAATGACCCGCAAGGGCCTGGGCATGACCGTGATCCTCGAGGCCGATGGCCGCCTGGCCGGGGTCTTCACCGACGGCGACCTGCGCCGTACCCTGGACCGCACGATTGATATCCACACCGCCACCATCGACGCGGTAATGACACCCCACGGCAAGACCGCGCGCCCCGAGATGCTGGCAGCCGAAGCCTTGAAGATCATGGAAGACCACAAGATCGGCGCGCTGGTGGTGGTTGATGGCGACGACCGCCCGATTGGCGCCCTGAACATGCACGACTTGCTGCGTGCAGGAGTGATGTAGATGACCAGCGACCTGTTGCAACGCGGCAAAAATATCAAACTCGCGATTTTCGACGTTGACGGTGTGCTGACCGATGGCCGCCTGTACTTTCTCGAAGACGGCAGCGAATTCAAGACATTCAACACGCTGGACGGCCAGGGCATCAAAATGTTGATGGCGGCGGGCGTGCAAACGGCAATTATCAGCGGCCGGAAAACGCCCGTTGTGGAACGGCGTGCACAAAACCTGGGGATTCCTCACCTGTATCAGGGCCGCGAGGATAAACTGGTGGTTCTGGACGAGCTTCTTGGCCAACTCAACCTAAGCTATGAGCAGGTCGCCTACTTGGGTGATGACCTGCCAGACCTGCCGGTGATTCGCCGAGTAGGCCTGGGCATGGCCGTCGCCAATGCGGCGGCGTTTGTTCGCGAACACGCCCATGGCATCACCAGCGCCCGCGGTGGCGAAGGTGCCGCCCGCGAGTTCTGCGAGCTGATCCTGCGTGCCCAGGGCAGCCTTGAAGCGGCCCACGCCGCCTACTTATAGAGCGTTTTATGCCGAGCAAAAAGATTCGCAACTTCCTGTTATTCGGGGTCATCGCCGCGCTGTTCCTGGCGGTGGGCTACTGGAATATCAGCCCGGAGCGCTTTCTCGACCAGCCTGCTGCGCAGGTTGACGAGGGCGCTATCGACTATTACGCCATCAATGCCAAAAGCGTGCAGTTCCTGCCTGACGGCAAGGTGCAATACGAGATGACCTCGGACAAGGTCGAGCATGTGAAGGCTAGCGAAGTCACCCTGCTGACCAACCCGGACATGAACATTTACCGCGGCACCGAGTTCCCATGGCACGTCACCAGCAAGCGTGGCGAGGTCAACCCGGACGGTACCGAGGTGGAACTGATCGACTCGGTGCGCATTGCGCGCACTGACGATAAAAGCCGTGAGACCGTGATTACCAGCAGTCGCATGACCGTATTCCCGCAGAAGCAATATGCGCAGACCGAGCAAGACGTTAGAATCGACGGCGCTGGCGGTGTATCGACTGGCAAAGGAATGAAAGCGTATTTGAAAGAAAGCAGGATACACCTGCTATCGAACGTAAGAGGACAGTATGAGGCTCGTTAAAACTCTCCCTATTTTGCTCGGCCTGGGCGCAGCACTGGGAAGCGTGAGCGCCTGGGCTCTGCCGAACGATAGCCAGCAGCCGATCCACATTTCAGCTGACGATGCGCAACTGGATGACAAGCAAGGCGTTGCCACCTACACCGGCGGCGTGATCATCACGCAGGGTTCGATGAAAATCACCGGCAATACCGTGACGCTTACGCGCACCAAGACCGGCGATATCGATGTCGTGACCTCGGTCGGCAACCTGGCTTACTTCGAACAGAAGCAGTCCGCGACCGATACCGGACCGATGAAGGGCTACGGCAAGACCATCCAGTACCATGCCCAGCAGAACCGCATCGTCCTGATCGACCAGGCCAAGGTGCTCAGCCCCGATGGCAACTCCACGGAAGGTGAGAAGATCACCTATGACACCGTGAAACAGATTGCAAACGCCGGTCGTGCCAATGGCAACAAGGTCACCGCGCCTCGTCCACGGATCGACATGGTTATCCAGCCGAAGAAGAAGGCCGAGTAATGGCAACCCTGAAAGCCCAGCATCTGGCCAAGGCCTATAAAAGCCGTCAGGTCGTGCGCGACGTCAGCCTGTCGATCGACAGCGGCCAGATCGTCGGCTTGCTCGGCCCCAACGGCGCCGGCAAGACCACTTGCTTCTACATGATCGTCGGCCTGGTCCAGGCGGACCAGGGGCGCGTGCTGATCGATGACCTGGACGTGAGCCACCAGCCAATGCACGGCCGCGCCCGTGCCGGTATCGGCTATCTTCCACAGGAAGCGTCGATCTTCCGCAAACTGTCGGTGTCGGACAATATCATGGCGATCCTCGAGACCCGCAAGGAACTCGACCGTGACGGCCGTCGCAAGGAGCTGGAAAGCCTGCTGCAGGAGTTCCACATCAACCATATCCGCGACAACCTCGGCATGAGCCTGTCCGGTGGTGAGCGTCGCCGTGTGGAAATCGCCCGCGCCCTGGCCACTGCACCCAAGTTCATCCTGCTGGACGAGCCGTTTGCCGGCGTCGACCCCATCTCGGTCGGCGACATCAAGCAGATCATCCATCACCTCAAGGCCAAGGGCATCGGCGTGCTGATCACCGACCACAACGTCCGTGAGACGCTCGACATCTGCGAAACCGCCTATATCGTCAATGACGGCCAACTGATTGCCGAAGGTGATTCCGCCACAATCCTGGCCAATGAACTGGTCAAGGAAGTGTATCTGGGTCACGAGTTCCGCCTGTAAACACCGTGGTGTCACGGCGTTCGCCAAGGTGCGCGGGAGTCAATGAAAACCTCCGGATTTTTATTGTTACCGCGCTCTAGGCAAAGCACCCGACATCAGGCATATAATTTGCTTATGTTTGGCGCTCACGCGCCCTGTCGTGGATGGCGCATTGCGCCGGCGAATAAGGTGTTAAGCCCCTGCCATGAAACCATCGCTAGTCCTGAGAATGGGCCAGCAGCTGACGATGACACCGCAGCTGCAACAGGCCATCCGCCTGCTCCAATTGTCGACCCTGGACCTGCAACAGGAAATCCAGGAGGCCCTGGAGTCCAATCCGATGCTCGAACGCCAGGAAGAAGGCGACGACTTCGATACTGCAGACCCGCTGGCCGATAACATCGAGCAAAAACCCAATTCCGACGTGCAGGAACCCTCCTACCAGGAAACCGCCCCCACGGTGGACAACCTTGAGGAAGGCGAATGGAACGAACGCATTCCCAACGAGCTTCCGGTCGACACCGCCTGGGAAGATGTCTACCAGACCAGCGCCAGCAGCCTGCCCAGCAACGACGATGACGAGTGGGATTTCACCACCCGCACCTCTGCCGGCGAGAGCCTGCAGAGCCATCTGCTATGGCAACTGAACCTTGCACCGATGTCGGACACCGATCGCCTGATCGCCGTAACTCTGATCGACTGCATCAACAATCAGGGTTATCTAGACGAGACGCTTGAAGAAATTCTTGAAGCCTTCGACCCCGAACTGGATATCGAACTGGACGAGATCGAAGCCGTCCTGCACCGCATCCAGCAGTTCGAGCCTGCCGGTATCGGCGCGCGCACCCTCAGCGAATGCCTGCTGCTGCAATTGCGCCAGCTGCCGGCCAAGACCCCATGGCTCGCCGAGGCCCAGCGCCTGGTCACCGACTACATCGACCTGCTGGGCAGCCGCGACTACAGCCAGTTGATGCGCCGCATGAAGCTCAAGGAAGACGACCTGCGCCAGGTCATCGAGCTGGTACAGAGCCTCAACCCGCGCCCTGGCTCGCAAATCGAGTCCAGCGAAGCCGAGTACGTGGTTCCCGACGTGATCGTGCGCAAGGACAACGAGCGATGGCTGGTGGAACTGAACCAGGAGTCGGTGCCACGCCTGAGGGTCAACCCGCAATATGCCGGTTTCGTCCGCCGCGCCGACACCAGCGCCGATAACACCTTCATGCGCAACCAGTTGCAGGAAGCCCGCTGGTTCATCAAGAGCCTGCAAAGCCGCAACGAAACCCTGATGAAAGTCGCCACCCAGATCGTCGAGCACCAGCGCGGCTTCCTGGAATACGGCGACGAGGCGATGAAGCCGCTGGTACTGCATGACATCGCCGAAGCGGTGGGCATGCATGAGTCGACCATTTCACGCGTGACCACGCAGAAATTCATGCATACCCCACGGGGTATTTATGAACTGAAATACTTTTTCTCCAGCCACGTCAGCACCTCCGAAGGCGGTGAATGCTCGTCCACGGCGATCCGCGCGATCATCAAAAAACTGGTTGCCGCGGAAAATCAGAAAAAGCCATTGAGTGACAGTAAGATCGCTGGTTTACTGGAGGCACAAGGCATTCAGGTCGCCCGTCGAACCGTCGCCAAGTACCGCGAGTCCCTCGGGATCGCGCCTTCCAGCGAGCGTAAGCGTTTGATGTGACGGGCGGGCCACAGCGTTCCAGTGGCAGGCGCCTTTGCCTGCCGCTTTATGCACTGGCAACGAAGGAGAAGCTGTATGCAAGTCAACATCAGTGGACACCAACTGGAAGTGACCAAGCCCCTGCGTGAGTACACCGAAAGCAAGTTGAACAAGCTTGCAGGGCATTTTGACAAGATCACCAACGTGCAGGTCATCATGGAGGTCGATAAGCTCAAGCAGAAAATCGAGGCCACCCTGCACGTACCGAATGCCAAGCTCGTCGCCAATGCGGAACATGAAGACATGTACGCGGCGATCGACTCGCTCTACGACAAGCTGGACCGCCAACTCATAAAGCATAAGGAAAAGAATCTGCACCTGATGCAAGGTACAGGTCGTTAACTCTCCCCCCATGATCCGACTTGAAACCATCCTGACCCCCGGCCGTTCCCTCGTGAACGTGCCGGGCGGCAGTAAAAAGAAAGCCCTCGAACAAATTGCCAACCTGATCGCGCGCGAAGTGCCGGATCTGGAGATGCAGGATGTCTTCGATGCGCTGATTGCCCGTGAAAAACTCGGTTCCACGGGTTTTGGCAACGGCATCGCCATTCCTCACTGTCGCCTCAAAGGCTGCGAAACACCTGTCAGTGCCCTGCTGCACCTGGAAGCCCCCATCGATTTCGACGCCATCGACGGTGCGCCGGTAGACCTGCTGTTCGTCCTGCTGGTCCCGCAAGCCGCTACCGATGCGCACCTGGAACTGCTCCGGCAGATCGCCAGCATGCTCGACCGCAAGGAAGTACGCGACAAACTGCGTAGCGCCAGCAGCAATGAGGCGTTGTACCAGGTTGTCCTGGATGAACAGAGCGGGCAGTAACCATGCGCTTGATCATCGTCAGCGGCCGCTCCGGCTCGGGTAAAAGCACCGCCCTCAACGTTCTTGAGGACAACGGGTTCTATTGCATCGACAACCTGCCCGCTGGCCTGCTGCCAGAGTTGGCGGAACGCGCCTTGATCCATACCGAACTGGCCCAACCGCTGGTCGCCGTTTCGATTGATGCCCGTAACCTGCCCAGCCACCTCGAGCGATTCCCGCAATTGCTCGAGGAAGTGCGGGGCAAGCACATTCATTGCGACGTGCTGTACCTGGACGCCGACGAAGAGACCCTGCTCAAACGCTTCTCCGAGACCCGCCGGCGCCACCCCCTCAGCAGCTCCCATCGCTCTCTGGCCGAAGCCATCGAAGACGAAACCAAGCTGCTGGGACCGATCATTGACCTCGCCGACCTCAAGATAAACACCACCAGCCTCAACCTGTACCAGTTGCGCGATACCATCAAGCTGCGCCTGCTGAACCAGCCGGAGCCGGGCACGGCATTCCTCGTGGAGTCGTTCGGGTTCAAGCGCGGCATGCCGGTCGACGCCGACCTGGTGTTCGATGTGCGCTGCCTGCCTAACCCGTACTGGAAACCGGAGCTGCGTGACCAGTCCGGGCTGGATCAGCCCGTGGCCGATTACCTGGCGGCGCAACCGGATGTGGAGGAGATGTTCCAGGATATTTCCACCTACTTGCTCAAATGGCTGCCACGCTTTGCTGCAAGCAACCGCGCCTATGTCACCATTGCCATTGGCTGCACTGGCGGCCATCACCGCTCCGTCTACCTGACCGAGCGCCTGGGCCAGGTGCTGCAACAAACTCTCAAGAACGTCCAGGTCCGCCACCGCGACCTTAGCTGAAAGGAACACCCCCGCGATGCCCGATCTGGAAATTGAAATCATCAACAAGCTGGGCTTGCACGCCCGCGCCTCGGCCAAGTTCGTGGGCGTAGCAGGGCAGTTCCCCTGCCAGATCCGCGCCGGGCGTACACCGGAATCCATGGTCGACGGCAAGAGCATCATGGCCATGATGATGCTGGCGGCCGGCAAGGGCACCCGGATTCACTTGAAGACGGAAGGCGAGCAGGAAGACGAAGCAATGGCCGCGCTGGTGGCGCTGATCAACAATTACTTCGACGAAGGTGAATAACCCTCTGTAGAAGCGAGCTTGCTCGCTCCTACAGTAGACTTTACCTACCCCAAAGCGGTGTCCATCACCATCATCAAGCAAAAACCGATGCACAGGCCCAGGCTGGCGAGTTTTTCGTGACCATTGCGTCGCGACTCGGGGATGACTTCGTGGGTCACCACCAACAGCATCGCGCCAGCAGCCAGGGCCAACCCCAAAGGCAACAACACTTCGGCCAGGCTGACCAGCCAGGCGCAGAGCACAGCGAATACGGGCTCCACCAGACCTGATGCAGCGCCGATCAGGAACGCCTTGACCCGCGACATTCCCGCCCCGGCCAACACCAACGCAATCACCAGTCCCTCGGGCACGTCCTGCAACGCGATGCCCATGGCCAGGCTGTCGGCATCCGGCATGCCACCACCGGCGGAAACGCCTACCGCCATGCCTTCGGGGATGTTGTGGGCGATGATGGCGAACACGAACAACCAAATGCGCGGAGGAATTACCGGCTTGTCCGGCGTGCCCACCAGCATTTCCGGACTCGCCCCGGAGACCTTACGGTCAACCAAGTACAACCCGAATGCTCCCAGCATGATGCCAAAGCTGATCAAACCACTGGCACCCCACGGTGAGAGCCCCAGGCTTTCAGCCGCGGCAATGCCCGGGACGATCAGCGAAAACGCCGTCGCCGCCAGCATCACCCCTGCACCAAAACCCAGCAATGTGTCGCTCAGCGCCACCGGCATGCGTCGGATCACCAGTACCGGGACCGCGCCCAGCGCCGTCCCCAGAGCGCAAATGGAGCCGCCTTGCAGGGCGCGCAGGATACGCGGTTCCAGGTTCAGCCAGGCCAGCCCGTGGGCCACCAGCAATGCAGTACCTGCCAATAGCAGCAGCGAGCCAAACGCATAACGAAACATTCGTCCGCTGCTGATCGCCAGTGTGTCAGTCCCCATAGTCGGCCTTAGATCTTGTCGAGGGTGGTTTTCAGGCCAAAGCGGCCTGATAGCGGGCGGCAACTTCTGGCCAGTTGATAACACTGTAGAAGGCATTGATGTATTCGGGGCGGCGGTTCTGGTACAGCAGGTAGTAGGCATGCTCCCAGACGTCCAGACCGAGGATCGGTGTATTGCCGTTCATCAATGGACTGTCTTGATTACCACTGCTCTCCACCACCAGAGTCTTTTGCGGGGTGACGCTCAGCCAGGCCCAACCGCTTCCGAAGCGCGTCAACGCGGCTTTGGTGAAGGCTTCCTTGAAACCCTCAAAACCACCCAACTGTTCGTCGAGGGCTTTGCCCAACGCACCTTCGGGCTTGCCACCGCCTTTGGGCGACATCACCGCCCAGAACAACGAGTGGTTGGCATGGCCGCCGCCTTGATTGATCACCGCTGCGCGCAGTTTTTCCGGCAGTTGCTGCACGCTGGACACCAGTTTCTCGACCGGCCAGCCCGCAAACTCGGTGCCTTCGACCGCTGCGTTGAGGTTATTGATGTAAGTCTGGTGGTGCTTGGTGTAGTGAATCTCCATGGTTTGCGCATCGATATGCGGTTCCAGGGCGTCATACGCGTAAGGCAAGGCAGGCAAGGTGTAAGTCATTTCAATGTGCTCCGTAGTGGGGCGTGGCGGGCTGCGCCGCAGTACCGCCCAGCAAGCGATGGGTGCGAGGGTATTCGCCGTGATCGCTGATGAAATTCAACAGTTCGACATAGGTTTTGCTGCTCTGGCGCAGCGCCGCTTCCCGCAACTGCGGGCTCAGGCGCGGGTCCTGCATGGTCTGCAACAGACGCTGGTGGATAGCGCAAAGGTATTCCGCGCTTTCTTCCGGCTGGTTCAGCCGCAGGTGCAGGTCGGCCAGGTTGTGATGGGAAATGACGCAAGCCGCCACTGCTTCGTCGGCATCTGCCCAGCGCTCGAACAGCACTTGGGCCAGGGCCAGGGCTTGCAAGTAAGCCTCGCGAGCGTCAACCAATTCACCCGCCATAAAGCAGCGATTGGCCCGTTCGATCGTGCGTTTCCAGTGCTCCATGGTGAGCCTCCAAAGCAGAGTCGGTGATTACACGCCGCCGGCCGTGAGCTTTTCTGGATCCAGCAGGATTTCCAGTTGGCTGCGCGGCAAGTCGGTGTGCTCAAGGGCGACATCAATCACCGGACGGCCCTGCTGATAGGCCTTCTTGGCGATTTCAGCGGCCTTTTGGTAACCGATGATCGGGTTGAGTGCGGTGACCAGGATCGGGTTGCGCGACAGCGCTTCCTTGAGCTTGGCCTCATTGACCTTGAAGCTGGCAATGGCCTTGTCTGCCAGCAAACGACTGGAGTTGGCCAGCAACTCGAGGCTGCTGAGCAGGTTATTGGCGATGATCGGCAGCATCACGTTCAGTTCGAAGTTGCCCGACTGGCCGGCGACCGTGATGACCGTGTCGTTGCCGATGACTTGTGCGGCCACCATCGCGGTGGCTTCAGGGATCACCGGGTTGACCTTGCCGGGCATGATCGACGAACCAGGCTGCAGGCCTTCCAGCTCGATTTCCCCCAGGCCTGCGAGTGGGCCGGAGTTCATCCAGCGCAGGTCGTTGGCGATTTTCATCAGCGACACGGCGGTGGCTTTCAACTGCCCGGACACAGCGACGGCGGTGTCCTGGGAGCCAATCAGGGCGAAAAGGTTCTTGCCCGGGGTGAATTTCACACCGGTCAGGCTGCTCAATTGCTGACTGAAACGCACCGCGAATTCCGGGTGTGCGTTGATTCCGGTGCCGACCGCAGTACCGCCCTGAGCCAACGCTTGCAAACTCGGCAGAAGGTCCTGCAAATGCCCGATATTGGCCTTGAGCTGCTGCGCCCAACCGTTGAGCACCTGGCTCATGCGCACCGGCATGGCGTCCATCAAGTGAGTGCGGCCAGTCTTGATGAACGGGTGAACCTCTTGCGCCTTCTGCTCGATCACCTGCACCAGATGCAACAGTGCGGGCAGTGTTTGCTCATGCAGCACCAGCGCGGCGCTGACGTGGATCGTGGTCGGAATGATGTCGTTGCTGCTTTGGCCGCAGTTCACGTGGTCATTTGGGTTGACCGGCTCACCCAGCAAGCGGCTGGCAAGGGTTGCAATCACTTCGTTGGCGTTCATGTTGGAGCTGGTGCCGGAGCCGGTCTGGAAGATGTCCACCGGGAAGTGCTGCATGAAGTCGCCTTCCAGTAAGCCTTGGGCGGCATCGACGATGGCCTTGCCCTGCCCTTCGCTGATCTGCTTGAGGTCAACGTTAACCTTGGCAGCAGCTGCCTTTGCCAGGATCAGAGCGCGAATGAATTGCGCGGGCATACGTTGATGACTGATTGGGAAGTTGTTCACCGCGCGCTGGGTTTGTGCGCCATACAAGGCTTCGGCAGGCACCTGCAGTTCGCCCATGCTGTCGCGTTCGATACGGGTGTTACTCATCGTTAGATCCTTGCACCAGGTCAGAAACAGAAATGGAAGGCAGCAATTCGCAGGTCGCCAATTGCCAGGCAAAGGTCTGCCAGCGCTTGAGGCGGCAGGCACAGTGGGAGAGTTTTTCCAGGTCGCGCAGCGGGCGCCAGGCCTGGTCCAGGCACAGGGAACGCCAATGCCACGGCAGTGCGATATCGCTGGCAGTGTCGAGCAACAGGCGGAATGAGGTTTCAGCGATCGTCCACGGATGGGTCGCGGTGCAGCACGCCAGGTATCGACCCTCATTGAGGTAGTGTTCGATCAGGCGCGGCTCGTTGGGGTCTAGGCCGCAACGAATCTGGCGACTCATCCAGCGCCAGCTCTCCAGGTAAGGATCCTCATGCAGGACAGAACTCATGATCCACGCTCACTCGGTAATGATATTTATTATTAAATGATATTGAGAATCAAAACAAGAGTAGCAGGATAATCCTCCTGACACGCAGCCACAAAAAAAGGCGCGCCATCTATAAAGATGGCGCGCCTTCTTGTTGAAGCGCGTCTGAAGGATCAGCTGCCGGCGACGGTCATCCGCTCGATCAACACCGATCCCGTACGGATATTGCTACGCAACTCCAAGTCGTTTCCGACAGCGACGATCTGCTTGAACATATCGCGCATGTTGCCGGCAATCGTCACCTCTTGAACGGCAAACTGAATCTCGCCGTTTTCCACCCAGAAACCCGCTGCACCACGGGAGTAGTCGCCCGTAACCATATTCAGGCCATGGCCCATCAACTCGGTCACCAGCAGGCCACGCCCCATGCGCCGCAGCAACGCCGCCTGGTCTTCATCACCATGGGTAACGAACAAGTTGTGCACGCCACCGGAGTTTGCTGTGCTTGGCAGGCCCAATTTACGACCGGCGTAAGTACCCAATACGTAGGACACCAATTCCCCGTTCTCGACAAACGGCTTGGCATAAGTGGCCAGACCATCACCGTCGAACGCCGAACTGCCCATGGCGCGCATCAGGTGCGGACGCTCATCGATGGTCAGCCATTCGGGGAACAGCTTCTGGCCGATCGCACCTTCGAGGAACGACGACTTGCGGTACAGGTTGCCGCCGGAAATCGCCCCCAGGAAACTGCCGAACAAGCCGCCGGCCAATTCCGCCGAAAACAACACCGGCACCTCGCAGGTTGGCACCGGGCGCGCGCCCAGGCGGCTCGCCGCACGCTGTGCAGCGCGCTGGCCAATGCTGACCGGGTCGGCCAGCAAATCGCCCTGGCGGTTCACGTCATACCAGTAATCGCGCTGCATCTGGCCGTTGGCCTCGGCGATCATCACGCAGCTCAGGCTATGGCGAGTGGACGCATAACCACCGATGAAACCATGGCTGTTGCCATATACGCGGCAGCCCTGATGAGTACTCAACGTGGTGCCATCAGCGTTCTTGATGCGGGCATCGGCGTCGAACGCGGCGGCTTCGCAGGTCAGCGCCTGCTCGATGGCCTGCTCCGGCGTGATATCCCAGGCATGGAACAGATCGAAGTCCTTCAGGTCCTTGGCCATCAGCGCCTTGTCGGCCAGGCCCGAGCTTTCATCCTCGGACGTGTGCTTGGCAATCGCCAGCGCAGCGGCGACTGTCTCGCGAATCGCTTCCGAGCCACTGGCCGAGGTACTGGCCGAACCTTTGCGCTGCCCCACATACAAAGTGATGCCAAAGCCCTGGTCACGATTGAACTCGACAGTTTCCACTTCCCGCTGGCGCACCGACGTCGACAGCCCCTGCTCCAGCGACACCGACACCTCACAGGCACTGGCCCCCTGGCGCTTGGCCTCGGCAAGGATCTGCTCGACTTGTTCCTGCAGTGCCGGTAACGCTTGCGGACCGACGCTTTGGGCTGCACTCATGGTTTTCTCCACTCAAATTCTGCTTTCGGTTAAGGCCATCGAGCGACCGGGCCGGACAAGCGGCCCCCGACTGGTTATCATGGCGGCGTTTCTTTGCGGACTGCCACCATGGTTGATTCTTACGACGACTCCCTCGATGGGGAGAAAAGCAAAACCCAGGTTAAACGCGAGCTGCATGCGCTGGTTGACCTCGGCGAGCGCCTTACAACGCTCAAAAAAGATTTGATTGCAAAACTGCCACTGACCGACGAAATGCGCCGGGCCCTGGCCGATGCGCCCAAGCACACCGCGAATATCGCGCGCAAACGGCACATCATGTTTATCGGCAAGCTGATGCGCGACCAGGACATCGACGCCATTCTGACTTTGCTCGATCAAACCGATGCCTCCACTCGCCAGTACAACGAACGCTTCCATAACCTGGAACGTTGGCGTGACCGCCTGATCTCGGGCGATGACGCGGTGCTGGAGAAATTCGTGCTGGACTACCCGGACGCGGACCGCCAGCAACTGCGCTCCCTGATCCGTCAGGCCCAGCACGAGCTGGCGCATAACAAGGCGCCGGCCACCAGCCGTAAAATCTTCAAGTACATCCGTGAGCTGGACGAGACTCAACGCGGCCTGCGTTGATGCCCTTCCCCGGGTGGCGGCCTTCGCCACCCGAAGCTCCACCGCTTAAGACCCCGTGCCACCCACGGTGATCGCATCAATCTTCAGCGTTGGCTGGCCGACACCGACCGGTACCGACTGCCCATCTTTCCCGCATGTGCCCACGCCGCTGTCCAGCGACAGGTCGTTACCGACCATCGACACCTTGCTCATGGCTTCCGGACCGTTACCGATCAAGGTTGCGCCTTTGACCGGCGCGGTGATCTTGCCGTCTTCGATCAGGTAAGCCTCGCTGGTGGAGAACACGAACTTGCCGCTGGTGATATCCACCTGACCACCCCCGAGGTTGGCGCAGTAGATGCCGCGCTTCACCGAGGCGATGATTTCAGCCGGATCGCTTTCGCCACCCAGCATGTAGGTGTTGGTCATGCGCGGCATCGGCAGGTGCGCATAGGATTCACGACGACCATTACCGGTACGCGCCACGCCCATCAGGCGGGCGTTGAGCTTGTCTTGCATGTAGCCCTTGAGCACACCGTTTTCGATCAGGGTGGTGCACTCGGTCGGCGTGCCTTCGTCGTCGACGCTCAGCGAGCCACGGCGCCCCGCCAGGGTGCCGTCATCCACGATGGTGCAGAGCCTGGACGCAACCATCTCGCCCATGCGCCCGCTGTAGGCCGAACTGCCCTTGCGGTTGAAGTCACCTTCCAGGCCGTGGCCGACTGCTTCGTGCAGCAACACGCCGGACCAACCCGAGCCCAGTACCACCGGCAATGTACCTGCCGGTGCCGGGATGGCTTCCAGGTTGACCAGCGCCTGGCGCAGCGCTTCACGGGCATAGCCCATGGCACGGTCGTCGGTGAGGAAATAACGATAGTCGGTACGCCCGCCGCCGCCATGGCCGCCGCGCTCGCGGCGGCCGTTCTGCTCGACGATCACACTCACGTTGAAGCGCACCAGCGGCCGCACATCCGCCGCCAGGCCGCCATCGGTGGACGCCACCAGGATGCGCTCCCACACGCCGGCCATGCTCACGGTGACCTGCTGGATACGCGGGTCCAATGCACGGGTCGCGGCATCGACACGCTTGAGCAAGTCGACTTTCTCGGCACGGGTCATCACTTCCAACGGGTTTTCCGGCCCGTACAACTGGGTCACATCCTGGGTGCTGAACGCCTGCACCGTGCCGTTTTGCCCGGCACGGGAGATCGAGCGTGCGGCACGTGCGGCCAGGCCCAAAGCCTCCAGGGTGATCGCATTGCTGTAGGCAAAACCGGTTTTCTCACCGGACTGCGCCCGCACGCCCACACCCTGGTCAAGGTTGAAACTGCCTTCCTTGACGATGCCGTCTTCCAACGCCCAGGACTCGGAAATCTGCCCCTGGAAATACAGGTCGGCCGCGTCGATGCCCGGCCCGGCAAGATCGCCCAGCACGGTTTGCAAGCTTTCGATGGTCACGCCACCGGGTGCCAGGAGGTGTTCACTGACTGAGGACAACAACTCGCTCATAGGTATGGCCTTAAATTCATCGTTCCGAAGCAGGTCGCTGTGCGCCCTGCGAGAAAAAGCGCCGATGGCTGACCACCGGCATGCGCGCCCTTATCGACGCCTGTTCACTGCTATCGCGTTCGGCCAGCAACACCGCTTCGCCTTGATCCTGTTGTGTCAGCACGCGCCCCCAGGGGTCGACAATCGCCGCATGACCATAGGTTTCCCGCGGCCCCGGATGCACACCCCCCTGGGCGGCCGCCAGCAGATAGCACTGGGTCTCGATGGCCCGTGCACGAATCAGCACATCCCAGTGCGCAGCGCCGGTCACCGCGGTAAACGCCGATGGCGCGGTAATCAATTCAGCCCCCGCCGCGCGCAATTCGCTGTACAGCTCGGGGAAGCGCAGGTCGTAGCACACGGTCAGGCCCAATCGGCCGACCGGCGTATCCGCCACCACCACATTGCTCCCGAAAGCATAGTCGTCCGATTCGCGATAACGACCACGAGCGTCGGCAACGTCCACATCGAACAGGTGCAGCTTGTCGTAACGGGCAACGATTTCGCCCTGATCATCGATCAACAGCGAGCAGGCGTTGGACTTGGCGTGCGGTTGGTCCTTGGGCGGCAATGGCAAAGTACCGGCCACTATCCATAAGGTGAGGTCGCGAGCAGTCTGTTTCAACCATGGCAGGATCGGGCCTTCGCCCAGCGCCTCGGCGCGGCCGATATCGGCCACGTCACGACGGCCCATGGCGGCGAAGTTTTCCGGCAGTACCGCCAGCTTCGCACCACCAGCCGCCGCGTCTTCCAGCAAGCGACGGGCCTGGGCCAGGTTGGCCAGCACGTCGCTCTGGCTGACCATTTGAATTACCGCAAAGGACATGGGCCGACACTCCATAAAGGGCATGGGGCCATGCTACTCCACAGCCTCTCAGTTTGGCTTTTCAAATGGCTTGTCGAAGGTGATTTTCGGGTCCTTCCACGGGCCTTCGACCTTGTACTGGACACTGGCGAAGCGTGAAACACGGTCGCCGATCAGCTTGTCGATCAGGAACAACGCACCACCAATGGCCGGCGCACCCACGATCAACGCCGCGATCGGCAGGTTGTTGGTCACCGGCAGCGTCACCAGCAGCTTGGCATCGACACGGTCAGCCACCAGGTCCAGGGTGCCGTTGAGCTCGAGGTTGCTCGACGGCCCCGTCATGGTGATCGGTTCGCGGGTCACGAATACGCCATTGCTGGCGGCCAGCAGGCCTTTGACCCGGTCATAGCTCAAACCCTTGCCGAGCAGGTCCGAGAAATCTAGGCGCAACCGCCGCCCGATGGAGTTGAAGTTCAGCAGGCCGAATACCCGCAGGGCCTGGGCTCCGCCTTCCACTTCGACGAACTGGCCGTTGCGGAACGCCGCATCCAGGCTGCCGGAGAAACGCTTGGGCCCTACATAGGCCGGAGAACCAGGCCAACGGCCGTCCACATCCAGATGGAAATCCTGGCTGGTGACGGTCGGCGCATACCCCCACCCCTTGAGTACATCGCCAATATTCTTGCCGTCCAGGCGCCCCTTGTACCAGCTGCTGCTGTCTCCCGCCGCGCCCTCCCAGCCACCCGCACCCTTGAGCTGCATACCCTTGAGGCCCAGGTCCAGGTTGTTGAAGGCCAGGCCCTTGGCGGTCGGGCGGATTTTCAGCGACCAGGCGCCGATCAGGTCCGTGCCCTGGAACAATTGATCAATGGTGATATCCAGCGCCGGAATATCCTTGGGGTCGATGTTCGCCAAGGGGTCCGGCGCGTTTTCATCCGCCTGCACCGAAGGGTCTACCGCCGGCAGCTTCACATACTGCAGGTTGATCGCAATCGGTGCGCCCTTGGCGTCCGGCAGGTTGACCGAGCCCTTGGCCTGCTGGCTGTCGAGCTGCACGCCCCACGCTGCAGGCTTGCGGTCCAGTTGCAAATTGACTCGATCGAACTGCGTGCCGAAACCGGTCAGCTTGCCGATCTTGAAGTCAGCGCCGCTGAGCAATTGCTTGGCACTGCCGCCCGGGTCATTGCCCGCATAACGATCCACCAGTTTCTTCCACGGGTCGATATCCAGCTCCGACAGCACCCCACGAATGCGCAAGCCCTTGGCGCCCGGCAGCACAGCATCGCCATCACCGAGGAACAGCTCGCCGCGCCCGTCATTGAATTTGTCCGGCGGTGCAGCAAAGGTAAAGTTGGCCAGCTCGCCATAATCGAACCAATAGCGGCGCTCGGCGCCCTGCAAGGTCATGCGGAACACACTGTCACGCCCCTGGCTGGCCGGCATGCCGAACGGCGCCGGCAGGTCCACAGCCACGCCCTTGAGGTTGGAGCTGACCATCAGTTGGCTGTCGGCGCCATCCAGGGTCACCTGCAACTGGTACGGAATATCGCCGGATACCGGTAACGGCTGGCTGATTTTCAACCAGTCGGTCAGCCGCTTGACCGTAACCTGACCCTTGGCATTCACACGGGTGCTGATATTGCCCGGCTTGCCGTCGGCAACGATCTGCGCGGTGATCGGCCGATCAAACGCCTGGGCGGTGATGTTCTGGCCACTCAGGCCCTTGGCGCTGTCGAAACGGAACTCGCCCTTGAGCTGGGTCAGGTCCAGGGGCGGCTCGGCCAATTGCAGGCGCGCCTTGTCGGTCTTGAAGTCCACCACGATTTTCGGTTCGGCGCCCTTGGCCAACGGAATATCCAGGTCAAGGCCGCCTTGCAGGTCGCCCTCGCCCTTCCAGCCAGAAAAGGTCGATGCAGTGCCGATCGGCGCTTCCTGAAGGATTTTCAGGCCATCGCCCAAGCCACCGGCAAAACCGCCCGTAAGCAGCAGATGACTGTCCTTGCCCGCAGGTGCATGGGGAATATTGACGTAGATGTCCTTGACCTTGGTATCAAGCAACTGGCCCTTGCTGGCCAGGATGCGCACACCGCTCTCCTCGACAAACACTTCGCCGTTGACCTTGCTCACGTGAGGCCAGCCCGGCTGGAACGCCAGCTCGGCATCATGCACCTTGAAGAACAGGCTGATATTGCGTGAAGCCGGCAGCGCATCGTGGTTCAACGACCCCTGATACTGGAAGAAGCCTTGATCCACCGCGCCCTTGAGAATCGCGGTACGCAGCCATTCATCCAGGGCGGGGCTCAACACCGCCGGCAGGTATTTGGGGGTGAAGCGCCCGTCGCCATCGACCATACCGACCCGCAGGTCCATGTAGTCTTCCTGGTTGTGGTCGAAATGCAGGCGGATCAGGAAGTCGGCGGCGATCTTGCCCTCCTCGCCCAGCACCTTGATGTATGGGGCGATCAGGGTGAAGCCTTCTTTGTCCAGCTTCCACGTCAGGCGTGCATTGGCCTGGAGGTACTGCCAGGGCTTGGCGAAGATCGGGTCGAGGTGCAGGGAAAAGTCCTTGCTGTCCATGCGCAACTCGCCCTGGCCCAGGTCGCCGCTGATGCTGCCGGATACGTTACGCGCAGCCGGTGCGCCGAAGTAGGCATCGAAGCCGATGCGTTCGAGGTTGGCGGCGAAGCTGACCTTCTTATCGGTCGTGTCCTGGGGACGGAAGTCCACCAGCACATTACGCAGCAGACCAGTGGCCTTGAGGTGCTCGACCGTCTTGGCAAAACCTTCCGGCAGCGGCGCCAGCGCGTTGAGCAATGGTGTGATAGGCGTCAGGTCCAGGCGGTCGGCCTGAAGCTTCCAGACTTCCAGGTCCTTGTCGGTGGCCAGGGTCTGCCGCAATTGCAGGCGGGATTCCCAGCGAGTCTCGCCCAGGCTCATCGCCAGCGAGTCGAACAGCACGCTGAGACCGGTGTCACTGCGTTGCAGGTAGGCCGTAAGCGCGAGGTTTTCGATGTGCACCGGCTTGCGCTCGGCGTATTGGCCCTTCACCTGTGGCGAGTTGAGGCGCACTACCGCACTCTGCACGGCACCTTTGGCCCAGGTCAGCCAGAATTCGCCGCCCGCCTTGAACTGCGTGAGCTTCCACTGTTGAGTCAGCTTCGCCGGGATCCACCTGGCCCAGTCACTCTGGGGCAGGCTCAGATAAGCCTGGACTTCGCCGTCCTTCCACTGGCTGGCGCGGATGCGGGTGCGCAGGCTCATGGCGAGGGGCTGGCCATCGGGCAGGGTCAGGCGTGCATCCAGGCGTTGGCGGGTGACGCCGGTGTGCAGGTTCAGACCGACATACGTCAAGGTCACCGGCGCCTGGTCGAACGGTTGCAGTGTCACCTGGCTGTCGAGCAGTGACACGCGCTTGACCTTCTGCATGTTCGTGAGCAACTGCTCAGGGTCCAGCGGCTGATCGTCCTGAACCGGCAGGCCTTGCAAGGCCCACTTGCCGTCCTTGTCTTCCTTGACGCTGAGTTGCAGGCCACTGACTTGCAGGTGGGCAATCCGCACTTCGCGCGCCATCAGGCTGGCCCAGACATCGGGCACCACCTCGACCTGGTCCAGGCGCAAGGCACTGCTGCCCTCGCCCAGCATCACATCATGGGCCAGCAATACCGGCGCGAAGCCGCTCCAGCGGCCTTCGAGGCTGCCGATATGCAAAGGCATGTCCACGGCTGCCTGGGCCTTGGCTTCGACTTCGGCACGGTACTCGGCCACCAGCGGCGTCAATTCACGCCCCAGGCTCACGTACACCGCCGCCAATACCAGCGACAACGCGCAGAGGCCCAGCCCCCAACGGGTCAAAGCGGCAAAAAAGCGTATCAGACGCTCCATGTCAGGCGACCCTCAAGGCAGTAGTCGGACGGCAGATCAAGGCCTGCCTGTCTCATAAAAGGAAAGCGAATGGGGATCAGAGCAGCACCACGTCGTATTGTTCCTGGGAATACATGGTTTCAACCTGGAAGCGTATCGTGCGCCCGATAAATCCCTCCAGCTCGGCAACGTTGCCGGACTCTTCGTCCAGCAGCCGGTCGACCACTTTCTGGTTGGCAAGCACTCTATAACCTTCGGCCTGGTAGGCACGCGCTTCACGCAGGATCTCGCGAAAAATCTCGTAGCAAACCGTTTCCGGGGTCTTCAACTTACCGCGCCCCTGGCAACTGCTGCACGGCTCGCACAGCACTTGCTCGAGGCTTTCTCGGGTGCGTTTGCGGGTCATCTGCACCAGGCCCAACTCGGTAATGCCGATAATGTTGGTCTTGGCGTGATCACGCTCCAGCTGTTTCTCGAGGGTCCGCAGCACCTGGCGCTGGTGCTCTTCGTCTTCCATGTCGATGAAGTCGATGATGATGATGCCACCCAGGTTGCGCAGACGCAGTTGGCGAGCAATCGCGGTAGCCGCTTCGAGGTTGGTCTTGAAGATGGTTTCTTCGAGGTTGCGATGGCCCACGAACGCACCGGTGTTGACGTCGATGGTGGTCATGGCTTCCGCCGGGTCCACCACCAGGTAGCCGCCGGACTTGAGCGGCACCTTGCGTTCCAGGGCTTTCTGGATTTCGTCTTCGACGCCATACAGGTCGAAGATCGGTCGCTCGCCGGGGTAGTGTTCCAGGCGGTCGGCAATTTCCGGCATCAGTTCGGCGACGAATTGCGTGGTGCGCTGGAAGGTTTCCCGCGAGTCGATGCGAATTTTCTCAATCTTCGGGCTGACCAGGTCGCGCAGTGTGCGCAGGGCCAGGCCCAGGTCTTCATAAATGACGCTGGGCGCACCGATGGTCTTGATCTGGGCGTCGATCTGGTCCCACAGACGCCGCAGGTAGCGGATGTCCATGAGGATTTCATCGGCGCCGGCGCCCTCGGCAGCGGTGCGCAGAATAAAGCCGCCCGCCTCCTTGATGCCTTCGGCGGCTACGCAATCGCTGACCACCTTCTTCAGGCGCTCACGCTCGGCTTCATCTTCGATCTTCAAGGAAATGCCGACATGCGCCGTACGCGGCATGTACACCAGGTAACGCGACGGGATCGACAACTGCGTGGTCAGGCGCGCGCCCTTGGAACCGATGGGGTCCTTGGTGACTTGCACCACCAGGCTCTGCCCTTCGTGCACCAGCGCACTGATGCTTTCCACGGCCGGGCCTTCGCGCAGGGAAATTTCCGAGGCATGGATAAATGCCGCACGGTCCAGGCCGATATCGACGAATGCCGCTTGCATCCCCGGCAGTACACGCACCACCTTGCCTTTGTAGATATTGCCGACGATCCCGCGCTTCTGGGTGCGCTCAACATGGACTTCTTGCAGAACACCGTTCTCTACCACCGCCACGCGCGATTCCATCGGCGTGATATTGATCAGAATCTCTTCACTCATGGCTGGGTCTCGTTCAGGCGTTTTCACAATAGTGACCGATCGCTAAAGGCTGGGCGCTGGAGAACGGCGATCAGCGCGCGGTAAGATTTTGCCAACAGGGTATGCCGAATTGATGGAGCAGTTGTGCGGTTTCGCACACCGGCAGGCCGACGACCGCCGAATAACTGCCATTGAGCCCGGCTGCAAACACCGAGCCCAGGCCTTGGATAGCATAGCCGCCCGCCTTGTCCTGGGGTTCGCCACTGTGCCAGTAGGTTGTAGCCTCCTCGACAGAAATGTCGCGAAAACGTACACGACTGCTTACACAAATACACTCGCAGCGCTGGCCGTCGGTGAGGGCAATGGCGGTGAGCACCTCGTGCTCACGCCCCGACAAGGCCATCAACATCGCCAAGGCGTCGGCCTGGTCAACGGGCTTACCGAGGATCTGACCATCAACGATCACAGCCGTATCAGCCCCCAGCACACAGGCGCCAGACGTATTTGAGAGCACAGCAAAACCCGCCGCAGCCTTACCGCGCGCCAGGCGCTCGACGTAGGAAACGGCGGATTCATTTGTAAGAGGGGTTTCATCAATAGCGGCGCTGACCACGGTGAAGGGCACACCGATCTGGGTCAACAGTTCACGCCGCCTCGGAGAGCCCGAGGCCAGGTAAAGCGAATTCATTGCAGACTCTCCCTGTAGGGCTCGATAACCAGGCAGAGCCTCGCAATCCATTCAATTGATTTTGTAGCGACGACGCAACCCACGCAGACCGAAGCTGACCCATGGCCACAGCAACGCACTGACCAGGGCCGGCAGCACCAACGCAAGGGTGGGCTGGCGGTTACCGGTCAAGGCACTGAGCCACAGCTGAACCAGTTGTGCCAGGCCGAAGATCACCAGGATCACCAGGCACTGTTGCCACATCGGGAACATGCGCAAACGCTGCTGCAACGACAGCACCAGGAAAGTGATCAACGTCAGGATCAACGCGTTCTGGCCCAGCAAGGTGCCATAGAGCACATCTTCCGCCAAGCCCAGGAACATTGCCGTGACCATGCCGACTTTGTGCGGCAGGTTCAGCGCCCAGAACGCCAGCAGCAACGCCAGCCAGAGCGGGCGCAGGATTTCCATGAACTGTGGCAGCGGCGAAACGCTGAGCAACAGGCCGATGGCAAAGGTCAGCCAGACGATCCAACCGTTACGCGAATGAGTACCGGCCATTATTCTTCCCTCTGCCGCGTGGTGGTCGCAGCGGCCGCTGGAGGCTTGGCTGCAGGCGTGGCGGCCGGTGGCTTGATCGCCGCCGGTTTGGCCGGGCGAGCGTTGTGGGCGGCCGGCTTGACCGGCGTGGCCACAGGCGCGGCCGGGGCAGCGGCGGGTGCGGGCGGCCCCACGAATGCAGGCTTGGGCACCGTCGCAGGAACGATCGGCGCGATGCCGTTTCGCTTATCTTCTGCTTCCTGGGCCTGGGCGGCGTCGTTGGCGCGCTCTTCCGGGGTGCGGTTGTCGCTGAATACCAGCAGCAGGTAGCGGCTGCGGTTCAGGGCTGCAGTCGGCACGGCACGCACAATGGCAAATGGCTGGCCGGAATCGTGGATCACTTCCTTGACCGTCGCCACCGGGTAGCCGGCCGGGAAACGCTGACCGAGGCCGGAACTGACCAGCAGGTCGCCTTCCTTGATGTCGGCAGTGTCGGCCACATGACGCAACTCCAGGCGCTCGGGGTTGCCGGTACCGCTGGCAATCGCGCGCAGGCCGTTGCGGTTTACCTGCACCGGGATGCTGTGGGTAGTGTCCGTCAGCAACAACACCCGCGAGGTGTAAGGCATCAGCTCGACCACTTGGCCCATCAGGCCACGGGCGTCGAGCACCGGCTGGCCGAGGACCACACCGTCGCGCTCACCCTTGTTGATGATGATGCGATGGGTGAAGGGGTTGGGGTCCATGCCGATCAACTCGGCCACTTCGACCTTTTCATTGACCAGTGCGGAAGAATTGAGCAACTCGCGCAGCCGAACGTTCTGCTCGGTGAGGGCCGCCAGCTTCTGCATGCGCCCCTGCAACAGCAGGTTTTCGGTCTTGAGTTTTTCGTTCTCGGCGACGAGCTCGGTGCGGCTGCCGAACTGGCTGGCCACGCCCTGGAACAGACGTTGCGGCAGGTCGGTGATCCAGTAGGTCTGCATCAACACCAGCGACATCTGGCTGCGCACGGGTTTGAGCAGTGCAAAGCGGGCATCGACCACCATCAGCGCGACCGAAAGCACGACCAGCACCAACAGGCGCACGCCCAATGAGGGGCCTTTGGCGAAAAGCGGTTTAATAAGCCGCTCCTCCCAGGCAAATGTTCTCTTTATTCATACGGCATCTAACCGGCCTGGATGCAGATTGAAGAAGATAAACGCCAACAGGCAGCACTGCAAAGTGCTGCCTGCGGGCGAAACATGGGCTCATCAGCAAAGGCTTATTCGCTGGAAAGCAGGTCCATGGTGTGTTTATCCATCATTTCCAGTGCACGACCACCACCGCGAGCAACACAGGTCAGCGGGTCTTCGGCGACGATCACCGGCAGGCCGGTTTCCTGGGCCAGCAACTTGTCGAGGTCACGCAGCAAGGCGCCACCACCGGTCAGCACCAGGCCACGCTCGGCGATGTCGGAAGCCAGTTCCGGCGGCGATTGCTCCAGGGCACTCTTCACGGCCTGAACGATGGTCGCCAGGGACTCCTGCAGAGCCTCCAGCACTTCATTGGAGTTCAGGGTGAAGGCACGTGGCACGCCTTCGGCCAGGTTGCGACCGCGCACGTCGACTTCGCGTACTTCGCCGCCTGGATAGGCGGTGCCGATTTCCTGCTTGATGCGCTCTGCGGTGGATTCGCCGATCAGGCTGCCGTAGTTACGGCGCACATAAGTGATGATCGCTTCGTCGAAGCGGTCGCCGCCTACACGAACGGACTCGGCATACACCACACCGTTCAGGGAAATCAGGGCGATTTCAGTGGTACCACCACCGATATCCACCACCATCGAACCGCGCGCTTCTTCAACCGGCAGGCCGGCACCGATCGCAGCAGCCATTGGCTCTTCGATCAGGAACACTTCACGGGCACCGGCACCGAGGGCCGATTCACGGATGGCACGACGCTCAACCTGGGTGGACTTGCATGGAACACAGATCAGCACACGAGGGCTGGGCTGCAGGAAACTGTTTTCGTGAACCTTGTTGATGAAGTACTGCAGCATCTTCTCGCAGACACTGAAGTCGGCGATCACGCCGTCTTTCATCGGACGAATGGCAGCAATATTGCCTGGTGTACGGCCGAGCATGCGCTTGGCCTCGGTGCCGACGGCAACGACACTTTTCTGATTACCATGGGTCCGAATGGCCACAACCGATGGCTCATTCAGGACAATACCGCGCTCGCGCACGTAAATAAGGGTGTTGGCAGTGCCCAGGTCAATGGAAAGATCGCTGGAAAACATGCCACGCAGTTTCTTGAACATGGGAAAGGGACCCTAGGCAACGCGTGGGTAAAAAAGTGCGGCAAACTCTAACAACGACAGGGATTTTGGGCAAGGCGCCAATGTGCTAAATTGGCCGACTTTCTGTGCACCTAACCCCACAATCGCGGCCGTAAGACCGTAGAAATGCGGTAGTGTTCCGACAATCTAACACACGGACAGCCTCCGTTCTGTTTTCCACTGGAGATTCCCATGACGCTTGAACGCTCCGACGTGGAAAAAATCGCTCATTTGGCCTGCCTGGGCCTCAATGAAGTCGATCTTCCACAGACCACCGCCGCCCTGAACAGCATTCTCGGGCTGGTCGACCAAATGCAGGCCGTGAATACCGACGGCATCGAGCCCCTGGCTCACCCACTGGAAGCCAGCCAGCGCCTGCGCGCTGACGTCGTGACCGAGAGTAATAATCGCGAGGCCTACCAGTCCATCGCGCCAGCGGTCGAAAACGGCCTGTACCTGGTTCCGAAAGTCATCGACTAAAGGGAAAGAGCCTGCAATGCATCACATGACTCTGGCCGAGATCGCCCGCGGTCTCGCCGACAAAAAGTTTTCTTCCGAAGAGCTGACCAAGACCCTGCTGGCGCGTATCGCCGAGCACGACCCGAAGGTCAACAGCTTCATCAGCCTCACCGAAGAGCTGGCCTTGAGCCAGGCCAAGGCCGCCGACGCACGTCGCGCCAACGGTGAAAACGGCCCACTGCTGGGCGCGCCGATTGCCCACAAAGACCTGTTCTGCACCCAGGGCATTCGCACCAGCTGCGGCTCGAAGATGCTCGACAACTTTAAAGCCCCCTACGACGCCACCGTGGTGTCCAAGCTGGCTGCCGCCGGGGCCGTGACCCTGGGCAAGACCAACATGGACGAATTCGCCATGGGTTCGGCCAACGAGTCGAGCTACTACGGCGCGGTGAAAAACCCGTGGAACCTGGAGCACGTGCCCGGCGGTTCGTCCGGTGGTTCGGCAGCAGCCGTCGCCGCGCGCTTCCTGCCGGCCGCCACGGCCACCGACACCGGTGGTTCGATCCGCCAGCCTGCCGCGTTCACCAACCTCACCGGCCTGAAGCCGACCTACGGTCGCGTTTCCCGCTGGGGCATGATCGCCTACGCGTCCAGCCTCGATCAGGGCGGCCCCCTGGCTCGCACCGCCGAAGACTGCGCGATATTGTTACAAGGCATGGCCGGTTTCGATAAACAGGACTCCACCAGCATCGATGAGCCCGTGCCGGACTACAGCGCCAGCCTGAACACCTCGCTCAAGGGCCTGCGCATCGGCGTGCCGAAGGAATACTTCAGCGCCGGCCTCGACCCGCGCATCGCCGAGCTGGTGCACAACAGCGTCAAGACGCTGGAAGGCCTCGGCGCGGTGATCAAGGAGATCAGCCTGCCGAACAACCAGCACGCGATTCCTGCGTACTACGTGATCGCGCCGGCAGAGGCCTCCTCCAACCTGTCGCGTTTCGACGGCGTGCGCTTCGGCTACCGCTGCGAAAACCCGAAAGACCTCACCGACCTGTACAAACGTTCCCGTGGCGAAGGCTTCGGCGCCGAAGTGCAGCGCCGCATCATGGTCGGCGCCTACGCCCTGTCGGCCGGTTACTACGACGCGTACTACCTGAAGGCGCAGAAAATCCGTCGCCTGGTGAAGAACGACTTCATGGCCGCCTTTGAACACGTCGACGTGATCCTCGGCCCAACCACGCCGAACCCGGCCTGGAAACTCGGCGCCAAGAACGGCGACCCGGTGGCTGCGTACCTCGAAGACCTGTACACCATCACCGCCAACCTCGCGGGCCTGCCGGGCTTGTCCATGCCCGCCGGTTTCGTCGATGGCCTGCCGGTCGGTGTGCAATTGCTCGCCCCGTATTTCCAGGAAGGCCGCCTGCTCAATGTGGCGCACCAGTACCAGTTGAACACTGACTGGCACACTCGCACCCCTACCGGCTTCTGAGGAGAACACTATGCAATGGGAAGTCGTGATCGGGCTGGAGATTCATACCCAGCTCGCCACCCAATCGAAGATTTTCTCCGGTAGCGCCACCACGTTCGGCTCCGAGCCCAACACCCAGGCCAGCCTGGTCGACCTGGGCATGCCCGGCGTGCTGCCGGTGTTGAACCAGGAAGCGGTGCGCATGGCGGTGATGTTCGGCCTGGCGATTGACGCCGAAATCGGCCAGCACAACGTGTTCGCGCGCAAGAACTACTTCTACCCGGACCTGCCCAAGGGCTACCAGATCAGCCAGATGGAATTGCCGATCGTCGGCAAGGGCCACCTGGACATCCCGCTGGAAGACGGCACCATCAAGCGCGTCGGCGTGACCCGTGCGCACCTGGAAGAAGACGCCGGCAAGAGCCTGCACGAAGAATTCCCCGGCGCGACCGGTATCGACCTGAACCGTGCCGGTACGCCGCTGCTGGAAATCGTGTCCGAGCCGGACATGCGCAGCGCCAAGGAAGCCGTGGCCTACGTCAAGACCATCCACGCGTTGGTGCGCTACCTGGGCATCTGCGACGGCAACATGGCCGAAGGCTCGCTGCGTTGCGACTGCAACGTGTCGATCCGTCCAAAGGGCCAGGTTGAGTTTGGCACTCGCTGCGAGATCAAAAACGTCAACTCGTTCCGCTTCATCGAGAAAGCGATCAACAGCGAAGTGCGTCGCCAGATCGAGCTGATCGAAGACGGCGGCAAGGTCATCCAGCAAACCCGCCTGTACGACCCGAACAAAGACGAAACCCGCGCCATGCGCAGCAAAGAGGAAGCCAACGACTACCGTTACTTCCCCGATCCGGACCTGTTGCCGGTGGTGCTGGAGGACTCGTTCCTCAACGAGATCCGCGCCACCCTGCCGGAACTGCCGCAGCAGAAACGCGAGCGCTTCCAGGAACAGTTCGGCCTGTCGGTCTACGATGCGAGCGTCCTGGCGTCCAGCCGCGAGCAAGCCAACTACTTCGAAAAGGTCGTGAGCATTGCCGGTGACGCCAAGCTGGCGGCCAACTGGGTGATGGTTGAGCTGGGCAGCCTGTTGAACAAGCAAGGCCTGGAAATCGACGAGGCCCCGGTCAGCGCCGAGCAACTGGGCGGCATGCTGCTGCGCATCAAGGACAACACCATCTCCGGCAAAATCGCCAAGACCGTGTTCGAAGCCATGGCCGGCGGCGAAGGCAGCGCCGACGAGATCATCGAGAAGCGCGGCCTCAAGCAAGTCACCGACAGCGGCGCGATCTCGGCCGTGCTGGATGAAATGCTCGCGGCCAACGCCGAGCAGGTCGAACAATACCGTGCGGCAGACGAAGCCAAGCGCGGCAAGATGTTCGGCTTCTTTGTGGGCCAGGCGATGAAAGCCTCCAAAGGCAAGGCCAACCCGCAACAGGTGAACGAATTGCTGAAAAGCAAACTCGAAGGCTGACAGCGATGAAGAGACCGAGTGAGACCTCATGCTCAACTCGGCCTACTGTGGGAGGGGGCTTGCCCCCGATGAGGGTGTATCAGCCAGCAATTCTATTGACTGACGCGCCGCTATCGGGGCAAGCCCCCTCCCACATTCAATAGGGGGATAACCTGAAAATGAAGCGTCTACTCGGCCTCCTGGCCCTGTTCTCCCTGTTGGCCGGCTGCGCCAGCGGCCTCATCGACCCCAACGGCTACGACGAAACCGGCACCGCGTCCTACTACGGCGCCAAACACCACGGCAAAAAGACTGCCAGCGGTGAGCCCTTCAACCAGAACGCCCTGACCGCCGCCCACCGGCGCCTGCCCTTCGGCACGCAGGTCAAGGTTACCAATCTCGACAACGACCGATCCGTGGTTGTCCGCATCAATGATCGCGGCCCGCATACACGTGGGCGCTTGATCGATCTTTCACGCAAGGCCGCCCAACAGCTGGGTATGATCGGCAGCGGTACGGCGCGAGTTCGCGTGCAAGCCCTGAGCAATTGAAAACGGAGCCCTGGCCATTTTCGGATTAACCGCCCTCTCGCCCTGGAGCCTGCTGGAATTGGTCAGCGGCCTGGTGCTGCTGATCCTCGGTGCCGAAATCCTGGTGCGTGCCGCCGTGCGCCTGGCCGCCAGCCTCAAGGTGCGGCCACTGATCATCGGCCTGACCATCGTCGCCTTCGGCAGCAGCGCACCGCAAATGACCGTCAGCCTGCAAGCCACCCTGGCCGGCAATACCGATATCGCCGTGGGCAGCGTGATCGGCAGCAGCGTCTTCAACATCCTGGTGACCCTGGGCCTGTCGGCGCTGATTATTCCGCTGCGGGTCTCACGCCAGTTGGTGCGCCTGGACATCCCCGTGATGATCCTGGCCGGGCTGCTGGTGTTCACCCTGGCGGCCAACGAAGAACTCACGCCCATCGACGGCCTGGTGCTGCTTGTTGCCCTGCTCGCTTACCTCGGCGTATTGCACTACCAGACGCGCCACTCCCGCCGCCCGCGCACTCTGGACACGGTGGCCAGGGCACCCTGGCTGAGCAGCGTGCTGCTGATGATCGGTGGTTTTCTGATCCTGGTGCTGGCCGGGCATTTGCTGTTGGGCGCGGCGGTGGATGTGGCGAGCGACCTGGGCCTGTCGGAACGTGTGATCGGGCTGACCCTGATCGGTGTCGGCACCTCCCTGCCCTGCCTGGCGACGTCGCTGATCGCCGCCTTGCGCGGCGAACGGGACATTGCCGTGGGTAACGTGATCGGCAGCAACCTGTTCAACCTGCTCGGCGTGTTGGGCCTGACTGCCCTGCTCGCCCCGTCTCCGCTGTCGGTGTCGCCCAATGCCCTGGATTTCGACCTGCCGGTGATGCTCGGCGTGGTGGTGCTGTGCCTGCCGGTGTTCTACACCGGTTACCGCGTGACCCGCGCCGAAGGCCTGGTGCTGCTGGGCCTGTATCTGGCGTACGGGCTGCACGTGATGGCGTTCACCACGGGCATGCCCCTGGCCAACAAGCTTGAACAACTGATGCTGTATTACGTCCTGCCAGTGCTGGTGGCTTTCCTGTTGTTCAGCACACTGCAAGCCTGGCGCCGCCAACACAAGAGGGAACCGCAATGACCGATCAGAAGAAGCCCGGGGTACAAATGCGCCGCCAGGTCATGGGCGATGCGTTCGTCGACCGCGCCCTGGGCAATGCCACCGAGTTCAGCCAGCCGTTGCAGGATTTCGTCAACGAACATGCCTGGGGCAGCGTATGGAACCGCGAAGGGTTGCCGCTGAAGACCCGCAGCCTGATCACCCTCGCCGCCCTGACCGCGCTCAAGTGCCCGCAGGAATTGAAGGGCCACGTGCGCGGCGCACTGAACAACGGTTGTACCGTGGAAGAGATTCGCGAAGCGCTGCTGCATTGTGCGGTGTATGCCGGTGTGCCGGCGGCGATTGATGCGTTCCGTGCCGCCCAGGAAGTGATCGACGCGTATCAGACCGATCAGCAGTGACGGTCAGATAGCTATCGGGGGCAAGCCCCCTCCCACTTTGACTGTGCTCTCCCGTCCAATGTGGGAGGGGGCTTGCCCCCGATTGGCCCTCACAGGCACCCGAGCGTTCAGATCCAACCACCCGCCTGCAACACAAAGATCCCGATATTCGTGGTCACCGCCGCCATCAAGGTGGTGATCACGATAATCGCTGCCGCCAGTTCATGGTTACCCTCCGCCGCCCTGGCCATCACAAAGCTCGCCGCGGCGGTCGGTGCGCCGAAGTACAGGAACAGAATCCCCAACTCCGGCCCGCGAAAGCCCAGCAGCCAGGCGCCCAGGGTGGCGACCACCGGCAGCCAGACCATCTTCATCAGGCTTGCGCTCAATGCCATGTTGCCGCTCTTGCGCAACGCCGCCAGTGACAAGGTGCCGCCGATGCAGATCAATGCCAGCGGCAAGGTAGTGTCCGCCAGGTACTGCATGGATTTTTCCAGCCAACCGGGCAGGCCGATCTGGAAATAGGCGAACGGCGCCGCCGCGATCACGCTGATGATCAACGGATTGGCCAGTACACTCTTGCAGATGCTCCACGGGTCGGACTTGATCACCGGGCTGTACACCGCCAGCACGATGGTCGACAGCGTGTTGTAGAACAGGATCACCAGCGCTGCGAGGATCGCGCCGAGGGAGATGCCGTAGTCACCGTACATGCTGGCGGCCAGCGCCAGGCCAATCACGCCGTTATTACCGCGAAACGCCCCCTGGGTGTAGATGCCCCGGTCTTCACGCGGGCAACGAAAGATCGCCCAGCCCCAGGCCAGGGCAAAGCTGAGCAAGGTGGCGACGGCAAAATAGATCAGCAAGCCCGGCTTGAGTGCCGAATGCAGGTCGGCATGCAGGATGCCGAGGAACAGCAGCGCCGGCATGGTGACGTTGAACACCAGGGACGAGGCCGTGTGGATGAAGTTGTCGTTGATCCAGTTGATGCGCTTGAGCAGCACACCGAGGAACAGCATGGCAAACACCGGCGCGGTGATGGTGAGGGTGGAGAGGAAAATTGCCAGCATGCCGGGGAGAACCTTGGTGAGCGTCGTTAGGTGGCTAATGATAAGCCAGTGTAGGCCGCTTCGTCTGGTCTACCGCTATCGGGGCAAGCCCCCTCCCACCTCTGACGGTGCTCACCGTTCAAAATGTGGGAGGGGGCTTGCCCCCGATGCAGGCGACTCGGTCTCAGGTAATGGGCGCCGGGTTGAACAAGGTGATGTCGTTATGCAGCTTGTGGTGTTCCGCCCATGTCTGCTTCTTGCCGCTGGCCACATCCAGGTAGAAGTGAAACAGCTCCCAGCCCAGCTCCTCGATAGTCGCACGCCCGGTGGCAATGCGCCCGGCGTCGATATCGATCAGGTCCGGCCAGCGCTGCGCCAGCTCAGTACGCGTCGACACCTTCACCACCGGCGCCATCGCCAGGCCGTACGGCGTGCCACGCCCGGTGGTGAATACGTGCAGGTTCATCCCCGCCGCCAGTTGCAAGGTGCCACACACAAAGTCACTGGCCGGCGTTGCGCAAAAGATCAGGCCCTTGCCCTTGAAACGCTCACCCGGACCAAGCACACCGTTGATCGCGCTGCTGCCGGACTTGACGATGGAACCCAGGGACTTCTCGACGATGTTCGACAACCCGCCCTTCTTGTTGCCCGGCGTGGTGTTGGCACTGCGATCCGCCTCGCCCTTGGCCAGGTAACGGTCGTACCAATCCATTTCCCGGACCAGCTCCTGGGCAACTTCCTTCGTCTCTGCACGCGAAGTCAGCAAGTAGATGGCATCCCGTACTTCAGTGACCTCGGAAAACATCACCGTCGCCCCGGCCCGCAGCAGCAAGTCCGAGGCATAGCCCAGCGCCGGGTTGGCGGTGATGCCAGAGAACGCATCACTGCCGCCGCACTGCATGCCCAGGATCAGCTCGGACGCCGGCACCGTTTCGCGACGGCGCTGGTCAAGCTTCTTCAAGCGCACCTCCGCCAGCTCCATGATCTGCTCGATCATCTCGGTAAACCCGTGGCTGGAGTCCTGCAGGCGATACAGCCAGGGCTCACTCAGGTCCACCGAGCTGTCGTTGTCGTGCATCACCTGCCCGGCCTGCAATTTCTCGCAGCCCAGGCTGATCACCAGGGCCTCGCCCCCCAGGTTCGGGTTGCGCGCCAGATTGCGCACGGTGCGGATCGGGATGTAGGCGTCCGTCGCGGTAATCGCCACGCCACAGCCGTAGCTGTGGGTCAGCGCCACCACGTCATCGACATGCGGGTACCTGGGCAGCAATTCATCCTTGATGCGCTTGACCGCATGGTCCAGCACGCCCGTGACGCACTGCACCGTGGTGGTGATGCCGAGAATATTGCGCGTACCCACGGTGCCGTCGGCGTTACGATACCCCTCGAAGGTAAAGCCCTCCAGTGGCGCCTGGGTTTCAGGCACCTCGGTGGACAGCGGCAAGCTGTCCAGCGGCGGCGCGGTGGGCATGCGCAGTTGATCTTCCTGCACCCAGCTGCCGCGTGGAATCGGCGCCAGCGCATAACCGATGGTCTGGCCGTAGCGAATGATCTGGCCACCTTCGGGGATATCTTCCAGGGTCACTTTGTGGCTCTGGGGGATGAAATCCACGGTCACCAGGCCGTCCGGGAACTCGGTCCCGGCCGGGACGCCCTGGTCATTGACCACGATCACCACGTTGTCGCGCTCGTGCAAACGAATCGAGCGCGGCGAGTCGGCATGTTCAATCAACTGCATTACATCGCCCCTCAGGAATGCGCTTCGGTTAGGTGGCTCAACTCAGGCCCCTTGGTGGGCGGCTCTTTGAGTACTACACGCTTGATCGGCCCAACGATGACCAGATAGCTGAACACCGCTACCAGTGCGTTGGCGCCGACGAACACCAGGGCCCATTTGAACGAACCGGTGGTGCTGATGATGTAGCCGATGACAATCGGCGTGGTGATCGACGCGAGGTTACCGAAGGTGTTGAACAAGCCGCCACTGAGGCCGGCGATTTGTTTCGGCGAGGTGTCGGACACCACCGCCCAACCCAGTGCGCCAACGCCCTTGCCGAAGAAGGCCAAGGCCATGAAGCCGACCACCATCCATTCGATATCCACGTAGTTGCACGCCACGATGCTGCTGGAGATCAGCAGGCCACCAATGATTGGCGCCTTGCGCGCGAAGGTCAGGGAATGGCCCTTGCGCAGCAGGTAATCGGAAATTACCCCACCGAGCACGCCACCGATAAACCCGCAGATTGCCGGCAACGAGGCGATGAAACCGGCCTTGAGGATGGTCATGCCCCGGTCCTGCACCAGGTACACCGGGAACCAGGTGAGGAAGAAATAGGTGATGCCGTTGATGCAGTACTGGCCCAGGTAGACGCCGAGCATCATGCGGTTGGTCAGCAACTGGCGGATGTAATCCCACTTCGGCCCGTCGGTTTTCTTGCCCTTGCCTTTGTCCTGGTCCATATCGACCATGGCGCCGTTGGCCGCGATATGGTTGAACTCGGCTTCGTTGATCATCGGGTGCTGGCGCGGGCTGTGGATCACTTTCAGCCAGATCAGCGAGAAAATGATGCCGATCACGCCCATCACGATAAACACGTGCTGCCAGCCGAAGCGGTAGACAATCCAGCCCATCAGCGGCGCAAACAGCACGGTGGCAAAGTATTGCGCCGAGTTGAAAATCGCCGATGCCGTACCGCGCTCGGCGGTAGGGAACCAGGCGGCCACAATCCGAGCGTTGCCGGGAAAGGACGGCGCTTCGGCCAGGCCCACCATGAAGCGCAGCATGAACAGCGCAACCACGGCGGTGGAGACCCCGAATTCACCGACATAGCCTTGCAGCACGGTGAACAGGGACCAGGTGAAGATGCTCAGGGCATAGACTTTTTTCGAGCCGAACCGGTCCAGCAGCCAGCCACCGGGGATTTGCCCGGCTACGTAGGCCCAACCGAATGCAGAGAAGATATAACCGAGGGTGACCGCGTCGATGCCGAGGTCTTTTTGCAGGCTGGAACCCGCGATGGCGATGGTGGCCCGGTCGGCGTAGTTGATCGTGGTCACCAGGAACAGCATGAGCAGGATCAAATAGCGGACGTGGGTCGGCTTGGTCGCTTGCATGTAGAAGTACTCCCACTAATTATTTTTTTTGCGGGTAATGGTTTTCTGTTTTTAGTGTGGGAGCCGGCAGGCATCCGGCTCCCACAAGGTGATGCGTCTTACGAACCGATGTAACTGGTCTTCACCACGGTGTAGAACTCTTGCGCATAGCGACCTTGCTCACGCGAACCATAGGATGAGCCCTTACGGCCACCGAAAGGAACGTGGTAATCCACACCGGCAGTCGGCAGGTTGACCATCACCATCCCGGCCTGGGAATGGCGCTTGAAGTGGTTGGCGTATTTGAGCGAGGTGGTGGCAATGCCCGCCGACAGCCCGAACTCGGTGTCGTTGGCCATGGCCAGCGCCGCTTCGTAGTCCGCCACGCGCACCACGTTGGCCACCGGGCCGAAGATCTCTTCACGGCTGATGCGCATCGCAGCTTCGCTGTCGGCAAACAGCGTCGGTGCCAGGTAGTAGCCTTCGGTGTCGCAGGTCACCAGGCCGCCACCGCTCACCAGCCGTGCACCTTCGCTCTGGCCGATGTCGATGTACTTGAGGTCCTGGTCCAACTGGGCCTGGGACACCACCGGGCCGATGTCCGTGCCGCTCTTGAGTGCATGGCCGACCTTGATCGACTTCATGCGCTCCGCCATGGCCGCGACGAACTGGTCGTGGATGCCGGCGGTCACGATCAGGCGGCTGGAAGCGGTGCAACGCTGGCCGGTGGAGTAGAACGCGCTCTGTACCGACAGCTCGACGGCCTGCCTGAGGTCGGCGTCGTCGAGGATGATCTGCGGATTTTTGCCGCCCATCTCCAACTGCACTTTGGCCTGGCGCGAGACGCAACTGACGGCGATCTGGCGCCCAACCCCCACAGAACCGGTGAAACTGATGCCATCGACCTTCGGGCTGTTGACCAGCACATCGCCCACCACGCGACCGCTGCCCATCACCAGGTTGAATACACCGGCGGGGAAACCGGCACGGGAAATGATTTCGGCCAGGGCCCAGGCACAGCCCGGCACCAACTCGGCGGGCTTGATCACCACGCAGTTACCGTAGGCCAGGGCCGGGGCGATCTTCCACGCGGGGATGGCGATCGGGAAGTTCCACGGCGTGATCAGGCCGACCACCCCCAGGGCTTCACGGGTGACTTCAACGTTGACGCCTGGGCGTACCGACGGCACGTAGTCGCCGGACAGGCGCAGGCATTCGCCGGCGAAGAATTTGAAGATGTTGCCGGCGCGGGTCACTTCGCCGATGGCTTCGGGCAGGGTCTTGCCCTCTTCACGGGCCAGCAGGGTGCCGAGCTCTTCGCGGCGGGCGAGGATCTCGCTGCCGACTTTATCCAAGGCATCGTGACGCGCCTGGATCCCGGACGTAGACCAGGCTGGGAATGCGGCACGGGCGGCATCAATGGCAGTGTTGACCTGAGCGACATCCGCCTTGGCATATTCGCCAATGACATCGGACAACTCCGACGGGTTGAGGTTGACGCAATAGTCGGCACCGGCCACCCACTGGCCATTGATGTAGTTATCGAAACGTTGGGCTTGGGACACAAATCTTCTCCTGACGCAAAAGGCCGCTGATTACTCAGCGGCCTTGTAGATAGGTTATTGCGCGCCTTGCTTGTCGATCAGCGCGGCCAGGGCTTCGTATTCTTCCGGCAGCAAGTCGGTCAGCGGCGTGCGCACCGGGCCTGCGTCGTAGCCGGCGATTTTTGCACCTGCCTTAACGATGCTTACCGCGTAACCGGCCTTGCGGTTACGGATATCCAGGTACGGCAGGAAGAAGTCGTCGATGATCCTGGCGACGGTGGCGTGATCGTCCTTGGCAATCGCGTGGTAGAAATCCATCGCGGTTTTCGGGATGAAGTTGAACACCGCCGAGGAGTACACCGGCACGCCCAGGGCCTTGTAGGCAGCGGCGTAAACCTCTGCCGTCGGCAGGCCGCCGAGGTAGCTGAAACGGTCACCCAGGCGACGGCGGATCGACACCATCAACTCGATGTCACCCAGGCCATCCTTGTAGCCGATCAGGTTCGGGCAGCGCTCGGCCAGGCGTTCCAGCAGCGGCGCAGTCAGGCGGCACACGTTGCGGTTGTAGACCACCACGCCGATCTTGACCGACTTGCACACCGCTTCAACGTGGGCGGCAACGCCGTCCTGGCTGGCTTCGGTGAGGTAGTGCGGCAGCAGCAGCAGGCCCTTGGCACCGAGGCGTTCGGCTTCCTGAGCGTACTCGATGGCCTGGCGGGTCGAACCGCCGACGCCGGCGAGGATCGGCACGCTGGTGGCGCAGGTATCAACGGCGGTTTTCACCACCTGGGAATATTCGCTGGCGGCGAGGGAGAAAAACTCACCGGTGCCGCCGGCAGCGAACAAGGCAGTGGCGCCGTAAGGGGCGAGCCATTCCAGGCGCTTGATGTAGCCCGCCTGGTGGAAGTCACCCTGGGCGTTGAAATCGGTCACCGGGAAAGACAGCAGACCGTGGGAGAGGATGGACTTCAGTTCTTGTGGATTCATTATTCGAACACCCTGGGCGAAGACTTTCTATCGAAAGGTTGTTGTTGGTTTTGGTGATGTCGTACGTCATCGTACAACTATAAAAAGATTCGTCAACTGCAATTGATCAGACTTCATTCAACGAGGGGTTGAAGAGCGCCGTCTTGACGTAGGAAGTTTTTCCTCTATGCTCGCAACAACTGTATATGTATACAGTAATTACGGAAGATTCCTACGACATAGCAAGGAGCTAACATGTCAGGTCTTGATCTCGCAGTATCCGAAAAGAAACCACCTGTCCTGCGTTTCGAAGGGGGTGAACACACCGCCATCGGCGACGACACCTTGCTGCGCTTCGCCAAGGACGCCCCGGCAATTCCCGCCCGCCAAGTCGAGTTGCACCTGCCCAACGGGCTGGCGTTGACTTACGGCCAGGTCATTGCCTTGGGCGGCGACTTTTATGGCATCCCCGGCCAACCCATCAGCGATGGCACCTCCCCGGCCGAACGCGTGCAACGCTTTACCGCTGCTTTCAACACGCTCGCCGTGCTGCCCGCTTCACGGGAAGAAGCGCACAAGATCCTCGCGGTGATGCAAAAGGAGATCAACGCGGTCAAACAGGCGATCAAGGATGGCAAGCAAGCCCATGAAGCCTACGACGCCTTGGGTGATACCTTGTCTGAAGAATGGAACCGCATCACCGGCGGTGGCAGTGCGGTGTCGGCGCTGATTCCACTGGGGCGCTATTTGAAGTTGGCGGCGGACAATGCCGATCACTTCGGCGAATGGGCGCTGTCCGCGTACCTGGCAGGGCATACGGCGGCGTTGCAACAAGCCGTCGTGGCCCACCAGACCGGAACCGACCAGGCGCTGGAACTGGCCTATGCAATGAACAGTTTTGCCGATCATTTTTTGACCGATCTGTTCTCCGCAGGCCACTTGCGTGTACCGCGCAAACAATTGGCAGCGGTGGTGACACCCGGTGAACTTGGTTCGCTGATCAGCCGCTTCATGCACGATGAAGACAGCAAATTCGGGCTGAAAGTGCGCAATGCCCTGGGCGATCAATGGCACGCGTACGGGGATAAACGCTACTTCGATGATATCGATGCGGACAACCGGCTGCAGGTCAAACGTGCGGTGCAAGCCTCAGCCGATGAGATCTTCGAGACGTTTATCAGTGGTGCCGCACCCTCCCCGGCCAACTTCAAGGCACCGCTGTATGTGCCCGACCTGAATGCGGCACAGAACCCGGCGAACAACTTTTCGCCGCTGTTCAAGATGGAGGGAGACAAGGTGCTGCGCCGCAAGGATGTGAATGACTTGAACGACAAGCACTGGACGAATGATTGGTGGGGGTGGAGTACGTATTTGTTGCTTAAGGACTATAAGCCCAACACGCCAGCTTGATCACCGCCGCCTGTCGCAACTGTGATTTCTGACAGTTACGCCCAAGTCGGCAAAAACTCATAAATAGCCTCAAGAGCCCCAGGGTGGATTCTTGGGGCTTTTTAATGCAACCCGCTTGCTCGTGCATTTAACGTTTTTATCTCCCTCACGCCATGAGGTTCATATGCGTATCTACTGCCATATCCGATCAACATCCTCAGGTCGCGCCAACAAACCCAATTATTTCGAGCTGGAAAGGGAGGCTCAGGTAGGCGATTTTGTCTATTTCAAGCTGGCGGACTTGTGGGTGGTTATAACAGCCAAATACATTTTCATGGCTGAGGGGGGCGGAGACAGCATTATCGTGCTCGATGCCCTGGCCACTGTTCCGCCAACGACCATTCGCCCACCGGCGGCTTGATCAACCTGCCCGTTCTGCCTCTTCATGGGCATGGCGCAGCCGTTCGCGACTGTTGGTCAGGTGCAAGCGCATCGCCGCCCGCGCCGCATCCGAATCCTGGCGGGCAATCGCCTCATAGATCTCTTCGTGTTCGCGGCTCAAACGGCTCATGTAGTGCTGCTGGTCATCATGGGCCAGGCGCGCCGAATTCAGGCGGGTACGTGGAATGATGCTGGTGCCCAGGTGCGTCATGATGTCGGTGAAGTAGCGGTTGCCGGTGGACAGCGCAATTTCCAGGTGGAAGGCAAAGTCGGAGGCCACCGCGTCGCCTGCGTGGGCCGCGCTTTCATTCAGGGCATCAAGCGCCGCGCGCATGGCGGCCAATTGTTCATCGCTGCGGCGCAAAGCGGCCAGGCCAGCGGATTCCACTTCCAGGCTGATCCGCAATTCCAGAATTGCCAGCACATCACGCAATGTCACCACAGTGGCCGGGTCGATGCGAAAGCCGCTCGGGCTCGGCGTGTCCAGCACAAAGGTGCCGATACCATGACGGGTTTCCACCTGCCCCGCCGCCTGCAGACGTGAGATAGCCTCCCGCACCACCGTGCGGCTGACCCCATGGGCCTCCATGATCGCCGACTCGGTGGGCAACTTGTCACCCCGCTTGAGCTGGCCATCGCGGATCTGCTCGGACAACACCGTGACCAATTCCTGGGCAAGGCTGCGGCGCTTGCGGGGAAGACGAGGGGCGGTGTTGGCGTTTTCCATGATGAATCATCTTTCTCGGTGAACTTGAGCACGCATCATAGCCCATGGTGGTTGTACGATCACCGTCCGGGCGCGACTTTCATCCACATCCTTCACGCAAAAAAATGCCCCGACACAGGTCGAGGCATTTTTTCGACAAACCCCGAGGGGAACGCCGTTTATTTCACCACTTTCAGGCTCGGCCGGCCGCTGGGACGCGGTGGCTCGGAATCCGGTGGCGGTTGATCATCGCCCTGTTCGCTTTCGATCGATTCGTCGTCCTCGAAAGGCGACTCCAGATCGAACACCATGCCTTGACCATTCTCCCGGGCATAGATGCCGAGGATGGCGCCAATCGGCACGTACAGCGTATGCGGCACGCCGCCGAAACGCCCTTCGAAGCTGACCGCTTCGTTGTCCATGTGCAGGTGGCGCACGGCACTGGGTGATACGTTCAGCACAATCTGCCCGTCGCTGGCAAAACCCTGCGGTACCTGAACCGCAGGAAATTCGGAATTGACCAGCATGTGCGGGGTGCAATCGTTGTCCACAATCCACTCATAGAGCGCGCGGACCAGGTAGGGTCGACTGGAGTTCATCAGCGGCTCCTTAAGCCTTAGCGCATATCGCGTTCGACACCAGACAGACTCGCCTGGAAAGCCTCACGCGCAAACTGGCGCTCCATGTAATCAAGCAGCGGCTTGGCTGGCCGCGGCAGTTCAATACCAAGAATCGGCAAACGCCAGAGTATCGGTAATAGGCAGCAATCCACCAAACTTTGTTCCTCACTGAGGAAAAAAGGCTTATCGGCGAACAGCGGCGAAACGCCGGTCAGGCTTTCGCGCAATTCCTTACGCGCCTGTACACGTGCCGCCTCTTTGCTGCGGGTATCCAGAATCAAATCCACCAGCCCGCACCAGTCACGCTGGATCCGGTGGATCAGCAGGCGGCTGTTGGCACGCGCCACCGGGTACACCGGCAGCAAGGGTGGATGCGGGTAACGCTCATCCAGGTATTCCATCACGACGGTCGACTCCCACAACGCCAGGTCACGATCGACCAGGGTGGGCAAGCTGCCGTAGGGGTTCACTTCGATCAGTTTGGGTGGATGACGACCTGCTTCCACACTGATGATCTCGGCGCTGACACCCTTCTCTGCGAGCACGATGCGTACTCGGTGGGAATAGTGGTCGGCGGGGTCGGAGTAACAGGCCAACCGGTTGGTCACGCCCATGGCGGTCCTCCTCGCTTGTTGAAATTATCGAAAGCTCAAAAACGAGCGCGCCCAGAGAGCATCTCTGTAACGCCTGGAACAACCAGACCGCTACGTATTCAGAGATGCCGCTGGGCGCGCAAGATTAACAGCAATTGCTTACGGTTGGATCAATGCACATCCTTCCAGTATTCGCGTTTGAGCAGATAGGCGAATACGAAGAAGAACGCCAGGTACAGCAACACATAGGTACCGATGCGCTGATGCTGCAGTTTGACCGGGTTGGCCGAGTAGGCCAGGAAGGTCACAAGGTTCTTGACCTTCTCGTCGAACTGCTCGTCTGTCAACGAACCTGGGGTTTCTATCTTCAGTTGATCGCACGCTTCATGGGTCAAAGGTGTGCCGGTCAACGGATCGTATTGCTTCTTGCCGTCTTCAACGACCTGAATCTGCTTGCATCCTACCACTTGCTTGCCTTGCAGGCCGACCAGAACGTTAGGCATGCCGACGTTCGGGAACACACGGTTGTTCACGCCATAAGGACGCGCCGGGTCTTCGTAGAAGGATTTCAGGTAGCCGTAGAGCCAGTCGGTGCCGCGTACACGTGCCACCAGGGTCAGGTCGGGCGGTGCCGCGCCGAACCAGGTCTTGGCGTCGGCGGGCTTCATGCCGATGGTCATGTGGTCGCCGATCTTGGCGCCGGTGAACACCAGTTTCTCCAGCATCATTTCATGGGGGATACCGAGGTCATCGGCCACCCGCTCGTAACGCTGGAACTTGGCGCTGTGGCAGCCCATGCAGTAGTTGGCGAACGTACGCGCGCCGTCTTGCATGGCGGCCTTGTCAGACACGTCGATATCGACTTTTTCCAGCGCCGGGCCACCGTGCTCGGCGGCGAAGGACAGGAGCGGCAGCGCCGCAAGCATCAAAGCAACGAATAACTTTTTCATCAGCCAGTCACCCTTTCCGGAACCGGTTTGGTCTTCTCGAGCCGGGTGTAGAACGGCATCAGAATGAAGTAGGCGAAGTACAGGAAGGTGCAGACCTGCGACAGCAACGTACGCTCAGGGGTTGGCGCCAATACGCCGAGAACACCCAGGATGACGAAGGCAATGCAGAACACCCACAGCCAGATCTTGCTCAGCCAGCCCTTGTAGCGCATGGACTTGACCGGGCTACGGTCGAGCCAAGGCAACACGAACAGCACCGCGATGGCCGCGCCCATGGCGATCACGCCCATGAGTTTGTCGGGGATCGCGCGCAAGATCGCGTAGAACGGCGTGAAGTACCAGACCGGAGCAATGTGCTCGGGCGTCTTGAAGGCGTTGGCCTGTTCGAAGTTAGGCTTCTCCAGGAAATAACCGCCCATCTCCGGGAAAAAGAACACGATCGAGCAGAACACGAACAGGAACACCACCACACCGACAATGTCTTTCACGGTGTAGTAAGGGTGGAACGGAATGCCATCCAGCGGCACGCCGTTTTCGTCCTTGTGCTTCTTGATGTCCACGCCATCCGGGTTGTTGGAGCCGACCTCGTGCAACGCCAGGATGTGCAGCACCACCAGGCCCAGGATCACGATCGGCAGGGCCACAACGTGCAGGGCGAAGAAGCGGTTCAGGGTAATGCCGGAGATCAGGTAATCGCCCCGGATCCACTGGGTCAGGTCGTTGCCGATCACCGGGATCGCACCGAACAGCGAGATGATTACCTGGGCGCCCCAATACGACATCTGACCCCACGGCAACAGGTAACCCATGAAGGCTTCGGCCATCAACGCGAGGTAGATCAGCATGCCGAACACCCATACCAGCTCACGCGGCTTCTGGTACGAGCCGTAGAGCAGGCCACGGAACATGTGCAGGTAGACGACGATAAAGAATGCCGACGCGCCGGTGGAGTGCAGCAGACGCAGGATCGAGCCGTACTCGACGTCACGCATGATGTACTCGACCGAGGCGAACGCCTCTTCCGCCGACGGCGTGTAGCTCATCGTCAGCCACACACCGGTGACGATCTGGTTGACCAGCACCAGCAGGGCCAGGGAGCCGAAGAAATAGAAGAAGTTGAAGTTTTTCGGCGCGTAATATTTGCTGAGGTGGTCTTCCCACATTTTAGTGGCGGGGAAGCGCGCATCCACCCAATCCATGAACTTGCTCATCACGCGTTCTCCTTATCGAGGCCAATGACAATGAGGTCGTCAGTTTCGTAGGTGTGCGGAGGAACCGGCAGGTTCAGGGGAGCAGGCTGGGATTTGTAGACGCGGCCAGCGAGGTCGTAGTGGGAGCCGTGGCAGGGGCAGAAATAACCGCCGACCCAATCCTTGCCCAGGTCGACAGGGGCCACTTCCGGGCGGAAGGTTGGCGAACAACCCAGGTGGGTACACAGACCGACCAGCAGCAGGATCTCTGGCTTGATCGAACGCACTTCGTTTTTGGCGTAGGCGGGCTGGTCGGACTTCTCGGATTTGGGGTCAGACAACTGGCCTTCGATCTTCTTGAGATTCCCCAGGATTTCCTCGGTACGACGAACAATGAACACCGGCTGGCCGCGCCACTCAGCAATCATCTGCTGACCTGGCTCGATCTTGCTGATATTCACCTTCACCGGTGCACCTGCGGCTTTCGCCTTGGCACTGGGAAACCATGACCCCACGAACGGGACCGCAGCCCCCACCGCTCCTGCAGCACCCACCACGGATGTGGCTGCTACCAAGAAGCGACGCCGGCCTGCATTCACGCCGTCATTGCTCATTCAGTCCTCTCCCATCAGCTTTTTGGCCTGTTAAATCAGGCGTCTACTAAGTGTTGAATCTTTACTTATAAAAATTTTGCCGAATGGTAATGAAAAGCCCCACGTCTGACAAGGGAATTGCCCGGGGCTCCGCCTCCAGGCCTTGTAGTATAGGGGGTCTACGGATGTGGCAAGTTGTCACGGCGATTTTTCTGCATAAATCGCAGGCAATAAAAAACGCCCAGCTCCGTGAGGAGGCTGGGCGTTTTTGTGGAACGTAAAGCGGATTAACGCTTCGAGTACTGCGGACGCTTACGCGCTTTACGCAGACCGACTTTCTTACGTTCAACTTCACGAGCATCGCGAGTCACGAAGCCAGCTTTGCGCAGGGCGCCACGCAGGGTTTCGTCGTACTGCATCAGAGCGCGAGTGATACCGTGGCGGATTGCGCCAGCTTGACCACTTACACCGCCACCGATAACGGTGACGTAGATGTCGAACTTTTCAACGGTCTCGGTCAGTTCCAGCGGCTGACGAACTACCATGCGGGCAGTTTCGCGGCCGAAGAAGTTGTCCAGGGAGCGGTTGTTGATCGAGATGTTACCAGTACCCGGACGCAGGAAAACGCGAGCGGTTGCGGTTTTGCGACGGCCAGTGCCGTAATTTTGAGTCGCCGACATAATGAACTATTCCGTTAAAACTTCAGTTCTTGGGGCTGCTGAGCAGCATGAGGGTGTACAGCGCCCGCATAGACTTTCAGCTTGCGAAACATATCGCGACCCAGTGGGCCCTTAGGCAGCATGCCTTTGACCGCGATTTCGATCGGGGCTTCAGGCTTCTTGGCAATCAGGCCTTCGAAGTTGGAAGACTTGATACCGCCTGGGAAACCGGAGTGACGGTAGTACATTTTGTCGCTTGCTTTGTTGCCGGTTACACGAACCTGCTCAGCGTTGATGATCACGATGTAGTCACCGGTGTCAACGTGAGGGGTGTACTCAGGCTTGTGCTTGCCACGCAGACGGCTGGCGACTTCAGTGGCCAGACGACCCAGGGTCTGACCAGCGGCGTCGACGACAAACCAGTCGCGCTGAACTGTTTCCGGTTTTGCAGTAAAAGTTGTCATTCTTTAATAGCCTCAGGGGCCGCCCTGTAAATTAGACGGCGGATCTTACTGAATAGTGCGTACTTTGACAAGTCAAAGGCAGCCGGATACAGACGCTATCGGGGGCTCGGGTCGGCGCGTCCGTTCAACGGCAAGATTCTTCGGCAGGCGGCGCATCACTTCCACTGCAGAAAGAGGTGGGCAATTATGCAGATTGCGAAAAAAAATTCAACCTGCTTTTATGATTGTTTTCCCTGAAGGAGTACCCGATGGATTATCGACAGCTGGGCCGTACGGATCTGAACGTGAGCGCGATAGCCCTGGGCACCATGACCTGGGGCGAGCAGAACAGCGAGGCAGAGGCCTTCGCGCAGATCGAGCGGGCCAAGGGCGCGGGGATCAACTTCCTCGACACCGCTGAAATGTACCCGGTGCCGCCCAAGGCCGACACCTATGCCACCACCGAACGCTACATCGGTAATTACTTCAAGAGCCGTGGCGACCGTGCCGACTGGATCCTCGCCAGCAAGATCGCTGGCCCCGGCAACACCATCGATTACATCCGCGATGGTCACCTGCGCCACAACCGCAAGCACATCGTCGAAGCCCTGGACGCCAGCCTCAAGCGCCTGCAGACCGACTGGATCGACCTCTACCAACTGCACTGGCCGGAACGCAGTACCAACTTCTTCGGCCAACTGAGCTACAAGCACAAGGACGAAGACAACCTCACCCCGCTGGAAGAAACCCTCGAAGCGCTGGATGAGCAGGTGAAGGCCGGCAAGATCCGCCACATCGGCCTGTCCAACGAAACGCCGTGGGGCACCATGAAGTTCCTCGCCCTGGCCGAAGCCCGTGGCTGGCCGCGTGCGGTGTCGATCCAGAACCCCTACAACCTGCTCAACCGCAGCTTTGAAGTGGGCCTGGCGGAAGTCGCGATTCGCGAGCAATGCGGCCTGCTGGCGTATTCGCCCCTGGCGTTCGGCATGCTCAGCGGCAAATATGAGAATGGCGCCCGCCCAGCGAAAGCGCGACTGACGGAATACAGCCGCTTCAGCCGTTACTTCAACCCGCAGTCGGAAGCGGCATGCAGCCGCTACGTTGCACTGGCGCGGGAGCATGGGCTGGACCCGGCGCAGATGGCGCTGGCGTTTGTGACGCAGCAACCGTTCGTGACCAGCAACATCATTGGCGCGACAAGCCTGGAGCAACTGGACAGCAACATTGCCAGTGCGGATCTGAAACTGTCGAAAGAGGTATTGGAAGGGATTGAGGCGATTCAGAAGGATCACCCGAACCCAGCGCCTTGATTGATCTTAAGACCGCTATCGGGGGCAAGCCCCCTCCCACATTTTGATCTGTGAATACATTCAAGTGTGGGAGGGGGCTTGCCCCCGATTTGGCCATCAGCAGAACCGCCCAATCAAAGCGCCCGCGCAATGATCTCCTTCATGATCTCATTGGTCCCCGCATAAATCCGCTGCACCCGCGCATCCGCCCAGGCCCGGGCAATCGGGTATTCCCACATGAAGCCGTAGCCTCCGTGCAACTGCACGCACTCATCGAGCACCTTGCATTGCAGGTCGGTAGCCCAGTACTTGGCCATCGCCGCCGTGGGCACATCCAGCTTGCCTTCCAGGTGCAACGCCATGCACTTGTCGACAAACACACGGCCAATCTGAATCTCGGTCGCCATCTCCGCCAGCTTGAAGCGGGTGTTCTGGAAATCGGCAATCGCCTTACCGAACGCCTGGCGTTCACGGGTGTACGCCAGGGTCCACTCCAACGCCGCCTCGGCTGACGACAAAGCGCCAATCGCCACGGTCAACCGTTCCTGAGGCAGCTCCTGCATCAGATAGGCGAAGCCCATGCCGGCCTGGCCGAGCAGGTTTTCCTTGGGCACCCGCACATCCTGGAAGAACAGCTCCGAGGTGTCCTGGGCCTTCATGCCCACCTTCTCCAGGCGCTTGCCCTTGTCGAAGCCTGGCGTGTCGGCTTCCACCAGGAACAGGCTGGTGCCCTTGGCGCCGGCCTTGGGATCGGTCTTGGCGACCACGATGACCAACTCGGCCAGGTAGCCATTGGTAATGAAGGTCTTGGAGCCGTTGATCACGTATTCATCGCCGTCCAGCACCGCCGTGGTCTTCACGCCTTGCAAGTCGGAACCGGCGCCCGGCTCGGTCATGGCAATCGCCGTGACCAGCTCGCCGGAGATCAACTTGGGCAGGTATTTGTGTTTCAGCGCTTCACTGCCGTAATGCAGGATATAAGGCGCCACAATGTCCGAATGCAGGGAAAAGCCGATGCCGGTCAGGCCCAGCCGGCTGATCTCTTCGATCACCACCGCGCTGTATAAAAAGTCCGCGCCCAGCCCGCCATATTCTTCCGGCAGGTGAGAGCAGAGCATGCCCGCCTCCCCCGCCCTGCTCCACAAATTGCGGTCGATGTAGCCCTGTTTCTCCCATTGCCCATGGAACGGCGCGGCGTCCTTTTCGAGGAAGGTGCGCACGCTCTCGCGGAAGAGTTCGTGTTCCGGGCTGAACAAGGTTCTGGGAATCATGGGTCACCTGCATGGATTGTCGGACAAGAGCGAGCCCACAGAGACTATGCCGCGAAGGCAGCACGGGACACTGGACACATGCGACAAAAAATAAGACGATCCAGCCGTCTGGTGACCACTTTCCCCTATAAGAATAAATGAAATTATGTCTAACCAAATCTCCACGCCCTTGCGGCGCGTCAGCATTTTGGCCATTGATCGGGTATTCGCTTCCACCCTCATGCAAGCCAAGGATTTCTTCCACCTCGCCAGCCTGCGTTACGGCAAGCAACAAGGCCTGGGCCTGACGCCAGGGTTTGAAACACGCCTGGTCAGCCCCGATGGGCAATCGGTGTGCAGTTTCAGTGATGTGATCATGCCGGTGGACGGCGGCCTCGAAGACGCCGACATCATCGTGCTGCCGGCCTTCTGGGATGACTTCGACACCTTGTGCGCCCGCTACCCGCAAGTGCTGCCGTGGCTGCGCGAACAGCATGCACGCGGTGCTGTGTTGTGCGGCGAAGCCACCGGGGTATTCTGGCTGGCCGAAGCCGGCCTGCTCGATGGCAAGGAAGCGACCACCTACTGGCGTTTCTTCAATGCGTTCAGCGAACGTTTCCCCAAGGTCCAGCTCAACCAGGACAAGCACCTCACTGACGCCGACAACCTGTATTGCGCCGGCGGCACCACCTCGGCATGCGACCTCTACATCTACCTGATCGAACGCTTCTGTGGCGCCAACATCGCCCAGGCCGTGGCCCGCGACATCCTCTATGAAGTACAGCGCAGCTATTCGCCGGGACGTATCGGGTTTGGCGGACAGAAGCTGCATCAGGACGTAATCATCCTGCAGATCCAGCACTGGCTCGAAGAACACTTCGCCGACAAATTCCGCTTCGAAGACGTGGCCCGGGAACACGGCATGAGCATCCGCAACTTCATGCGCCGCTTCCAGACCGCCACCGGCGACAAGCCGCTGCACTACCTGCAACGGCTGCGTATCGAGACGGCAAAGGGCCTGCTCTCGGGCAGCCGCAAGAGCATCAAGACCATCAGTTATGAGGTGGGTTACGACGATGCGAGTTTCTTTGCACGGCTGTTCAGGCAGCACACGGAGTTGTCGCCGAACCAGTATCGCCAGCAGTTTCAGCAAGCGGCGTAGGTTCGCCGCTTGACGAAGCAAACGACCCTGTACACCGCAATGGTGCAGGGTCGAATTGAGAACCCTATGCCCGCCTACAAGCCCCTCACCCAATTCCTACTGACGAATAAGATGAAGTCGCTAGGTTGCGCCTTGGGCGCCTGCCATTTTAAACGAGGTCGAAGCCGTTGATTTCTGCCGAGCTACGGTCCGAATGCACAAAGGGCTTTTTCCAAACCGACTTACTTGAAATCAGGACGGAGACTCAATCATGTCATCCATAGGCAGCAACGCTCAATCGTTCAACCCAGCTGTACAACCAAATAAGTTAGACGCAAGTCAATTCAACGAAAATCTGACCGATCAGTTGAATCCACAAATGGATGAGAAAAAGAACAAGGAGGAGAAATATCCGGAGCTGGAGTTAAAAGTAATATTCAAGGGTCCGGACGGCGCGCTCTACGAGTTAAAAAAGGGCGAAATGCTCCTCATAGAACCGGCACCACCCAGCACAGACCAGATCACTTATTAACCAGCGCCCAAACTATAAAAGGACCGCAATCGCTGCGGACCTTTTATAGGCGTTACGTCAAGTTACGGCTTGTGCCCACGCGACAGGAACTCATGGGACTGCATTTCCAGCAAGCGGCTCAGGGTGCGCTGAAATTCGAAGTTTAGGCGACCGCCGGTGTACAGGTCCTTCAACTCAACTTCCGCCGAGATGATCAGCTTCACGTTACGGTCGTAGAACTCGTCGACCATGTTGATGAAACGTCGCGCGATGTCGTCGGTGGTAACGCTCATCTGCTCCACGCCGCTCAGGATCACCGCGTGGAAGATCTTGCCCAGTTCGATGTAGTCGTTCTGGCTGCGCGGGCCGTCGCACAGTTGGCGGAACTCGAACCAGGCCACGTCGTCGCAGGTGCGCAGCGCGATGATTTCGCGGTTCTCGATCACCAGCTTGTCGTTTTCCACCGCCTGGGTGCATTCCGGCGTAAGGGCACGGAAGCTCTTTTTCAGGCTTTCGTGGGCCGCCTCATTGAGCGGGAAGTGGAACAGCTCCGCTTGCTCCAGGTGACGCAGACGGTAGTCGACGCCGCTGTCGACATTGACGATCTCGGTATGCTGCTTGATCAACGCAATGGCCGGCAGGAAGCGTGCGCGTTGCAGGCCGTCCTTGTACAAACCGTCGGGCACGATGTTCGAGGTGGCGACCAGGGTCACGCCGTTCTTGAACAGCTCTTCCATCAGGGTGCCGAGGATCATGGCGTCGGTGATGTCGGAGACGAAGAACTCATCGAAGCAGATCACCCGCGCTTCTTCGGAGAAACGCTTGGCGATGATGGTCAGCGGGTTTTTCTCGCCCGGCAGGGTCTTCATCTCTTCGTGCACGCGCTTCATGAAGCGGTGAAAGTGCGTCCGGACCTTTTCCTTGAACGGCAGCGCTTCGAAAAAGGTGTCCACCAGGTAGGTCTTGCCCCGGCCCACGCCCCCCCAGAAGTACAGGCCCTTGACCGGCGTGTGGTCTTTCTTGCCAAACAGCTTGCTGAACATCCCTGGCTTGCTTTGCGAGGCCGCGAGCAGGTCATCGTACAGGCGCTGCAGATGACGCACCGCCGTTTCCTGGGCCGCGTCATGGAAGAATTCAGGGCGTTTCAGATCAGCTTGATATCGTTCTAGGGGCGTCATAATTTCGTTAGCAAGGCAACAAAAACGGGCCGTCACTGTAACGACGGCCCTGGATAATGGCAATCAACCCTTGGTCGGGTTAATCCTCGAGGGGGGTCAACGCGACGCGCAGAGCGGCGATGGCCGCATCGCGGGACGCTTCGTCGGCGAACTCAGCACTGTCCGCCACCGTCACGCCGTCCAACCACACGCTGAAGCCCAGGGCCTCGGTACGCAGGTCCAGCGCGTCGCCGCTTTGCAGTTGCTTGGTCACTGCGCCCGCCGCCTTGCCATCGGCAAAGTTGCGCGACAACAGCAGTTGCTCGCCGTCGGCGGCCAGCAGGCGGAAGCGGAAACTGCCGTCGTCTTCACGGAAGCTCACGAAGCGCGCGGCTTTCGCAGCTTTCTTCTTGGCGGCGACTGGTGCCGCAGCCTGGTTGACAAACGAACGCAGGCCCACCGCTTCACGCAGTTCAGCCAGGAACGGCGCCGCCACGGCACGGGCCTTCTTGGCGCCGATCAGCAGCAGGTCTTCCATGTCAGAAGGGCGCGACATCAGTTGATGGTAACGCTCGCGGGCTTCACCCAACTGGCCGTCCAGCAGGTGGAACAGGCGGTTCTTCGCCTCGCCCCAACCCAGCCCTTGCAGCAGTTCGGCACGGAATTCTTCTTCCTGCGCCTTGGTCGCAAACGCCTGGTACAGGGTGAACAGGTGCGAATTGTCCGGGTCCTTGGCTTCGCCCGGGGCGCGGGAGTCGGTGACGATCCGCGAGATGGCGTCCTTCATGTCCTTGGCGCTGGTGAACAATGGGATGGTGTTGTCGTAGCTTTTCGACATCTTGCGGCCGTCCAGGCCCGGCAAGGTGGCGACGCTTTCTTCGATCAACGCCTCAGGCATGGTGAAGAATTCTTTACCGTTGCCGAACAGGTGGTTGAAGCGCTGGCCGATATCACGGGCCATTTCCACGTGCTGGATCTGGTCGCGACCGACCGGCACCTTGTGCGCGTTGAACATCAGGATGTCCGCCGCCATCAGCACCGGGTAGCTGTACAGGCCCATGCTGATGCCCGCATCCGGGTCTTCGCCGGCTTCCACGTTCTTGTCCACTGAGGCCTTGTACGCGTGGGCGCGGTTGAGCAGGCCCTTGGCGGCCACGCAGGTCAGCAGCCAGGTCAGCTCGGGGATTTCCGGGATGTCCGACTGGCGATAGAACGTCACCCGGTTCACATCCAGGCCACCGGCCAGCCAGGTCGCGGCGATTTCCATGCGCGAGCGCTGGATGCGCTGCGGGTCATCGCATTTGATCAGGGCGTGGTAGTCGGCCAGGAAGTAGAAGGAGTCGGCATTGGCGTCCTGGCTGGCGAGGATCGCCGGGCGGATCGCACCGGCGTAGTTGCCCAGGTGCGGCGTGCCGGTGGTGGTGATGCCGGTGAGGATACGGGTACGAGTCGTCATGGGTAATCGCTTATCAGACTGCTATCAATTCGAGAGGCGCGGCAGCACCAGATCCTTCAGATCGGTGAGCTTGCCGTGAAAAAAGTGTCCGCATTCTGCCACTTTCAGCAGCTCATGGGGGCGATTCAAGGCGGCGGACCAGTCGTAGACGGTCTGCGGGTCGACCACTTCGTCGGTTTCCGGCTGGATAAGGGTCAGTGGGCAGGCCTGGGGCAGCAGGTCGCTGTCACGCAGGCGCATCACCGCGGCGGCGACCATGAACAGGTGCGAGAGTTTTTCGCCCTTGGCCTCCAGGCGGCCACCCAGGCTGGCGGCCACGTAGCCTCCGAAGGAAAACCCGAGCAAGGTGATCGGCAGGTCGGGGTGTTTTTCCCGCAACCAGGTAGCAGCCGCTTCAGCATCGTCCACTTCACCGGTGCTCATGTCGTGGGTGCCGGCACTCGCGCCGACGCCACGGTAATTGAAACGCAAGGTGATCAAACCGGCATCGCGGGCGGTGCGTTGCAAGGTCGATACAACTTTATTGAGCATGGTCCCGCCCTGCACCGGGTTAGGGTGACAGATCAGCGCCAGGCCACGTGGCTCGGGGTGATCCAGGTACAGGGCTTCCAATTGGCCTACCGGGCCATCGATCAAAACGGGGGTTTCACGCATGAGCAAGGAATGAACTCCGTGACCTCTCAAAGGGTCGACTCGTCTAGCTAAAAGTCTGTGCTTGGCATCATTGCGAGCTTAATCGCGGTATACAGCGCAGGTTTGAGCCGTTAACGTAAAGCAAAGCCGTTTATAGAGGAAGGACTCGTGGAACACTCGCTCTTAGTTTGGTTGTTGCCGACTCTTGCCCTGGTTGCCGGTGTCGCCATTGGTTTCCTGGTTGCTCGCTTGCTGCCGAATGCCGCGCCTAACCGCACGCAGCGTCAGCTGGATGATATCCAGGAACGTTTTGACAGTTATCAGAACGAGGTTGTTACCCACTTCAACAGCACCGCGACCCTGGTCAAGAAGCTCACCCAGAGCTACCAGGAAGTACAGGATCATCTCGCCGATGGCGCCAACCGCCTCGCCCTCGACGACATCACCCGCCAGCGCCTGCTGGCCGCGTTGCATTCCGATGCGCCGCAGACCCCACGGGAACGCCTGACCCCACCGCGGGAAAACCAGGAGCCGCCACGGGACTATGCGCCAAAAACGCCGAACGCCCCTGGCATGCTGGATGAGCATTACGGTTTGAAGAAGTAAGTCGTCTTCAAGTACAAAAAAAGCCCGGCTGATCAATGATCAGCCGGGCTTTTTTTGGGGCCTACCTGCTCGACTGGAATCGTTGCCGGCCGCTGAAAACGGGGCTTAAATCACAGCCTGGTCAACGCCTCGTGGCTGGACCTGTGATTGCAGCCGTCCTGCTTGTTCATCAGATGAATCACCGACGTTGCCAGTCGAGCCAGTGAATTCACGACACTGGCCGCAACCGGCCCGGTACAACCGCTCATGCACCCGCTGTTTTTCTCTTCGGTGGCCATTGCACGGGTAGGCTCAGGCTGGGGAGCGGCTGAAGGTGTGGCACTCTGGGCGGTAGCCGCGTAATAGGAAGGCTGGGTGGTTGAAAAAGCATTCACCGAATTCATAAAAAACCTCTGGATCAGTAGGAAAAATAGGGGATCCCCCCACCCCTTGAGTGAGTGTCCTCCCCAAAACGGTTCCTTTTCTGACCCGGCCTCACATCATACTGGGACTTGTTCCTGCAACTGCCCTCCCTCGATCCGCACATGCCGTCCATGGAAGCGCTTGAGGCTGCTGCGATGGCCGACGCTGACGATGCTCAGCCCCGGCAACTCATCGATCAACGCCTGATACAAGGTCGCCTCATCCTCTTCGTCCATGGCCGACGTCGCTTCGTCCATGTACAGCCATTGCGGCGCGAACAGCAACGCGCGGGCAAAGGCCAGGCGTTGCTGTTCGCCCGGCGAGAGCATGCGTTGCCAGTGGTTGGCTTCCTCCAGTCGGCCGATCAGATGGGGCAGGCGACAGGTTTCCAGGGCCTGTGCATAACGTTCTGCCGGGTAGACGCTGTCGTCCTGTGGATAACTCAACACCGCCTTCAACGTGCCAATCGGCAAGTAGGGTTTCTGCGGCAGGAACAGATAGCGCTCGGCCGGCAGGCGGATATTGCCGTGACCGTTGGGCCACAGGTTGCCCATGGCCCGCAGCAACGTCGACTTGCCGCTGCCGGAACGACCGCTGAGCATCAGGCGCTCGCCCTCGGCAACGGTCAGGTCGGCGCCTTGCAGCAGGTGACGGCCGTCGGCCAGGTCCAGACTCAGGTCCTTGACCTGCAAACCTGCGCCCTGATGCTGCAGGCCAATACCCATGGTGCGCGTTTCGTTGTCTTGCATGGCCTGGCCGAAACTCAGCAGACGATCACAGGTGGCGCGCCAACTGGCCAGCAATGTATAGGCGTCGACAAACCAACTGAGGCTGCCCTGCACGCTGCCGAACGCCTGAGCCACCTGCATCAGCACGCCCAGTTCGATCTTGCCGGCGAAGTAACGCGGCGCCGCCACCACAAAAGGAAAGATGATGGCGATCTGCGAGTAACCGCTGGTGAAGAAACTCAGACGCTTCTTGAGCTGCATGATGCTCCAGAAGTTGCTCCATACCCGTCCGAAACGCGCGCTCAATTGATGGTGTTCGTTAGGCTCACCGTTGAACAGCGCGATGCTTTCCGCGTTCTCCCGCACCCGCACCAGGCTGAAGCGCAGGTCCGCCTCAAAGCGTTGTTGACGGTTGCTCAAGCCGATCAGTTTTCGACCAATCACATGCGTCAGCCAACTGCCGATCACCGCATACACCAGCGCGGCCCAGAACATATAGCCGGGAATCGTGATGCCCCACACTTCGATGCTGCCGGACACCCCCCACAGGATCACCGAGAACGACACCAGGCTCACCAGGTTGCTGATAAAGCCCAGCCCCAGGGTCAGGGTGCTGGCGGTAAATGCATTGAGGTCTTCGGAAATACGCTGGTCGGGGTTATCGGTGTAACCGCCGTATTCCAGGTGGTAGTAGTTCTTGTGGCCCAGCCATTGGGCAAAGTAGCGTTCCGTCAGCCAGCGGCGCCAGCGGATGGTGAGCATCTGTTGCAGATAGGACGTGAACACGCCGGTTACAATCGCCACCACCGCAATCACGCTGAAGTACATCAGCAGGTGGGTAAAAGCGTCGTAGTCCTTGTGCTCCAGCGCGTTGTAGAAATCGCGGTTCCAACTGTTGAACCACACCGATACAGCGACGCTGAACAGCGAAAGCCCCAGCACCACCAACAGCAGCAGCCAGGCGATGCCCTTCTCTTCACTGCGCCAGTAGGGCGTAATCAACCCCCACACCCGCCGTAGAAATTGCCCACGCACCGCGTCGTTGACCGCGGAATACTCAGCGTTTTGATTCATTGTTTCGCTCGGCGCAGTAGTGTGAGTGGATCATAAGGTAGGCTTTAGCGCAGCGGGCAATTCGATGTCGCTCATTCAGTCAGCGTTCAGTATTTATTTGACTTACATCGGCTGGCAACCAGTACTCGAAACCGTCCCACTTACTCTCGGCACTTTGGAACACGCTCAGAGAGAAAAATCCTATATGACCCTTCCCGCGCCGATACAATTTGTACGCCTGCCCCCACAGACCATACCTACCGTCCAGGAGCAAACCATAGATGACTCCAGACAACTGCCCGCCTCGCCTGGACGGATCACGGAAGTCTATGAAACGGTCGACGCGTCCCACAGTAGCCAAAGCGTTGAACGCCTTATAAAAAATGCCAGCCAAACCATCCTGACGCCGGCACAGGAAACCTCACAAATAATTGCGCAAGCGTTGCGCAAAAAATTCAAGCTGCAGCTGAACCCCGACCATACCTATATCGTAACGACCAACTACGACACGACCAAACCGGCACCGTCGGATGGCAAGATACTCAACCAAATTAGCCTGACCGAGGCCGCACTGACCAACGTACGCAGGAAAAACAATGACGATGAATCGCCTACCGGACTGGCGCGGACGCACCCGACAGCCTCAAGACTGTTGAATATTTTTCATTCCTTTCCTCTCGTGTCAGTCATTCAGATGGCCCACGATTTCATGAGCCCGACATACGAGTACGTCGTTCGAGGCACAGGCACCTCAAAGGACTCAGTACCGAATCTGTCGTCAAAGGTCTCGCTTACGCCACAACAATTTCGGGATCTGGTATGGGAAACCGAGCTGATTACGCCTTACAAATCCTACTTGGACACGTTCTGGGCAACCCATGAAAAACCCTACGAGCTACTCACCAAGATAGCCCTCGTTCAAGCTGCCCTTGCACAACAAAAGGACGGCAGCCTGAGCAATGAAGAAACCCGCCTGGTCCTACGTGCATCGGGCCTTCAACCTGGAAAGCCTTGGTCTGAAACCAGTGTCAAGAACCTGGAAGCCCCGTATGCCAAGGACCCCGACGTCGACGTTGGTCTACTGTCGATCAATGGCGACGTATCTACCGACCTGCTGTACATCATCGACAAAAAGACCCGCCTGGACAGCCACGGCAAACCGATTAAAACCACCCTGCTGCATATTCCGGGCAACTCATCACCCCTGCACAGGTTTGATAACCCCGAAGCCATGAAAACCTGGCTGGCCGACCAGGCGGCTGACCCGATCAAGCGGACGGCGTTGCTTAACCACTTCACCAAGAACGACCAGGACGACAAGTTTTTTTCTGACGGCGTGAAGCAGTCCCTCGTGGGACTGGGGGGCTGGACCGAAGCACAGAAACCCAATGCGCTGGGCTTTACCTCACTCAGTGATTGGGACCCTCAGCGCTATATTACTCTGGAGCCCCTGAACGGCGACCCATTCAAGGCCATGACCCAGCGTCAAAAAGAGCGCGCCTATGCCGACGCCGATCACGACATCACTACCGATGGTGATGTAATCAAGGACGCCGCACTGAAACTGGCAGAGGCCGCTACTGCCACAGCGTTGCTGCTGACCCCGTTGGCGTTTGTCATGCCGGAGGTAGGCCTGGCGCTGGATGCGATCTACACAGGGGCCGGCATTACAGAGGTGGGCGTCGGTATCGATGATCTGGCCCACGGCAAATCCCGCGGGACCGACCGGATCGTGTTTGGCGTGCTCAATGCAGTGCCCGGTATCGCCGGCAGCGCATCCAAGCTCGACAGAGGGACGGCGTCGATTGAATCGGCGGTGGCAGACGAGGCTATCGAAGCACCCAACAGCCCTCCAACCGAAGACGTGACAACGCCGGCACCCACCGAAGCCGCCAATCGCCTGCGCCCCTCTGAATCTAACAACATCAGTGCCCATGCCGTCGAAGACGGCGAAAGGCTTATAGAGCACGCAACGAAGAACGCCAACAACATCTATCACCTCCGTGACGCCGACGGCCTGGACCGGTGGTTCATTCGACACACCGATCATTCGGAGATAGAACGGGTATATGAACTCAAAAGCAATTTTAAACTAACCGATCAGTACGCCGAAATTATTGACCCCACCTCCAGGCAATCGATCATGACTGTGCATCTCGACAAGGAGGGCATTTGGGTACAACTGGACAAAGGCGCAGGTATAAATTTCCCATGGAATGCCAGTAACTCCTCTGCCAAAGCTCAACTTGCGCAAGACATCAGCCGGATAGACAAAGACGAAAATGCACTGAGTAGCGCAGAGCGCGAGCGGGTGCTGGACGAGTTGACCCGCTTGACGCAGACGTCCAGGGCTGAAGATTACGAGAGCCTGAATGAGTACACCGAAGCCGGTTCGGGCGAAATCAATGAAATCCTTCGCACGGAGGTCGATCCAAACAAGTACCCACCGAATGTGAGCGAATTCCTGTCCGACCTGGATGAACAAGCCGAATACAGCGGCAAGGCCTATCGCTACGCCTTTGTTACATCAGAGGGCGCTGACAAACTCAAAAACGGTGTTGGGAGAGTATTCAGGGACAGCGGCATCCAATCGGCGTCAACCCAGGCCTTCAACGCCAAGGGCTGGGCAACCTGGGCAAAAGACACGCTGCCCGTAAAAAACCGCCAACCGGTAATTTATATCTTCGATGAGTCGATTGCCAAAAAGAACCTCTCCAGCAGCATCCTCCCCGACCACGTTGCGATCGAACCGCAAGCCTCACTCCAAGTGAGCGCTGCCAAGGTAAAAGACGGTATTTTGTATGTATCCTTCAAAGCCCCGGCCAAGTTGCCGGATCAGCGCTATAACCTGTTCGACGGCCGTGTTGCCTTTCCCTACTGAGTAACCACTCTGGCGAAGAAAAAGCCCGGAACGTCCGGGCTTTTTTGATCCAGCATTGCTCAACGCCGTACCGGACGCTTCTGCAACTTGCGCTGCAAGGTACGGCGGTGCATGCCCAGGGCGCGAGCGGTGGCGGAGATATTGCCTTCGTGCTCGGTCAGCACGCGCTGGATGTGCTCCCATTGCAGGCGGTCCACCGACATCGGGTTTTCCGGCACCAGGGTGTCGAGGTCGGCGTGTTCGGAGAGCAAGGCGGCCAGCACATCGTCGGCGTCCGCCGGCTTGCACAGGTAGTTGCAGGCACCGCGCTTGATCGCCTCGACGGCGGTGGCAATGCTGGAGTAACCGGTGAGGATCACCACGCGCATTTCCGGGTCGAGTTCCAGCAGCTTGGGCAGCAGCACCAGGCCGGAATCGCCGTCCATCTTCAGGTCGAGCGCGGCGTAGTCCGGCAGGTCGGCCTGGGCGATGGTCAGGCCCTCTTCGGCGGAGCCAGCGGTGCTGACGCGGAAACCGCGGCGGCTCATGGCGCGCGCCATCACGCGGGTAAAGGTGGCGTCGTCATCTACCAGCAACAGGTGCGGCAGTTCTTCGCCTTCGACTTGGATCTCGTCACTCATCGATATCTCCTCGTGCGACACGGGGCAGGCGCAGCTCGGTGAGCGTGCCACCTTCCTCATGACTATAGAGCTTCACTGAGCCGCCCGCGCGGGTCACGCTGGCCTTGCTCAAAAACAGGCCAAGGCCGAAGCCTTTGCCCTTGGTGGTAAAGAAGGGCTTGCCGATCTGCTCGGCAATGGCCAGCGGCACACCTGCGCCGTGGTCGCGAATGCTGATGGTCACGTCTTCGGCATCCCAGTCCAGCTGCACACCCAGGCCTTCAGGGCAGGCGTCGGCGGCGTTGTTCAACAGGTTGAGCAGCGCCTGGGTCAGATCCGGTGGTGGCGCCATGCGCGGCACCGTGCCCTGCCCTAATAGATGAAAACGGTAACTGGCTTCGGGGCGCATCAGGTGCCAACGGTTCAGGGCTTCATCGAGCCACTGGGTCACGTCCTGCATCTCCACCGCCAGGCGGCGATTGGCCTCGGCGGCGCGTACCAGTTGCTGCAAGGTCTGCTTGCATTGCTTGACCTGTTCGCGCAGCACGCCGAGGTCTTCCTGCAACGCAGGATCGTGGTGGTCCTGGGTCATTTCGTTGAGCAGCACGCTCATGGTGGCCAACGGTGTACCCAATTCATGGGCAGCGCCGGCGGCCTGGGTGGCGACAGCCAGCAGTTGCTGATCGCGCAGGCCTTCTTCACGGCGAATGGCGCGCAGCTCTTCCTGGCGGCGCAGTTCTTCGGCCATGCGTGCGGCGAAGAAGGTGATGACGGCGGCGGACAGCGCAAAACTCAGCCACATCCCGTAGATCTGCAGGTTTTCCCGGGCGATGGGAAAGGTTTGCAGCGGGTAGAAGCGCGCCAGTAACAGGGTGTAGAGGGTCAGGGCGATGCCCGACAGCACTACCGAATACCGCCACGGCAAGGTCACGGCGGCAATGGTCAAGGGCACCAGGTAATAAGACACGAATGGATTGGTGGAACCGCCGGAGAAATACAGCAACACACTGTGGATAAACAGGTCGCAAGCCAATTGCAGGGCGTACTCCAACTCGGTCACCGGCCAGGTGGTGCGCAACCGGATGGCGGTGAACACGCACAGTACGATGGAGAAACCCAGGGTCACGCCCAGTTGCAGCCACGGCAGAGGCAGCAGGTCGAACCAATAGGCGAGCCCGACGGAGCCGGCCTGTGCGGCCAGCACCAGCGTGCGGATGAACGTCAGGCGCCAGAGGTTCTGGCGGGTGGCGGAAGTCAGTTTTACGGCGGCGAGCATGAGCTCTCCCGGTGAGCGCTGCAGGCGGATCGGCAGGAGTATAAACGAAGCAGACCCACCGGCACGGCGCGTGTGGCTCTTTGCCGCAGGCCGGGCAAATGCCCGTTCGTCGGCATCGCTACAACATGTAGGTAATGTGTAAACCCGAAGAACCCGGTGCCACCGTCTACAGTCATACCGAACACGATCACCTCAAGGAGCTTTCATGTCTCGTTTCACTCGCAGTGCAGCTGTTATCACCCTAGGCGTGGCCACCCTGGCCAGCCTTCCGGCCGTGGCCGCCGAAGGACTGAACTACAACCAGATTTCCCTGCGCGCCGAAGTCAGCCAGGAGGTGGCCCGCGACAAGATGATCGTCACGCTGTACACCGAGTCCCAGAACAGCGACCCGGCCAAACTCGCCGCCGAAATCACCACCACCATGAACAAGGCCCTGGGCCAGGCCCGCGAAGTCAAAGGCGTAACCCTGCGCCAGGGCAGCCGCAACAGCTACCCGATCTACGACAACAAGAACCAGAAGATCACCGGCTGGCGCGAGCGCGCCGAGCTGCGCCTGGAAAGTGCGGACTTCCCGGCGCTGTCCAAGCTCACTGGTGAACTGCAGAGCACCCTGAAAATGGAAAACATGGAGTTCTCCATCGCCGACACCACGCGCAAGTCCAGCGAAGATGCGCTGCTCAAAGATGCAGTCGCCGCATTCAAGGCTCGCGCTCAACTGGCCACCGATGCGCTGGGCGGCAAGGGCTACAAGATCGTCAACCTGAACTTCAACACCAATGGCTACCCGATGCCTTACGCCCGTGGCGGGATGATGATGAAAGCCGCGATGGCTGATTCAGCCCCCACACCTGAAGTGGAAGCCGGCACCAGCCAAGTCAACATGAGCGCCGATGGCGTGATTGAAGTGCAGATGCCGTGACCCCTACCTGATAGACCTGAACGGCGTTACCCTCGGTGGCGCCGTTTTCGTTTGGGCAGCTTATATACACCTGCCACTTCAGGGGTCTCCATGGAAAGAATTGCCTTAAAACCGCTCCTCCTCGCCGCCGGACTGCTGGCCTTCATGCCAGTGGCCCACGCGGCCAGTACCCTGGTCTATTGCTCCGAAGCCAGCCCCGCCGGCTTCGACCCCAGCCAGTACACCAGCGGCACCGATTTCGATGCTTCGGCCGAGACCGTGTTCAACCGCCTCACGCAGTTCAAGCGTGGCGGCACCGAAGTCGAACCTGGCTTGGCGACAAGCTGGGACATCTCCAAAGACGGCCTGACCTACACCTTCCATCTGCGCGATGGCGTCAAGTTCCACACCACCGATTTCTTCACCCCTACCCGCGATTTCAACGCGGATGATGTGCTGTTCACCTTCAATCGCCTGCTGGATGCCGACAGTCCGTTCCGTAAGGCCTACCCCTCCGAGTCGCCGTACTTCACCGACATGGGCTTGAACACCACGATCAAGAGCGTCGAGAAACTTGACGACCATACCGTGCGCTTCAACCTGAACAACGTCGATGCGTCGTTTGTGCAAAACCTGGCCATGAGCTTCGCCTCGGTGCAATCCGCCGAGTACGCCGCGCAACTGCTCAAGCAGGGCAAGGCCGAAGAGATCAATCAGAAACCGGTGGGCACCGGACCGTTTGTGTTCAAGCGCTACCAGAAGGATTCGCAGATCCGCTACGTAGCCAATAAACAGTACTGGAAACCCGAGGATGTGAAGCTCGACAACCTGGTGTTCGCCATCACCCCGGATGCTGCGTCGCGCCTGCAGAAGCTCAAGGCCGGCGAATGCCAGGTCAGCGGCTACCCGCGCCCCGCCGATATCGACGTGATGAAGCAGGACCCGAACTTGCGCGTGCTGCAGCAGGCCGGTTTCAACCTGGGCTTCCTGGCCTACAACGTGACCCACCCGCCGCTGGATCAGCTCAAGGTGCGCCAGGCCCTGGACATGGCCATCGACAAGCCGGCGATTATCAAGGCGGTGTACCAGAGTGCCGGACAATTGGCGCAGAACGCCCTGCCTCCGGCGCAGTGGTCTTATGACCCCACCCTCAAGGACGCCCCCCATGACCCGGTCAAGGCCAAGGCGCTACTAAAAGAAGCAGGGGTTGCACCAGGAACTACCATCAACCTGTGGGCAATGACCGTGCAGCGCGCTTCAAACCCGAACGCGCGCATGTCGGCACAAATGATCCAGCAGGATTGGGAGAAGATCGGCATCAAGGCCAATATCGTCAGCTATGAATGGGGCGAATACATCAAGCGCGCCAAAAATGGCGAGCATGACGCCATGATTTATGGTTGGACGGGCGACAATGGCGACCCGGATAACTGGCTCGGCGTGCTCTACAGTTGTGCTGCGGTGAAGGGCAGCAACTACGCCAAATGGTGTAACCCGGCCTACGACAAATTGGTGCAGCAGGCCAAGGTCAGCAACGACCGCGAACAGCGCATCAAGTGGTATCAACAGGCACAAAAAATCCTTAAGGAACAGGTACCTATAACGCCTATTGCAAACTCGACGGTTTTCCAGCCCCTGCGCAAGGAAGTGCGGGACTTCAAGATCAGCCCCTTTGGCCTGACACCGTTCTACGGCGTGAGTCTAGATAAGTAACAGAAGCGCCCCAACCGAGTGCGCCAGACGCCTCGGCTGGGTCTTTTTGGTGCGACGAATGCACCGAAAAAACCCTCGAAATATACGCAAATATGTCGAAACTTTCATAATTGCGACATTCCTGTACGTTCGTACCACTGTTTCAGCCTCGCAACGGTTCAGCATCTTGCAATGGGTATGGCGCCTGCATAAGTATCCGCAGGCCGACTCACGAGGTCGCCCTCACCACCAAAAATGACAACAAATCATGAGGCCAACATGCTTAAACACGCAGTCATTCCGTTAATTGTTAGCGCTGGCCTTATGGCCGCAGCTCCTTTCGCCCAAGCGGCGACTAACCTGGTGTTCTGCTCCGAAGGGAGCCCGGCCGGTTTCGACCCAGGCCAGTACACCACCGGAACAGACTTCGATGCCTCGGCCGAAACCATGTTCAACCGCCTGACCCAGTTCGAACGCGGCGGCACCGCTGTGATTCCTGGGCTGGCTACCAACTGGGACGTGTCCCCGGATGGCTTGACCTACACCTTCCACCTGCGTGATGGCGTCAAGTTCCATACCACCCCGTACTTCAAACCGACCCGTACCTTCAATGCCGATGACGTGCTGTTCACGTTCAACCGCATGATCAACAAGGACGATCCATTCCGTAAGGCCTACCCCACCGAATTCCCGTACTTCACGGACATGGGGATGGACACCAACATCCAGAACATCGAGAAAGTCGATGACCATACTGTCAAGTTCACCCTTGGCACCGTGGACGCCGCCTTCATCCAGAACCTGGCGATGAGCTTTGCCTCGATCCAGTCGGCTGAATACGCCGCCCAACTGTTGAAAGAAGGCAAGGCTGCGGACATCAACCAGAAGCCGGTCGGCACTGGCCCGTTCGTGTTCAAGAGCTACCAGAAAGACTCGAACATCCGCTACACCGGCAACAAGGACTACTGGAAACCTGAAGACGTGAAGATCGACAACCTGATCTTCGCCATCACCACCGACCCGTCGGTGCGCATCCAGAAGCTCAAGAAAAACGAATGCCAGATCACCCTGTTCCCACGTCCGGCCGACCTCAAGGCGCTGGGCGATGACAAGGCCCTGAAACTGCCGCAACAAGCCGGTTTCAACCTGGGCTATATCGCTTACAACGTCATGGACAAGGTCAAGGGCAGCGACCAGCCAAACCCATTGGCTGACCTGCGCGTACGCCAGGCGCTGGACATGTCGGTGAACAAACAGCAGATTATCGACTCCGTGTACCAGGGCGCCGGCCAACTGGCTGTCAACGCCATGCCGCCGACCCAATGGTCGTATGACACCACCATCAAGGACGCCAAGTACGACCCTGAGAAAGCCAAGTCGCTGCTCAAGGAAGCCGGCGTCAAGGAAGGTACTGAAATCGTTCTGTGGGCCATGCCGGTTCAGCGTCCGTACAACCCGAACGCCAAGCTGATGGCAGAAATGCTGCAAAACGACTGGAAGAAGATCGGTCTCAACGTGAAGATCACCAGCTACGAGTGGGGCGAGTACATCAAGCGCTCCAAAGGTGGCGAGAACCAGGCCATGATCATTGGCTGGAGCGGTGACAATGGTGACCCGGACAACTGGCTGAACGTGCTGTTCGGCTGCGACTCGCTGGCCGGTAACAACTTCTCCAAATGGTGCGACAAGAAATTCGACGGCATCGTCAAAGAAGCCAAGGCCACATCGGATGTCGCCAAACGCACCGAGCTGTACAAGCAGGCGCAACATATCCTCAAAGATGCAGTCCCGATGACACCTATCGCGCACTCGACGGTGTATCAACCCATGCGCAACACCGTACAGGACTTCAAGATCAGCCCGTTTGGCTTGAACTCCTTCTATGGCGTGAGCGTAAGCGGCAAGTAAGAAGCCATGACGGCGACGTTTCATAACGTCGCCGTTATTGCATCCGCCTGGCCCGTAGGAAACAGACCACGCTCGCAATCGTTGCCTCCTACAGCAACGAACTGCGATGCACGGCGCCGTTGCCTACAGGGTCAATCCGATTTGGCGCATTTACTGCGAAGTCCGCGACCCATAACGTCGTAGGACAGCAGAGGCTCCAAACTCGGAAAGGCACTTGCTGCGTGTGGGATCAGTGATGTCTCCCTGGCTGAATGCCGGGGTGATTGCTCGCTGATGACAACTACAAACAAGGATCGGGATCGTCATGCGCCATACCACCGTTCTATCCGCAATTTTTGGTACCAGCCTGCTGGCTGCGGCCACAATGGGCCACGCCGCTGACAAGCGGAGCCTAGTGTTCTGCTCGGAAGGCAGCCCGGCCGGCTTTGACACCGCGCAGTACACCACCGCCACCGATAACGATGCGGCCGAGCCGCTGTATAACCGCCTGGTTGAGTTTGAAAAAGGCGAGACCGGTGTCGTACCCGCGCTGGCAACCAAGTGGGATATTTCGCCGGACGGCCTGACTTATACCTTTCACCTGCGTGAAGGGGTGAAATTCCACAGCAACAAGGAATTCAAGCCGACCCGGGACTTCAACGCCGACGACGTGCTGTTCACCTTCAACCGCATGCTTGACCCCGACCATCCGTTTCGCAAGGCCTACCCCACCGAGTTTCCGTACTTCAACGGGATGAGCCTGAACAAGAACATTGCCAAGGTCGCGAAAACCGACCCGCACACCGTGGTGATCACCCTGAACACGGTCGATGCCGCGTTTATCCAGAACATTGCCATGAGCTTCGCCGCGATCCTGTCGGCCGAATACGCCGAGCAACTGCTCAAGGCCGGCAAGCCCAGCGACATCAACCAGAAGCCCATCGGCACTGGCCCCTTCGTGTTCCAGCGTTACCAGAAAGATTCGCAGATCCGCTATGTGGCCAACAAACAGTACTGGGACCCGAGCAAGGTCAAGCTCGACCAGCTGATTTTCGCCATCAACACCGACGCCTCGGTGCGCGTGCAAAAGCTCAAGGCCGGCGAATGCCAGGTGACCCTGCATCCGCGCCCGGCTGACGTCGACGCCCTCAAGGCCGACCCGAACCTGAAACTGCTGACCAAGCCGGGGTTCAACCTCGGCTATATCGCCTACAACGTGCGCCACAAGCCGTTCGACCAGCTTGAAGTGCGCCAGGCGCTGGACATGGCGGTGAACAAGCAGAGCATCCTGAACGCCGTGTACCAGGGCGCCGGGCAATTGGCCGTAAACGCCATGCCGCCGACGCAGTGGTCCTACGACGAGACTATCAAGGACGCCGCCTACAACCCGGAAAAAGCCAAGGAACTGCTCAAGGCTGCCGGCGTGAAGGAAGGCACCGAAATCACCCTGTGGGCCATGCCGGTGCAACGGCCGTACAACCCCAACGCCAAGCTGATGGCCGAGATGCTGCAAAGCGACTGGGCCAGGATCGGCCTCAAGGTCAAGATCGTCAGCTACGAGTGGGGCGAGTACATCAAGCGCACCAAGAACGGTGAGCACGATGTGAGCCTGATCGGCTGGACCGGCGATAACGGTGACCCGGACAACTGGCTGGGCACCCTCTACAGCTGTGACGCCATCGGCGGGAACAACTACTCCATGTGGTGTGACCCGGCGTACGACAAGCTGATCAAGCAAGCCAAGGTCGTGACCGACCGCGAACAACGGACTGTTCTGTACAAACAGGCGCAGCAACTGCTCAAGCAGCAGGTGCCGATCACGCCCGTCGCCCACTCGACGGTCAACCAGCCGTTAAGCGCCAAAGTCGAAGGGTTCAAGGTCAGCCCATTCGGCCGCAACGTGTTCTCGGGCGTCAGTATCACCCCATAAGAAAATAACCGGATTGCGCAGGGCGGCCCCCGCCTTGCTGCAAACGCGCGGCCTTTTGTTGGGATTTTTCCTACGCCAAACGTTTGCAATGGCTTGAACGAGTTACACACCCAATAGCCGGATCACCAAAAAAGACCGGCATTAAAAAGAGAACCAAAGGAGCTTCAACCCATGAAACTGAGCAGCAAAGCGCTTCTGGCCCTGGCCATCAGCAGCATCACGGCCACCGCCTACGCGGAACCCGCCAGCCAGGACTTCGTGCCGACCACACTGGCCGGCACCAGCGCGCAAAGCGAGGCCAAGGGCTTCATCGACGGTCAAAGCCTGGGCGGTACCACTCGCAACTGGTATGCGAACGAAATGAAGTTTCGCAACGACCGCTTCAGCTATCGCAAAGACGGCGTGAAAACGCCGATCTCGCGCCGTATCAACTGGGCCCAGGGCACCATCCTCAACTACACCTCGGGCTTCACCCAAGGCACTGTCGGGGTCAGCACTGAAGTCGCTGCCTACAACTTCATCGCCCTCGACCGCGACCGCAAAGATATCGCCGGCGGCTCCAACCGTACCCTGGCGGACTCCGGCGGCGACGCTGTAGGCCAGTGGAGCAAACTGGGCCTGGCCAACGTCAAGTTCCGTGTTTCCAACACCACCTTGACCGCCGGTCGCCAGAACTTCAGCACCGGTATCGTCGACACCATCGGCAACCGTGCGCTGCCTTCGAGCTTTGAAGGTGTGAGCTTCAACAGCGAAGAGTTCAGCAACCTGTCGTTCCAGGGCGGTATCTTCGATCGCGTTTCGCCGCGTACCGAGCAGAGCCTGTCGAAATTCCGTTCCGAATACGGCAATGGCCAGGAAACCGACAAGGTCAAGACCCTGGGCTTCAACTACCAGCCGTTCAAGAGCCTGAAAACCAGCGTGTTCGCCGCCAACGTCGAAGACTTCTGGAACCAGTACTACTTCGGCGCAACCCACGAACTGGGTGATGCTCAGACCCTGGCACTGACCACCGGCCTGAACTACTACAAGACCACCGACACCGGCAGCAAGAAGATGGGCAACATCGACAACGACACCTACTCGTTGTCCCTGGGCTTGACCCACCAGGCCCACAGCCTGACCTTCTCGTACCAGGAAGTGAACGGTGACGAGTACTTCGACTACCTGCACGAAACCAACGGCATCTACCTGGCAAACTCCCTGACTTCGGACTTCAACAGCCCGAACGAGAAGTCTTTCCAGATCGCCTACGCCATCAACATGGCCGAATACGGCGTGCCAGGCCTGAAGTTCAACGTCTACTCGGCGCGCGGTTGGGGCATCGACGGTACTCACTACAACGGCACCGCCTACGGCGAAGCCGGCGCATCGCGTAGCGACCTGCGCCTGATGGACGGCGAGAAACACCAGGAATACGGCGTTGGTACTTCCTACGCAATTCAGAGCGGCCCGCTCAAGGCCACTACGATCCGTGGCACCTACGTGACTCACCGCGCCAGCGCCCAACAAGCTGACGGCAACATCAAAGAGTTCCGCCTGGTCACCACCATCCCGTTCAACATTCTTTAATCAGCGCCAAGTAAGCGGCGGGCTCAGGACGAGCCCGCCGTCTACGTTTGTCTGGTCCCATCGATTGCAGAGGGCTCCGAATGAAATTGCTCCCACTACAAGCCGCCATGGCTGCCGCGCTGTTGAGCGTGGCCATCGGCGTTTCGGCCAAACCACTGGTGGTCTGCACCGAAGCCAGCCCGGAAGGTTTCGACCCGGTCCTGTACACCACGGCCGTGACGGCTGACGCCGCTGCTGAAACCATGTTCAACCGTTTGGTGGACTTCAAGCCAGGCACCACTGAAATTGTTCCCGCGCTCGCCAAGAGCTGGGAAATCAGTGACGACGGCCTGACCTATACGTTCCACCTGCGCGATGACGTCAAGTTCCACACCACCGACTATTTCAAACCCACGCGTAACTTGAATGCCGATGACGTGCTCTGGAGCTTCCAGCGCCAGTTGGACCCGAAACACCCTTGGCATAACAAATCCACCACGGGTTTCCCCTATTTCGAAAGCATGGGCTTCAAGGAACTGCTCAAAAGTGTCGAGAAGACTGATGACCACACGGTGGTCTTCACCCTGACGCGCCCTGAAGCACCGTTCCTGGCCGATGTCGCGATGCCGTTTACCGCCATCCACTCCGCTGAATACGCCGACAAACTGCTCGCCGCCGGTAAGACCGATGAGCTCAATAGCAAGCCGATCGGTACCGGCCCGTTCATCTTCATCCGCTACCAGAAAGATGCCCAGGTGCGCTTCAAGGCCAACCCGGAGTACTTCCGTGGCAAGCCGCCGGCCGATCCGTTGATCCTGGCCATTGCGGTCGACAACAACGTGCGCCTGCAGAAGCTCAAGGCCAACGAATGCCAGGTCGCGCTATATCCCAAGCCCGATGACCTGCCAAGCATCAAGAAAGACCCGAACCTGAAGGTCGATGAACTGGCGGCGATGACCACCGCCTACACCGCACTGAACACCACACACAAGTACATGAGCGACGCGCGGGTGCGTCACGCGATCAACATCGCGTTCGACAAAAAAGGCTACAACGAATCGCTGTACGGCAAAGGCAACGCTGTCGATGCCACCGGCCCGTTTCCCCCCACGCTGCTGGGCTTCAACGACAAGCTGAAAAACCCACCGCGCGACCTCGACAAGGCCCGTGCCCTGCTCAAGGAAGCGGGTGTGCCGGAAGGCACCGAGTTCACCCTGTTCACCCGTAACGGCGGCGGCCCGACCAACCCTAACCCGATGCTCGGCGCCCAGCGCATGCAGGCGGATCTGGCGCAGATTGGCCTGAAGGTGAATATCAAAGTCATGGAATGGGGCGAAATGCTCAAGCGTGCTAAAAACGGTGAACACGACATGGTATCCGCCGGATGGGCGGGGGATAACGGCGACCCGGATAACTTCCTCACGCCGAACCTGAGTTGCGATGCAGCGAAAAACGGCGAAAACTACGCGCGCTGGTGTAACAAAGAGTTTCAAGACTTGATCGACAAGGCGCGCGCTGTGGCTGAACCCGCACAACGCGCTGCACTCTATGAACAAGCCATGGACGTTTTCGACAAGGACCAACCATGGATCCCCATGGCTTACCCGAAAATGTTCACCGCTATGCGCAAGAACGTCGAGGGTTATACCCAAAGCCCTCTGACGAACAATAACTTCGCCACCACCCAGGTGAAGTAAATAAGAAAAACGCTCGGCGCCGTCGACATTGACGGCGCCGGACCTGCCTAACCGGCTGATTGAGGTACACGACAAGATGTTTAGTTTTATTGCCCGCCGACTGGGGTTATTGATCCCCACGTTCTTCGGCATCACGTTGCTCACGTTTGCGTTGATTCGCATGATCCCTGGCGACCCCGTCGAAGTCATGATGGGCGAGCGGCGCGTCGACCCCGAGATGCACGCACAGGCAATGGAACGCCTCGGCCTTAACAAGCCGCTGTATGCGCAATACCTGGATTACGTCGGCAAACTGGCCCAGGGTGACCTTGGCGAATCGCTGCGTACCCGCACCAGCGTGTGGACTGAATTCACCGCCCTGTTCCCCGCGACCCTGGAACTGTCCATGGCCGCCCTGTTGTTCGCCGGTATCCTGGGCCTGTTGGCCGGGGTGATCGCGGCCCTGAAACGAGGATCCCTGTTCGACCATGGGGTGATGGGCATCTCCCTGGCGGGATATTCGATGCCGATCTTCTGGTGGGGCCTGATCCTGATCATGTTCTTCTCGGTGAGCCTGGGCTGGACCCCGGTTTCCGGGCGTATCGACCTGCTCTACGACATCGAGCCGCGCACCGGCTTCATGCTGATCGACACGCTGCTGGCTGACGAGCCGGACGCGTTCTTCGACGCCCTGCACCACCTGATCCTGCCGGCCATCGTGCTCGGCACCATCCCGCTGGCGGTGATCGCGCGGATGACCCGTTCGTCGATGCTCGAAGTGCTGCGCGAAGATTACATCCGCACCGCCAAGGCCAAAGGCCTGTCGCCGACGCGCGTGGTGTTCGTGCACGGCCTGCGTAACGCACTGATCCCGGTGTTGACCGTGGTCGGCCTGCAAGTCGGCACGCTGCTGGCCGGTGCGGTCCTGACCGAGACCATCTTCTCGTGGCCCGGCATCGGCAAATGGCTGATCGAAGCCATTGGCGCGCGGGACTACCCGGTGGTGCAGAACGGCATCCTGCTGATCGCCTGCCTGGTGATCCTGGTGAACTTCGTGGTGGATATCCTCTACGGCTTCGCCAACCCACGCATCCGTCACCAGCGCTGAGATCATGACCATGACCACACCTACTCCAGTGTCAGCAGTCGATCAAAGCCTGCTGTACCCGTCCCCGTACAAAGAATTCTGGCAAGCCTTCTCCAAGAACAAAGGCGCGGTTGCCGGCCTGCTGTTCATGTTGCTGATCGTGTTCTGCGCGATCTTTGCCCCGTGGGTTGCACCGCATAACCCGAGCGAGCAATACCGCGACTTCCTGCTGACCCCGCCAGCCTGGCTGGAGGGTGGGCAGATGCAATTCCTGCTCGGCACCGACGAACTGGGCCGCGACCTGCTTTCACGCCTGATCCAGGGCTCGCGCCTGTCGTTGCTGATCGGCTTGTCGTCGGTGGTGATGTCGCTGATCCCGGGCATTCTGCTGGGTCTGTTCGCCGGGTTCTTCCCGCGCTTGCTCGGCCCGACCATCATGCGTCTGATGGACATCATGCTGGCCCTGCCGTCGCTGCTGCTGGCCGTGGCCATTGTGGCAATCCTCGGCCCTGGCCTGATCAACACCGTGATCGCCATCGCTATCGTGTCGCTGCCGTCCTACGTGCGCCTGACCCGCGCGGCGGTGATGGGCGAACTGAACCGCGACTACGTGACCGCCGCGCGCCTCGCCGGTGCCGGCCTGCCGCGCCTGATGTTCATTACTGTGCTGCCCAACTGCATGGCACCGCTGATCGTCCAGGCCACCCTGAGTTTCTCTTCGGCGATCCTCGATGCAGCGGCCCTTGGCTTCCTCGGCCTTGGCGTACAACCGCCAACCCCGGAGTGGGGCACCATGCTGGCTTCGGCCCGTGACTACATCGAACGCGCCTGGTGGGTGGTAAGCCTGCCGGGTCTGACCATTTTGCTCAGCGTGCTGGCAATCAACTTGATGGGCGACGGCCTGCGCGATGCGCTGGACCCGAAACTCAAGAACGCCGCCTGAGGAGATTCCCATGTCACTGTTAGAAATCAAGAATCTCAACGTGCGCTTCGGCGACAAGACCGCCGTGCCGGTGGTCGATGGCCTCGACATTTCCGTCGACAAAGGCGAAGTACTGGCCATCGTTGGCGAGTCGGGCTCGGGAAAATCCGTGACCATGATGGCGCTGATGGGCCTGATCGAGCACCCCGGCATCGTCACCGCCGACGCCCTGAACTTCGACGGCAAGGACATGCTCAAGTTGAGCAATCGCCAGCGTCGCCAGATCGTCGGCAAAGACCTGGCGATGGTGTTCCAGGACCCGATGACCGCGCTGAACCCCAGCTACACCGTGGGCTTCCAGATCGAAGAAGTGTTGCGCCTGCACCTGAAAATGTCCGGCAAACAAGCGCGCAAACGCGCCATCGAACTGTTGGAAAAGGTTGAAATCCCGGGCGCTGCCAGCCGTATGGATGCCTACCCGCACCAACTGTCCGGCGGTATGAGCCAGCGTGTAGCAATCGCTATGGCGATTGCCGGCGAGCCGAAACTGCTGATCGCGGATGAGCCCACCACCGCACTGGACGTCACCATTCAAGCGCAGATCATGGACCTGCTGCTGGCCCTGCAGAAAGAACAGAACATGGGCCTGGTGCTGATCACCCACGACCTCGCGGTCGTGGCGGAAACCGCCCAGCGCGTGTGCGTGATGTATGCCGGCCAAGCGGTGGAAGTCGGCCAGGTGCCGCAACTGTTCGACATCCCGGCGCACCCGTACAGCGAAGCCCTGCTCAAGGCGATCCCGGAGCACAGCCTGGGCGCCACGCGCCTGGCCACGTTGCCCGGTATCGTACCCGGCCGCTATGACCGTCCGCAGGGCTGCCTGCTGTCGCCGCGATGCCCGTACGTGCAGGAAAACTGCCGGAGCCAGCGCCCCGGCCTTGATCCGAAAACCAACAGCCTTGCGCGCTGCTTCTACCCCTTGAACCAGGAGGTGGCGTAATGGCCGTCGTTCTTACCGCCCGCGACCTGACCCGTCACTACGAAGTGTCCCGTGGCCTGTTCAAGGGCCACGCCACTGTGCGCGCCCTCAATGGCGTGTCCTTTGAGTTGGAAGCCGGCAAGACCCTCGCCGTTGTAGGCGAGTCGGGTTGCGGCAAATCTACCCTGGCCCGTGCGCTCACATTGATCGAAGAGCCGTCTTCCGGTTCCTTGAAAATCGCCGGCCAGGAAGTCGCCGGCGCCGACAAGGCCCAGCGCAAGCAATTGCGCAAAGACGTGCAGATGGTATTCCAGAGCCCGTACGCGTCGCTCAACCCACGGCAGAAAGTTGGTGATCAACTGGGCGAGCCGCTGTTGATCAACACCAACCTGTCCGCCGCCGAACGCCGCGAAAAAGTGCAGGCGATGATGAAGCAAGTGGGCCTGCGCCCCGAGCATTATCAGCGCTACCCGCACATGTTCTCCGGCGGCCAACGCCAACGCATCGCCCTGGCCCGCGCGATGATGCTGCAACCGAAAGTGCTGGTGGCGGATGAACCGACCTCGGCGCTCGACGTATCGATCCAGGCCCAGGTGCTCAACCTGTTCATGGACCTGCAGCAGGAATTCAACACGGCCTACGTGTTCATCTCCCACAACCTGGCGGTGGTGCAGCATGTCGCCGATGACGTGATGGTGATGTACCTCGGCCGCCCGGTGGAAGTGGGCCCCAAGGAAGACATCTACGCACGCCCGCTGCACCCGTACACCCAGGCGCTGCTGTCGGCCACCCCGACCATCCATCCGGACCCGAACAAGCCGAAGATCAAGATCGTCGGCGAGTTGCCTAACCCGCTGAACCCGCCGCCGGGCTGCGCGTTCCACAAGCGTTGCCCGTATGCGACGGCGCGGTGCAGCAGCGAGGAGCCGCAACTGCGGGCCTTGGATAACCGCCAGGTGGCCTGCCATTATGCGGAGCAGTTCGTCGCGTGATGCTCGGCTGGAGCGGTCTCCCCCACTCCAGCTAGAGGTTGACGCTCCGAGTTCCACAGCCCCTGCCACCAGGTTGCGCATCAGCCTAGCGGCAGGGGCTTTTTATTAATGATTCAAAACACACCACGTGTGTAGTCCATCCTTAAATACTGCTGTTTTCAGTGCAACTTTATTATAGTACGCACGCCTCTATTCCTAAACCTGTAACACCATCTAAGCCTCTATTGTTAATTGCAAAATCAATGATTAGATTCAGTCGCCTCATCATTGAAAATCGATAACGCCATGAAATATCGCCCCGTATCACGTTCTCTTGAGCACTTGCTGAACACCATTTACCAGGACGACGACATCACCATGGGTGAGTTTAAGCGGCTTCAGGCCGAGTCGGATATACGCTGGGAAAACGTAATAAAAGAATTGGGCCACAACAACACTCTGATCTCTTTTCAGAGCGCCATGGATGTAGCCCTGCACCTATTGTATTTGTGTGTCGAACATATCAAGCATCAGGAGCTGAGTGATTTTAACGAGGCCCTTGTGAAAGATGCGGTTCATGCACAAGTTGAGACCGTTCGGGCTGGGGCCAATCTTGCACTGAAACAACTTCAGGTCGGACCAAACACGTTATAAGAGGACGGGAGGTGGCTTGCCACCTTCCATCCTTTAAATCCTCCATAGCCTTGGACACTATGTCTGGCTGTCGCCTTCAGCGTCCGGATCATCGCTGTCCGGCTCGTCGGTGGTGGAGTCATCGTCGTCCTCACTGCCACCCTGGCCCTTGTCGCCAGGCTCCGCCTCGGACTTCGCCAGTTGCAGATCCTGGCAGTGCCCCGAAGCCACAACACCGCTCTGCACCGGGCTATGCGCCCAGGCCGACGACATCCCCAACGACAACAGCACCAGCACTTTTATCAACAGCACAACTCGTTGAAAAATACTCATGGTTGATTCCGTCCAGTCAGTAGGTCAATCCCGCGCGACAGCCGTCTACCGCCGCCAGTATTGACGCTAGCCCCGATGCCGGGTTTACGCCAAGTCTCAGGTCTCACCGTCGTCGAAGGTAGCACTGTCCTCCCCCTCGTTATAGGGATTTTCCGCATCCTCCTTGGGCGCAGGCTGGGCCTGGGGCTGCCAGCTGCCAGAGTTGACCTCCTGCTGCTTTTTCTTGGTGACAGGGCCCGTGTCCTTCCATTGGGGCGTGCCGGCGCCGGCCAGGGCCAATGAGGCGAACAAGCCCAAAGCCCCCAGCAGCACCAGTTGAATGACGCGTTGAGTTATACGCACGGTGGCCTCCTATTCCGTCGATGGGTGAGTGAAATACTTCAAACGCTAGACGGGATGTGGGTTTCTCGCCAATAGCCCTGATCGATGAAGATCAAAATGTGGGAGGGGCGGTGCGACGATTCGACTTGCCCCCGATGGCGGCGTACCAGCCAGCGGATTTATTGATTGACCCACTGCTATCGGGGGCAAGCCCCCTCCCACATTTTTATTTGTGTTTGGCCAATAAAAAGGGCGAAGCCATCACAGCTTCGCCCTGTTCTTTACCGCTTGGACCTTAATGGTGCTCACGGGTCGCGCGGAATTTCACATCCGGCCAGCGTTCTTCCATCAGCGCCAGGTTCACCCGGGTCGGCGCCAGGTAGGTCAAGTGCCCACCGCCGTCCACCGCGAGGTTTTCCACGGCCTTGTTGGAGAACTCTTCCAGCTTCTTCTTATCGCTGCACTCGATCCAGCGCGCGGAGTACACGGTGATCGGCTCATACGAGCACTCCACCTTGTATTCCTCTTTCAAGCGGCTGGCGACCACATCGAACTGCAGCACACCGACGGCGCCGAGGATGATGTCGTTGCTGCGCTCGGGGAAGAACACCTGGGTGGCGCCCTCTTCCGCCAGTTGCTGCAAGCCCTGGCGCAGTTGCTTGGATTTGAGCGGGTCGCGCAGGCGTACACGGCGGAACAGTTCCGGGGCGAAGTGCGGGATACCGGTAAAGCCCAGCGCTTCGCCTTCGGTGAAGGTGTCGCCGATCTGGATGGTGCCGTGGTTGTGCAGGCCGATGATGTCACCGGCGTAGGCTTCTTCGAGCTGTTCACGCTCGGAGGAGAAGAACGTCAGGGCGTCGCCGATGCGCACGTCCTTGCCGGTGCGCACGTGGCGCATCTTCATGCCTTTTTCGTATTTGCCGGAGCAGATGCGCATGAAGGCAATGCGGTCGCGGTGTTTTGGGTCCATGTTCGCTTGGATCTTGAACACGAAGCCGGTGAATTTCTCTTCGACCGGTTCCACGGTGCGCTCGTTGGCAACACGGGCCAGAGGCTTGGGCGCCCAGTCGACAACGGCGTCGAGTACATGGTCGACACCGAAGTTGCCCAGGGCGGTCCCGAAGAACACCGGGGTCAGTTGGCCGTCGAGGAACTCCTGCTGGTTGAACTCGTGGCAGGCGCCCTGCACCAGTTCCAGCTGATCGACAAAGCGGTCGTACTCGTCACCCAGGTGGGCGCGGGCTTCGTCGGAGTCGAGTTTCTCGATGATCTTGGTTTCGGTGCGCTCGTGACCGTGGCCGGCGGTGTAGACAATGATGTAGTCATCGGCCAGGTGGTACACGCCCTTGAAGTCGCGGTAGCAACCGATCGGCCAGGTGATCGGCGCAGCCTTGATCTTCAGGACGGCTTCGATTTCATCCAGCAGCTCGATGGGGTCGCGGATGTCGCGGTCGAGTTTGTTGATGAAGCTGACGATCGGCGTGTCACGCAGACGGCACACGTCCATCAGCGCGATGGTGCGGGGCTCGACGCCTTTACCGCCGTCGAGGACCATCAGCGCCGAGTCCACCGCGGTCAGGGTGCGGTAGGTGTCTTCGGAGAAGTCTTCGTGGCCCGGGGTGTCGAGCAGGTTGACCATATGGTCGCGATACGGGAACTGCATGACCGACGTGGTAATGGAGATACCCCGTTGTTTTTCCATTTCCATCCAGTCGGAGGTGGCATGGCGGTCGGATTTGCGGGATTTCACCGTGCCGGCCACTGCGATTGCCTTGCCCATCAGCAAGAGCTTCTCGGTGATGGTGGTTTTACCGGCATCGGGGTGGGAAATAATGGCGAAAGTGCGGCGTTTCGCGACTTCGGCGGCCTGGTGGGTCATGGGAAATCGCCTGGCAGGTGAGTCAAAAAAGGGCGGCGAGTATAGCGCAAACCCAGGAGGACGGACCACCGTTCAGCCCATTGGGGGTGGCTAAATGCTGCCAAGTGTGGAACCTTTTAAAAGGTAGAGACGTCCACTCCCCTGCTACCGCACTCGGAACAGGGGCTGATAAATCAGCAAGTTAGCCTGACGAGGCTGCGCTCATGGCTCGATCGCATACCGCGTTGCCGGTATCGGCGAGCTGCATTTCGCGACCACATTCAGAGGCAGCCAGGAATGGCATTGCCGCCGGAGAATGTGGGCGCCGACAGAAGAAAAAAGGAGTCCGCCTGTGGCTATTCGCTATGGCAAAGGGCTGATAGGAGGAGCGGTTGTCGTCGCCCTCTTGGCCCTGCTGGTCCACTGGATCGGCATCAACACGATCGAACTGTACCGCGACGATTTGTTGTTTTACCTGCAAGCTCATCTGATCCTCGTTCTTGTCTCCATGCTGGCCGCCCTGATTGTGGGCATCCCCGCCGGTATCCTGCTCAGCCGACCGCACATGGTCGGGCGCGCAGAACGCTTCATGCAGATCTTCAACATCGGCAACACCGTCCCGCCCCTGGCCGTACTGGCCATCGCCCTCGGCGTCCTTGGCATCGGCAGCGGCCCGGCCATCTTCGCGCTGTTCCTCGCCTCCCTCCTGCCTATCGTGCGCAACACCTACGAAGGCCTGAAAAACGTCCAGGGCTCCCTGAAAGAAGCCGCCACCGGCATCGGCATGACGCCGCGCCAAGTGCTGTTTCGCGTGGAATTGCCCAACGCCGTGCCAATCATCGTCGGCGGTGTGCGTGTGGCCCTGGCGATCAATGTCGGCACCGCGCCGCTGGCGTTCCTGATCGGTGCCAACAGCCTGGGCAGCCTGATCTTCCCTGGCATCGCCCTGAACAATCAGCCGCAATTGCTGCTCGGCGCTGCGTGCACCGCGCTGCTGGCGTTGTTGCTCGACGGTCTGGTGACTCTGGCCAGCCGCCTCTGGCTGGAACGCGGGTTGCGTGCGTCTTAAGGAACCGACATGAAAAAACTGACATTGATAATGAGCTGCGTCCTGCTCTTGGCAGGCGTTGCACAAGCCGCCGAAAAACCGGTGATCCGCATCGGCGCCCGGGTGTTCACCGAACAGACCCTGCTCGCCGAAATCACCTCCCAGTACCTGCGCACCAAGGGCTATGACACCCGCGTGACCGGCGGGCTGGGCAGCAACCTGGCGCGCAGTGCCCAGGAAAGCGGGCAACTGGACCTGATCTGGGAATACACCGGCGTGTCGCTGGTGGCCTACAACCATGTCGACGAGAAACTCGACAGTGAACAATCCTACGCTCGGGTGAAAGAACTCGACGCGAAAAAGGGCCTGGTCTGGCTCTCCCCGTCGCGCTTCAGCAACACCTACGCCCTGGCATTGCCGGAGAACGTGGCGAAGGAATTCCCGCAGATCAACAGCATCAGCGACCTGACCCAGGCCCTGGCGGAAAAAACCAAAGGCACACGCCTGGTCGCCCTGGACACCGAGTTCGCCAACCGTTCCGACGGCCTGGCCGGCATGGTCAAGCTGTACGACATGAACCTGACCCGCAAGAACACCCGGCAGATGGACGCTGGCCTGGTCTATACCGCGCTGCGTAATGGGCAGGTGTTCGCCGGTTTGGTCTACACCACCGACGGCCGCCTGAATGCCTTCAAATTGAAGTTGCTGGAAGACGACAAGCATTACTTCCCCGACTACACCGCCGCGCCGGTGGTGCGCCAGGTTTATCTGGATGCGCATCCACAACTGGCCGCCGAGCTCAAGCCGCTGGCCGCGCTGTTCGACGACGAAACCATGCGCCAGCTGAACGCCCGGGTCGACGTCGACCATGAAAGCCCTTCCACTGTTGCCGCCGATTTCCTGCGCCAGCATCCGATCAATCAATAAGAGGAGAAGACATGGAATTCCTGAACGCCTTTTCCCATCTTGATTGGGCCCAAGTCCTGCACTTGACCGGGCAGCACATCACCCTGGTCGGCATTGCCGTGATCCTCGCGATCCTGATCGGCGTGCCCCTGGGCATCCTGATGACGCGCTTCCCGACGCTTGCAGGCCCGCTGCAAGCCAGCGCCACGGTATTGCTGACCGTACCGTCCATCGCCCTGTTCGGCCTGCTGCTGCCGTTCTACTCCAAATTCGGCCAGGGCCTGGGGCCGATGCCGGCGATCACCGCCGTGTTCCTCTACTCCCTGTTGCCGATCATGCGTAACACCTACCTCGCCCTCACTGGCGTGGAGCCTGGCATTCGCGAAGCCGCCAAAGGCATCGGCATGACCTTCGGCCAGCGCCTGCGCATGGTCGAGTTGCCCATCGCCGTGCCGGTGATCCTCGCCGGTGTGCGCACCGCCGTAGTGATGAACATCGGTGTGATGACCATCGCCGCCACCATCGGCGCCGGTGGCCTGGGTGTACTTATTCTGGCTTCCATCAGCCGCAGCGACATGTCGATGCTGATCGTCGGCGCCGTGCTGGTCAGTCTCCTGGCCATCTTCGCCGACCTGCTTCTGCAATGGCTGCAACGCTCGCTGACTCCAAAAGGACTGCTCAAATGATCGAACTTCAAAACCTGTCCAAGACCTTCCAAAGCAACGGCAAGACAGTAACGGCCGTGAACGATGTAAGCCTGACCGTCAACGAAGGCGAGATTTGCGTATTCCTCGGCCCATCGGGTTGCGGCAAGAGCACCACGCTGAAAATGATCAACCGCCTGATCAAACCCACCTCGGGCAAGATCCTGATCAATGGCGAAGACACCACCGATCTCGACGAAGTGACCCTGCGCCGCAACATCGGTTATGTGATCCAGCAGATCGGCCTGTTCCCGAACATGACCATCGAGGAAAACATCGTGGTGGTGCCCAAGCTGCTCGGCTGGGACAAGCAGAAATGCCACGACCGCGCCCGCGAGTTGATGAGCATGATCAAGCTGGAGCCCAAACAGTACCTGCATCGCTACCCGCGTGAGCTGTCCGGTGGCCAGCAACAGCGCATCGGCGTGATCCGCGCACTGGCGGCCGATGCGCCGCTGCTGCTGATGGACGAGCCGTTCGGCGCAGTCGACCCGATCAACCGCGAGATGATCCAGAACGAATTCTTCGAGATGCAGCGCGCGCTGAACAAGACCGTGATCATGGTCAGCCACGACATCGACGAGGCCATCAAGCTGGGTGACAAGATCGCCATCTTCCGTGCCGGCAAGCTGCTGCAGATCGACCATCCGGACACGCTGCTGGCGCATCCTGCCGACGAGTTCGTCAGCAACTTCGTGGGCCAGGACAGCACCCTCAAGCGTCTGCTGCTGGTGAAGGCCGAGGATGCTGCGGACAACGCGCCGTCGGTGAGCCCGGAAACTCCAGTGGCCGATGCCCTGGAGCTGATGGATGAAACCGACCGCCGCTATGTGGTCGTCACTTGTGCCGAGAACAAGGCGCTGGGTTATGTACGCCGTCGCGACCTGCACCGTCAGACCGGCACCTGCGGCCAGTATCTGCGCGAGTTCAACGCCACGGCGGCGTACGACGAGCATTTGCGCATCCTGCTGTCACGCATGTACGAGTTCAACCGCTCGTGGTTGCCGGTGATGGATGCGGAACGGGTGTTCCTCGGGGAAGTGACCCAGGAGTCGATTGCCGAGTACCTGAGCTCTGGTAAGTCGCGTGGGGGCAAGACCAGTATCGTGTCGCCAGCTGAAACTGCGTTGGCCTGACACAACACAGGTCAACATGTGGGAGGGGGCAAGCCCCTCCCACATTTGGCTCTATGGTAGGCCAAGGAAATCCCGCTGATTTGCCCCATTCGGGGAACATCATTCCGTCACACCTGTCGGTTACATAAGTAGCTGCACGGGTTCGCGCGACGAACGCGTGCAAAAACGCGACATTTTTAGTTGATCTCAAGCCCCTCACGCCCTAAAGTTCGCGCCGAACGTCCATGCTGGAAACGATCCATCCGGCTCAAGTACTGACGACGAGACAGCAAGGCCAAGGGAAGCGGTTGATCCCATGGCCTTTTTGCTTTCGGCGACATGCCTTGGGAAGTAGGCGAACCAAAGTGGGGATACGGAGGACGTTCATTTGCACCCATTGACTAAATCAGTTTGCCCTTAGGAGTTCCCAGCATGTCGATCAACGTCGAAGATTATTTCGCGCGCGCCACTTTTGACAAAATGAAGGCGTTCGCCGACAAGCAAGAAACCCCGTTCGTGGTGATCGACACCGCGATGATCAGCCAGGCCTACGATGACCTGCGCGCCGGTTTCGAATTCGCCAAGGTCTATTACGCGGTCAAGGCCAACCCGGCCGTCGAGATCATTGACCTGCTCAAGGACAAAGGCTCGAGCTTCGACATCGCTTCGATCTACGAGCTGGACAAGGTACTGGGCCGCGGCGTCAGCCCTGACCGTATCAGCTACGGCAACACCATCAAGAAGTCCAAGGACATCCGCTACTTCTTTGATAAGGGCGTACGCCTGTTCTCCACCGACTCCGAAGCCGACTTGCGCAACATCGCCAAGGCCGCGCCGGGTTCGAAAGTGTATGTGCGTATCCTCACCGAAGGCTCGACCACGGCTGACTGGCCGCTGTCGCGCAAATTCGGCTGCCAGACCGACATGGCGATGGACCTGCTGATCCTCGCCCGCGACCTGGGCCTGGTGCCGTACGGCATCTCGTTCCATGTCGGTTCGCAGCAGCGCGACATCAGCGTATGGGACGCGGCGATCGCCAAGGTCAAAGTGATCTTCGAGCGCCTGAAAGAAGAAGACGGCATCCACCTCAAGCTGATCAACATGGGCGGCGGCTTCCCGGCCAACTACATCACCCGCACCAACAGCCTGGAAACCTACGCCGAAGAAATCATCCGCTTCCTCAAGGAAGATTTCGGCGACGACCTGCCGGAAATCATTCTGGAGCCGGGCCGTTCGTTGATCGCCAACGCCGGTATCCTGGTCAGTGAAGTGGTATTGGTTGCACGTAAATCCCGTACCGCCGTCGAGCGCTGGGTGTACACGGACGTGGGCAAGTTCTCCGGCCTGATCGAAACCATGGACGAAGCCATCAAGTTCCCGATCTGGACCGAGAAGAAAGGCGAGATGGAAGAAGTGGTCATCGCAGGTCCCACCTGCGACAGCGCCGACATCATGTACGAAAACTACAAGTACGGCCTGCCGCTGAACCTGGCGATTGGTGACCGCTTGTACTGGCTGTCGACCGGTGCGTACACCACCAGCTACAGCGCGGTTGAGTTCAATGGCTTTCCGCCACTGAAATCGTTCTACGTGTAAAACGGCCGCACATAAAAAACCCATGACATGTCATGGGTTTTTTTACACCTCAAGAAAGGCTTACCGCGCGTTGTTGATAGGCACCGGCCATCGCCCGGATCCGCGGATCATTCGCCGCTACCAAGGCCTTGTGCGCCACCCGCAAGAACTTCAGGTTCCCGCCCGCCAACGCCTTGCGCAACCATTCCAGCGCCGCGTCGATCTGACCTCTGTCGGCCAGCACCGCCGCATAGCTGAACTGCCCGCGAAAATCACCGGCCTCGGCTGAGCGTCGATACCAGTCCACAGCGGCGTCCAGGTCCTGTGGGCAGAACCGACCATCTTCCAGGTAACGCCCCAGCAGGTTCATCGACTTGGCATGCCCCTGCTCGGCCGCCCGGCGATAACAGGCCAATGCTTGTCGTTGGTCCTCGGCGACACCGCGCCCCGTGGCCAGCAGATTGGCGTAGTTGTACTGCCCCCAATCCAACCCTGCGTCGGCAGCCGCCCGATATTCCCGCGCCGCCGCCGCCTCATCGACATCACATCCCCAGCCATGCTCGCGGCAACGCCCAACCATGTTGCGGGCCATCAAATGCCCGCTGTGCGCGGCGATCTGGAACCAGCGCAAGGCCAGTGTCTCATCGCGTGCGATGCCACGCCCTTCGAGCAGGATTTGCCCGAGCAACGCCTGGGCATCGACCACTCCTTCCTTCGCCGCCATCAGGATTGCCTGGGCAGCGCGCACGGGGGAATCGTCGAGCATCGCTTGCAGTTGCTCAACGTTGAGTACCTCTTCCCGACGCAATAAAAAGCCCATGTCAGACCTCGACCCAACGGCGCAACAGGTTGTGATACGTACCGGTGAGTTGAATCAGCGCGGGGTGGTCAGGCACATCGGCGGTCAGTTGCTGGATCGCACCGTCCATTTCAAACAGCAGGGTGCGCTGGCTGTCTTCACGTACCAGGCTCTGGGTCCAGAAGAACGAGGCATAGCGTGCGCCACGGGTCACTGCGTTGACTTTGTGCAGGCTGGAGCCGGGGTACAGCACCATGTCGCCGGCCGGCAGCTTCACGCGCTGCAGGCCGAAAGTGTCCTGGATTTCCAGTTCGCCGCCGTCGTATTCGTCCGGGTCGCTGAAGAACAGCGTCGATGACAGGTCGGTGCGGACCCGCTCGTGGCTGCCCTTGGGTTGGCGCACGGCGTTGTCGATATGAAAGTCGAAACTGCCGCCCGCCGTGTAGCAATTGAGCAGCGGCGGAAACACCTTGTGCGGTAACGCCGCTGACATAAACAGCGGGTTCTGCCAAAGCCGTTCAAGCATCGCCGCGCCGATTTCCTTGGCCAGCGGGTGGCCCTCGGGCAATTGCAGGTTGTGCTTGGCCTTGGCGGACTGGTGCCCGGCGGTGATTTTACCGTCGGCCCACTCGGCGTTTTCCAGGGCCTGGCGGATGCGCTGCACCTCCTCACGAGAGAACAGGCCGGGGATGTGCAGCAGCATGGGGCAGTACCTGAATTCAGAGAGGCGCCAATGGTATTGATTCTTATCCGCCCTGTAAAACGCCAGGACGAACGAGATCGTAAAAACCGTAAGCAAAAAGTGTAAAGAATGTAAATTCAGTGCAATTAGCAATGTATCGCAATTGATAGAAAGTCTTGTTCGCCCTATATTCCGCGACCTCACATCCTTGGGGAAAGGACACGTCATGTCGCGCACCACTACAAAAATACCTGCCGGTTCACCACGCATGCTGGCTTCAGCCATCGGCGTTGCCCTCAGCGCCAGCTCTGTCGCCCATCTGGCACAAGCTGCCGAAGACACTGAACAAAAAGGCCAGCGCAACAGCATTTCCCTGGGCGCCACCAGCATCACCGGGGAAACGCAGGACAACACCTCCTACCAGGTCGAAAAAGCCTCGTCGCAGAAATACACCGCACCGCTGGTGGATACCCCGCGCTCGGTCACCGTGGTGCCGCAACAAGTCCTCAAGGACACCGCCGCCACCTCGTTGCAGGATGCCTTGCGCACCGTGCCGGGCATCACCTTTGGCGCGGGCGAAGGCGGCAACCCCCAGGGCGACCGCCCGTTCATCCGCGGTTTTGATGCCCAGGGCGACACCTACCTGGACGGCGTGCGCGACACCGGTGGCCAGAGCCGTGAGATCTTCGACATCGAGTCGATTGAAGTCAGCAAAGGCCCGAACTCATCGTTCGGCGGTCGCGGTTCAGCCGGCGGCAGCCTCAACCTGGTGAGCAAGACCCCACAAGCGCGGGACTTCACCAATGGCGGCTTCACCTACGGTTCCGACCAGACCCGCCGCTACGTACTCGACGTAAACCGCCAGTTCCTTGATGACAGCGCCGCGTTCCGCCTGAACCTGATGAGCCATGAACAGAACGTGGCTGGCCGCGACGCGGTCAATTACGACCGTTGGGGCGTGGCACCGTCGCTGACCTTTGGCCTGGGTACCCCGACCCGCGTCAACCTCAGCTACTACCACCTGGAAAGCAACGACCTGCCGGATTCGGGGATTCCCTACGGCTATGGTTCGTCGACCGCCACCGCCCATGTGCACGACAAGCCCAACGATGGCGGCGACAGCAATAATTTCTACGGTTTGAAGGACCGCGACTTCCGCAAGACCCGCGCCGATATCAGTACGTTCTCCATCGAGCACGACCTGAACGACACCATGACGCTGAAAAATACCCTGCGCCATGGCAGCACCGGCCAGGACTACATTCTTACCCAGCCGGACGACAGCAAGTTCAACGTCAACCGCTACGGCACCGTGTGGCGTCGCGCCAATAGCCGGGTTTCGACCACGACCACCACCACCAATCAGACCGACCTGTTCGGCACGTTCCAGGCCCTGGGTTTCAAGCACAGCTACTCCACCGGCCTGGAGTTCACCGGTGAAGAAACCCGCGTCAGCAGCTACACCATCAGCCCCAACGCCAATCCAGTGTGCACCGTGGCCAAAGGCAGCCTGGGCGGCCAGTGCACCTCCCTGAGCAATCCGAACCCGGATGACGCCTGGACCGGCAGCATCGCCCGCAACTACTACGGCACCGCCACCAAGGCCACCAGCCGTGGCGCTTATGTATTCGACACCATCGAGCTGGACCCCAAATGGTTGCTGAACGTCGGCCTGCGCTACGACACCTTCGACACCGTGGCCAACACCGACTCGGCCACCGGCCGCAGCAAAATCAAGGAGGACAGCCAGTTCTTCAACTGGCAGGCCGGCCTGGTCTGGAAGCCAGTGGAAAACGCCAGCATCTATGCGTCCTACGCCACATCGGCGACACCTGCCGGTGGCCTGGTCGGTGAAGGGTCGGACGGCAACCCACTCTCAGCCGGTGCCGCCACCAGCGACCTGCAGCCCGAAGAAACCGTCAACTACGAGTTGGGCACCAAGTGGGACCTGTTCCACGATCGCCTGTCCCTCACCGCTGCGGTGTTCCGCACCGAAAAGAAAAACACGCGCATCCTCGTGGACGCGCTCACCTATCAGAACGCCGGCGAATCCCAGGTCGACGGCCTGGAACTGTCCGCCAGCGGCAAGATCACCGACCAGTGGCAAGTGTTCGCCGGCTACAGCTACCTGGACAGCGAGCTGGTCAAATCCGGCCTCAACGGGCGTAACGGTGTCGTCAGCGCGGGTTCGAACAAAGGCAACCAGATGCCGAATACGCCGAAGAACACCTTCAGCCTGTGGACCACTTACGACGTCACCTCCAAGCTCACCCTCGGTGGCGGTGCGTTCTACGTCGACCAGGTTTATGGCGACGCCGGCAACACCGTCTATGTACCGTCCTACACCCGCTACGATGCCATGGCCAGCTACAAACTGACCAAGAACGTCGACCTGCAACTGAACGTACAAAACCTGACCGACAAGGTTTACTACGACAAGGCCTTCTCGACACACTTCGCCAACCAGGCGGCCGGTCGTACGGCCCTGTTGACCACCAGCTTCCATTTTTAAGCAGCAGCGCCGCGCAGCACAGGGCCCCACGCATCGGATGCGTGGGGCTTTTGCGTGTAAAACAGAATGTTTCTCGACAAGCCACGGCATAATGCGCGCCGTGCCCTACATATCCGGATAGACGAGGCGGTCAGACGTGTTGAAGAAAACCCTGTTCCAGTTGCACTGGTTCTTCGGCATCACTGCCGGGCTGGTGCTGGCCTTGATGGGGATCAGCGGGGCTGCGGTCTCGTTTCAGGATGAAATACTGCGGGCGCTCAACCCCAGCGTACTGACCATGGAAAAACGCGAAGCCGGTGTGCTGCCGCCCGCCGAACTGGTGCGCAAGCTGGAGGCCACCGAAGGCCAGACCGTGGCCATGCTGTTCGTCGAAAGCGAAAGCGGCAACGCCGCCCGCGTGTTCTTCACCGCGCCGCCCGGCGAGCGCCGTGGCCAACTGCGCTATTTCGATCCCTACACCGGCGACTACATGGGCGACGTGCTCGGCCAGGATGTCTTCGGCTTTCTGCTGCAGTTCCACCGTTTCCTGGTGATGGGCGATGCCGGGCGCAACATCACCGGCGCGTGCACGCTGATCCTGGTGTTCTTCTGCCTCTCCGGCCTGTACCTGCGCTGGCCGCGCCAGGTGGCGAGCTGGCGGGCCTGGCTGACGCTGGACTGGCGCAAAAAAGGCCGTGCCTTCAACTGGGACCTGCACTCGGTGTTCGGCACCTGGTGCCTGCTGGCTTACCTGCTGTCGGCGTTGACCGGCTTGTATTGGTCCTACGACTGGTACAGCCAGGGCCTGACCAGACTGTTGTCCGACGCCCCGCAACACGAACGGGTGCGCAAGCGCGGCCCGGCGCCCGAGGGTGCGGCGCCAGTGGCCAACTACGATGCGATCTGGAGCAGCATCTACAGCAACGCCGGCCCAGGCTTGAGCGCCTATAACATCCGCATGCCAGCGGTCGCCGGGCAACCGGCCATCGTCTACTACCTGTTGAAAAACTCGCCCCATGACCGGGCGCTGAACCAGATCAACCTCGACCCGGCCACCGGCGAGGTCAAGTCCCACGACCAGTACGCCAGCAAAAGCCTCGGTTCCAGACTGCTGACCAGCGTCTATGCGCTGCACACCGGCAGTTACTTCGGCTTGATCGGGCGGATTGTCCTCACGCTCAGCTCGGTGCTGATGCCGCTGTTCTTCATCACCGGCTGGCTGCTGTACCTGGACCGCCGGCGCAAAAAACGCCAGGTGCGAGATGCGCGCAAAGGCCTCACAAGCAACCCCAGTAACGCTCCGGCCTGGCTGATCGGTTTTGCCAGCCAGAGCGGTTTCGCCGAACAGCTTGCCTGGCAAACGGCCGGGCAATTGCAGGCCGCCGGCCTGCCGGTGAAGGTGCAGCCCCTGGGCAGCGTCAGCCAGGACGACCTGCGCCAGTCGGAAAACGCGCTGTTTGTGGTCAGCACCTTCGGCGACGGCGAAGCGCCTGACAATGCCCGTGGTTTCGAGCGCAGCGTGCTCGGCCAGGACCTGTCCCTCAAGGGCCTGAACTACTCGGTGCTGGCCCTGGGTGATCGCCAGTACGAACATTTCTGCGGCTTTGCCCGCCGCTTGCATTTCTGGCTGACCCATCAGGGCGGCAACCCACTGTTTGCGCCCGTGGAAGTGGACAGCGGCGACACCACCGCCCTGCTCCACTGGCAACAACAACTCGGCCAACTGACCGGCCACGCCCCGGCATCCGCCTGGCCGACGGCCCAGTATGAAAACTGGACGCTCAGCCACCGCTCATTGCTCAACCGCGACAGCAGCGGCTCGGACGTCTACCTGCTGGGCCTCACCTCACCGTCGCCACAAAGCTGGCAAGCCGGCGACCTGGTGGAAGTGCTGCCACGCAATTGCCCGTGGGCCATCGAACACTTCCTCGAAGGCCTGGGCCTGGCCGGCAGTGACAGCGTATTGATCGACGGCATGGCGCATACGCTCGACCAGGCCCTGGCCACCCGCCAGTTGCCGACCCATCGCGCGCACCTGGTCGGCCTGCACGCCCAGGCGCTGGTGGACGCGTTGGTGCCGCTGGGCATGCGCGAATACTCCATCGCCTCGATTGCCAGCGATGGCGTGCTGGAACTGATCGTGCGCCAGGAACGTCACCCCGACGGCAGCCTGGGCCTGGGCTCGGGCTGGCTGACCGAGTACGCCGCCCTCGGTTCTAGCATCAGCCTGCGTCTGCGCCGCAACAGTGCGTTCCACCTGCCACAGGCGCCGGTGCCGCTGATCCTGCTGGGCAACGGCACCGGCCTGGCGGGCCTGCGCAGTCTGCTCAAGGCCCGCATCGCCGACGGCCAGCAGCGCAACTGGCTGCTGTTTGGCGAGCGCAATATCAAGCATGACTTCCTGTGCCAGGACGAGCTGCAAGGCTGGTTGGCCAGCGGCGATCTGGCGTTGCTCGACCTGGCGTTTTCCCGCGATCAGCAAGAGAAGATCTACGTGCAGGACCGCCTGCGCGAGTCAGCGGATGTGCTGCGTAAATGGCTGGCCGACGGCGCGGCAATTTATGTGTGCGGAAGCCTGCAGGGAATGGCGACGGGGGTGGACCAGGCGCTGGTGGACATCCTCGGCAGTGAAGCCGTGGCGCGGTTGATCGAGCAGGGGCGTTATCGCCGCGACGTGTACTGACCCCCTGAACGAACAACACTCAACCTGTGGGAGTGGGCTCGCCCCCTCCCACAATTTTTAATGCATTCCAAGTCAGGTGGGCTGGAGTTTTTGTTCGAACACCGAGACGCCATCCAGGTCCCGCAGCACCACAGTCAACTCCGCCGTCTGCCCATCAATGTTCACCTCGCCAAAAAACTGAAACCCCGCCAGCGGCGAGGTGTTCTGCGCCGGCGGTGCCTTCTCGAACACCACTTCGGGGCCAAAGGTCTTGTCCAGCGGATTAGGCCCGAAACTCCCGGCGTTCAACGGCCCGGCGACAAACTCCCAGAACGGTTCGAAATCCTGGAACGCCGCACGATCCGGGTGGTAGTGATGCGCGGCGCAGTAGTGCACATCGGCGGTCAGCCACAGGTGGTTGCGCACGTTTTGCGCCCGTAGAAAGCCCAGCAGCTCGGCGATTTCCCATTCGCGGCCTTGCGGCGCACCGGGATCGTTGTTGGCGATGGCTTCCCAGCGCGGCACGCCGGGGCTGACTTCACCGTCGGGCACGCCGAGGCCGATGGGCATGTCGGCGGCGATGACTTTCCACTGCGCCTGGGAGCCCTTGAGTTCCCGCTTGAGCCAGTCCAATTGCGCACGCCCGAGGAAGGGTTTTTCGCCGCCGAGGTTGTCATCGTTGGGCCCGCGATAACTGCGCATATCCAGCACGAATACATCCAGCAGCGGACCGTAGCTGAGCTTGCGATAAATCCGCCCGCCGCCGTCCGCTGCCTGGCGGCGCATCGGTGAGTATTCCAGCCACGCCTGGCGCGCACGGCCGACCAGGGTATTGATGTCCTTGACCCGGTAACGCTCATCCAACTGCTTGCTCGGCGACCAGTTGTTCACCACTTCATGGTCGTCCCACTGCCAGATCTGCGGCACCTCGGCGTTGAAGCGGCGCACGTTTTCATCCATCAGGTTGTAGCGGTAATTGCCGCGATACTCCTCCAGGGTTTCAGCGACTTTACTCTTGGCCTCCGTGGTGATGTTGCGCCAGATGCGCCCGTCTTCGACGGTGAGCTGCGCGGGCACCGGGCCGTCGGCATAGATGGTGTCGCCACTGTGGATAAAAAAGTCCGGCAGACGCAGGCGCATGGCTTCGTAGATACGCATGCCGCCGATGTCCGGGTTGATGCCGAAGCCTTGGCCGACGGTGTCGCCGCTCCACACAAAACGAATGTCACGGCGCTGTTGCGGCACGCTGCGCAGGTGGCCGAACCAGGGTTCGCTGGCGATGCCGGTCTGGGCGTCCTCGAGGTGCACGCGGTAGAAGATCGCCTGGTCGACAGGCAGCCCGGTGAGCTCGACGCGGGCGGTGAAGTCGCTGCGCTGGTCGGCCAGCGGCGAAACAAAACGACGAGGGTTGCTGAACACGCTGCGGGTGTCCCACTCCACCACCATCTTGGCCGGGCGGTCGCTGCGGCTCCAGATCATGGCGCGGTCGCCGAGCAGGTCGCCGGACTGCACGCCATCGGTGAGCTGCGGCCGGTCCTTGACCGAAGCGATCACCGCCGGCGCCAGGCCCGGCAACAACAGGCCGGCGCCGACGGCTTGCATCACGCGGCGGCGGCCGAGATCGAAGTGGCTCATGCAGGTGCCCTCTTGAGTATCAAAAGGGCCACTAAAGCACGCCCCGATGAAGCAGAGATGACACCTATACAGCGATCAACGGTGGGAGGGGGCTTGCCCCCGATGGCAGAGTGTCAGCCAGCACATTTATGGCTGACCCACCGCTATCGGGGGCAAGCCCCCTCCCACATTTTCAGCACCGCGTCAGACGGTCACAGTCAGTTCTTGCGCTTCGGGGCGTTTGATCAACGCATAGACCAGGCCGGTCAGCAGGCTGCCGGCGACAATCGCCAGCAGATACGGCAATGCATGGTTCATCGCATTCGGGATCACCAGCACAAACAGGCCACCATGGGGCGCCGCCAGTACGCAGCCGAAGTACATGGACAGGGCACCGGTCAATGCACCGCCGGCGATACTGGCCGGAATCACGCGCAACGGGTCCTTCGCGGCAAACGGGATCGCGCCTTCGGAAATGAAGCACAAGCCGAGGATCATCGCCGCCTTGCCCGCTTCGCGTTCGGTCTGGGCGAACTTGCGGCGTGCCAGGAACGTGGCGATGCCCATGCCGATCGGCGGCACCATGCCGGCCGCCATGGTCGCGGCCATCGGCGCGCCGCTGTGGGCCGCCAGCAGGCCGACGGAAAATGCGTAGGCCGCCTTGTTGATCGGCCCGCCCAGGTCGACACACATCATGCCGCCCAGCAAGATGCCCAGCAGTACCGCATTGGTCGTGCCCATGGTGCTGAGAAAATCAGTCAGCCCCACCAGCATGCGCGCGACCGGCGGCCCCACCAGGTAGATCATCGCCAGGCCGGTGAACAGACTCGCCAGCAACGGGATGATCAGGATCGGCTTGAGCGCCTCCAGGCTCTGCGGCAATTTCACTGCGCGGGTGATCAACTTGACGCAATAACCGGCGAGGAAACCGGCGAAGATGCCACCGATAAATCCAGCACCCAGGGTGCCGGCCAGCAGGCCGCCAATCATGCCCGGCGCGATGCCCGGACGGTCGGCAATCGAGTAGGCGATGTAGCCCGCCAGCAGCGGCACCATCAGCATGAAGGCGCGGTCGCCGACGGTTTTCAGCGCAGCCGCCAGGGTGCCTTCCTGTTCAAAGGCGTGAATGCCGAACACGAACGACAAGGCGATCAACAACCCGCCTGCCACCACCATCGGCAACATGAACGACACACCGGTGAGCAGGTGTTTGTACACGCCGGTTTTTTCCGGCTTGGCCACCGCGCCGCTGGCCGCGCTTTCCACCGCACCTTCGGCAAGGGCCTTGTTGAGGGTGGCTTCGGACTGCTTGAGCGCAATACCGGTGCCGCACCGGTAGATCTTCTTGCCGGCGAAGCGCTCGGTGGCGACTTCGATATCGGCGGCCAACAACACCACATCGGCATTGGCGATTGCTTCGGCGCTCAATGGCGTACGGGCACCGACCGAGCCCTGGGTTTCGACCTGCAAGTCATAACCCAGGCGCTTGGCTGTCTGCTGCAAGGCTTCGGCAGCCATGAAGGTATGGGCGACGCCGGTCGGGCAGGCGGTGATCGCAACGATGCGCGGCGCGTTCCTGGCCGGGGCTTCAGCCGCGACATACACCTGCGCCTCTTCGGCGCCACGACGCAATACGGCGTCGACATCCGCCAACGCCTGGGCCGGTGTGCTCTGGAACACGCGCTTGCCGACAAAGCGCTGCATCTCCACCGGGGTGCTGCTGACCAGCAACACCCATTCGGCGTCGTCGATGACCGACTGGGACAATTGGCGCTCCGGGCGCTGCACATCCACCACTTCAACGCTGGTACTCCAGCCCTGGCGCTGCGCGGCGGCGTCCAACAAGCGGGCGCACAGCACACTGGTGACCATGCCGTTCGGGCAGGCAGTAACAATGGCTAACTTCATCACAAACCCTCTTATTGTTCTGTCAGCGTGCGCACGTGGACGCCGCTTTCGAGGCGCGCCAACTGCGCGTCATCGCTGATGCCAAAACCGATCTGCGTCACGGCCATGGCGGCAATTGCCGTGGCACGGCGCAAGGTCTGTTCCGGGGTATCGCCGCTGAGCAGGCCGTGCAGCATGCCGGCCAGCAGCGAGTCACCGGCACCGACGGTACTGGCCACCGTCACCTTTGGCGGCGTGGCCTGCAACGCCGCGCCTGGGCGGTACCAAGTGACGCCGGCAGCGCCATCGGAAACCACCACATGTTCCACACCTTGCCGATGCAGTTGGCTGATTGCATCCAGGGCATGACCCAGGGCATCGGCCAGTTCTTCAGTGTTGGGCTTGACCATCCACGGACCCGCCTTCAAACCGGCGCGCAGTGCTTCGCCGCTGGTGTCCAGGGCGACTTTCAACCCGAGGTTTTTCAGTTGCTCCAACAGCCCCTGGAACCACTGCGGGCTGATGCCACGCGGCAGGCTGCCGGCCACCACCACCGCATCGAATTGCGCACCGATATCGGCGATGCGCTTGAGCAGCGCGGCTTGCGCCGCGTCACTGACCACCGGCCCCGGCGCATTGATATCGGTGACACGGCCGTCCTGTTCGGCAATCTTGATATTGCTGCGGGTTTCGCCCGGCACGCGAATGAACGCGTCACCAAACCCACGGCGGGCGATGAGTGCCTCGAAGGCCTGGGGGTTCGCCTCGCCGAGGAAACCGCCCACGCTCACCTGATGGCCCAAATCCGCCAGCACCTGCGCCACATTCACACCCTTGCCGGCGGCATGGGTCAGCAGGGTTTCGCTGCGGTTCACTTCACCCGGTTCCAGGTGCGCCAGGCGCACCGTCAGGTCCAACGCCGGGTTCAGCGTCAGGGTCAGAATCCTTGCCATCTACACGGCCTCCACTAGGGCACGCACTTCGGCGGGCGAGCCCACCGCCAGTGCTTGTTGCGCCAGGCCCTGGGCCTCGCTCAGACTGAATTCACGCACCCGCGCCTTCACTTCCGGAATGCTGCGGGCCGACACGCTCAACTCATCCACACCCAGACCGATCAGCACCGGCACCGCCAGCGGGTCCGCCGCCAGCTCGCCGCACACCCCCACCCATTTGCCATGGGCATGGGCGGCGCGCACGGTGATGTCGATCAGTTGCAGCACCGCCGGGTGCAGGCCATCGGCCTGGGCGGACAAGGTGGGGTGACCACGGTCGATGGCCAGGGTGTACTGGGTCAGGTCGTTGGTGCCGACGCTGAAGAAATCCACTTCCTTGGCCAACACCGGCGCGAGCAAGGCCGCCGAGGGCACTTCGATCATGATCCCCAGTTGCAGGTCCGCCACCGGGATTTCCAGGCGCAGGCGCTCGGTCATATCACGGGCGGCACGCCATTCGTCGACGCTGCCGACCATGGGGAACATGATGCGCAGCGGGCGGCTATCGGCGGACCGTAACAGCGCGCGCAATTGTGCTTCCATGATCTGCGGGCGTTGCAGGGTGAGACGGATGCCGCGCACGCCAAGGAAGGGGTTTTCTTCCTCGGCAATCGGCCAATACGGCAACGGTTTGTCGCCGCCCACATCGAGAGTACGCACCACCAGCGGGCGACCGCCAAGACCGTCGAGCACGCGGCGGTATTCGGCCTCCTGGGTGGCTTCGTCCGGCGCCTGCGGGTGGGCCATGAAAATCAGTTCGGTGCGCAGCAGGCCGATGCCTTCGGCGCCCTGTTCCACCGCGCCGGCAACCCCAGCGCTTTCGCCGATATTGGCGAACACTTCCACGGCATGGCCGTCGCGGGTCAGCGCCGGTTCATGGCGTTGCGCCGAAGCGGCTTGCAAGCGTTGTTCGCGGGTGTCGCGCTCGACCGTGGCGCGTTGCAGGGTGGCGGCATCGGGGTCGACATGCAGGCGACCGCGCTGGCCATCCAGCAGCAAGGGGGTGCCGGAGGCCAGCAGCAACACCGCCGGGCCGGCGCCGACCAGCGCCGGGATACCGAGGGCACGGGCGACGATGGCGCTGTGGGCCGTCGCGCCGCCTCGGGCGGTGAGGATGCCGGCGACGCGCGCGGGATCAAGACGCGCCACGTCCGACGGACCGACCTCGTCCATCACCAGAATGTAGGGCTCGCTCGGCTCCTGGGCGGTTTCGACGCCGCACAGTTGCGCCAATACACGGCGGCCGATGTCACGCAGGTCGGCGGCGCGCTCGGCGAGCAAGGCGTCCTGCAACGATTCCTGCTGCCGGGCGGCCGCTTCGATCACACTCATCCACGCGGCTTCGGCGCTCTCGCCTTGCTTGAGGCGGGTGTCGACTTCGTCGGTGAGTTCCGGGTCGTCGAGCATTTCCTGGTGGGTGATGAAAATCTCGCGGATCGCCTTGGAAGGGTTGCGTTCGATCAGGCCCTGGATGTCGCGGCGCACTTCGCCCAGGGCACTGTGCAGGCGCTGGCGCTCAATAGCGGAGGATTCGCCGCGCAGGGGGTAATCGAACGTTTGCTGAACCTGGATATGCGCGGGGCCAATAGCGATGCCCGGTGCGGCGGCAATGGCCTGGACCTGGCTGCCGCTGGTCGGCGCATTGACAACCGGCTCGATATCCAGGGCTGCCGGTTGGGCGCTGACCGTCGGTAGCGGCTCGACCTCTTCACCGAGGCCTTCCTCCACAGCGGCGAGCAACGCGGGCAGCGCATCGCCGGCAATCGTCGGCTCGGCGACAAACTCCAGCACCTGGCCACGCCGTGCGCCGAGGCTCAACAGCTTGCTCAGGCTTTTAACCGACACGGCGCCGACCGGGCCGTCAACGATGCGCACGCGGATGTCGGCTTCAAAACTTTTCGCCAACTGCGCGAGGATCTTCGCCGGACGTGCATGCAGGCCATGGGCGTTGGCCAGGGTGACGCGGGCGCTGGGCCAGTCCGGAGGCAGTTCGCCGCCAAGCACTTCGAGCACGGCACGGCTGCTGGTGGCGCGGCCCAGTTCCTGGCCGCGACCTTCGATGAGCAAGGCGCACAGGCGCTCCAACAGCGCTTGGTGGGCTTCACCGAGGCTGGCCAGACAGAACAGGCCATGGAGCGGCTGGCCGAGGTAACGCATGGGCTTGTCCGGGGTGACAAACGCCAGGCCCGGGCGCTTGACGGTCTGTTCACTGTGCAACCACCACAGGCCATCGCCCAGGGGCAGCGCGTCAACCTGCTGCAACACGGCGGCGAAACCATTGCTCACACAATCGGCCTGGCGCAACAGGCGTGCGCCGCGCCAGACCAACTCTTCGAAGTCGTCGGCGGACACACCCAGGCTGATCATCTGCGCATCCAGCGCCAGTTCCTGCGGTGCGCCTTGCAGCAGTTTCAGCAGGACTTCGGCGCTTCCGGCACGGCGCAATGCCTGGCCCAGGTCGGTTTCGCCAAGGGCACGGGTGAGCAGTTGCAACAGGCGCAGGTGTTCGTCAGATTTGGCGGCAATGCCAATGGCCAGGTACACGATCTGGCCGTCGCCCCAGTCCACCCCTTCGGGGAACTGCAGCAGGCGCACGCCGGTAGAGAACACCTGGTCGCGGGTTTCGGGGGTGCCGTGGGGGATGGCAATACCTTGGCCGAGAAAGGTCGAGCCCTGGGCTTCACGGGCCTGCAAGCCACTGAGATAACCCTCGGCGACCAAGCCATCAGCCACCAGTTTGTCAGCGAGCAGGTGCAAGGCAGCAGATTTATCCACAGCCACCTGGCCCATGGAAATCTGCTCTACAGTGAGCTCAAGCATGCCGTTCTCCTAGTTAGTGCGGTGACCGCACTAGGTATTGTTTTAAACAAACAGTGTAATGGGTGTGCATCAATAGCTGACTGAGCAGTCAGTTGGCAGTAGCTACTCAGTCGCGAACGTCGTAAAAATACGCTGGCTGAAACGTTTAATCTAGAATTTATGGCAGATTACGCGTTAATTGCGCATCCTTGAACAACCACTCGGCACTTGAGCTGAGACATTAGTCGAGTGCTGGAATCGGTTACGATTGGACAAAATGTCGGGGGCAAGCTCCAGAAAACAAGGAAATCCCGGTTTGAAACTCAGTGATATCGCCCGTCTGGCCGGTGTGTCCGTGACCACCGCCAGCTACGTCATCAACGGCAAGGCCGAACAGCAACGCATCAGCAACGCCACCGTCGAACGGGTGCGGGCTGTCGTCGAAGCCCATGGCTTTACTCCTAACCCACAGGCCGCCGGGCTGCGCAGTCGGCACACGCGCACCCTGGGTTTCATCCTGCCCGACCTGGAAAACCCCAGTTACGCACGCATCGCCAAGCTCCTGGAGCAAGGTGCACGGGCGCGGGGCTATCAGTTGCTGATCGCCAGCTCCGACGATGACGCCGACAGCGAACGCCAGTTGCTGCAACTGTTCCGCGCGCGGCGTTGTGATGCGCTGTTCGTCGCCAGTTGCCTGCCGGCCAGCGATGACAGTTATCGCGAGCTGCAAGCCAAGGGGTTGCCGGTGATTGCCATCGACCGGGTGATGGGTGCGGATCAGTTCTGTTCGGTGGTCAGCGACGACCGCCAGGCGTGCCAGCAATTGACCAGCAGCCTGCTGCAACCGTTGCCCAAGCAGATCGTGCTGATCGGCGCACGACCCGAGCTGAGCATCAGCCAGGAACGTGCCGCTGGTTTCCGTGAAGCCCTTGCCGGGTTCACCGGCGAGGTGATCGTTGAACACGCAGAAGCCTTCAGTCGCGATTGCGGCCGACAGCTGATGGAGCAACTTCTCCAGCGACTGGGGCATTTGCCTGACGCGCTGGTAACCACGTCCTACGTGCTGCTGCAAGGCGTGTTCGACGCACTGCATGACTTCCCGCTCAAGTCGCGCCCGCTGCGCCTGGGAACCTTTGGTGATACCCAGTTGCTGGACTTCCTGCCGCTGCCGGTCAACGCCATGGCCCAGCAGCATCAACTGATCGCCGATACCGCCCTGCGCCTGGCCCTGGCGGCGATCGAAGAAGAACAGTATCAACCCGGCGTGCATGCCATCGGCCGGACGTTCAAGCAGCGTATTCACGAGGCTTGAGCGTGGAGCTGATCGACACCCATACGCACCTGGACTTCCCGGATTTCGACAGCGATCGCCGGGAAGTCCTCGCCCACAGCCGAGCGCTGGGCGTGCGGCGCATGGTGGTGTTGGGGGTGTATCAGCAGAATTGGCAAAGAGTGTGGGACCTGGTGCAAGCGGACGAAGGTTTGTTCGCCGCCTTTGGCCTGCACCCGGTGTACCTCGACGATCATCGCCCCGCTGACCTGACGGCGTTGGGCGATTGGTTGATGCGCCTGCACGGCCATCGGCAACTGTGCGCCGTGGGGGAAATAGGCCTGGATTACTTCCTCGAACAACTGGACCGCGAACGCCAGCAAAGCCTGTTTGAAGCCCAACTCAAACTGGCCGTGGACGTCCAACTGCCGGCGTTGCTGCACGTGCGCCGCAGCCACGCCGCCGTGATCGCCACCCTCAAGCGCATCCGCCTGCCCCGCGGCGGCATCATCCATGCGTTTGCCGGCAGCCTCGAAGAGGCTCGCGAGTACATCAAGCTCGGCTTCAAATTGGGGTTGGGCGGCGCCCCCACCTGGCCCCAGGCCTTGCGCATGCACAAGGTGCTGGCGCAACTGCCGCTGGATGCGGTGGTGCTGGAAACCGACTCACCCGATATGGCGCCGGCCATGTTCCCGGGCCAACGCAACAGCCCCGAACACCTGCCGGCCATCTGCACCGCCCTGGCCGAGCGCATGGGCATCAGCCCGCTATCGTTGGCTGAGGCGAGCACACGCAATGCGTGCGAGCTGTTCAATTGGTAAGACTGGCGCGACCACTTGCAGATCCAACGTGATCCGCTGCCGGTAACGGGCATAGCGCAGCGCCAGGAAATGCACCAGCAGCACCAGCAGTGACACGTTGAACTGCCCGACTACCGTGATCAACCCCACCCATTCTGTGACCAGTGCCACGATCAGCACCATGCAGGTGAACACCGCCATGCTCGGCTGCACCAGCGCCCAATGCCCCAACAACTTGAACGCCCGCAATTGCCGAGGGCAACTCAACTGCAGGAACTGCTGGCAATACGGGCAATCGAAGGGCTCTTCGATGGCGATGGCATTCAACTGCCAAGGCTTGAGTTCAAACCTGATATCACAATGGGCGCAATGCCCTTTGATGCCGACCGCAATGGTCATCGCCGTGCTCCCTGAACTTGAATTTGTCTGAAACAAATTCTCACCCATTCACCCAGCCAGAAAAGACACCCACGGAAATCAGGACAAGCGCTACACCGGCAAGCAATACGCCCTACCTACATTTCCTACACTCGAAACGCACCGATCAATTGCTTCAACTCAATCACCTGCATCGATAGCTGCCGGCTCGCCGCTTCGGTCTGGTGTGCGCCCTGGGCCGCATGCTCGCCGGCGCGGTTGATTTCGACGATGTTCTGGTCAATGTCGTGGGCGACGGCGGTCTGTTGCTCCACGGCGGCGGCAATCTGCTGGTTCTGGTCGACGATCATGCCCACGGCGCCAAGAATATTTTCCAGTGCCTGCTGGACCTTTTCCGACTGCCCGACCGTGCCACTGGCCATGGAATGGCTGGTGCCCATGGTTTTCACGGCGGCTGCCACACCGCTGTGCAGGCGGCTGATCATCTGTTCGATTTCTTCAGTGGAATGCTGAGTGCGCCGGGCCAGGGTGCGCACCTCGTCGGCCACCACTGCAAAACCACGCCCCTGTTCACCGGCACGCGCGGCTTCGATGGCCGCATTGAGTGCCAGCAGGTTGGTTTGCTCGGCAATGCTTTTGATCACCTCCAGTACGCTGCTGATGGACTGGCTGTCAGTGGCCAACTGGTTGATCACCCGTACCGACTCATCGATCTCCGAGGCCAGCCGCGCGATGCTGCCCTGCTGGGATTGCACCAGGCCACGGCCACTGACGGTTTCATCATTGACACTGTGTGCACTGCTGACTGCCGCCGCCGCGCTGCGCGCGACTTCCTGGGCAGTGGACGACATCTGGTTCATGGCCGTTGCCACCTGCTCGATCTGGCTACGCTGCCCGGACACCGCCTGGTTGCTCTGAGCCGAGATCGTTTCCACCTGGCCGGCCTGGAGCTCGACCTGGCTGACGGTGTGCCCGACGCGCTCGATCAGGTCATGGATCTTCGCCACGGTGCCGTTGAACACCTGGCCCAGGTCGCCCAACTCATCGCGACTATGCGCAACAAAAGTGACGGTCATGTCGCCGGCCGCCACCTTGTCCATCATCGCCCCCAGGCGCCGCAGCGTGGTGCGGGTGGACGCGTAGAAACCGGCGTACAAATAGAAGATCAGCAAGAACACGGCGCTCAGGGCCGACACGAGCACCACCATGTGCGTGCGGTTTTGCGCCAGGCGTTGCTCCAACTGCTGTCCGAGGAACGCCAGGGTGGCGTCATCCAGCTGATAGGTCAGGGCCATCAACTGGCTGACGCCGTCGTAGAAACCCTGCCAGGGTGCGTCGAGCGTTTCGGCCATCACCACCTGCTCTTCAAACAACTCGCTGCCATGCTTGAGGCTGGCGTTGCTGGCCGTGGCGAGGTTGTCGAGTGCCGCGTGGGCTGCGGTACTGGAGCCCAAGGCATCCTGCAACTTCAGGCCATATTCGGCCTGGAGTTTTTCCAGTTGCTGTAAAAGCTCGTCAAACCGTGTGCTTGACGAAGAATTGAGAAAACCCTGGCCCAGGGAATACGCGCCCATCGCCCGGCCTTCGCCCAGGGCCTGGGTGACTTGCGGGGTGACGCTGGTGATCAGCTCGCCGAGTTGGCGCAGGTCACTCTGGGCGTCTCGGCTGAGCCCGGATTGGCTGGCGACGATCTGGCTGAGCATCTGCGCCTTGTTGAGCAACTTGCCGATCAATGCACTTTTGCTCAGCAGCGACGTTTCCTGTTGCTGGGTCTTGAAGGCCGAAATCAACTCGTCGCGCTTGGCATTGAAAGCCGCAATCTGCTCGGGCTCGGTGGCCATAGCGTTGAGGCCCTGCAGGCGGTTGAGCACGCTTTGTTCCAGGGCGCTGATCTTGCCGTCAAGATCGCCGGCCTTGCCGGACTGACCGAGGGTGGCGTTGATCTGTACCTGGTTGTTGAGGGTTTCCAGGTCGCGGCGCAGGGCCAGGCTGCTGCCAAGTAAATCAAGGCTTTGCAGTTCGACGCGAGTGCCCTGGAATTCACGCCATGAGTCACGCACCAAGTAATAGTTGGTTGCCAGCATCGGTAGCAGGAACAACACGCTGATCAGGCTGAACTTCATGCCGAAGCTCAGGCGATTCATCAAGGCGACGGCGGGATAGAGCAAGCTCTTCACAGGTGAACTCCCTTTCTTTTATTTTTATTGAGGTGCAGGGCGGCAGTTAGCCAGCATCTGTATAGCTCAATTTGAGAGGGAGTTTTGTAACTTAAGGTTAATGGTTGGTGGGGCTGCTTCGCAGCCCAGCGCGGGGCAAGCCCGCTCGCCACAAGCAAGCCCGCTCGCCACAGGCGAGACTGCTCACTACGGCGAGCCGGCTTCTACAGGGTCAGGGTAGGACGGTCCAGATGGCGAAGCCGGCGTACCACAGCACCGCTGCGCGTAGCAGCAGTTCCCAGAGTCGGTCCAGGCTGTTGATGCCATCGGGACCGACCGCAGGGGGTGGGATTTCGGCGGCGACCAGGCCGACTTTTTCCACCAGTTGTGCGGCGCTGATGTCCCAGCTCAGCAGTTCATGGAGCATCACACGGCTGACCGCAACGAAATTTCCGACCAGGGCAAAGCTGGCGGCCAGCAGGCGTACCGGCAGCCAATCGAACGCGTGGCGCAGTTGCCCGGCCCGCTCGGCTACCAAAGGGTTTTTGCTGTGTTCACTGGCCAGTGCGAGCAGCCGATAAGCCAGTGCGGCAACCGGGCCCAGCAGGAAGTACCAGAAAATCACCGCGAAAAAACTCTGGTAGGCCTGCCATAACAGATGACCCTGGACGCGTTCGAGCAATTGCTCGCCACTGTCGGCGCTCAGGCTCAGGTCACGTTCGGTCACATGCTCGGCGGCCTGCAGGTCACCCCGTCGCCAGGCATCGCGGAACGGACCAAGCCCGGCGAGCAGGTCACCACGACCCAGGCTGTAGATCACCACCAACAGGTGCACCGGTAGCGCCAGCAGCCCGTACGCCACCGGCTCCAACACCAGCAGCAACAGCGCCAGCAAGGCCACCGGCAACAACACCAGCAACGCCAGAATCAGCCAGGGCTGCTTGCCCATGCGCGGGCTCGATTCCAGCTTGGCCAGTTCGCGCAACCAACCACCATCTCGCTGCAACCGCTGGCGCAGGGCCGAAAACTTCTCGATCCATACAGCCAGCACCAACACCAGGAAACTCATCGTGCGTGTCCTCCATCCTGCAGGGCGCTGCGAAAGCGCGTCCAATCAAAAGCGGGACCGGGATCGGTCTTGCGTCCCGGAGCGATATCGCTGTGACCACAAATGCGCTCAGGGGTGATGCCAGGGTAAGCCACCAGCAACTGGCGGGTCAGGTCGATCAGTGCGGCATATTGAGCGTCGGTGAACGGCAGATCATCCGTGCCCTCCAGCTCTATCCCCAGGGAAAAATCATTGCAGGTGTCCCGCCCCTCGAAATACGACACCCCGGCGTGCCAGGCACGGTGGATGCAGGATACAAACTGCGTCACAGCGCCATCACGCTCAATCAGAAAATGCGCTGATACCCGTAGGTCTGCAATCCCTTCAAAGTAGGGATGTTCCGTGACATCCAGGCGGTTCTGGAAAAATTCCTGCACTTTGCCGGTGGCGAACTGCGCCGGTGGCAGGCTGATGTTATGCACCACCAACAGTGAGATTTCGCCGGCGGGGCGCTCGTTGAAGTTGGGCGACGGGCAATGACGGATGCCCTGGCACCAACCGCTGGTGGGGTCCAACTGCATACAGGTTCCTTGAACGATACAAAGTGTGACCAGTATGCCGCGTTAGACCCTCCGGTTGCGATCACTTGCCGCGATTGAGTTGACGCAGCTTGTCCACCACAGCAGTCAGGGCGCGCTCGAACAGGGGCCCGTCTTCCAGCGTGTGCAGTGCGCCACGCTTGAACGCCATTGCCAGTTGGCCGGCGCTCTTTTCCAACACCTTGAGCCCCGTGCGGCTGATGAACACATAAGTGTTGGCCGGCGCCATGATCGCTGTCAGCTTGCAGCGCAGCGTGCTGGCCTGGCCTTCCTGGAAGAGTACCCAGTCGCCCACCTTGAGTTGGAGAGCCTTGTACAGGTCAGGATCGTTACCCGGCAGCTCGGTGACCGGGTCGGGTGACGCCGTACTCAGCACAAATGGCTCACGCACCTCGATCAGCTCATCAACGCCTTCAGGTGCCTGGATATGCAACGCCTGCAAGCGCACAAAGAATTCTCGGGTGCTGAAGGGGTCGAACGCCGCGCTGGTCAAACCGTCGCGCAAGGCCTTGAGCAACCCCGGCAGTTGGTCCAGCAAACGTCGCCCGGCCTCGGTGTCCTGCTGCAGGCCGACGCTCCAGATCAACTCGTCCATGGTGCGCAGCCCAGCTTGCCATTGCACTGACTGCTCGCCGTGCTTGAGGCTCGCCAGCAGCAACACCTGGCTCCAGGCCTGTTGCAGGAACTGCACCACAGGACGCGGCAGGACCTTGCCCAACAGCCGTTTATTCAGCACATCAGCCACACGCTGGCGGGCGGCTTCAGTGCGCACACGCCCGGCTTCGGCATCGCGGGTGTGCTGTTCGAGCAAGTCGCTGCGCCGACGTTCATCGGCGGAAAACGCGCTGAACTCGGCGAGCAATTGAGAAAAAATCGCCGGATCTTCGACAAATTCGTTGAGCAGGCGCTGCACCACTTGCTCGATGCGCAGGTAGAGAGGGTCGCATGCCTGGCTATCACACGGGCTGCAGCCCATGGCGACGGTCGCGACTTCATTGAGCAGGCGCCGCGCCGGATGGCTGGCGCGACTGAAAAAACTCTTGTCCAGCAACGCCACTTTCAGCAGAGGGATCTGCAAGCGGCCGATCAGGGCCTTGAAGGCATCGGGCACGGTACGGTCATTGAGGATGAACTCAAACAGCAACGCGACCAGATTGATCACGTCTTCGTCCGCGTCCTCCACCACCCGCGACTTACCACTCTTGACGCTGACACGGGTGAGCAATTGTTCAAGCTGGCTGCGCAGGTCGAAATCGTCCTCCGACTCAGGCTCCGGCACGTACTGCTGCAAATGGGAGAGCAGGCGCAGCAGGTCCTGGGTGGAAATGGGCAACGGCTCGGCGCTGGCCTCAAGCGTCGGCGCCACGCTGCCACGCACCGCCGTCAGCAACGGCTGAAGCGCGGCGAAGGCTTCCTGGCCATTTTCGTCACCGGACCGGTCGGCGACTGGCGAAGTTGCTTCGCGCGGATGCTCGGGTGCCGCACGCCCATCGATGCGCCGTGACGGTACGGCCTTGAGTTCAGGCAAGACGCCGGTTGCGACCAGCAGTTGATTGGCTTCACCGTATAGCTGGTCGGCATCACTGAGCACGTATTTTTCAAAGAGCTTGAGCATGACCAGTTTGACGCGGATCTCCACGCCCAGGCTGCGCCCCGCCCGCAGGAAAAACTCACACAGCAGCGCCGGCCCCAGCGGGTTCTCACGATCATCCAGACGGTTGCCCAGTAAAGCGCTCAAGCGTGCCGTAAGTTGCGCAAGAGCCAGGCCGTCACGGTGGCGCACCCGACCCAACATGGCTTCAAGCGCCACGGCTTTTTCCAGGTCGTCCCTGGTCGAACCCGGCACGCCGTCGTAGGAAACCACCGGCACCAGTTGCAGCTCGCCCCGCCCTGCCTGGCCCAGACTGGCAAAGGCGTCGAAAAGACGCTCCATGAACACACGTTCGAAATTCTTACGCTTGAGGCGCAGATCACGCATGGCTTCAAAGAAAATATGGTGATCGAGGTTGTTGCGCGCCTTGTCGGCCATTTCGAACAGTGTGTCGTCGGCGTTATCGAACAGCTCCTGCAACCCTTGCTGCAACTGTTGCGCCGCTTTGTCGCGAACCTGCAGCAACACCACCGGCAGTCGGGCGAGCGGCGATGGCGTGGCATGCGCCTTCTTGATTGGCACCACCTTTCCGTCATTGTGCATCCTGGCCTCCTGAAACGGCGGTATTGGGCGAGACGTCAAAGCTATGACGCCAATTGCAAGGCGCGAGATTATCTTGCAAACAAGGGGGTTTGCGCCAGCACACTCTGTCATTTGGCGGTAAATGAGCAGGTCGCTGGGTTCAGACGCGCACTGCCCCTATAATCGGGGCACTTTGTCTGTGGAGCCTGTTATGCCGAATCTCCGTCTTGCCGACCTCACCGCCGAAATCGAAGCCAACGTGCGCCGCGCACTGCTGGAAGACATCGGCAGCGGCGACATCACTGCGCAGTTGATCCCGGCCGAACGGCTGGCCACGGCCACCATCATCACCCGCGATGCCGCAGTGATCGCCGGCACCGCCTGGGTGGATGCGGTGTTCCGCCAGCTGGACCCACGGGTAGCCGTGCATTGGCAGGTGGCCGATGGCGAACGCGTCAGCCCCAACCAGGTGCTGTTCCACCTTGAAGGCCCGGCGCGCTCGCTGCTCAGCGGCGAACGCTGCGCACTGAATTTCCTGCAACTGCTGTCCGGCGTCGCCACGCGTGCCCAATTTCTGGCGGACTTTGTTTCCAGCACCCAGGTCAAGCTGCTGGATACCCGCAAAACCCTGCCGGGCCTGCGCCTGGCGCAGAAGTACGCAGTGACCTGCGGCGGCTGCCACAACCACCGCATTGGTTTGTATGACGCTTTTTTGATCAAGGAAAACCATATCGCGGCCAGCGGCGGCATTGCCCAGGCGATTGCGGCCGCACACCGGATCGCACCCGGCAAGCCGGTGGAAATCGAAGTGGAAAGCCTGGATGAACTGCGCGAAGCCCTGGCCGCAGGTGCGGACATCGTCATGCTGGATGAATTGAGCCTGGAAGACATGCGTGAAGCCGTGCGCCTGAACGGCGGCCAGGCCAAGCTGGAAGCCAGCGGCGGGATCAATGAAGACACCCTGCTGCCCATCGCGGAGACAGGGGTGGACTACATCTCGATTGGCGCGATGACCAAGGATGTGAAGGCGGTGGATTTGTCGATGCGCCTGAGTATCTAGACCGTTGCAAGCGGTAGTGAGCGGGGGCAGCCCGCTCACTACACACTTCAGACTACAAGGTCATTCATCTCGCAGTACTCTTCCCATTCGACACCCAGCACTTCGGCCGCCTCTTTGTGCAAGGCCAGTCGTGCCGCTTCGAATTCTTCCGGTGTCGAGGTGTACTTGAGGGTCAGCTCCCAAGGCTGATAGCCCTGGCTCTCGGCTTCATCCTCGAATGCCCACTGGATCTGGTCGCGCTGATCATCGGCGCTCAGGTCCTTGATCTCTTCTTTAAGCTGCGGCGATTCCTCGAGGTATTTTTCGAGGGCTGCTTGATGCCGAACTTCCTGGGTCATTTCAGTCGTGGTCATGTTGTTCTCTTAGATCGAGGAATGGGGATGCATCTGGGTCATCAAGGTTGCGCAGATACAAAAGAGCAGGCTCAAATGCCGGCTCGTCTGGCCTTCAGAACCATTCTGGGATCATCTGAAAACGGTGTTGCCATGGTGCCTTTTTGCCCGAGACAGGAATCGAACCTGCGACCTTCGCGTTACGAGTGCGCTGCTCTACCGACTGAGCTACACGGGCGATGGGCTAAAGCTAGCACTGCATTGGGAGTCCGGCAACTTGCGGCCTTCAGCGCGCAATCACGCCCTGGGCCCAGAAACGGGGTTGCAGCAGGCCGACATGAGTGTCCAGGTACTGCTGCTGGGCTTGCTTGATGTGAGGCACATCGCGAGCTGCGATAAAAACCAGCAGACCGACAGCCAGCACACTCAGCACTTTCCAGGCTGCCCAGGCCAGTGGCAACGCGGCGGTTCCCGGGGTTTTCCACACATGCAACGCCATCAGCCAGCCCACCACCAGCGCCAGCCAGACCTGGGAATTGGGCATCACCATCACGCCGTCGACCATGGACTGCACCAACGCCCCTACCAAGGCCGCAAACAGGCATAGCCGCAACAGATCAGCACGAGTGTTGGAAAGCGCTCGTTCACGCAACACGCTGAACGTCGCCCAGCCGCCTCGCCACGCCAGAGCCACCACGCACAAGGCCGATGGCACACCCCATTCACTCGCCCATTGCAGGATGGCCTGGTGCGGATGAGCGGCGATTTCATTGGCAATATCGGCAAAATGCATCGGTCCGAAGCCCAACCATGGACACTCCACGATCATATGCCAAGCCTGCCACCAGATCGGACCGCGGCCCGACAGGGAGGTGGTGAGGCGGTCACTGGCGCTCTTGGAGACCTCGACCCCCAGGTAATCCGCCACTACCGTAAACACCAGCCAGTACAGCAGCAGCCCGCCAAACATCGCGGCCAGTTGCCAACCCAGCCATCGTCGCCCCGAGGCGCCAAGTACCGCCAGCACACCCCCGGCCACACACATGCCAAGCCAGGTACCGCGCGTACCACCGGCGATCGCAATCATCCACCACACGCACAGCAACGCGAACACCGCCCCCTTGAGCGGACGCGAGATCACAGGGATCAACAAAGGAAGCACCAACAGCGACAGCGTGAACGTCTGAAACTGGCCGTAGAAACGCTTGTTGGAAAAACCGGACAGCAGCAGGTCAGGGTCAAGCGTACGTTCAGCGCTGATAAACACGAGTGTGCCTGCATACAGGTATTGAATCGACTTGATCAAACACAGCAGCAGCACCACCATGACCAAGGCGCGATCCAAAGGCTCACCACCCTGGCGACGCAGCAAGGCAAACGCCACGGCAATCGACCCGCAACTGACAAACAGCGCCATTTCGGCAAGTGCCCAGAGCGGCTGATGGGCCAGCATGGATGACACCAGGCCAAGCACGATAATCAGTATCAGGCCCAGGGCGGTTGGCCTGTCCAACAATTGGCCGACAGGGACCACGGACACCCCATACAGCACCGCACACGCTCCGATGGCAATCTGCATAGCCCGCTGCAAATCATGCCCACTGAAGGGTGCACATATTCCGGCCACCAGCAGGCACACCACTGTCACCAGGAAAACACTGCCACGCTGCTGTATAGATAAAGCCATCGGCCGCCTCAACTTCCCTGTGGATGGTTCGGCAACTATGCCCCGTCGGCGCCGCAGCCCTTGGCAACATATTTCGCATCAGCGGTGGTGCTGCATTTCCAACCGGTGGTGGCGTTGCGCGTCAGGCTGATGGTCTTGCCCAACACCGGCGCAGGGGCGTCGAGTATTTCGCAACTGATGGTGCCCGCGCCGGTAGCCACATCCCCTGTCACGTTGATCGTGCAATTGGCGGTGGGGCTAGTGCCGCCGATCAATGCCAAGGTCGGCACTGTGCCCTGGTTGAGGGTGTCTTCATACCCGGGCTTCAACGCGGTGATTTCAGCCAGCCCTGCAGTGAACTTGGCCTTGGCCTGGTGCGTGGTGTACATGGGCAGGCCAATGGTGGCCAAAATGCCGATGATTGCAACGACAATCAGCAGCTCGATCAGGGTAAAACCTTTTTGACGTCTCACATTCACTCTCCAGGATAGAACTCATGACAAGGCGCTTCCTGCGCCCCGTGTTGTGCAGCGGCGCCAGTGTACTCATCCGCAGGCCGTCAATCGCGCACAGGACGCACATTCTGACATTTTATCCGCCACCGCCCGCCTGTCCGAATCCGTCACCTGACTAAGCTATACATCTTCAACGACCTCTGTGCGGAACGGTGACATGGACAACGCTTCAACGATCTACGCTTGGGAAGGCATCAACCGCAAAGGGCGCAGGGTGTCCGGGCACAGCACCGGGCACAACCCTGCCCTGGTCAAGGCTCAGCTACGCCGACAAGGCATCAGCCCAGGGCTTGTACGCAAGCATTCTCCAGTTCTAGCGGGCCTCAAGCCATCTATCAAATCAGCGGATATCACCCTGCTCACGCGCCAACTGGCAACCTTGCTGAAGGCCGGGATTCCGCTGCTGCAAGCCCTCGACATCATCAGCGAAGGCTTTGACAACGCTACGCTGCGCGAGCTGCTACAGGGGTTGCAACAGTCAATCGCCGCTGGCACCAGCCTTGCCGACGCGTTGCGCAAGCATCCGCGCTGTTTCGATGAGTTGTATTGCAACCTGGTGGCGGCCGGCGAACAGGCCGGTGCCCTTGAAACCTTGCTGGAGCGCGTAGCGATTCATAGGGAAAAGAGCGAGCAGTTAAAGGCCAGGATCAAAAAAGCCATGACCTATCCGATCACCGTGCTGATAGTCGCCAGCCTGGTCACCGGCGTGCTGCTGGTCCACGTAGTGCCGCAGTTCCAAAGCCTGTTCGCCGGAGTCGACGGCAAACTGCCCGGCTTCACCTTGCAGGTGATCGCTTTGTCCGAGTTCATGCAGCGAGCCTGGTGGGGCGTGGCACTGGGCCTGCTTGCCGCGGGTTTTGGGTTGCGCCACGCCTACCATGCCTTACCGGCTTTCCAGCTGTGGCTGGATGCCGGTTTGTTGAAAGCACCCGTTGCAGGCAAACTGCTGAGAAAATCGGCCGTGGCCCGCTACGCCCGCACGCTGTCCACCACCTTCGCCGCCGGTGTTCCATTGGTGCAGGCGCTGGACTCGGTGGCCGGGGCCGCCGGTTCTGGGCCGTTCAGACAGGCAATCGAGCATATGCGACACGACGTATCCACTGGCATGCAACTGAATCAATCCATGGCCGTCAGCGGCCTGTTTCCCGGCATGGCCATCCAGATGACGGCCATCGGCGAAGAGTCGGGCACGCTTGACCGCATGCTGGAGAAGGTCGCCAACCATTACGAGGCCGATGTGGACACCCTGGTCGATCACCTCACTAGCCTGATGGAGCCTCTGATCATGGTGGTACTGGGGGGCATCGTCGGCGCGCTGGTGATTGCCATGTACCTGCCGGTATTCCAACTGGGGAGCGCATTTTGAGCCTGCTGCTGGGCGAGCATCCCTGGGCGTTTGTTGCGATAGCGTCGGTGCTGGGGCTGATCGTCGGCAGTTTTCTAAACGTGCTGGTGTGGCGCCTGCCGAAAATGCTCGAGCGGGAATGGCGCGCCCAGGCCCATGAAGTGCTGGGCTTGCCCGCAGAACCAGCCGGGCCGACCTACAACCTGATGCAGCCCAACTCCTGCTGCCCACACTGCAACCATCCCATACGCCCATGGGAAAATATCCCGCTGCTCAGCTACCTGTTCCTGCGCGGCCGCTGCGCGCATTGCCAAGGGGCGATCAGCATCCGCTACCCCCTCACGGAACTGGTGTGCAGCTTGATCTCGGCCTGGGTGGCCTGGCATTTCGGAGTTGGCTGGCAGGCAGGAATGGTGATGGTGCTGAGTTGGGGGTTGTTGGCGATGAGCCTGATCGACGCCGACCATCAACTGCTGCCGGATGTGCTGGTAATGCCGCTGCTGTGGCTGGGACTGATCGTCAACAGTTTCGGCCTGCTGACAACATTGGCCGACGCCCTGTGGGGCGCCGTGATTGGCTACATGAGCCTGTGGAGCGTGTTCTGGTTGTTCAAGCTGGCCACCGGCAAGGACGGCATGGGCCACGGCGACTTCAAGTTGCTGGCGGTGCTCGGCGCCTGGGGTGGCTGGCAGATCCTGCCGATGACGCTGTTGATGTCGTCACTGGTCGGGGTATTTGTCGGCTTGATCCTGATGCGCCTGCGCAACACCCTGGCATCGGCACCGATGCCTTTTGGACCGTATCTGGCGACTGCCGGCTGGATTGCATTGCTCTGGGGTGGTCAAATAAGCGACTTCTATTTGCAGTCTGTCGGTTTCAGATGACCACTCGCGTTGCAACACCCTGGATTCTAGGCCTTACCGGCGGCATCGGCAGCGGCAAAAGCGCGGCGGCCCAACACTTTATCGACCTGGGTATCGACTTGGTGGACGCCGATCACGCCGCCCGCTGGGTAGTAGAGCCTGGTCGGCCGGCATTGGAGCGCATCGCCGAGCACTTTGGTGCTGGCGTACTTCAGCCAGACGGCCAACTGGACCGCGCCGCATTACGCAAGCTGATCTTTGAAGTACCCGAAGAGCGGCGCTGGCTCGAAGCCTTGCTGCACCCGTTGATTGGCGAGGAGATCCGCAGCCACCTGGCACGCGCAAAATCGCCTTACGCGATACTGGTGTCGCCGCTGCTGATCGAATCCGGCCAGTACAGCATGACCCAGCGCATCCTGGTGATCGACGTGCCGCAATCGCTGCAGATTCAGCGTACCCTGCAGCGCGACGGCATCAACGAGCAACAGGTGCAGGCGATCCTCAAGGCCCAATCCAGCCGCGAAGACCGCCTGAAACATGCCGATGATGTACTGGTCAATGACCAGGACCTTGCCTGGCTGCACAGCGAGGTCGAGCGACTGCACCACTTTTACCTTACTTTGCGTGGAGGCCGATCATGAGCCAACCCTTGACCGTCGACTGCCCGACCTGCGGCGCACCCGTGGAATGGAAAGCGACCAACCTCAACCGGCCGTTCTGCTCGGACCGCTGCAAACTCATCGACCTGGGCGCCTGGGCCGCTGAAGAACACAAGATTCCCGTAGCCCCGGATGCCGAAGACGAGCTGTTTTCCGAAGACCTGCCCCCGCGCCACTAAGGGCGCATGAAGGCGTATTCCTGCTGGTCGTCGAGGTTCTCTGCAAGGTATTGCAGCTCGTCGGCCAGGTCTTCGAAACTGCGCACCCCCTTGCTCTGCTGCACCACTGCGCTGAGCATGGCGCGCAAGGTCAGGCCTGGGTCAAAACCGATTTCCTGTGCCGCATCCTGGCTTCTGCGCAACTCCTGCCGAGCCCATTCGTACACACTCATGATCCGCGCTCCTGGAAAAATTTCGCAGAGCATGGGCCTGCTCGGCGGCGCGGGATTTGATCCAGGTCAACGCTGCGAATCGTCGTCCTTCCAGGGCGCCGAGAGGTAGCGCGTGCGGTTGAAGGTCTCCAGCCATTCGGGGCAAAACACCACCAGGGCACTGATGACCATGCCGTTGATAAAGGCCTCGGGGAAGATGATCAACCACAGGTAGCCGACGAAATCCTCCAGCCATTCCGGCATGGTGAAACGGCCGTCGAACCACAACAGCCCCAGCCCACACAGCAGGCACAAGAGCGCCGACAGGGCTGCCGCGAAAAAACCGGAACAGAAGATATACACGAAGGGATTGCGCGGTTGGGCACGCTCGACCAGCAGCGCGCAGGTTTCAGTGACCAGCACCGGTAACCCGATAAGCAACAGGCCATTGACGCCCAGGGCAGCGAGATCCTGGCGCCCCAACAGCATCAAGCCCAACTGGGCGGCAAAACCACCGACAATTGCCAGGGGCCAGTCCAGCAACAAGGTCACGGCCGTCATACCGATGAAGTGGTAGGACACGCCGGTATCAAAATCCCGCCGCACCAGCCACAGCATGAACAACGCGAACACCGTGCCGAACAGCAAATGCTGGCGGCGCCGGTCGGCGAACAACTCGACCCACGGCGAACGCAGGATCGCCCACAGTACCACCGGCGCGTACAGGAGCGAGCCGATGCTCATGGTTGTCGGCGCCAACATGGCGGCACTGATCACGGCGATACTCCCCGGGTCGAATAGAGTCGGATGATCAGTCTACACCGACGTTTCACAGGGGTACTTCCTGCGGTCATCGTTTGGGCGCTAAGCTGCTAGCTATGGATGACTCAGATTACTTGCGCCTGCTCACCGTAGCGGCCGAACAAGCCAACGCGTTCTTGTCCAATGCCCGCAAATGGGAGCGTGAGCGTTGGGTCTGCCAGCGCCTGCTGCAAGGCTTGAACGTGCCCTACCGTGCCGAAGAATTCCACGCCGCCGGGCAAGAGCCGCCGGACGTGCTGTTTCGCGACGCCAGCTTTGAGGTGTTTTTCGTGCTGGACGAGGGTCGCCGCCTGAATGACGAATGGCGCGACGAACTGCTGCGTCGGCGCAGTGCGTTTTCCCTGAGCCAACTGGTACGGCGCGAAGCCAAGCCGAGGCGCATCCCGGCCCACGAGTTTCTGCTGCGCCTGGCGCCCACGCTGCGCAAGAAGGCGCATAACTATAAAGAGCGCGGAATGGACCTGGGCGAGCTGGATATCGTCGCTTTCACCAGCCTCAAGCGCGAAGTGCTCGACCTCAACAGCCATTTTCCGCCGCCCACGGAATACCTGCGCCAGGGCTGGCGCTCGCTGTCGCTGGTGGGGCCGACCTTTGCACGGGTGCTGTTCGCTCACCCCGACGCACCGGATTTCTTGCGCAACAACCTGGGCCGCAGCATAGTGTTCGACGTAGGTATCAGCCTCTGAGCCCACCCGGACTGTAACGTGGCGCCCTTTTGCAACGTCTACCTGACGAGGCCTTTATGACCAGCCGCCTGAACCCCGATGACCAACAGCATGTCGAAGAGTACCTGCAACTCTCCCAGAACCGAGTCGAGCGCAAGCCTTTCCGGCCGTGGCTGCTCCTCGGCGTGGTGCTTGCCGTGGTAATCGGCCTCGGCTTGCTGAGTCGCCTTTTGAGTTACCTGACGCTATGAGCTGCCTGGCGCTCGCGGGGGTAACTGCTCCGATTTCTTTTAGCCTTGCGAGATATCCCCATGACCCATCGTATTATTATCGTCGGCGGCGGCGCCGGCGGCCTGGAGTTGGCTACCCGCCTGGGTAAGACCCTGGGCAAGCGCGGCACCGCCAGCATCACGCTGGTGGACGCCAACCTGACCCATATCTGGAAGCCACTGCTGCACGAAGTGGCGGCCGGCTCGCTGAACTCTTCGGAAGACGAACTCAATTATGTTGCCCAGGCCAAATGGAACCACTTCGAGTTCCAACTGGGGCGCATGAGCGGGCTTAATCGTGAACAGAAGAAGATCCAGCTGGCCGCCACCCTCGACGAAGAAGGCCGTGAACTGGTGCCCGCGCGCGTGCTGGGCTATGACAGCCTGGTGATTGCGGTCGGCAGCACCACCAACGACTTCGGCACCGAAGGTGCGGCGCAGCACTGCCTGTTCCTCGACACCCGCAAGCAGGCCGAACGTTTCCACCAGCAGCTGCTCAACCACTACCTGCGCGCCCATGCCGGGCAGACTGACGTGGTAGAAAAAATCAGCGTCGCCATCGTCGGCGCCGGTGCCACCGGGGTCGAGCTGGCCGCCGAACTGCATAACGCCGCCCATGAGCTGGCGGCCTATGGCCTGGACCGTATCAAGCCGGAAAACATGCACATCACCCTGATCGAAGCCGGCCCACGAGTACTGCCGGCCCTGCCGGAGCGTATTGGCGGGCCTGTGCATAAAACCCTGGAAAAGCTTGGGGTGACGGTACTGACCAACTCGGCGGTCAGCGAAGTGACGGCCGATGCGCTGATCACCAGCAGTGGCCAAGTGATCCCGGCCAGCCTCAAGGTATGGGCTGCCGGCATTCGCGCGCCGGGTTTCCTCAAGGACATCGATGGCCTGGAAACCAACCGCATCAATCAATTGCAGGTTTTGCCAACGCTGCAAACCACCCGCGACGAGAACATCTTCGCCTTCGGCGACTGCGCCGCCTGCCCGCAACCGGGCACCGACCGCAACGTGCCGCCACGGGCCCAGGCGGCTCACCAGCAGGCCTCGTTGCTGGCCAGGTCGCTGAAGCTGCGTATCGAGGGCAAGGACCTGCCTTCCTACAAATATACCGACTACGGCTCGTTGATCTCGCTGTCGCGGTTCTCGGCGGTCGGTAACTTGATGGGCAACCTCACCGGCAGCGTGATGCTGGAAGGCTGGCTGGCGCGGATGTTCTATGTGTCGCTGTATCGCATGCACCAGATGGCGCTGTATGGGTTCTTCCGTACGGCGATGCTGATGCTGGGGAGCAAGATTGGGCGTGGCACCGAGCCGCGACTCAAACTTCACTGACAACTCGGCCCCTGAGGGCACTCAATAAATGTGAGAGGGGGCTTGCCCCCGATTGCGGTGAAGCAGTCATTGATTTGTCGACTGACACACTGCCATCGGGGGCAAGCCCCCTCTCACATTTGATTTTCACTGGACTTGAGTTTTGCACGCACAAAAAAAATCCCCGTATCTTTCGATACGAGGATTTTTAATATGGTCGGGGTAAGGGGATTCGAACTCCTGACATCCTGCTCCCAAAGCAGGCGCGCTACCGGACTGCGCTATACCCCGGTAAAAAAAAGGCGACCTCTCAGTCGCCTTCTTCGATCAGTGCTTTTGGCCTCTGATCTTAAGATTCGATTCCAGCGCTAACTGGTCTCAAAAATGGTGGGTCGTGTGGGATTCGAACCTACGACCAATTGGTTAAAAGCCAACTGCTCTACCAACTGAGCTAACGACCCAAATATGGTCGGGGTAGGGGGATTCGAACTCCCGACATCCTGCTCCCAAAGCAGGCGCGCTACCGGACTGCGCTATACCCCGATATTGAAATTGGCTCCGTGACCAGGACTCGAACCTGGGACCCAATGATTAACAGTCATTTGCTCTACCGACTGAGCTATCACGGAACTACATATTTCAAAGTACTACGTTGCTGCTTACTACCTTCTCTTCGACTTGCCCGTATCGCTACGTTCATGTCTCTGAGGCGCGCTATTCTACAATCTTAAAAACCCCTGTCAACCCCTTAAATTGCTTTTAAGACAATGATTTGCGCTTGTTTCTGATTTCTTCTTGGGGAGAAGAAACCCGTGGGCTGACGTTGCTGCGGGGCGCACTTTACAAGCCTTTGCCTTACAGTTCAACGCCCTATCGAAAAAAAAGGCCCCGCAATGCGGGGCCTCCCATTTTTGCTTTGCCCTTTGGGCTTAGTGGAAGACGATCTCGTCGTTTTCCACGGTCGCCTCGACGCTGGTGCCCGGCATGAAGCTGCCCGATAGGATCAACTGGGCCAGCGGGTTCTCGATCCAGCGCTGGATCGCACGCTTCAAAGGCCGTGCGCCATACACCGGGTCGTAACCCACCGCGATCAGCTTGTCCAACGCCTCCTGGCTCAGGTCCAGGGACAGCTCGCGCTCTGCCAGACGGCCGCGCAGACGACCCAGCTGGATCTCGGTAATGCCCGCGATCTGATCCCGCGCCAGAGGCTCGAAGATCACCACTTCGTCGACCCGGTTGATGAATTCCGGGCGGAAGTGCGTAGTCAGCGCATCCATCACCGCCGCACGTTGCGCTTCACGATCACCCACCAGTTCCTGGATCTGCGCCGAGCCCAGGTTGGAGGTCATCACGATCACCGTATTACGGAAATCCACGGTACGCCCGTGACTGTCGGTCAGGCGGCCGTCTTCCAGCACTTGCAGCAGGATGTTGAACACATCCGGGTGCGCCTTCTCGACCTCATCCAGCAGGATCACCGAGTAAGGCTTACGCCGCACGGCTTCGGTCAGGTAACCGCCCTCCTCGTAGCCCACGTAGCCTGGTGGCGCACCGATCAAGCGAGCCACCGAGTGTTTCTCCATGAATTCGGACATATCAATCCGCACCATGGCCTCTTCGGTATCAAAGAGGAACTCGGCCAAGGCCTTGCACAGCTCGGTCTTACCCACGCCGGTCGGGCCGAGGAACATAAACGAGCCACTCGGACGGTTCGGGTCGGACAACCCGGCCCGCGAACGCCGTACCGCGTTGGACACCGCCACCACGGCCTCTTCCTGGCCGATCACGCGTTGGTGCAACAGGCTTTCCATCTTCAGCAGCTTGTCGCGCTCGCCTTCGAGCATTTTCGACACGGGAATCCCGGTCCACTTCGAGACGACTTCGGCAATTTCTTCCTCGGTCACCTTGCTGCGCAGCAGTTGGTTCTCAGGCTTGCCGTGCTGGTCGACCATCTGCAGGCTGCGCTCCAGGTCCGGGATCACCCCGTACTGCAACTCGGCCATGCGGTTCAGGTCACCTTTACGGCGTGCCGCTTCCAGTTCCTGGCGCGACTGCTCGATCTTTTGCTGGATCTGCGCAGAGCCCTGCACTTCGGCTTTTTCCGAGGTCCAGATTTCTTCCAGGTCCGAATACTCGCGTTCCAGGCGGACGATTTCTTCCTGGAGTTTTTCCAGGCGTTTCTTCGCCGCGTCGTCTTCTTCTTTCTTCAGGGCCTGGGACTCGACTTTCAGTTGAATCAGGCGTCGATCCAGGCGATCGAGCACTTCCGGCTTGGAGTCGATCTCCATGCGGATGCGGCTGGCCGCTTCGTCGATCAGGTCAATGGCCTTGTCGGGCAACTGACGGTCGGTGATATAGCGATGGCTCAACTTGGCCGCCGCAATAATCGCACCGTCGGTGATCGCCACCTTGTGGTGGACCTCATAACGCTCTTTCAGGCCACGCAGGATTGCGATGGTGTCTTCTTCGCTCGGCTCTTCCACCAGTACTTTCTGGAAACGACGCTCAAGGGCCGCGTCCTTTTCTATGTACTGGCGATATTCGTTGAGCGTGGTAGCACCGACGCAGTGCAACTCACCCCGCGCCAGGGCCGGCTTGAGCATGTTGCCGGCATCCATGGAGCCCTCGCCTTTACCGGCGCCGACCATGGTGTGCAGTTCGTCGATAAACAGAATGATCTGCCCTTCCTGCTTCGACAGCTCATTAAGCAGGGATTTCAGGCGCTCCTCGAACTCGCCACGGAACTTGGCACCGGCGATCAAAGACCCCATGTCCAGGGACAGCAGGCGCTTGCCTTTAAGGCCATCCGGCACTTCACCATTGATGATGCGCTGGGCCAAACCTTCGGCAATCGCGGTTTTACCCACGCCGGGCTCACCGATGAGCACCGGGTTGTTCTTGGTGCGACGCTGCAGGACCTGGATGGTGCGACGGATTTCATCGTCACGGCCGATCACCGGATCAAGCTTGCCCTCTTCGGCGCGCTTGGTCAGGTCGACGGTATATTTATCCAGGGCCTGGCGCGACTCCTCATGGTTGGGGTCGTTGACCGCATCACCGCCACGCAGGTTGTTGATAGCGTTTTCCAGGGCTTTCTTGCTCACACCCTGGCCCAGCAACAACTTGCCGAGCTTGCTGTTCTCGTCCATGGCGGCGAGCAGCACCAGTTCGCTGGAGATGAACTGGTCACCCTTCTGCTGGGCCAGACGGTCCGCCTGGTTGAGCAGGCGCGCCAGGTCCTGGGACATGTTCACGTCGCCAGTCGGGTTTTGGATTTTCGGCAGTTGGTCGAGCTCTTTGCTCAACTCCTTGCGCAGGCTGTTGACGTCAAAGCCCACCTGCATCAGCAAGGGCTTGATAGAACCACCTTGCTGTTCCAGGAGAGCCTGCATCAAGTGCGCAGGCTCGATGGCCGGGTGGTCGAGGCCCACCGCCAAGGATTGAGAGTCAGACAGTGCCAACTGCAATTTGCTGGTTAAACGATCAATACGCATTAGTCACCTTCCTTTTGAGCAGGCCGGATCTATGAAACATCCTGAATGAAGAAACCTGCCAGATACCCTTATAGATGGGGTGGGTTCTGGAAGATTCAAGCGCGCGACGGCGGATATGGACCGGGTTTGACCCAGATCAAAGGAGTCTAGCGTTCAAGCCAGACAAGGGAGGCAAAACGTCCGGTGCGAGGGCTACGCCGGTAGGAAAAGAAGCGTGGGTCGGTCACGGTGCAGTACCCTCCACCATAGACAGCAGTAACGCCGCGCGCAGCGAGGCGCAGGCGCGCGAGCTTATAGATGTCGGCCATGAACTTGCCTGGGTTGTGGCTGGGCACAAACGCTTCGGCAGTGATCGGCAACGGCTGCATGAAGGCTTCGCGTACTTCCGGGCCGACTTCGAAGGCTTGTGGGCCAATTGCCGGGCCAAGCCACACCAGTACGTCTTCAGGTTCGGCGCCGAGGCTTTCGAAAGCCGCTTCCAATACCCCTGCCGCCAGGCCACGCCAGCCAGCATGGGCCGCAGCCACGCGGGTGCCGGCGCGGTTGCAGAACAATGCGGGCAGACAGTCAGCGGTCATTGAGGTGCAGGCGATGCCAGGGGTGCTGGTCCAGCTGCCATCGGCTTCGGCAATGCGTGACGGGTCAGCCTCGACCACGCTTATCCCGTGGACTTGGCGCAACCAGGCAGGCTGAATATTAAATGCGTCGGTAAGACGGCGGCGGTTTTCGAGGACCGCTTCGAGGTTATCCCCAACATGATCGCCCAAGTTGAGACTGTCGAACGGCGCCAGACTGACGCCGCCCGCTCGAGTGGTGACGCAGGCTTTCACCTGAGCCGGCGCGGGCCAGTCAGGTATCAGCCAGTCACTCATCCGACAAACGCCTCGCGATCCTGCTTGAGCAGCGTCAACAACCAGACCAAATCGTCCGGCAGAGGCGATTCCCAGCTCATCCGCTTACCGCTCGTCGGATGATCCAATTCCAGGAAGCGTGCATGCAACGCCTGGCGCGGGAAGTTTTTCAGCGATTCAACCATGGTCTGGCTCGCCGCCGGTGGGATGCGGAAGCGCCCACCGTAGGCCGGATCACCGACCAACGGGAAGTTGATGTGTGCCATGTGCACGCGAATCTGGTGGGTACGGCCGGTTTCCAGCTTGACCCGCACGTGGGTGTGGGAGCGGAAACGTTCGAGTACTCGGTAATGGCTGACGGCCTGCTTGCCACCTTCCATCACCGCCATACGCTGGCGTTGCTGGCCGTGACGACCGATCGGGGCGTTGATCTTGCCGCCGGCTACCACCACACCAATCACGATGCATTCGTAGATCCGGCTGACGCTGCGGCTCTGCAACTGTGTAACCAGCTGCGTCTGCGCCTGAATGGTCTTGGCCACCACCATCAGACCGGTGGTGTCCTTGTCCAGGCGGTGCACGATGCCGCAGCGCGGGACATTGATGATGTCCGGCACATGGTGCAACAAGGCATTGAGCAGGGTGCCATCAGCGTGCCCGGCTGCCGGGTGAACCACCAGGCCTGCGGGTTTGTTGATGACCAGGATGTCGTCGTCTTCGTAGACGATATCCAGCTCGATGTCCTGGGCGACCCATTCTCCCTGGGCTTCCTGCTCGGCAGTCAGCTCAAGAATCGCACCGCCATGGACTATGTCTCGCGGGCGGATAACCGCTCCATCCACAGTCAGGCGGCCGTCTTTGATCCAGGCGGAAAGGCGCGAGCGCGAGTGCTCAGCGAATAATTGTGCGGCGACTTGATCGAGGCGTTGGCCGCCCAATTCGGACGGCACCTCTGCGCGAAGTTCAATTTTATCGGACATGCTCAGACTAGGCGTGGCACAGCCTTTGGTTTCGGCTGCGCGCTTGTGGTTAAATACGGCGTCTTTTGCCCCGAGGCTTTCAACGGGGCGCTCATCATAACAGGACGGCCCCGCCCAAGACAGCGGCCGTCATAGGGACGCAAGCCGCCATGCAAGTGAAACACCTGCTGCTGATCGCCATCCTCGCCATGACTGCTGCTTGCTCGTCAACAAAGGAAGTCGTCGACGAAAACCTGAGCGAAGTCGAGTTGTACCAACTGGCTCAGAAAGACTTGGACAATAATAGCTACACCAGCGCCACAGCGAAGCTGAAGGCCCTGGAGTCGCGCTATCCGTTCGGGCGCTATGCCGACCAGGCCCAGCTCGAGCTGATCTACGCCAACTACAAGAACGCCGAGCCGGAAGCCGCCAAGTCCGCCGCCGAGCGTTTTATCCGCCTGCACCCGCAGCACCCGAACGTCGACTACGCCTACTACATGAAGGGCCTGACCTCGTTCGACCAGGACGTTGGCCTGCTGGCGCGCTTCCTGCCGCTGGACATGACCAAGCGTGACCCAGGCGCTGCCCGCGATTCCTACAACGAGTTCGCCCAGCTGACCAGCCGCTACCCCAACAGCCGCTACGCGCCGGACGCCAAGCAACGCATGATCTACCTGCGCAACCTGCTGGCTTCCTACGAGATCCATGTGGCCCACTACTACCTGACCCGTCAGGCATACGTGGCCGCCGCTAACCGTGGCCGCTACGTTGTGGAAAACTTCCAGGAAACCCCTTCCGTAGGTGACGGCCTTGCCGTGATGACCGAGGCTTACCAGCGCCTGCACCTGGACGAACTGGCCAGCACCAGCCTGGAAACCCTGAAGCTCAACTACCCGGACCACCCAAGCCTGAAAGACGGCCAGTTCGTGCCTCAGGTGGCCGAAGCGGACAACCGCTCGTGGCTGAGCAAGTACACCCTGGGCCTGATCGAATCCCGTCCACCGCTGCCGCCGGGCGAAACCCGTGCCAACCAGGACGTGATCAAGCAGTACCAGGACGCCAAGGACGCAATTCCTTCGGAGCTCAAGCCCCACGACGAGAACGGCGACGTGATCGAAGAGGAAGAACCGCAGGCCCTGGGCAATAACCAGGACCGTTCGTGGTTCAGCTACATGACCTTTGGTGTGTTCGACTGATTGCACCCGGCGTCATCAAGAAGGAGCCTTGCGAGGCTCCTTTTTTGTGGGTGGTATTATTGCGCTGTGCGCCTGGCACGTCCTTGGCTAAACTGGCGCATTCCTTGTCGAGAAACTGCCCATCATGCTTCGTCTACTGTTCTGGATTGCCGTCATTGCCGCCGCAGTATGGTTCTGGCGCAAGTTCAAAAGCCCGGCCGCCAGGCAGCAGCGTGCCAGCGAGCCCGACGCGGCCCTGATGGTGCGCTGCGCCCACTGCGGCGTGCATTTGCCGCAGGATCGCGCCTTGAGCTCACGCCAGGAGTGGTATTGCACCCAGGCGCACCTGGAGCAAGGGCCGAAATCTATCCAGCGTTGATCCGACCTTCCGGCGCATAAGGCGCAGGGTCGATGATCGGCGCACGTGCCAGTAGCAGGTCAGCAAACAATTGGCAGGACGCCGGCGCAAGCACCAGGCCGTTGCGGTAATGCCCGCAGTTGAGCCAGAGGCCATTGAAGCCCGGCACCCGGCCTATATAGGGAATGCCTTCCGGCGAACCGGGGCGCAGCCCGGCCCAATGTCCGGCCACCTCGGCGTCCGCCAGGGCGGGGATCAACTCCACCGCTGACGCTTTGAGGCTTTCCAGCGCGGTCAGGGTGGGGGTCTTGTCGAAGCCTTCATGTTCCAGGGTGCTGCCGATCAGAATGTGCCCGTCCCGCCGAGGAATCGCATAGCGGCCCTTGGCCAAGACCATGCTCGACAGGAAGTCCGAGGCACATTTGTACAGAATCATCTGGCCTTTGACCGGTTCGACCGGCAGCGACAGGCCCAACGTGCCGAGCAACTCACCGCTCCAGGCGCCGGCGGCCAATACGACCTGATCGCCGAAGATCGAACCATCAGCTGTGTTCACGCCCACGACATTACCCGCATCCAGGACAAAGCCAGTCACTTCGCACCGTTCATGAATGGTCACGCCAGGCAGCGCCAGCAGCGCGGCCTTGAGGGATTTGACCAGGCGCGGGTTACGTACATTGGCGACATCGGCCATGTAGATCGCCTGGGAGTAGCCGCCACCCAAGACCGGAACGGCGTCATGAGCGGCCGACACGTCCACTTTGCTCAAGGGTCGGCCTTCACGCGCGGCCCAAGCCAGCGCTTCGGCTTCGTCATCCAGGTCCAGCCAGTAGAGCCCAGTGGTGTGAACCTCCGGGTCAACGCCCGTCGCAGCAAACAGACGCTGCGCCAGCTGTGGATAAAAATCCTGGGACCAATGGGCCAGGGCCGTGACCGCCGGGCTGTAGCGCCACGGATACAGGGGCGAGACGATGCCGCCGCCCGCCCAGGAAGACTCCTGGCCCAACCCTGCGCGCTCCAGCAGCACCACCGACTGCCCCTGCGTGGCGAGGTTGAACGCCGTCAACAAGCCGATGACTCCGCCACCGACAATCACTACCTGCTGTTGCTCTGCCATCATTTGATCCAGCCGATAAATAGGAACAAGCGCACCCGGCGCCCAATCGTCGAGCACCCTCATCATTGCCCCCAGCACAGCTTGCGCGACATCTCCGGCGCAGCGCCCGGGTTGGTTCGCGTGCCCGTGCCGGTCAGGCCGAAGTCACCGCAAGGATCGCCAGCCATCACCGAGTCGGTGACCGGTGTGGCCACCAGTTGGAAGTCCTGAGGGTTCAATGCAGCGGTGATTCTATAGTGATCATTGCCTGCACTGACGCCGCCTGCATCAATAAAACTGCCGTTCCTCGCATAAAAACGCTCCAGGTGCTGGGCTTGCTCGGTCAACAGCGCGACGATTTCAGCGCGATAGACTTTTTTCAGATAGCCGGTGTATCCGGGGTAAGCAATCCCGGCCAGAACCGCAATGATCATCACGGCAATCAGTAACTCGATCAGGGTAAAACCCTGGCTGTCCATGCCCATTCCACTACTCCTTATTGAAGTTGTCGCCACGCCACTCGCCGAAACCGCGAGCCACCCTCCTCTTCTACCCGCGCATAGGTACTCTCCAGCACCGTGCGCAATTGCCCGTGCAGCCCGACTGCCGTCACTCGATACACCGCTGCAGGGATTTGCGCTGGCAAATGCGCGAGCCCTACCGCAGGCCCGAGGGATTGAACCCCGTATAAGCCGCCTTTCAGTGCCACCCAACTGATGCCTGAAACAGGGTCCACTCCAGGCCCGACCACCAAAAATGCCGCCTCCGGCGGTGCACAGTCGACGATCGATTGACATAACGGCAACGCTGCAAATGAACGCTGTATGGCAGATTCCCCGCGCCTCAGGCCACTCTCGGCACTTTGCAGCGACTGATTACGGTGCCAGAAACTACCGGCAATCTTTTGCTGAGTGAGCGCAGCCTGCATCGAGGACAAGCCGATCAGCGATAACAGCAGCAGCAACACCAGGCTGACCAGCAGCACCATGCCTGCCTGTCGTAGACGAAAACCTTCTGCAAGTGTCATGGCAGCCCTACCCCAGCCGGTTCCGCAGCGCCGCCACGACGGCGTAGGTTTGGTCTTTCACCCCGGCAGTCGGGTCTTGCAGCGTCATCACAATGCGCACGCTGCGTATCAAGGATTCGTCGGCCGGGCCGGCGTCGTAGCGCACCACCTCCGTTGACGCAGGCTTGGCCGACACGCCAAAACTGATATCGAACGCCTTCACGTTATCCACCAATACCGCCTTGGCGGGTGATGCAGGTGTACTGAATTTCAACTGCCCTGCTTCGAAGGTGTAGGTAACTTGGCGTAACGCAAAACGGATTTGCCCGGGTGCCGATGCCGGGGCGCTTCCAGCGTAGGCCTGGGCGCTGCCAGTGCAATCGGACAACACAGTCCAGTCAGGCGTGCCGCTCCCAACGGCGACATCCGCGGTCACCAGCGTCAGCGAGGTTGACCCACCTCCGACACGCCAAGCGACAGGCCGGTCAAAAGCGGGCGGGGCGTTGTCGATAAACGCTGTCGCCAGACAGCCGAACATGCCCGCCTGACGGATATCCTGGAGCAGCTTGCCCAGCACAAACCGCGCATCATCCTGCATCAACAAAGCGGCCTGCTGGCTGGCGTTGGTGGCCCTGGTGTTGATTGCCACCTGGCTGGCCCAGAGCACCAGTACCAACCCCATCGCCAAGGCGAGCAGCAACTCCATCAGGCTGAAACCTCGAACAAGACACCTCATTGCGCCACTCCCGGTTCATCGCGGATGCGACTGGTCAGGGTGAAGGTTTCCCGGGCGCCCGGCCTGCCAGTTCCTCGACTGTCGTCCCAACTGATGCTGACCGTCACTTCGTCGCCACCGATCGACACCGAGCCTTTGGCGCTCTCCCCGGCAAAACCGCGAATGTTGGCCTCGAAATCATGCAAGTCCAGGTCGCGCACACTGGCGGCAACGTTGCTGGCCAAGGCACGCTCGGTACGCCCCCACGTGTAGTCGGCACCGGAATTGGCACGGATCCGGTCGAGCATATCGTAGGCAATGAAACTGGCCTGGCTGATCATCCTGGAACTGTCGGTGTACTTGAGCGCATTGAGCTGGATCACCGCCGCGCCAAGCAGGCCGATGGTGAGAATCGACACTGCGACCAGCACTTCGATCAGTGTCGTACCGGCTTGGTCGCGGGATAAGGCATTGGGCAAAAAGGGGTTCGTACAGGCAAGCATTACCGTCGTCATCCGTGTCGAGGTCCAAAAAAAGAGCAGTTAAAACCTGCTGTGCGGCCCAAGACTAGCGCCGGTTTTTCACCTGCGCTGCAACCGGAACAAAGGGAAATACTTTGGACATGAAGGCCATCATCCGCCCCCCAGACGGGACGCTATACCTAGGACTGCACCCAAATCCACGGAGGGATGGCCCATGCAACAACGAGGTTTCACCTTGATCGAACTGCTGCTCGGGCTGATCCTGAGCGGCATCCTGGCCAACATGGCGCTGCCCAGCTTCAAGAGCCTGCTGGAATCACAGCAGCGACAGAGCGCGGCACATGCCTTGGCGCAAGGCCTGCGATATGCACGCACCGAAGCCATCGCACGCAACCGGGCGGTGGTTATTTACGCATTGAAGGACAATTGGGGCCTGGGGTGGCGGGTCATCGTGGACATCAGCGGGCGCGGCCCCCAGGACGATGACAACCCGGTGCTGCTGGAGCGCCAGGCCAGTGGGCAAGTGCTGATCGTGGGCAATGGGCCGCTCAAGACCCAGGTGCGCTTCAGCGGGCTGGGTGAACCCATCTTTTCAGGAGGAGGCTTCCGTGCCGGCACCGTGCATGTGTGTGCCACGGACCAGGCGCAGAGCCTGCATCAGGTAGTGCTGGCGCCCAGCGGGCGTATCAGCCTGCGCAGCGAGCGTGCCGAGCAGGCATTGTGCCGGAGTTGATCCGGCACACCGGGTCGTCACAGCAGCGAGCGAACCCGCAGCTCCTTGGGCATGGAGAACGTAATGTTTTCTTCGCGGCCAGCCAGTTCATCGGCACCGGTGGCGCCCCAGGCGTGCAACTGCTGGATAACGCCGCGCACCAGCACTTCCGGAGCGGAAGCACCCGCCGTGATGCCAATGCGCTCGACGCCATCGAACCAACTGCGCTGCATATCTTCGGCACCGTCGATCAGGTACGCCGGTGTTGCCATGCGCTCAGCCAACTCACGCAGGCGGTTGGAGTTGGAACTGTTGGGGCTGCCGACGACCAGGACCACATCACATTCGTCTGCCAGTTGCTTGACCGCGTCCTGGCGGTTCTGGGTGGCGTAGCAGATGTCGTCCTTGCGCGGGCCGCCAATGGCCGGGAAGCGACTGCGCAGCGCGTCGATCACGCGACTGGTATCGTCCATGGACAGGGTGGTCTGGGTCACGAATGCCAGGCGCTCGGGGTTCTGTACCTGCAGGTTGGCGACATCCTTTTCGTCTTCCACCAGGTAAATGGAGCCGCCATTGCTGGCATCGTACTGCCCCATGGTGCCTTCGACTTCCGGGTGGCCGGCGTGGCCGATCAGGATGCACTCGCGACCGTCACGGCTGTAGCGCGCGACTTCGATGTGCACCTTGGTGACCAGTGGGCAGGTAGCATCGAAAACTTTCAGGCCGCGGCCTGCCGCTTCGGTACGCACCGCCTGGGAAACACCATGGGCGCTGAAGATGACGATCACATCGTCTGGCACCTGGTCGAGCTCTTCGACAAAGATGGCGCCACGTGCACGCAGGTCTTCGACCACGAATTTGTTGTGGACGACTTCATGACGCACGTAAATCGGCGGCCCGAAGACTTCCAGGGCGCGGTTGACGATTTCGATCGCCCGGTCCACACCGGCGCAGAAGCCACGGGGGTTGGCGAGTTTGATTTGCATGCTGTGCCTCGTGTCTTGCCCTGTAGGAGCGAGCTTGCTCGCGAAGAGCGTTAACGGCGTCGCGTCCATTCTGGTTAAACGCAGCGCCTTCGGGTCTTTCGCGAGCAAGCTCGATCCTACAGTAGGCCAGAGTCGTCAGTTAGAGCGCTTTAACGTCGATGATTTCAACGTCAAAGGTCAAGGTTTTACCGGCCAACGGATGGTTGAAGTCGATGGTCACTTGCGCGTCATCAAAAGCTTTCACCACACCCGGCAGTTCGGTATTGGCCGCATCGTTGAAAATCACCAGCAGGCCTTCCGACAGGTCCATGTCCTGGAACTGCGAACGCGGGATGATCTGCACGTTTTGCGGGTTGGGCTGGCCAAAGGCGTTTTCCGGCTGGATCTGCAGGGTGCGCTTGTCGCCGGCCTTGAAGCCGAACAGGGCCGCTTCGAAACCCGGCAGCAGGTTGCCGTCGCCGACCTTGAAGGTGGCCGGGGCTTTGTCGAACGTGCTGTCGACCGTGTCGCCATTCTCCAGGCGCAGTGCAAAATGCAAAGTGACTTCCGTGTTCTGGCCGATGCGTTGCTCAGCCAATACCTGATCAGTCATTGACGGTCTCTCCGGTTTTCTTGCTTTTGAACATATCCAGCGCCAGCATGATTGCACCGACGGTGATGGCGCTGTCGGCGAAGTTGAACGCCGGGAAGTAATGGCGGTTCTGCCAATGCACCAGGATGAAGTCGATCACATGGCCCAGGGCAATGCGGTCATACAGGTTGCCGAGCGCGCCGCCCAACACCAGGGCCAGGGCGATGGCCAGCCAGGTGTCATCGCGACCCAGGCGCTTGAGCCACACCACCAGCACCGCACTGACCACCACGGCGATCAGGGCAAACAGCCAGCGCTGCCAGCCACCGCTGTCAGCCAGGAAGCTGAAGGCGGCGCCGGTGTTGTAGGCCAGGGTCCAGCTGAAGTAATCCGGGATCACCACGATTTGCTGGAACATCTGCAGGGAGCCTTCGAAATGAGCCTTGCTGACCTGGTCGATGACCAGGACCAGCACACTCAGTACGAGCCAGCCCAGACGTCCGAAACGACTGGCGTTAGGCATAGTGGCGAACCTCGCCAGCGCCCGAGATGTTGTCGACGCAACGACCGCAGATTTCCGGGTGCTCAGGGTTCACGCCAACATCCTCACGGCAGTGCCAGCAACGGGCGCATTTAGGGAAGGCCGACTTGACCACTTTGAGCTTGAGGCCCGGCACTTCGGTGGCAACCGCGTCCGCCGGGGCCTGGGCGAATGGCGCCAGGCTCGCGGTTGAAGTGATCAGCACGAAGCGCAGTTCGTTGCTCAGCTTGGCCAGGTCGGCGGTGAGGCCGTCTTCGGCAAACAGGGTGACTTCGGCTTGCAGGTTGCCACCGACAGCCTTGGCCGCACGCTGTACTTCCAGCTCCTTGTTCACCGCAACCTTCACGGCCATCACGCCTTCCCAGTACTCGCGGCCCAGTTCGAAGTCAGCCGGCAGTTCGGTCAGGCCTTCGTACCAGGTATTGAGCATCACCGACTCGTTGCGTTCGCCCGGCAGGTATTCCCACAGCTCGTCGGCGGTGAACGCCAGGATCGGCGCGATCCAGCGCACCAGCGCTTCGCTGATGTGATACAGCGCGGTCTGCGCCGAACGGCGCGCCTTGCTGTTGGCGCCGGTGGTGTACTGGCGGTCCTTGATGATGTCGAGGTAGAAACCACCCAACTCCTGCACGCAGAAGTTGTGGATCTTCGAGTAGACGTTCCAGAAACGGTATTCGCCGTAGTTTTCCTGCAACTCGCGCTGCAGCAACAGGGTACGGTCCACCGCCCAACGGTCGAGGGCGAGCATGTCTTCGGCCGCCAGGAGGTCGGTGGCCGGGTTGAAACCGGTCAGGTTCGACAACAGGAAGCGCGCGGTATTACGGATACGACGGTAGGCATCGGCGCTGCGAGCCAGGATCTGGTCCGACACGGCGATCTCGCCCGAATAGTCGGTCGACGCGACCCACAGACGCATGATGTCGGCGCCCAGGGTGTCGTTGATCTTTTTCGGCTCGATCACGTTCTTCAGCGACTTGGACATCTTGCGGCCCGTCTCGTCGACGGTGAAACCGTGGGTCAGCAGTTCGCGGTACGGCGCATGGTTGTCGATGGCGCAACCGGTCAGCAACGACGAGTGGAACCAGCCGCGGTGTTGGTCCGAACCTTCCAGGTACAGGTCGGCACGCGGGCCAGTTTCGTGCCCCATCGGGTGCGAGCCGCGCAGCACATGCCAGTGAGTGGTGCCCGAGTCGAACCACACGTCGAGGGTGTCGCTGATCTTGTCGTACTGCGGCGCTTCATCGCCCAGCAGTTCGGCGGCGTCCAGCTTGAACCAGGCTTCGATGCCTTCCTGTTCAACGCGCTGGGCCACTTGCTCCATCAACTCGACGGTGCGTGGGTGCAGCTCGCCGCTTTCCTTGTTCAGGAAGAACGGGATCGGCACGCCCCAGTTACGCTGGCGCGAGATACACCAGTCAGGGCGGTTGGCGATCATCGAGTGCAGGCGCGCCTGGCCCCAGGCCGGGACGAACTTGGTGTCTTCGATGGCCTTGAGCGAGCGGACACGCAGGGTGTCGCCATTGGTCGGCTCTTTGTCCATGCCGATGAACCACTGCGCGGTGGCGCGGTAGATCAGCGGGGTCTTGTGCCGCCAGCAGTGCATATAGCTGTGCTTGATGGTTTCGGTGTGCAGCAGCGAGCCGACTTCCGACAGTTTTTCGATGATCGAATCGTTGGCCTTGAAGATGAACTGGCCGCCGAAGAACTCCAGCGACGGTGCGTACACGCCGTTGCTCTGCACCGGGTTCAGGATGTCATCGTTGACCATGCCGTAGGCTTTGCAGGTCACGAAGTCGTCCACGCCATAAGCGGGCGCGGAGTGAACGATGCCAGTGCCGGCGCCCAGTTCAACGTAGTCCGCCAGGTAAACTGGAGACAGACGGTCATAGAACGGGTGACGGAAATTGATCAGTTCCAACGCGGAGCCGGTGGTGGTGGCGATGACCGACCCTTGCAGCTCGTAGCGGGCCAGGCAGGCTTCGACCATTTCTTCGGCCAGCACCAGCAGGCGGTCACCGACGTCCACCAGGGCGTAGGTGAATTCCGGGTGCACGTTCAGCGCCTGGTTGGCCGGGATGGTCCACGGGGTGGTGGTCCAGATCACGATGGCAGCCGGCTTGCCCAGGCTTGCCAGGCCGAAGGCCTCGGCCAGCTTGGCGTCGTCGGCGACCGGGAAGGCCACGTCGATAGTCGAGGACTTCTTGTCTTCGTACTCGACTTCCGCTTCGGCCAGGGCCGAGCCGCAGTCAAAGCACCAGTTCACGGGCTTGAGGCCCTTGAACACGAAACCGCCCTTGACGATTTCGGCCAAGGCACGGATTTCACCGGCCTCGTTCTTGAAGTTCATGGTCTTGTAGGGGTTATCCCACTCGCCGAGCACGCCCAGGCGGATGAACTCGGACTTCTGTCCTTCGATCTGCTCGGTGGCGTAGGCACGGCACAGTTCGCGGGTCTTATCCGCGCCCAGGTTCTTGCCGTAGGTCACTTCGACTTTGTGTTCGATCGGCAGGCCGTGGCAGTCCCAACCCGGGACATAAGGCGCGTCGAAGCCCGACAGGGTTTTCGAACGCAGGATCATGTCCTTGAGAATCTTGTTCAGCGCATGACCGATGTGAATCGTGCCGTTGGCATAAGGAGGGCCGTCGTGCAGGACGAATTTCGGACGATCCTTGCCAATCTCGCGCAACTTTCCGTACAGGCCAATACTGTCCCAGCGCTGCAGGATCTGCGGTTCGCGCTGTGGCAGGCCGGCCTTCATTGGGAAGGCGGTGTCCGGAAGGTTTAGCGTGGCTTTATAGTCGGTCATTTAAGGCTCTTCGGTTAGCGATGGGCGCTAGGTGCGGCTAGTGCACGGGCGGCGGCGACATCCGCATTGATCGCCGTTTTCAACGCCTCAAGGGAGGCGAAACGCTGCTCTTCACGCAGCTTTTGGTGGAAAACCACCGTCAAACGCCGGTCATACAGATCACCGGCAAAATCCAGCAAATGTACTTCCAGGTGGGCCTTGCCATCACCTGCAACCGTGGGCCTGACGCCTATGTTGGCGACTCCCGGCCACGATTGGCCGTCGATGTCGACGCTTACCAGGTAAACCCCGGTCAGCGGCACACGACGGCGCTTGAGTTGCACGTTGGCGGTTGGCGTGCCCAGTTGGCGCGCCAGCTTCTGGCCGTGCAGGACCCGTCCGGCAATGCGGAACGGGCGACCGAGCAAACGCTCGGCCAAGGCGAAGTCGGCGGCGGCCAGTGCGTTACGCACCTGGGTACTGCTCACGCGCAGGCCGTCCAATTCGACGGTTTGCGCGGCTTCGACGGTAAAACCCTGGTTGACGCCGGCCTGTTGCAGGAAATCGAAATCCCCGACGCGGTCGCAACCGAAACGGAAGTCGTCGCCGACCTCCAGATGCTGTACGCCCAGGCCATCGACCAGGATGCGGTCGACGAACTCGGCCGCACTGAGGCTTTGCAAACGCTGGTTGAAAGCCAGGCAGAGGACGCGGTCCACGCCCTCTTCAGCCAGCAACTGCAGCTTGTCGCGCAGACGGGCCAGGCGTGCCGGCGCAGTCTCGGGCGTAAAGTATTCCCGCGGCTGCGGCTCGAAAATCACCACGCAGCTGGGCACGCCCAACTCGACCGCACGTTCGCGCAGCCGGGCCAGGATAGCCTGGTGGCCACGGTGAACACCGTCAAAGTTGCCAATAGTGGCGACGCAGCCCCGATGCTCGGGGCGCAGGTTGTGGAGACCTCGAACCAGCTGCATAACGCGCTTCTTGCTCATAAAGTGGTCGATTATAACCACACCCGGCCCCGGACGACAGGCAACTGAACAGGCCAAATGGGTCGAATCGATAAAACAACCGTTTTATCGCGGCAAACTCTCTAACCCAGGGACTTGCGATTGAAATCCCGCAATCGGAAGCCTTGCAGCAGCAACATCCCGAAGTACACCACCACACCGGCAACGACCAGCGCACCCAGGCGCAGGAAGCGCTCCAGCATATGGCCCTCATCCCAAGCGGGCATGAAGTGCATCAACCCCAGCAACACAGCCGACATCGCCCCGACCGCCACCAGCAGCTTGAGGGTGAACAGGCCCCAGCCGGCCTGTGGCTGGAACATCTGCTGCTTGCGCAACTGGTAAAACAAAAGCCCTGCGTTGATGCACGCGCCCGCACTGATGGCCAGGGCCAGGCCGGCATGGGCCAGCGGACCGATAAACACCAGGTTGAGCAGTTGCGTGACGATCAGCGTGAAAATCGCGATTTTCACTGGAGTACGGATGTTTTGCTGGGCGTAGAAGCCTGGGGCGAGCACTTTGATCACGATGATGCCGAGCAAGCCGACGGAATAGGCGACCAAGGCATGTTGCGTCATCAGTGCGTCGTGGGCATCGAATTGGCCGTATTGAAACAGTGACACAGTCAGCGGCTCAGCCAGGATCCCCAAGGCCAGTGCACACGGCAACACCAGCACGAAGCACAGGCGCAGGCCCCAATCGAGTATGCGCGAGTATTCCTGGCGGTCCTTGCTGGCGTAGGTGCGCGACAGGGTCGGTAACAAAATCGTGCCCAGGGCCACGCCGAGCACGCCGGACGGCAGCTCCATCAGGCGGTCGGCGTAGTACATCCACGACACCGAGCCCGATACCAGCAGCGAGGCGAACGCCGTGTTGATGATCAGGGAAATCTGGCTCACGGAAACACCCAGGATCGCCGGCAGCATATTGCGCATCACGCGCCATACGCCAGTGTCCTTGAGGTTCAGGCGTGGCAATACGAGCATGCCGATCTTTTTCAGGTGTGGCAGTTGGTAGAGCAGTTGCGCCAGGCCACCGGCCAATACGGCCCAGCCGAGCGCCATCACTGGCGGGTCGAAGTACGGCGTGAGAAACAGCGCGAAGATGATCATGCTGACGTTCAGCAGGGTCGGCACGAAGGCTGGCACCGAGAAGCGGTTCCAGGTATTGAGGATCGCCCCGGCCAGGGATGACAGGGAGATCAGCAATATATAAGGAAAGGTCACTCGCAGCAGATCAGTGGTGAGCGCGAATTTTTCCGGGGTATTGGCAAAACCGGGGGCCGTGGCCCAGATCACCCAGGGGGCGGCGAGCATGCCAAGGATGGTCACCAGCATCAGCACCAGGGTCAACAGGCCGCAGACGTAGGCGATGAAGGTGCGGGTGGCTTCTTCGCCTTGCTGGGTCTTGTACTCGGCCAGGATCGGCACGAATGCCTGGGAGAAAGCACCTTCAGCGAAGATCCGCCGCAGCAGGTTGGGCAATTTAAACGCAATAAAGAAGGCATCCGTGGCCATGCTGGCGCCAAAAATGCGCGCCAGCAGGGTGTCACGCACAAACCCCAGGACCCGGGAGATCATCGTGATAGAGCTGACGGCGGCCAACGATTTGAGCAGATTCATTGAAAGAGTTTGCGCCTTTAGATAAAGAGCAGGCGTACAAAGCGCCCACTTATGCGATACTGCGCGCCTGCAACAGCACAGAGCCAAAGCTCGCGAGTTTACAGGTCAAGCGCCGGAAATAAATCACCCGCCTCTTCAGATCGACCACTCAGCAGTTCGCATCAGCCGCCCTTGACAACCCATCAAGTCATCGGCATGATTCGCGGCCTATTTTGTTTGCTATTTCCTAAAAAGTCTTTCGAGGAGCTCGACGGTGGCCAACACACCTTCCGCCAAAAAACGTGCAAAACAGGCTGAGAAGCGTCGCAGCCACAACGCCAGCCTGCGTTCCATGGTTCGTACCTACATCAAGAATGTAGTTAAAGCCATCGACACCAAAGACGCTGAAAAAGCCCAAGCTGCTTACGTTCTGGCTGTGCCAGTTATCGACCGTATGGCCGATAAAGGCATCATCCACAAGAACAAGGCCGCTCGCCATAAGAGCCGCCTGAATGGCCACATCAAGGCTCTGAGCGTTGCTGCTGCAGCCTAAGTGGTAACAACTGCCACGCAGCCCCGGTTGCGAAACAGTTAAGAAATGCCCCGTACCGAAAGGTCCGGGGCATTTTTGTTGTGGGAGGTGGCAAGCCCTCTCCCACATTTTTTCAAGCGCAAAAAAACGCCCCGAACCAGTCGGGGCGTTTTTGCTACCGATTGATCAAACCATAATCAATGGTGGTGACCGCCTTCACCGTGAACGTGGCCGTGGGCCACTTCTTCCTGGGAAGCGTCGCGGATGGCAACGATCTTCACTTGGAAGTTCAGGCGCTGACCAGCCAGCGGGTGATTGCCGTCGACGGTGACGTCGTCGCCGTCCAGATCACGGATGGTGACGATCTGCATTTGGCCGTCCGGCGCGGAAGCGTGGAACTGCATGCCCACTTCCAGCTCGTCGACACCTTCGAACATGCTGCGGCTCAGGGTGCTGACCAGTTCGGCCGAGTACTCGCCGTAGGCATCTTCAGGTTCTACGGCAACGGTCAGCTCATCACCGACGCTCTTGCCTTCCAGGGCCTTTTCCAGGCCTGGGATGATGTTACCTGCGCCTTGCAGGTAGACCAGCGGCGCGCCGCCGGCTGAGCTGTCGATGACCTCACCAGCGTCGTTGGTCAGGGTATAGTCGATGGAGACAGCCTTGTTAGCGGCGATCGTCATGGGGCGAGACCTTTTGCATAAGAATGAAGAACGGACAAGTCTAAACAAGGATTTGCCCGAAAGCGAACAGAACCCGGACAGACGGGACCGATCAACGGCATCCTTCATCATCGGGTTCCACCAGGACGACGACCAGCACTGGGTTGCCGAGCTGTCCTGCGGCCACACCCAGCACCTGCGCCACCAGCCGCCGTGGCAGTCACGCGCCTGGGTACAGGACCCCGCGCAACGTATTGAAAAAATAGGCCAGCCCTTTGCCTGCGGCTGGTGTGCGCGGGAGCGCGAATAACGATAACCTTGGCGCCTGATTCGCGGTAGACGCTCAGCCATAGAGCGCCACCCAAGCCATGCACCTCCAGAGAATCCGCATGCAGACTTTTTTTATCGCGCCCACCGATTTTGGTGTGGGTCTGACCTCCATCAGCCTTGGGCTGGTGCGTACCCTTGAACGGGCCGGACTGAAAGTCGGTTTTTTCAAGCCGATTGCCCAGCCGCACCCCGGCGACACCGGCCCCGAGCGCTCCACCGAACTGATAGCGCGCACTCACGGCCTCAAGCCGCCGCAGCCGCTGGGCCTGGCCCACGTAGAGCGCATGCTCGGCGACGGCCAGCTCGACGAGTTGCTCGAAGAGATCATCACGCTGTACCAGCAAGCCGCCGTGGGCAAGGACGTATTGATCGTCGAAGGCATGGTGCCCACCCGCAGCGCCAGCTATGCGGCGCGGGTCAACCTGCACCTGGCCAAGAGCCTGGATGCGGAAGTGATCCTGGTGTCTGCCCCGGAAAACGAGGTGCTCACCGAACTCTCAGGTCGCGTGGAATTGCAGGCCCAACTGTTCGGCGGCCCGAAAGACCCGAAAGTACTCGGCGTGATCCTCAACAAAGTGCGCACCGACGAAAGCATGGAAGCCTTCTCGGCTCGCCTGAAAGAACATTCGCCGCTGTTGCGCAGCGGTGATTTCCGCCTGCTCGGCTGCATTCCCTATCAACCGGAACTCAACGCACCGCGTACCCGCGACGTGGCCGACCTGATGGGCGCGCAGATCCTCAACGCCGGCGACTACGAAACCCGGCGCATGACCAAGATCATCATTTGCGCACGCACCATGCGCAACACCGTGGAGCTGCTCAAGCCCGGCGTGCTGGTGGTGACCCCCGGCGACCGCGACGACATCATCCTCGCCGTCAGCCTGGCCGCGATCAACGGCGTCCCCCTGGCCGGCCTGCTGCTGACCAGCGACACCCTGCCCGACCCACGCATCATGGAGCTGTGCCGTGGCGCGTTCCAGGCCGGGCTACCGGTGCTGTCGGTGAGTACCGGCTCCTACGACACCGCCAACCAGCTCAACAGCCTCAACAAGGAAATCCCGATTGATGACCGCGAGCGCGCGGAAATCATCACGGATTTCGTTGCCAGCCACCTCGATGCGCGCTGGCTGCACCAACGTTGCGGCACACCACGGGAAATGCGCCTGTCGCCGGCGGTGTTCCGCTACCAGCTGATCCAGCGCGCCCAGGCTGCCAACAAACGCATCGTGTTGCCCGAAGGCAGCGAGCCGCTGACCGTGCAAGCCGCCGCGATCTGCCAGGCGCGGGGCATTGCCCGGTGCGTGCTGCTGGCCAAGCCGGCTGATGTGGAAGCGGTTGCCCGCGCCCAGGGCATCGAATTGCCCGAAGGCCTGGAGATTCTCGACCCGGACCTGATCCGCCAACGCTATGTCGAGCCGATGGTGGCGCTGCGCAAGAGCAAAAGCCTCAACGCCCCCATGGCTGAGCAACAGCTGGAAGACACCGTGGTGATCGCCACCATGATGCTCGCACTGGATGAGGTGGACGGCCTGGTGTCTGGCGTCATTCACTCCACCGCCAACACCATCCGCCCTGCCCTGCAGCTGATCAAGACCGCACCGGGCTGCACCCTGGTGTCATCGGTATTCTTCATGCTGTTCCCCGAGCAGGTGCTGGTGTACGGCGACTGCGTGATGAACCCGCACCCGAGCGCCGCCGAACTGGCGGAGATCGCCCTGCAAAGCGCTGACTCGGCGGCTGCGTTCGGCATCACCCCGCGCGTGGCGATGATCAGCTATTCCAGCGGCGATTCGGCCAGCGGCGAGGAAGTGGAAAAAGTCCGCGAAGCTACCCTGCTCGCCCACGAACAGCAAAGCTCGCTGCTGATCGACGGCCCGCTGCAATACGACGCCGCCGCCAACGAAAACGTGGCCCGGCAATTGGCCCCCAACAGCCAGGTCGCCGGCAAGGCCACAGTGTTTGTGTTCCCCGACCTGAACACCGGCAACACCACGCACAAGGCCGTGCAGCGCAGTGCCGATTGCGTGAGCCTGGGGCCGATGCTCCAGGGCCTGCGCAAACCGGTCAACGACCTGCCGCGCGGCGCCCAGGTGGACGACATCGTGTACACCATCGCACTGACTGCGATCCAAGCCGCCAACCGACCTATGGATATCTAAATGCTGGATTTTCTACCTGCCGCCGTGCGCGGGGTGATCGCGTCGCTGTTGTTGGCGCTGAATACGATCCTGTTGTGTTCGTTCCTGTTTATCGTGGCGTTGTTCAAGGCCTTGCCGTTTGCCAAGCGCTTCAGCGAATGGCTGATGAACCACACCCATGAGGCCTGGGTGACCAACAACAAGGGCTGGATGAACCTGGTACGGCGCACCCGCTGGCACATCACCGGGCTGGAAGGGCTGGACTACCAGCACTCGTACCTGGTGACCAGCAACCATCAGAGCTGGGTCGACATCATGGTGCTGCAATACGTGCTGAACCGGCGGATTCGCCCACTGAAGTTCTTCCTCAAGCAGGAGCTGATCTGGGTGCCGGTAATTGGCCTGGCGTGGTGGGCGCTGGGCTTCCCGTTCATGAAGCGCTACACCAAGCCCTACCTGGAAAAACACCCGGAAAAGAAAGGCAAGGACCTGGAAACCACCCGCAAGACCTGTGCGAAGTTTCGCGACAACCCCGTGGGTATTTTCAACTTTGCCGAGGGCACGCGGTTTACTGCCGGTAAACATGCCCAGCAGAAATCGCCGTTCCGCTACCTGCTCAAGCCCAAGGCCGGAGGCATCGCGTTTGTGCTGGATGCCATGGGGGAGCAGTTGAAGTCACTGGTGAACGTGACCATTCACTACCCGGCTGGGCGCCCAGGTTATTGGGATTTGCTGTGCGGGAATGTGCGGGACGTGGTGGTGCACTTTGAGGAAGTGCAGATTCCGGCTGAGTTCATTGGCAAGAATTATGAGCAGGATGGGACGTATCGGTTGGCGTTCCAGGGGTGGATCAATCGGTTGTGGGAAGACAAGGACCAACTGCTGGAAAAGCTGCACAAAGACTTCCCAGGTAAACAGTGATCAAAATGTGGGAGCTGGCTTGCCTGCGAAAGCGGTGGATCTGTTGTAAATATATCAACTGGCAGGCCGCTATCGCAGGCAAGCCAGCTCCCACATTGGCAGTGTGCACATTTGTTAATAGGTAAAAAGCCCGCCACCGATCACTCGGTGGCGGGCTTTTTCGTGGCCGCGAGGGTTAGATCGCGCCGCGCTGACGCAACAGCTCCAGCACTTGCTTGACGCTCTCTTCCAGCGACAGGGCCTGGGTGTCGATCACCAGATCGGCATTCAACGGCACGTCGTACGGGAAGGATTCGCCCGGGATGTTATCCCCACCGGCCGCGTACAGGCCTTGCGGATCACGCTCGGCGCACACCAGTGGCGAGGCCTGCACATAGACGGTCAGCAGGCGATCATCGCCGATCAACGCCTTGGCCTGTTCACGGCCTTCGGCATCCGGCGCAACGAACGCAGCCAGGGTCAGCAGGCCCGCTTCGTTGAACTGACGCGCCACATGCGCGGCACGACGCCAGTTCTCGGTGCGACCGGCACGGTCCTGCGGCAAGCCCCTGTTCAGGTCGTGGCGCAGGTTCTGGCCATCCAGCACAAATACCGCACGCCCCATGTCGAACAGCCTGCGCTCGACCGCATAGGCCAGGGTGCTCTTGCCGGCGCCAGACAGGCCGCTGAACAGTACGGTCGCCGGTTGCTGGCCGAAGCGCAGTGCGCGCTCCTCGGTGGCGACATGCGCAAGGCTGCCGTGTTGCGCAGAGCCGCCATGATTGACCGGCGGCGCGATGATCATGCCCGCAGCCACCGTGCCATTGGTCAGGCGGTCGATAACAATGAACGCGCCAGTGGTGCGGTTGCTGTCGTAGCCGTCCAGGGCGATGGCCGCATCAAGGCTGACCTTGACCCGGCCGATCTCATTCAACTGCAACGAACTCGCCGGGCCTTCAGCCAGGGTGTTCACGTCCACGCGATGCACGATGCTGGTGATGGAACCCGGCACGTAGCTGGTGGCGCGCTTGATGTCGTACTTCTTGCCCGGCAGCATCGGTTCTTCGGCCATCCACACCAGCATGGCGTCAAAGGCGTCGGTCACTTGCGGCACGTTGTCGGCATGTACCAGCAGGTCACCACGGGAGATGTCGATCTCGTCTTCCATGGTCAGCGTCACCGCTTGACCAGGGCCGGCGTGCTCCAGCTCACCTTCGAAGGTGACGATGGATTTGACGCGACTGCTCTTGCCCGACGGCAGCACCACGACTTCATCGCCCTTGTGCACGATGCCGCTGGCCAGGGTGCCGGCGAAACCACGGAAGTTCAGGTTCGGACGGTTGACGTACTGCACCGGGAAACGCAGGTCGGTGTAGTTGCGATCGTTGGCGATCTCGACGGTTTCGAGGATCTCCATCAGCGACTGGCCGGTATACCAGGGCGAACGCTCGCTCTTGTTCACCACGTTGTCGCCCTTGAGCGCCGACATCGGCACAAAGGCCAGGGTGCTCGGCTTGAAGGCGATACCGTCGGCGAACTTCAGGTAATCGGCCTTGATCTGCTCGAATACGCCTTGGTCGAAGCCATTGATGTCCATCTTGTTGACGGCCACCACGATGTGTTTGATGCCCAGCAACGAGGCGATGAAGCTGTGACGACGGGTCTGGGTCTGCACGCCATAGCGCGCGTCGATCAGGATGATCGCCAGGTCACAGGTGGAGGCACCGGTGGCCATGTTGCGGGTGTACTGCTCATGGCCGGGGGTGTCGGCGATGATGAATTTGCGCTTGGCGGTGGAGAAATAGCGGTAGGCGACATCGATGGTGATGCCCTGCTCCCGCTCGGCCTGCAGACCGTCGACCAGCAAGGCCAGGTCGATGTCGTCACCGGTGGTGCCGGATTTCTTCGAATCGCGGGTGATGGCTTCCAGGTGATCTTCGTAGATCATCTTGGAGTCGTGCAGCAGGCGCCCGATCAGGGTGCTCTTGCCGTCGTCGACGTTGCCACAGGTCAGGAAGCGCAACATTTCCTTGCGCTCGTGCTGGCCCAGGTAGGCGAGGATGTCCTCGCTGATCAAATCAGATTGATGCGACATGACAGCCCCTTAGAAATAGCCTTGACGTTTTTTATCTTCCATCGAGCCGGCACCATCGTGGTCGATGACACGGCCCTGGCGCTCGGAAGTTCGCGTCAGGAGCATTTCCTGAATGATGTCCGTCAGCGTCTCGGCTTCGGACTCCACCGCGCCCGTCAACGGGTAGCAGCCAAGGGTACGGAAACGTACTTTCTTTTTGACGATTCGGGCTTTGTCTTCGTCGGACAGGTGCTCGAGGATGCGGTCGTCGTCGATCATGATCAACGTGCCGTTCTTTTCGATCACTTCACGTTCGGCGGCGAAGTACAGCGGCACGATTGGAATGCCTTCCAGGTAGATGTACTGCCAGATGTCCAGCTCGGTCCAGTTGGACAGCGGGAACACGCGGATCGACTCGCCCTTGTTGACGTTGCCGTTGTAGACGTTCCACAGCTCGGGGCGCTGGTTCTTCGGGTCCCAGCGGTGCTTGCTGTCGCGGAACGAGTACACGCGCTCTTTGGCGCGGGACTTCTCTTCATCGCGACGGGCACCGCCAAAGGCTGCGTCGAAACCATGCTTGTCCAGGGCCTGCTTGAGGCCTTCGGTCTTCATGATGTCGGTGTGCTTGGCGCTGCCGTGGGTGAAGGGGTTGATGCCCTGCGCCACGCCGTCCGGGTTGACGTGGGTGATCAGGTCCAGGCCCAGCTCTTCGACCATTTTGTCGCGGAACTTGTACATCTCCTGGAATTTCCAGCGGGTGTCGACGTGCATCACCGGGAACGGCAGCTTGCCCGGGAAGAAGGCTTTGCGCGCCAGGTGCAGCATCACGGCGGAGTCTTTACCGATCGAGTAGAGCATCACCGGGTTGTCGAACTCGGCGGCGACCTCGCGGATGATGTGGATGCTTTCCGCCTCCAGCTGTTTCAGATGCGTCAGTTTGTCGACCATGGTTACTCACGGAAAAACGATCTTATGGACGGCCAGCGGGCCGTGTTCGAGCGGGGCATGCTAGCACAGCACCTGCTTCTATTCAGGCGGCCTACTAGACCGAAACGGTATATGAATATGCCCCCAGGTTTGGCCCTCAAATCGGGTTGGGGCAGTCGATGAACAAATGCTCCAACGCGAAGCGCCGCGCCAGGTAATCGCCCAGCGCCTGTACGCCGTAGCGCTCAGTGGCATGGTGACCGGCGGCGATGAAGCTGATGTCGTTTTCGCGGGCGCTGTGGAAGGTTTGCTCGGAAGCCTCGCCGCTGAGGAACAGGTCGACACCGGCCGCAATCGCGTCGTCGATGTAGCCCTGGCCACCACCGGTGCACCAGCCGACGCGGCGGATCATCTCGCTACCTTCGATCAGCAATGGCTCGCGGCCCATGACGTCCTGCACGCGGCGTGCAAAGTCGCGGGGCGACAGGGGCTCGGCGAGCGAGCCGACCAGCCCGACGATTTTGGGATTGTCCGGGTCCAGCGGGCCCTCGACGGTAATGTCCAACTGACGGGCCAACTGCACGTTGTTGCCGACCTCGGGGTGCAGGTCCAGCGGCAGATGGTAGGCCAGCAGGCTGATGTCATGCTTGAGCAGCGTCTTCAGGCGGCGCTGCTTCATGCCAGTGATGCAAGGGTTTTCGCCTTTCCAGAAGTAACCGTGGTGCACCAGGACCAGGTCAGCCTGGGCTTCGACGGCCGCGTCCAACAGGGCCTGGCTGGCGGTCACGCCGCTGACGATGCGCATGACCTGGGGCCGGCCCTCGACCTGCAGGCCATTGGGGCAGTAGTCGGCAATTTTCGCGCTGCCGAGGTAGCGGTCTGCTTCCTCGACGAGGGTGGTAAGGGGGACGGCCATAAAAGACTCCTAAATATCCGGTTCGCAGGCGTCACAGCCTCGTATAATGCGCGACATTATGGGCGCTCTCCCGCCCCCTGCAACCTGTCAGGACTTACTTGATGCTCAAGGCGCTGCGTTTTTTTGGATGGCCATTGCTGGCTGGCGTGCTGATCGCGATGCTGATTATTCAGCGTTACCCCGAGCTGGTGGGTCTGCCCAGCCTGGATGTGAACCTGCAACAGGCGCCGCAAAGCAACTCGGTGGTGCAAGGCCCGGTGACCTACGCCGATGCCGTGGTGATCGCCGCTCCTGCCGTGGTCAACCTGTACACCACTAAAGTCATCAACAAACCGGCCCATCCACTGTTTGAAGACCCGCAGTTCCGCCGTTACTTCGGTGACAACGGGCCCAAGCAGCGTCGCATGGAATCCAGCCTGGGTTCCGGGGTGATCATGAGCCCCGAAGGTTACATCCTCACCAATAACCACGTGACCACTGGCGCCGACCAGATCGTGGTCGCCCTGCGTGACGGCCGCGAAACCCTGGCCCGCGTAGTGGGCAGCGACCCGGAAACCGACCTCGCGGTACTGAAGATCGACCTGAAGAGCCTGCCGTCGATCACCCTCGGCCGTTCCGACGGTTTGCGCGTGGGTGACGTGGCGCTGGCCATCGGCAACCCGTTCGGCGTAGGCCAGACCGTGACCATGGGCATAATCAGCGCTACCGGGCGCAACCAGTTGGGCCTCAACAGCTACGAAGACTTCATCCAGACCGACGCCGCGATCAACCCAGGTAACTCCGGCGGCGCATTGGTGGACGCCAATGGCAACCTGACGGGCATCAATACGGCAATCTTTTCCAAGTCCGGCGGCTCCCAGGGCATCGGGTTTGCGATCCCGGTGAAGTTGGCGATGGAGGTGATGAAGTCGATCATCGAGCATGGTCAGGTGATTCGCGGCTGGCTGGGGATTGAAGTACAACCATTGACCAAGGAACTGGCCGAGTCGTTTGGCTTGACCGGACGCCCAGGCATCGTGGTCGCCGGGATCTTCCGCGATGGCCCGGCACAGAAAGCCGGCCTGCAACTGGGGGATGTGATCCTCAGCATCAACGGCGAACCGGCCGGTGATGGCCGCAAGTCGATGAACCAGGTGGCACGGATCAAGCCGACCGACAAGGTGGCGATCCAGGTCATGCGCAACGGCAAAGAGATCAAGCTGCTGGCGGAAATCGGGCTGCGTCCGCCACCTGCGCCGGTCAAGGAAGAGCAATAAGCCACCTTGAACAGGTGCCCGCTCTCGGGCACCTGTAAACAGATATTTCAAAGCAATTCATTCTCATTAGGCATGTTATATTGTTTCAATATCGCTATTGGAACGCTCTATCATGCCGTCTCGAAGAATCGCCCCCTTGGCTGGCCTGGCCTTGGGTTTGTTGCTCGACCCCGCCTTCGCCGAAGAAAACACCCTGGAACTCGATACCATCAGCGTCACCACCGATGCCTATGAGTCCACCACCGGCCCGGTCAAAGGCTACCGTGCCACCCGCTCCGCCAGCGCGACAAAAACCGACGCCGCCATTCGCGACATCCCGCAATCCATCAGCGTGATTCCCGCCACTGTGCTCAAGGACCTGGGCAGTACCAGCGTGGAGCGGGCCCTGGAATTTGCCGGCGGCGTGTCCAAGCAGAACAACTTCGGCGGCCTGACCCTCTACGAGTACAGCGTGCGTGGCTTCACCACGTCGGAGTTCTATCAGGACGGCTTCAGCGCCAACCGTGGCTATCCGAGTACACCGGACGCGGCGAACATCGAGCGTATCGAAGTGCTCAAGGGCCCCGCCGCCAGCCTGTATGGGCGCGGCGATCCCGGTGGCACGGTGAATATCGTTACCAAGAAGCCCCAGCCTGAAGCCTTCACAACCTTGCAAACCAGCGCCGGCAGTTGGGACCGCTATCGCACCGCCGTGGACGTGAACACCCCGCTGGACAGCGAAGGCAACGTGCTGTCGCGGGTCAACCTGGCGGTGGAAGACAACCACAGTTTCCGCGATCACGTGCAGAGCAAGCGGGTATTCGTCGCGCCGTCGTTCAGTTGGCAACTGGACCCGGATACCAGTCTGCTCGTCGAGAGTGAATTCGTCCGCCACAGCTCTACCTTCGACCGTGGCATCGTCGACGCCCCAGGCGTATCTCGCTCCACCTTCCTCGGCGAACCCAACGACGGCGATATCGACAACCACAACAACCGTCTCCAGGCCACCCTTGAGCATCACCTCAACGATGCGTGGAAACTGCGCCTGGCCAGCCACTACAAACAAGGCAGCCTGTGGGGTGACGCCTCGGAAAACCGTGCGCTGAACATCGACGGTCATACCGTTAACCGCCGCTACCGCGAACGCTCAACCGGCTGGCACGACAGCATTACCCAACTCGAACTGCGCGGCCTGTTCGACATCGGCAGTTGGCAGCACGAACTGCTGGTCGGCACCGAATACGAGGACTACCGCAAGAAGGAGCGCGTGACCACTATCGCCGGCAGCGCCTACGCCATCGACATCTACAACCCGGTCTACGGCCAACCCAAGCCCAACGGCCTGCGCTCCGGCACCGACTTCTTCGAACAGACCAAGAGCCATGCGCTGAACCTGCAAGACCAGATCGTCTTCACCGATCGCCTGCGCGGCATGGTTGGCGCGCGCTTCGAGCATTTCGAGCAGAGCACCGATGACTTCACGCGCAACCACATCAAGAGCCGGCAAACCCACGACGCCTTGACCCAACGTGCCGGCCTGCTTTACCAGCTCACACCGCAAGTCGGGGTGTTCGCCAATGCCTCCACCTCGTTCAAACCCAACAGCGGCCTGGACGCCAACGGCAAAACCTTCAAACCGGAAGAAGGCGTGGGTTACGAAGTCGGGATCAAAAGCGAACTGTTCGATGATCGCCTCAGCACCACCCTCGCCGCGTTCCATATCGAAAAGGAAAACGTGCTCGCGCTGGACCCGTCCACCAATACCAACCGCGCCATGGGCAAGGCACGTAGCCAGGGCTTCGACCTGCAACTGACGGGGCAAGTGACGGAGGCCGTACGCGTAATAGGTGCCTTTGCGTACATCGACGCCGAAGTCACCAAGGGCGACACGACCATTCCCGCCGGCAGCCGGATTCTCGGCGTGGCCAAGCGCAGCGGCAGCCTGTTGGGGGTGTATGAGTTCCAGGATGGCGCGTTGCGGGGTTCAGACCTGGGGGCGGCGTTCACCTATGTAGGGGATCGCTCCGGCGAGGCTGGCACGGGTTTCGAGCTGCCGGCCTACCACACGGTTGATCTGCTGGCCCATTACAAGGCCACCGACAACATTACCGTGGGCTTGAACCTCAACAACCTGTTTGATGAGAAGTATTACGAGCGGTCGTACAGCAACTACTGGATCAGCCCGGGCGAACCGCGCAATTTCACGGTCAGCCTGACCCTCAACCTGTAACAAAACCAAATGTGGGAGGGGGCAAGCCCCTCCCACACCTTGATCTTCACTTTGTTCGGTTACAGCGCCGTCGGTGCGCGCTCGCAAAGGGTATTGAGCGCCTTCGCCCACTGCGGATCATCATTCAGGCACGGCACCAGCACCAGCTCCTCGCCGCCGGCCTCGCGGAACTGCTCCAGCCCGCGATCGCCGATCTCCTCCAGCGTCTCGATGCAATCGGCGACGAACGCCGGGCACATTACCAGCAGCTTTTTCACGCCCTGCTGGGCCAATGCTTCAAGGCGAGCCTCGGTGTAGGGTTCGATCCACTTGGCGCGGCCCAGGCGCGATTGGAAGGCCACCGACCACTTGTCTTCGGGCAAGCCCAGGCGTGCGGCAAAGTCGCGGGCGACGCTGAAGCACTGCGCGCGATAGCAGGTCTTGAGCACCTCGGCGGACGCATTCTTGCAGCAGTCGGCATCCTTGAAGCAGTGCTGGCCGGTAGGATCGAGCTTGGTCAAGTGGCGCTCAGGCAAGCCGTGGAAACTCAGCAGCAGGTGGTCGTAATCCTGTTCCACGTAGGGCCGCACGCTGGCGGCCAGAGCGTCGAGATATTCGGGCTGGTCGTAGAACGGCTGCAGGATCGAGAATTGCACGTCGAGCTTTTTGTCGCGCACCACACGCTTGGCTTCCTCGATCACTGTGGTCACGGTGCTGTCGGCAAATTGCGGGTACAACGGCGCCAGGGTGACCTGGCGGATGCCTTGGGCTGCGAGGCGGGTCAGCACACTTTCAATCGATGGCTCGCCATAACGCATTGCCAATTCCACCGGGCCCTGGGTCCACTGCGCGGTCATCTGCTGTTGCAGGCGACGACTGAGTACCACCAGCGGCGAACCCTCGTCCCACCAGATGGAGGCGTAGGCATGCGCCGACTGCTCGGGGCGCTTGATCAGGATCAGCGACACCAGCAAGCGCCGCACCGGCCACGGCAGGTCGATCACATAAGGGTCCATCAGGAACTGATTGAGGTAGCTGCGCACATCCGCCACCGAAGTGGACGCCGGCGAGCCCAGGTTGACCAGTAACAACGCGTGATCCGTCATGCAACATCCTATCTTTAGAGGCGGCCGGACAAGTCATCCAAAGCCGCACGCAACTCAGTGAACTGAAAAGTGAAACCGGCAGCCAGCAAGCGCTCGGGCAGCGCCTTCTGCCCGCCCAGCAACAGGCCGGACAACTCACCCAGGCCCACCCGCAATACAAAGGCCGGCAACGGCATGAGCGCCGGGCGGTGCAGCACCTGGCCCAGGGTTTTCGCAAACTCGCGATTGCGCACCGGGTGCGGCGCGCAGGCATTATAGGGACCGCTGGCGTCAGGCTGGTGCAGAAGAAAATCAATCAGGGCGATTTGATCCTTGATATGCACCCACGGCATCCACTGCCGACCACTGCCGATAGGCCCGCCCAGCGCCAGTTTGAACGGCAGCAACAGCCGCGACAAAAAGCCGCCCTGCGCCGCCAGCACCAGGCCGGTACGTACAAGGACCACACGAATCCCCAGGGCTTCGGCGCGCTGGGCGGTTTCTTCCCAGGCGATGCACAACTGACTGGGGAAATCGTCCTGCACCGGGCCGCTGGCTTCGGTCAATTCGCGCTCGCCGCCATCGCCGTACCAGCCCACCGCCGAACCGGAAATCAACACCGCTGGTTTTTGTTCCAGGCCCTCAAGCCACGCCAGCAAGGTCTCGGTAAGGCTGATGCGGCTGCTCCACAACAACGCCTTGCGCTTGTGGGTCCAGGGGCGGTCGGCAATAGGCGCGCCCGCCAGGTTAATGACCGCGTCGACCGGGCCGATAACCTCTTCAAGGCGGCTGACTCCCGACACCTGGGCGCCGCATACCTTCGCGACCTGGTCCGCGTGGCGACTCCACACGGTCAGGCGATGGCCCTGGGTGAGCCAGTGTTGGCAGAGTTGGCGGCCAATCAAGCCAGTACCGCCGGTCAGCAAAATATGCATGGGACGCTCCTCATGTAACGTTCGCCGCCGATCACTGGTCTATTTTATAAACAGGGATCATTTGTTAGCAGGCGTAACGCTGGCTTAAGCCTCAGCTTTAACCATAGGTTACGCCGTTAGAACTGGTACGCCAAAACTTATACCAAAAAACAATATTGTACAGCTATTGGTGTCCGCGTAGTCTGTGCACAACGGTAAAACGAGGCCTCCCATGACTGTTCCCATCGCGATCATCGGCACCGGCATCGCCGGTCTCTCCGCCGCCCGAGCGTTAAGAGACGCGGGGCACGCTGTACAACTCTTCGATAAAAGCCGCGGCAGTGGTGGCCGCATGTCCAGCAAGCGCAGCGATGCCGGCTCCCTGGACATGGGCGCGCAATACTTCACCGCCCGCGACCGGCGCTTCGTCAACGAAGTGCAACGCTGGCAAAGCAACGGCTGGGCCGAGCAATGGAAACCCCAGCTGTACAACTTCAAGTCCGGCCAACTCACCCCGTCTCCCGATGAACAGATCCGCTGGGTCGGCACGCCGCGCATGAGCGCGATCACTCGCGCCCTGCTCGACGACCTGCCAGTAGAGTTCGGTTGCCGCATCACCGAGGTGTTCCAGGGCAAGCACCACTGGAACCTGCTGGACGCGGACAGCGAAAACCATGGCCCCTTCAGCCACGTGATCATCGCCACACCTGCGCCCCAGGCCACCGCCCTGCTGGCCGCCGCGCCCAAGCTGGCGAGTGCCGCCGCCGGGGTGAAAATGGACCCGACCTGGGCCATCGCCCTGGCCTTCGATAAACCCCTGGATACCCCCATGGAAGGCTGCTTCGTGCAAGACAGTCCCCTCGACTGGCTTGCCCGCAACCGCAGCAAACCTGGGCGCGATACCACCCTCGACACCTGGGTGCTGCACGCCACCAGCGCATGGAGCAAGGCCCACCTGGACCTGCCCAAAGAGGCGGTGATCGAGCACCTGCACGGCGCCTTCGCCGAACTGCTGCACAGCGCGATGCCGGCGCCGTCGTTCAGCCTGGCCCACCGCTGGCTCTACGCACGGCCGTCTAGCAGCCACGAATTCGGCGTACTCGCCGATGCCGACCTGGGCCTGTACGTGTGTGGCGACTGGTGCCTGTCGGGCCGCGTGGAAGGGGCCTGGCTCAGCGGCCAGGAAGCCGCGCGACGCTTGATCGAGCACCTGCAATGAACCGCATCAACCCCGCCAAATTGCTGCTGTCGAAATGGACAGCAGCCCACCCTCGCAACAAAGAAAAACACTTTCTGGTCACCGAGCTGTTTCGTGATGAAGAAGGCACGGTGCTCGACATTGAACTGCAAGCCGTGATGACGCACCGCAGCGAACGCCTGCCCTGGCAAACCCTGCAGGATATGGAAGCCTGGAAAATCGGCTGGAAATAGATCACTCGCAAAACTTGTACAAATAATTTGACTTGTACAGCATCGAACCTATGATGAGATTTAGTTGTACAGGATTTATATCTTGTACAGGAATCTTGCAGAGGGTTCGTGTATGTCCAGCACCACCAAACCGAAGATCGCCATCAGCGCCTGCCTGCTGGGCGAGAACGTGCGCTTCAACGGCGGCCATAAACAATCCCTGTTGTGCAGCCAGACCCTCGCCGACTATTTCGACTTCGTGCCGCTGTGCCCCGAGGTCGCCATCGGCCTGGGCATTCCACGCGAACCGATCCGTCTGGTGGGCGATCCCGCCCACCCGCAGGCCGTCGGTACCGTGCACCGCGAGCTGAACGTCACCCAACCGTTGGACGAGTACGGCCAGCAGATGGCCGCGGAACATACCGACCTGTGCGGCTATATCTTCATGCAAAAATCGCCGTCGTGCGGCCTGGAGCGGGTCAAGGTCTACCGCGACAACGGCACCCCTGTGGACGGCGGTGGGCGCGGCATCTACGCCCAGGCCTTCTGTGCACGCCATCCCAACCTGCCGGTGGAAGAAGACGGTCGGCTGAACGACCCGGTGCTGCGGGAAAACTTCCTGACCCGGGTATTCGTCTACGCCAGCTGGCAGAAACTGTTGGCCGAAGGCCTGACCCGTCACCGTCTGCTGGCCTTTCATTCGCGCTACAAGTACCTGCTGATGGCTCACAGCCCGGCGCACTACAAGCGCCTTGGCCACCTGCTGGGCAGCATGAGCAAGGATGCCAACCTCGACGAGTTGGCGGCGGGTTACTTCAGCGACCTGATGTCCGGCCTCACCAAGTGCGCCACCCGTGGCACCCACACCAATGTGCTGCAACACATCAGCGGTTACCTCAAACAGGTCATCAGCGCTGATGACAAGCAAGAAATGCAGACCGTCATCGGCCAGTACCGCCACGGCATCGTGCCGCTTGTGGTGCCGCTGACCCTGCTCAAACACCACTTTCGCCAACACCCGGACCGCTACATCGCGCAGCAGGCCTACCTGCAACCGCACCCGGAAAACCTCAGCCTGCGAAATGCGATCTAGACCATGAAAGCTGCCCTGCTAGACGAACCCGGCGACGACATCGCCCAAGCGCTCGAAGACGGCTGGCTGCCGATCCGCGAAGTGGCGCGTCAGACCGGCGTCAACGCCGTGACCCTGCGCGCCTGGGAACGCCGTTACGGCCTGATCGTGCCCCAGCGCACGCCCAAGGGCCATCGGCTGTTCAGCGCCGAGCATGTGCAGCGCATCCATACCATCCTCACCTGGCTCAATCGCGGCGTGCCGGTGAGCCAGGTCAAAGGCCTGATCGACTCGGCCCAATCCCTTCCCGAGGCGGTGGAAAACGAGTGGCACAGCCTGCGCCAGAACCTGGTGCACGCCATCAGCGAATTGACCGAACGCCGGGTCGATGACGCCTTCAACCAGGCCATGGCGCTGTACCCGCCACGCACGTTGTGCGAGCAACTGATGCTGCCGCTGCTGCGAGCGTTGGAACAGCGTTGGCAAGGCCAGTTCGGCGCGCAGATGGAGCGGGTGTTTTTCCTCTCATGGCTGCGCAGCAAATTCGGCGCACGCATTTACCACAACAATCGCCAGTTGCACGGCGCACCGTTGTTGCTGGTCAATCAGTCCGACCTGCCCCTGGAGCCACACCTGTGGCTCAGTGCCTGGCTCGCCAGCAGTGCCGATTGCCCGGTGGAAGTGTTCGACTGGCCGTTGCCCGCCGGCGAACTGGCCCTGGCGGTGGAGCACCTGCAACCGCGGGCCGTGCTGCTGTATTCGAGCAAGGCGCTGCATTTGTCGGGTCTGGAAAAACTTTTGGGCGGCGTCCGTTGCCCAAAGTTGGTCGTCGGACCAACGGTATGCATCCACCAGGCCGAGTTGGCCGTATTAGCCCAGGACATCCCTGAATTGTTCGTCGCCGAAGAGTTGTTGTCGGCCCACCAGCTACTGATCCAGCGTGGACTCGTTTAAATGCATTTGATCTGGCTGCGCACCGACCTGCGCCTACACGACAACACCGCCCTGACCGCCGCGAGCCAGCGGGGCCCGATCGCCGCCGTGTACCTGATCACGCCCGAACAATGGCTGGCCCATGACGATGCACCGTGCAAGGTGGATTTCTGGCTGCGCAGCCTGGATGACCTGAGCAAGACACTCGGCGAACTGAACATTCCCCTGCTGATCCGTACGGCAGCCACCTGGGACCAGGCACCCGACGTGCTGGGCACGCTGTGCCGTGAACTGGCCGTGGAGTCGGTGCACGTCAACGAGGAATACGGCATCCATGAAAGCCGTCGTGATGCGGCCGTGTCCAAGGCATTGGAGTCGGCGGGCATCAGCTTCCACAGCTACCTGGACCAACTGTTCTTCCAGCCCGGCAGCGTGCTGACCAAGACCGGCACTTACTTCCAGGTGTTCAGCCAGTTCCGCAAGGTCTGCTACAGCCGTCTGCACAGCGCCCTGCCCCGGATAGTCCCGGCACCCAAGGCCCAGGCTGCGCTCAAGCTGAAAAGCGACCCGATCCCAAAGACAGTCGACGGTTTCGAGCCACCCAGCGAGACCCTGCGTGCCCTCTGGCCCGCCGGTGAAGACGAAGCCCGGCGCCGCCTCGACGCTTTCGCCGACCAACAGATCAGCTACTACAAGGACGAACGCGACTTCCCCGCCAAGCCCGGCACCAGCCAGTTGTCGGCTTACCTCGCCGCCGGCGTGGTGTCGCCGCGCCAGTGCCTGCACGCTGCACTGCAGACCAACGGCGGCGAGTTTGAAAGTGGCGACATGGGCGCCATTACCTGGATCAACGAACTGCTGTGGCGTGAGTTCTACAAGCACATCCTGGTGGGTTACCCACGGGTGTCGCGCCACCGGGCGTTCCGCCCCGAGACCGAAGCCGTCGCCTGGCGCAACGCGCCCAAGGACCTGGCCGCCTGGCAGCAAGCGCGCACCGGCCTGCCGATCATCGACGCCGCCATGCGCCAACTGCTTGAAACCGGCTGGATGCACAACCGCCTGCGCATGGTCGTGGCGATGTTCCTGACCAAGAACCTGCTGATCGACTGGCGCGAAGGCGAGCGCTTTTTCATGCGCCATCTGATCGACGGCGACCTGGCGGCCAATAACGGCGGCTGGCAGTGGAGTTCGTCCACCGGCACCGACTCGGCGCCGTACTTCCGGATTTTCAGCCCCTTGAGCCAATCGGAAAAATTCGACAGCGAAGGGGTATTCATCAAGCGCTGGCTGCCGGAACTGGCCGCGCTGAATAAAAAGGAAGTGCACAACCCCGAAGCCGCCGGTGGTTTGTTCGGCGTGGCCGATTACCCGCGTTCGATTGTCGACCTGAAAAAGTCCCGTGAACGCGCCCTGGCCGCCTTCCGCAGCCTGCCCTCGCGACAAGCCGCTGGGGGCGAGTAATGAGTGACTTCCTGCGTCGCTTCGCCCAGGCCTTTTCCACGCTGGACAAGCACAACCTGCACCTGCTCGACAGCCTGTACAGCCAGGACATCCGCTTCGCGGATCCACTGCATGAAGTGCAGGGCCTGCCCGCCCTGCACCGATACTTCGCCGAGCTGTACAGCAACGTCAGCCAGTTACGCTTCGACTTCCACGGTTTCGATCAGGTGACCGAAGGTGAAGGTTACCTGCGCTGGAAAATGAGTTTCTGCCACCCACGCCTGGCCAGCGGCAAGGTGATCCGGGTGGAAGGTTGTTCGCACTTGATGTGGCGTGACAAGGTGTACCGCCACCGCGATTATTTCGATGCCGGCGCCATGCTGTACGAACACGTGCCCGTGCTGGGCAGCGTCGTTGGCTGGCTGAAAAGGAGAATGGGATGAGCAGTACATTGCCTCGACGTTATTGGCTGACCGGCGCCAGCAGTGGCATCGGTGCCGCGCTGGCCGTGGAGTTGCTCAACAGCGGCGCCCACGTCGCCTTGAGCTCACGCTCGAAAGGCCCGCTGGAAGCGCTCGCCCACCGTTACCCTGGCCAGGTGCTGGTGGTGGCCGGCGACCTGACCAACAGCCAGACCGTGCGCGAGATTGGTGAGCGCATTGGCGAGGCCTGGGGCGCCCTGGACACGGTCATTCTCAATGCTGGCACCTGTGAATACGTGGATGCCCGACAGTTTGACTCATCGATCATCGAGCACGTGGTGCGTACCAACCTGCTGGCCAGCAGTTATTGCATCGAAGCCGCCCTGCCGCTGTTGCGCGCCGGGCGCACCCCGCACCTGGTAGGCGTCGCCAGCGCCGTGACCTACCTGCCGATGCCACGCGCCGAAGCCTATGGCGCGTCCAAGGCGGGTCTGCGCTACCTGTTCGAATCCCTGCGTATCAGCCTGTCGCCGGAAAACATCGACGTCACCGTGATCAGCCCGGGCTTTGTCGACACTCCGCTGACCGAGCGCAATGACTTCCCCATGCCGCTTAGTTGGTCAGCGGATAAAGCCGCACGGCACATTTTCGCCAAGTTGGAAAAGCGCCCGCTGGAAATCGCCTTTCCTGCACTGTTCATCGCCACGTTGTGGCCCCTGTCGAAACTGCCGAACCGTGCGCAACTGATCATCGGCAAGCGCATGTTGCGCAGCCCGCCGCCTAAAAAGGACGACCTGTGAAGATCGCCATTATCGGCAGCGGCATCGCCGGCCTGACCAGCGCCTATCTGCTCAGCCGCCGTCACGACATCACCCTGTTCGAAGCGGGCGACCGCATCGGCGGGCATACCCACACCGTCAATGTCACTGTCGAGGGTGAAAACTACGCGGTCGACACCGGCTTCATCGTGTTCAACGACTGGACCTACCCCAACTTCATCCGCTTGCTGGGGCAGATCGGGGTGGCGTTCAAACCGACCGAGATGAGCTTTTCGGTGTGCGACGAGCACACCCGGTTCGAGTACAACGGCAACAACCTCAACAGTTTGTTTGCCCAGCGTCGCAATATTTTGTCGCCGGGGTTCTGGGGCATGTTGCGCGATATCCTGCGCTTCAACCGCCAGGCGCCGCTGGACCTGCAGCAGCATCGCATCAGCGCCGACATGACCCTGGGCAGCTACCTCACCGCCGGCGGCTACGGCGAGCGGTTTGTCCGGCACTACATCGTGCCGATGGGCGCGGCGATCTGGTCGATGTCCCTGGCCGATATGCTGAAGTTTCCGTTGCAGTTCTTTGTGCGCTTCTTCAAGAACCACGGGTTGCTCTCTGTGAACAACCGCCCGCAATGGTGCGTGATCGAAGGGGGATCAAGCCGCTACATCGAGCCGTTGACCCGCAGCTTTCGCGAACGGATCCGCCTCAATTGCCCTGTGCATAAAGTGGCACGCACCGACGACGGCGTGGTTATCCACAGCCCGGCCGGCAGTGAGGCATTTGATCGCGTGGTGTTCGCCTGTCACAGCGACCAGGCCCTGGCGTTGCTGGCCGACCCGAGCCAGGCCGAACAGGAGATCCTGGGCGCCATGCCCTACGCCGATAACGACGTGGTATTGCACACCGACACGCGCCTGCTGCCCGACCGCAAACTCGCCTGGGCCAGTTGGAACTACCGGCTGACCGGCAATCGCCAGGCACAGGCGGCGGTGACCTATGACATGAACATCCTGCAAGGCATCCACAGCACCACCACGTTTTGCGTCAGCCTCAACCAGACAACCATGATCAACCCGCTGAAGGTACTGGCCCGCTACACCTACGCCCACCCGCAGTACAGCCTGGCGGCGGTGGCAGCGCAGGCACGTCGCGAAGAAATATCCGGCGTGAGCAATACCTTCTACTGCGGCGCCTACTGGGCCAACGGCTTTCACGAAGACGGCGTGGTCAGCGCACTGCGGGTGGCCGAAGCCTTTGGGGAAACCCTGTGAACAGCGCCCTGTACAGCGGGTGGATCGCCCATCGGCGGTTTGCGCCCAAGGCCCATGCCTTTCGCTACCGCATCGGCCTGCTGTACCTGGATTTGAGCGAAGAACACCAAGTGCTGGGGCTTTCGCCCCTGGCCGGGCGCAGCCGCCTGGCCCCCTTCGGTTTTCGTCAGCAGGACTACCTGCGTGAATGGACGCGCAGCGGCATGAACTTGAGCGATGCCGTGCGCCAGGAAGTCGGCAAGGCACTGGGGCGTACACCCCAGGGCGTTATCTGCCTACTGACCCAGGCCCGCAGCTGGGGCCTGGCTTTTAACCCCGTGAGTTTCTTCTACTGCTTCGAGGCCGACGGACGTCTGGCCGCGATCCTGTGTGAAGTGACCAACACCCCATGGCGCGAACGCTATCACTACGTGTTGCCGGCCCAGGCCCTGGACGCCGATGAACACCAGCATTTCGCCGTGGCCAAGGCCTTCCATGTGTCGCCGTTTCTACCCCGCGACCTGGAATACCGCATGAGCTTCAGCCCTCCCTCCGCCAGGCTGGGCGTGCACATGGCCGATTGGCAGGGCACGCAGAAAATCTTCGACGCCACGTTGAGCCTGGAGAAAGAAACGCTGGATCGCGCCAGCCTGCATCGCTACCTGTGGCGTTTCCCCTGGATGACCGCCAAGACCTGCCTCGCTATTTACTGGCAGGCCCTGCGCCTGTTGCTCAAACGCACGCCGATTTTTTCCCACCGGGCCGCCGATGGCGCCTCTCGCACCGCAGTCGGTTACACCAAGGATCGCCGCCATGAAATCCCCTAGCTTATCGGTCAAGACTCACCGCCTGAACGTCAACGGCATGACCGCCGCGCTGCTGCGCAAGGCGGTGTTGCGCCAACTCAGCCAACTGCGCCATGGCCAACTGGTGGTGATCGAGGACGGCGAGCGCCAAGTGTTCGGCGCACAGGAAGCGCACTTGATGGGGGAAATCCAGATCCTGGACTCTGCCGTGTGGGGCCTGGTGGCGGCCAACGGCTCCATCGGCGCCGGCGAAGCGTTTATCCACGGTTACTGGACCAGCCCGGACCTGACCGCCGTGGTGCGCGTGATGGTCAGCAACCTGGACGTGCTCGATGCAATGGAAGGCGGCCTGGCACGCCTGGCGCGGCCGTTCACCCAGGGCCTGCACTGGCTCAACCGCAACACGCGCAAGGGTTCACAGAAAAACATCGCCGCCCACTACGACCTGGGCAACGACCTGTTCGAAGAATTCCTCGACCCGACCATGATGTACTCCGCGGCACAGTTTCTGACGCCCGACGACACCCTCGAACAGGCGCAGTTGAACAAGCTGGAGCGCATCTGCCAGAAGCTCGCCCTCAAACGCACCGACCACCTGCTGGAAATCGGCACCGGTTGGGGCAGCATGGCGCTCTATGCGGCGCAGCATTACGGCTGCCAGGTCACCACCACGACCTTGTCCAGGGAACAGTTCGCCTACACCCAACAACGCATCGACGCCCTGGGGTTGCAAGGCCAGGTCACGCTACTGCTGCAGGATTACCGCGACCTCACCGGCCAATACGACAAGCTGGTGTCCATCGAAATGATCGAGGCGGTGGGCCATCGCTTCCTGCCGACCTACTTCAAACAATGCGCGCGCCTGCTCAAGAACGATGGCCTGATGCTGCTGCAAGCCATCACCATCCGTGAGCAACGCTTTGAACAGGCCAAGCGCAGCGTGGATTTTATCCAGCGCTATATCTTTCCTGGCGGCGCCCTGCCCTGTGTGCAGAACATGTTGCATATCGTCAGCCGCGACACCGATATGAACCTGCTGCACATGGAGGATTTCGGCCTGCACTACGCACGAACCCTGCGCCTATGGCATGAGAACTTTCGCCGCGCCCACGGTCGCCTCGCCGAGCTGGGCTACGACCAGTATTTCCTGCGCCTGTGGGAGTTCTACCTGTGCTACTGCGAAGGTGGCTTCATGGAACGCACCATTGGCACTGCGCAGTTGCTGCTGGCCAAGCCGTCGGCGATCAACCCACCGCTGCTCGGGCGCTTCAGTGCTTAAGACGCTGGCCAATGCCGTGCTGTTTCAGTGCGGCTGGTTTGCCTGCGTGCTTGGCGGGGACAGCGCGTGGTTAATGGTGGGGCTTGCCGTGTTGGCGGTTCACCTGCTGTGGATAAGTTCATGGGCTGAGGACGGTAGGTTGATCCTGCGCGTGATGGTTCTGGGCACCCTGTTGGACACCACGTTGCGCATGCTGGGGGTGTTTGAGTTCACGGAACCGGGCACGTTGATTCCCTTCTGGTTGATCCTGCTATGGGCATTGCTGGCGACGACGTTGCGCCATTGCCTGGCCTGGAGTGCCCGTCCCTGGTGGCGTGCCGCTGCGCTGGGCGCGCTGGGCGGCCCGCTGTCTTATTACGCCGGTAGCCAACTGGCCGGGGTGCAGTTTGGTTTCGGCTTCGCGCCAACAATGGTTGCGCTGGCGTTGCTGTGGGCGATGGTGTTCGTGGGTTTGCATCGGCTGGCGCGCTGACGTCCGTCAGCCGTATCACACGTGCGTCACCCGCTTGCCTTACACTGCACGCCTATGACCAACATCCCCCATATCCAAATCGCCGAACCCGCCGTCACTTGCTCGACGTGTGCGGCCTGCTGCTGCCAGCTGGAAGTGATGCTGATCACCGACACCGGCGTGCCGGAACGCTATATCGATACCGATGACTGGGGCGGTGAAGTGATGCTGCGCCTGGATGACGGCTGGTGCGCGGCACTGGACCGGGACACGATGATGTGCACGATCTACGAGCGACGACCGCTGATTTGCCGGGAATTCGAGATGGGTGCGCCGGAGTGCCTGGAAGAGCGACAGGGTATCGCTACCGCCTACCGCTGATGCTGAATGTGGGAGGGGGCTTGCCCACTCCCACATGGGTTTTGCAGTGTTCTGAAGGGTTACAACGGCAAGGTGTAGTGCAACGAGTAGCTCTCTACCCCGTCGTTATTGCTGCTGATACCCGCGTTGGAGTAATGCGTGGCACGAATGCCCACCTCATGCCCACCCGCGAAGCGCAGGCCGAAACCCAGGCGGTCTTCGAACTGAAAGGCCTGGCCGATGTTATTGTCTTCCAGCTTGGTGCGGGAAAACACCGCCACCCCGATCCCGGCCTCGATATAAGGCTTCACCGACTCCCCGGCAAATTCATACACAAACACCGGCGAGAACGACAGGCTGCTGGCGCTGGCTCGCTTGTCCCCATCCCAATAGGTGTAGGCGCCGCTCCAGTAGCCGGTCAATCGACCGGTATCGCTCTGCCACCAGCTTTTATCCCAGTCCGATGTCAGCCCCAGGCGATAGGTCATGGTCGAATCACTGGTGCTCCCCACCCCGAACTCCAGGCCAGCAGCTTGTGCCGAAACAGAGTGCCCCACTACAGCGGCCGCAATCGCAGCCAAACAGAACAAGCGCTTCATAAGAAACATCCTTTCCGAACGAAGTTATATGGTTGTGTACAGGCTATCTCGCTATAGAAGCTGGCGTGTAGCCAGAAGTTCCAGCTAATAACGCAGGCATTTCACGAAATTTTCACGAGTCGAAGCTTCTCACAACGCCCGGATATTTCCATAGTGTCGGTAGGATATTTCTTAGGTGATACACATCACCGCTGGTCCAGAACTGTGCCGGTGCTGGATTGCCGACGGCCAACAGGTCGCGCTCACCCAGCAAACGCTTGAGTTGACGGGCCACGGCGGCGCCGGTGTCGATGAGGATAATGCTGGGGGGCAGCATCTGCGCCAAGAGCGGCCTGAGGAAGGGATAGTGGGTGCAGCCGAGGATGATGGTGTCGCAACCGGCGCTGAGCAGCGGGTCGATATACCCCTGCAACAACTGGCGCAAGGCCGGGCTGGTCAGGTCACCGCTTTCAATCAGCTCCACCAGGCCCGGGCATGGCTGGGTGATGACCTTCACATCGGTAGCGAAGCGGTCGAGCAACGCGGCGAACTTGGCGCTTTGCAGCGTGCCGGTGGTGGCAAGCACCCCAACCACGCCGCTGCGGGTGGCTGCCGCCGCCGGTTTGACAGCAGGTTCCATGCCCACCAGCGGCCAATCGGGAAAATCCCGACGCAGATCAGCCACGGCGGCAACCGTAGCGGTATTGCAGGCAATAACGAAGGCTTTGGCGCCCTGCGCCTGGAAAAATGCCGCCACCTGCCGGGAGCGCTCAAGGATAAACGCCGGGCTTTTCTCGCCGTAGGGGATGTGCCCGCAATCGGCCACGTACAGCAGTGATTCCTGGGGCAATAGCTGCTGGATTTCATCCAGCACGGTCAACCCGCCGATACCGGAATCGAACACACCGATCGGCGCGCCCTTAACCATGTGGCGCCCCGCACACAGTGCAACCGGGGTCACGCTTGACGCGCAGCTCGCGAAAACGTGTGGCCAAGGCGTCGATCAGCAACAAGCGTCCCACCAACGGCTCACCGAAACCGGCCAGCAGTTTCAAGGCTTCCAGGGCTTGCAGGCTGCCGACCACACCGACCAGTGGGCCGACCACGCCAGCCTCACTGCAGGTCAGTTCGGTATCGCTGCCGTGCCCATACAGGCAGTGATAGCACGGGCTCTCGGCGCGACGCGGGTCGAACACCGACAGTTGCCCTTCAAGACGGATCGCAGCGCCGCTGACCAAAGGCTTGCCGGCACCGACACAGGCCGCGTTGACGGCTTCGCGGGTGGAAAAGTTATCACTGCAATCAAGCACCACGTCTACCGCTTCGACCGCCGCAGCGAGGGAATCGGCATCCAGCGCACTGCGATGGGCCACCAGTTTGATTTCAGGGTTGAGGGCGGTCAGGCGACGCAGGGCCGAGTCGACCTTGGTCTGCCCGACGCTGTCGGTGTCATGGATGATCTGGCGCTGCAGGTTGGTCAGGTCGACCGTGTCGAAGTCCGCCAGATGCAACTCGCCGACGCCGGCGGCAGCGAGGTACAACGCAACGGGCGCACCCAGGCCACCAAGACCTACGATCAGGGCACGGCCGTTTTTCAGGCGAAATTGGCCGTCTATGTCGACATGCTGCAACAGAATCTGTCGGCTATAGCGCAACAGCTCCTGATCGGTCAGCACGGCCGGCGCCCCAGGGTGATGCGTTCGTGGCCACCGAGGTCGATGCGGCTGTGCACTTCTTCGAAACCTTCACTCAACAGCAGGTCACGCACCGCCGGGGCCTGGTCGTAACCATGTTCCAGCAGCAACCGCCCACCGGCATTCAGGTGGGCCGGGGCCTCCTTGATGATCAGGCGCAGGTCGTCCAAGCCATCATGACCGGCCACCAGTGCGCTGGCTGGTTCGAAACGCACGTCGCCGGCCACCAGGTGCGGATCGTTGGCGGCAATGTACGGCGGGTTGCTGATGATCAGGTCATAGCGATGACCTTGCAGCGCGCTGAACCAATGGCTGTTCAGCACCGTAGCGTTAGCGAGGTGCAACCGCTGGCGATTGCGCTCGGCCAGGGCCACGGCTTCCAGCACACGGTCGACGGCGGTGACCTGCCAGGCCGGGCGTTCGCTGGCCAGGGCCAGGGCGATGGCGCCGCTGCCGGTGCCCAGGTCGAGGACCTTGGCGAGGGTGGCGGGCAACAATTCCAGCGCGGTTTCCACCAGCAACTCGGTATCTGGCCGCGGGATCAGCGTGTGAGGCGCGACCTCCAGGTCCAGCTTCCAGAAGCCTTGTTGACCGAGGATATAGGCCACCGGCTCACCGCCACGACGGCGCTGCAGGTAGCCGGCAAAGATCAGCGCATGCTCGCTGCTGACGATTTTCTCGGGCCAGGTGTGCAGGTAGCTGCGGGACTTGCCCAAGGCAGCCGCCAGCAACAATTCGGCATCCAGGCGTGCCGTGGGCGAATCGGGCAGGTCGGCGGCGCGCAGCAGGCTGGCGATGATGGTCATTTATTCACCTATCGCGGCCAGTTGATCGGCCTGGTATTCGGCGAGCAACGGTTCGATCACCGCGTCCACACCACCGGCAAGGATTTCGTCCAGGGAGTAAAGGGTGAGGTTGACCCGGTGGTCGGTGACCCGGCCCTGGGCAAAGTTGTAGGTACGAATGCGCTCGGAGCGGTCGCCCGAACCCACCAGCAACTTGCGCTCGCTGGCAATCGCGTTGGCGGCGGCGCTGGTCTGCTGGTCATTGAGCTTGGCCGACAGCCAGGACATGGCCCGCGCACGGTTCTTGTGCTGGGAGCGCTCTTCCTGGCACTCCACCACGATGCCCGACGGCAAGTGGGTGATGCGGATCGCCGAGTCGGTCTTGTTGACGTGCTGGCCACCGGCGCCCGAGGAGCGGTAGGTGTCGATGCGCAGGTCGGCCGGGTTGATCTCGATGGCCTCCTGTTCGTCCGGCTCGGGCAATACGGCCACCGTGCAGGCGGACGTGTGAATACGACCTTGGGATTCAGTCGCTGGAACCCGCTGCACGCGGTGCGCGCCGGACTCGAATTTGAGCTTGCCGTAGACGTTGTCGCCCTCGACCCGCGCGATCACTTCTTTATAGCCGCCGTGTTCGCCTTCGTTCTCGGACAGGATCTCTACCCGCCACCCGCGACGTTCGGCATACCGCGAGTACATACGGAACAGGTCGCCGGAGAAGATCGCCGCCTCGTCGCCGCCGGTGCCGGCACGGATTTCGAGGAACACGTTGCGCCCGTCGTTCGGGTCCTTGGGCAGCAGCATGCGTTGCAGGTCGCCTTCCAGCTCGGCGAGTTTTTCCTTGGCTTCGCGGACTTCTTCCACGGCCATTTCACGCATGTCCGGGTCGCTGTCCTTGAGCAGTGCCTGGGCACCTTCAAGGTCCGCCTGCACTTTCAGCAGGTTTTTATAGGTGGCGACCACGGGCTCAACTTCGGCGTATTCCTTGGAATAGGCACGGAACCTGGCCTGATCGGCGATGATCTCGCCATCGCCGAGCAGGGCGGTCAGTTCTTCGAAACGATCCTGGAGCACGTCCAGTTTATTGAGCAGTGACGCTTTCATTGCGGTTTTTTATCCGAAGAGCTATCTGACGCGCCCTCACCGAGGGCAAAGAGTTCCTGGGCCATGGCCAGCGCATCGAGGCGGCCTTCGGCGGTAAGCTTTTTCAGCTGCACGCTGGGCGCATGCAGCAATTTGTTGGTGAGGCCACGGGCCAGTTGCATCAGCACTTCTTCGGCGCTGCTGCCATTGGCCAGCAAGCGCTGGGCCTTGATCAATTCCTCGTCGCGCAGGCGTTCGCCTTGCTGACGATAGGCCTTGAGCACGTCCACCGCCGCCAGTTCACGCAGGCGCACCATGAAGTCTTCGGCGCCGGTGCTGACCATTTCCTCGGCGGCCTGGGCAGCACCCTGGCGGCTCTTGAGGTTTTCGGCGACCACTTCGTGCAGATCGTCGACGCTATAGAGGTAAACGTCGTCCAACTCGCCGACTTCGGGCTCGATATCCCGGGGAACAGCAATATCCACCATGAAGATCGGCTTGTGCTTGCGCAGCTTCAGCGCGCTCTCGACCGCGCCTTTGCCCAGGATCGGCAGTTGGCTGGCGGTGGAGCTGATGACGATATCGCTGCGTACCAGCTCCGCCGGAATGTCCGCCAGTAACACCGCATGGGCGCCGAACTGCTCGGCGAGGATGCTCGCGCGTTCCAACGTACGGTTGGCGACCACGATACGCTTCACGCCCAGGTCATGCAGGTGGCGGGCGACCAGGGTGATGGTCTCGCCGGCGCCGATCAGCAGGGCCTGGCTGCGTTGCAAGTCACTGAAAATCTGTTTGGCCAGGCTGACGGCGGCAAACGCCACAGACACCGGGTTTTCACCGATGGCAGTGTCGGTGCGCACCTGCTTGGCGGAATTGAAGGTGGCCTGGAACAGCCGCCCCAGCAGCGGGCCTACTGTGCCGGCCTCGCGCGCCACGGCGTAGGCGGATTTCATCTGCCCTAGAATCTGCGGCTCGCCCAACACCAGCGAATCGAGACCGGCCGCCACACGCATCATGTGACGAACTGCCGCATCCTCTTCGTGCACATAAGCGCTGGCGCGAAGGTCATCGAGGTCCAAATGATGGTAATCGGCCAGCCAGCGCAGTACGACATCCGCTGAAAGATGCTCCTGCTCTATATAAAGCTCGCTGCGATTGCAGGTCGAAAGGATCGCAGCTTCGCGACTGTCGGTGAGCCGGCAGAGCTGCTGCAGGGCCTCAACCAACTGCTCCGGCGTAAACGCCACGCGCTCGCGCACGTCTACGGAGGCAGTCTTGTGGTTAATACCGAGTGCGAGGAAGGCCATTCAATATCGCTGATGATGTCGGGAAGCCGACAATTGTCCTACTTCGAAAGATTCAGAACAACCACCGTCGTCTATTGTCCTAATGCCTTGTGTCTATAAAGGCATCAACTGAGACTCGGTTATGTTTGGCCGAAGGCTTGTGTCATGATGATCCGACCGCAGGTTAGTCGTCCTCTTCCTATATGAATAGATCTTCCGCGTTGCTCCTCGCCTTTGTCTTTCTCAGCGGCTGCCAGGCCATGGCTCTCGTGTCGCCGGACGGTACGCCACCGGTGGAAGACAGCGCCCCCGCCCCTGAAAAGCCCAAGGTTTATTCTTCGTTCACCGAAGAAACGGTGTACAGCCTGCTGACTGCGGAACTGGCCGGCCAACGCAATCGCTTCGACATTGCGCTGGACAACTACGTGACCCAGGCCATCAACACCCAGGATCCGGGGATTTCCGAGCGGGCCTTCCGCATCGCCGAGTACCTGGGGGCCGACCAGGCTGCGCTGGACTCCTCGCTGATCTGGGCGAAAAACGCCCCGGACGACCTGGAAGCACAGCGCGCGGCAGCCATTCAACTGGCACGCGTCGGGCGCTATGACGACTCCATGGTCTATATGGAGAAAGTCCTGCAGGGCAAAGGCGACACCCATTTCGACTTCCTCGCGCTGTCGGCTGCCGACACCGACCAGGACACGCGCAATGGCCTGATGAAGAGTTTCGACCGCCTGCTGCAAAAGCACCCGAAGAACAGCCAGCTGATTTTCGGCAAGGCATTGCTGCTGCAACAGGATGATGAAGCCGACGCCGCACTGAAGCTGCTGGAGCAGAATCCACCGGAAGAAGGCGAAATCGCCCCGATCCTGCTGCGTGCACGCCTGCTTCAGAACCTCAACCGTGGCAAGGAAGCGATTCCGCTGCTGGAAAAAAGCCTCAAGAAGTATCCGGACGACAAGCGCCTGCGCCTGACTTACGCCCGCATGCTGGTCGAACAGGACCGCATGGAGGACGCCAAAGTGCAGTTCGCCAACCTGGTCCAGCAATACCCGGACGATGACGAATTGCGTTATTCCCTGGCACTGGTCTGCCTGGAAGCCAAGGCCTGGGACGAGGCCAAGGGTTACCTGGAAGAGCTGATCCAGCGTGAAAGCCATGTAGATTCGGCACACCTGAACCTCGGGCGCATCGCCGAAGAGCGCAACGATCCGCAAGCCGCCCTGCTCGAGTACGCCAAGGTAGGCCCCGGCAACGACTACCTGCCCGCCCAATTGCGCCAGGCCGATATCCTGATGAGCAACGGCCGCACCGACGAGGCGGAGAAACGCCTGGCCGCCGCGCGGGATGCCGAACCGGATTACGCGATCCAGCTCTACCTGATCCAGGCCGAAACCTTGTCGGCCAACAATCAGGGCGAGCGCGCCTGGAAGTTGCTGCAACAAGCGTTGCTGCAATTCCCGGACGATTTGAACTTGCTATACACCCGCGCCATGCAAGCGGAAAAACGCAATGACCTGGCGCAGATGGAAAAAGACCTGCGCCTGATCATCAAGCGCGATCCGGACAACGCCATGGCCCTCAACGCCCTGGGCTACACCTTGTCCGACCGCACCACGCGCTACGACGAAGCCAAGGTGCTGATCGAGCAAGCCCACAAGCTGAACCCGGAAGACCCGGCCGTGCTCGACAGCCTGGGCTGGGTGAATTACCGCCTGGGCAACCTGGACGAGGCCGAACGCTTGTTGCGCCAGGCACTGGAACGCTTCCCCGACCAGGAAGTCGCCGCGCACCTGGGCGAAGTGCTGTGGGCCAATGGCAAACAGCGTGAAGCACGGCAAATCTGGGAGAAATTCCTCAAGGAACAACCCGAAAGCCCCATCCTGCGCGGCACCATCAAGCGCCTGACCGGATCCGAGACCCTTTAAACCTATGTTTTTGCGCCATGTTGTTATTTTCAGCTTCATCGCCCTGCTCGCCGGTTGTGCGGGCATCGGCAGCCGCGAATCCGTTGAAGGCCAGGGCAACCCGGCGCAATGGAAGCAGCACAAGGACCAGCTCAGCAGCATCGATGGCTGGCAGATCGAAGGCAAAGTGGGGGTTCGCGCGCCGAAAGACTCCGGCAGCGGCACCTTGTTCTGGCTGCAGCGCCAGGACTACTACGATATTCGCCTGTCGGGTCCGCTGGGCCGTGGCGCCGCACGCCTGACCGGCCGGCCGGGGCAAGTCAGCCTTGAAGTGGCCAACCAGGGCCGTTATGAGGCGACCTCGCCGGAAGCGTTGCTGGAAGAACAGATCGGCTGGAAACTGCCGGTGTCTCACCTGGTGTGGTGGGTCCGTGGCCTGCCAGCGCCTGATAGCAAGAGTCGCCTGAGCCTGAACGGCGACAGCCGCCTGGCCAGCCTGGAGCAGGATGGCTGGCAGGTCGAATATTTGAGCTACGTGGAGCAAAGCGGCTATTGGTTGCCCGAGCGCGTCAAGCTGCATGGTCCCGACCTTGATGTCACGCTGGTGATCAAGGACTGGCAACCACGCAAACTGGGGCAATAACGTGTCCGTACAAAAATTGACCCTGCCCTCCCCGGCCAAGCTCAACCTGATGCTGCACATTCTCGGTCGCCGTGAAGATGGCTATCACGAGCTGCAGACGTTGTTTCAATTCCTCGACTATGGCGACGAGCTGACCTTCGCCGTGCGCGACGATGGCGTGATCAGGCTGCATACCGAATTCGAAGGCGTGCCTCACGACAGCAACCTGATCGTGAAGGCCGCAAAAAAACTTCAGGAGCAATCCGGCTGTCCGCTCGGCATCGATATCTGGATCGATAAAATCCTGCCCATGGGTGGCGGCATCGGTGGTGGCAGCTCGAATGCCGCGACAACTCTGCTGGGTCTGAATTACTTGTGGCAACTGGGTTGGGACCATGATCGCCTCGCCGCGCTGGGCCTGACGCTGGGTGCCGACGTCCCGGTTTTCGTGCGTGGGCACGCGGCTTTCGCCGAGGGCGTGGGGGAGAAACTCAGCCCGGAATACCCCGAGGAGCCGTGGTATGTCGTGCTTGTTCCGCAAGTATCTGTAAGTACAGCAGAAATTTTTTCAGATCCGTTGTTGACACGTAACTCTTCTCCCATTAAAGTGCGCCCCGTTCCCAAGGGAAACAGTCGAAATGACTGCTTACCGGTTGTAGCAAGGCGTTATCCAGAGGTACGTAACGCTTTGAATTTGTTAGGTAAATTTACCGAAGCAAAATTAACCGGAACTGGAAGTTGTGTGTTTGGGGGCTTCCCAAGCAAAGCTGAAGCTGATAAAGTCTCGGCCCTTCTTACAGAGACCCTTACAGGGTTTGTAGCAAAGGGAAGCAACGTTTCGATGTTGCATCGCAAGCTGCAAAGTCTGCTCTAAAGGAATCGAGTGTCAGGCACTCGTTGCAACAGATACAGGGGCGTCGCCAAGCGGTAAGGCAGCAGGTTTTGATCCTGCCATGCGTTGGTTCGAATCCAGCCGCCCCTGCCATTTTCCTATACTCATCCAGGTTACCCTCAGCCTCTAGGTACTGCGCGTGTCCAAGATGATGGTCTTTACGGGGAACGCCAACCCCGATCTGGCTCGACGTGTCGTACGTCAGCTGCATATCCCTCTCGGTGACATCTCTGTCGGTAAATTCTCCGACGGCGAAATTACAGCCGAGATCAATGAAAACGTTCGCGGTAAAGACGTCTTCATTATTCAGCCGACTTGCGCTCCGACCAACGATAACCTGATGGAACTCGTCGTGATGGCTGATGCCTTCCGCCGCTCCTCAGCGACTCGAATCACAGCTGTAATCCCTTACTTTGGTTATGCCCGTCAGGATCGCCGTCCGCGTTCCGCACGTGTGGCCATCAGCGCGAAAGTCGTTGCTGACATGCTGACCGTGGTAGGCATCGACCGTGTTCTCACGGTTGACCTGCACGCTGACCAAATCCAGGGGTTCTTCGATATTCCGGTAGATAACATCTACGGCTCCCCCGTATTGGTGGATGACATCGAAGACCAGCGCTTTGAAAACCTGATGATCGTGTCCCCGGACATTGGTGGCGTCGTGCGTGCACGGGCCGTTGCCAAATCCCTGGGCGTGGACCTCGGGATCATCGACAAACGCCGCGAGAAAGCCAATCACTCTGAAGTGATGCATATCATCGGTGATGTCGAAGGGCGTACCTGTATTCTGGTTGATGACATGGTCGACACCGCCGGCACTCTGTGCCACGCGGCGAAAGCCTTGAAAGAGCACGGTGCGGCCAAAGTCTTCGCCTACTGCACACACCCTGTGCTGTCGGGCCGAGCGATCGAGAACATCGAGAATTCCATGCTGGACGAACTGGTGGTGACCAACACCATCCCGCTGTCCGCTGCTGCTCAAGCCTGTTCGCGTATCCGTCAACTGGATATCGCACCGGTTGTTGCCGAGGCGGTTCGCCGCATCAGCAATGAAGAATCGATCAGCGCGATGTTCCGCTAAGGGTCAAACCTTCGGCACATCCCACTGACGAAAAGCGCCCCGCCCCGACATTCTGTTGGGGCGGGGCTTTTTTGCCCATGTCGAGGCCGGCGCTGGTCGCAAACGCCGCTCGATGATGGCTATTTTGGAGATACAAAATGACTGACTTTACTCTGAACGCCCAAGCGCGTACTGACCTGGGGAAAGGTGCGAGCCGCCGCCTGCGTCACGCCGCCAACATCCCAGCCGTTGTATACGGTGGTAACAAGCCTGCTGAATCCGTGACCATCCTGGCCAAGGAAATCGCCAAGCTGTTCGAAAACGAAGCGGCCTACAGCCACGTTATCGAGCTGAACGTCGACGGCGCCAAGCAGAACGTCATCGTTAAAGCGATGCAGCGTCACCCTTCCAAGCAATTCATCATGCACGCTGACTTCGTTCGCGTTGTCGCTGGTCAGAAACTGACCGCTATCGTGCCAGTGCACTTTGTTGGTGAAGAAGCTCCGGTCAAGAAAGGCGGCGAAATCTCGCACGTTGTGAACGAAGTTGAAGTAACTTGCCTGCCGAAAGACCTGCCTGAGTTCATCGAAGTCGACCTGTCGGCCGCTGAAATCGGCACCATCGTTCACCTGTCCGACCTCAAAGCCCCTAAAGGCGTTGAGTTTGTCGCACTGGCTCACGGTGATGACAAAGCAGTTGCCAACGTTCACGCTCCACGCGTTGCTCCAGAAGCTGAAGAAGGCGCTGCAGAGTAATCCACTCTGTATTGCCGGAGCTTGAGGAAACATCGCGGACCGAAACGTAGCGAGAAAGCGGGCGATAACGCGGCGTTTACTCTTGAGTAAATGATGTAGTGTCGTCCACTTTCGCCGCACTCAGGTCTGGCGATGTTATCCACAACTCCAAAGGAAGGGCCCCTGTCGTGACTGCCATTAAACTGATCGTTGGCCTGGGAAATCCAGGCGCCGAATACGAACAGACGCGGCATAACGCGGGGGCCCTTTTTGTTGAGCGCATCGCCCACGCACAAGGTGTAAGCCTTGCGGCCGATCGCAAATATTTCGGCCTGACCGGGCGCTTCTCGCATCAGGGCCAGGATGTTCGTCTGCTGATTCCCACCACCTACATGAACCGCAGCGGCCAGGCTGTCGCGGCGCTTGCGGGCTTCTTCCGGATCAAACCCGAAGAAATCCTGGTGGCCCATGACGAACTGGACCTGCCACCCGGCGTTGCCAAGCTCAAGCTCGGCGGCGGGCATGGCGGGCACAACGGCCTGCGCGACATCATCGCGCAGCTGGGTAATCAGAATAATTTCTACCGCCTGCGGCTCGGCATTGGCCACCCAGGCGTCGCCAGTATGGTTTCAAATTTCGTCCTGGGTCGTGCGCCACGCGCCGAACAGGAAAAACTCGATGCCAGCATCGACTTTGCCCTCGGCGTGCTGCCGGATATCTTCGCCGGTGAATGGAACCGCGCGATGAAAAACCTGCACAGCCAGAAGGCCTGACTCTTACCGAGGGGAAACACCATGGGATTCAATTGCGGCATCGTCGGCCTGCCCAACGTCGGCAAATCCACCCTGTTCAACGCCCTGACCAAGTCCGGTATCGCAGCGGAGAACTTCCCCTTCTGCACCATCGAGCCCAACAGCGGTATCGTGCCGATGCCGGATCCACGCCTGGACGCCCTGGCGGCCATCGTCAATCCCAAGCGCATCCTGCCGACCACCATGGAATTCGTCGACATCGCCGGCCTGGTTGCTGGTGCGTCGAAAGGTGAAGGCCTGGGCAATAAGTTCCTCGCCAACATCCGCGAGACTGATGCCATCGCCCACGTGGTCCGCTGTTTTGAAGACGAGAACGTGATCCACGTCTCCAACAGCGTCGACCCGAAACGCGACATCGAGATCATCGACCTGGAACTGATCTTCGCCGACCTCGACAGCTGCGAGAAGCAACTGCAGAAAGTCGCGCGCAACGCCAAGGGCGGCGACAAGGACGCAGTGGTCCAGAAAGGTCTGCTTGAGCAACTGATCGCGCACTTCACCGAAGGCAAGCCGGCACGCAGCCTGATGAAGAACATGGGCGCTGACGAGAAGGCCGTGATCAAGGGCTTCCACCTGTTGACCACCAAGCCTGTGATGTACATCGCCAACGTCGCTGAAGACGGTTTCGAGAACAACCCGTTGCTCGACGTAGTCAAGGCCATCGCCGACGAAGAAGGCGCCATCGTGGTGCCGGTGTGCAACAAGATCGAAGCGGAAATCGCCGAGCTTGATGACGGCGAAGAAAAGGACATGTTCCTCGAGGCCCTGGGCCTGGAAGAACCTGGCCTGAACCGCGTGATCCGCGCCGGTTACGAAATGCTCAACCTGCAGACCTACTTCACCGCCGGTGTCGAAGAGGTCCGCGCGTGGACCGTCAAGGTCGGTGCTACCGCACCACAGGCTGCTGGGGTGATCCACACGGACTTCGAAAAAGGCTTTATCCGCGCCGAAGTGATTGCCTACAACGACTTCATCCAGTTCAAGGGTGAGGCCGGTGCCAAGGAAGCGGGCAAGTGGCGCCTGGAAGGTAAGGAATATATTGTTAAAGATGGCGACGTGATGCACTTCCGTTTCAACGTGTAAGTATTACCTGCCCTCTAAACAGTAAAAAAGCCGATGCTTAGCATCGGCTTTTTTGTGGGCGACTATTTATATATCGCACCGATTAAAAGTTTAAGCCAAACATTCAGAAAGCTTCAGACTTCTCCTATCGCCTCTTTGGCCGTTAGCTAAAACACAAAGCATCAATATTAGAATACAACTTATCTTACGCAGCCTGAGGTACATAAAGACCCAAGGAGCACGTGACAACCGTCTTAAAATTCTATCTACTGAAGCGAGCCTTCGACAGCATTACCTGCAATGACGTAATAGCAATTATGGAGTTATCATTCGATGTCGGCGCTCGACCACATGGAAAATGAGACGGAGTTATACCTGATTGACGACCCCGATATTAGAAGCATGTTGGGTAGCACGGCTACGTTTAACATCGATATCTTATTACTAGGGGAAACCGGCACTGGCAAGGATACATTGGCTCAGCGAATTCATCATCTATCCGGCCGGCGGGGTAACTTCATCGCCGTAAACTGCGCAGCTATCCCTGAAAGTCTTGCCGAAAGCCAATTGTTCGGCGTCAACAGCGGCGCTTATACCGGCGCGATACAATCACGCGCCGGTTATGTCGAGGCCGCCCACCTGGGCACGCTGTACCTGGATGAAATCGACAGCATGCCACTGAGCCTGCAAGCCAAATTGCTGCGCGTACTGGAATCACGCGGCGTGGAGCGCCTGGGTTCGACCCGCTTTATCCCGGTGGACATGCGCGTCATAGCGTCAGCCCAGCATTCGTTGCACGAAATGGTAGAGCAAGCCACCTTTAGGCGCGACCTGTACTTCCGCCTGAACGTAGTCAACATTCAGCTACCTACCTTGCGGGATCGACGCGACTGTATCGTTTCACTGTTTCTGGAGATGATCCAGAAAGAAGCAGAATATTTCAAACTTCCTGCCCCTCCTCCACCCGAGAGCCTGCTGCAGCAGCTGTTCGCTCACTCTTGGCCGGGCAACGTTCGCGAGCTGCGTTCAACGGCGAAGCGATTTGTATTAGGACTGCCAGTGCTCTCAAATTCGCCCACGCCCCACCAGGACAAAAAAACAAGCCTGAAGTCAAGTCTGCAGCAAATAGAGAAAATGCTGATTGAGGCGTCTTTGCGCCGCCATGGATACTGTGTAAATACAGTGGCCACTGAATTAAGTGTTTCCAAGCGTACGCTGTACCACAGGATCAAACATCTGGAAATTTCACTGGCGTGAGGCCAATGTCGTTCGTTTTCTGACTGAAAGGCCACAGTGTTTTAATCATAAACATCCCTGGAATGCCTTGCCTATCAAGGCATTGGCTGCATACATAAATACACTCATTGAAATATACAATTAGAAACATTTAATCCCGGCGCACAGGGAACCCAACCTTCTCGACAGCCACACAGATAACACCCAAGCAATTATATGCTGGGATAACTAAACTCAAATATAGCTAGGAGATCATATGACTAATCCAGTCGGTCAAGGCTACGCTCCCTCTTTCCTATACCCTGGTCTAAGTGACGTAGAGGCGGAGAGTAAAATAATAAAGGAGAAGATCCAAAGAGACACCTTAGATAATAACTGGCTAGGCGCCGAGATGAAAAACGTTAACGACATGCTACAAAAAGCCAAAGGTCAGTAAATAATCAGTTGATCTACCGGTTGCCTCTTGTCCCTATGGACAAGAGGTAACCCTGTTGCCAGCCTAAAGGTCACTACATCTGCTCTCATACAAAGTTACTTTACGTAATCAATGAGCCCACATGCCATGCGAATAAAAGAAACTTACTTTTCAGATCAGTCCGATAGCGATGGCGTTACCTACTCAGCATCTGAGCAACCAGTTTCCGGTAGTGATGCTAGTTTTTTTTCATCAATGCTTGAAGGCTCAAGCGATGCGAAGGCAGTGCCCTCAAGGTCGGCTGCCCCGCAGCTTTTTATTGAGGCATCCAATCAGCTCAGCGCCTCAATGAACCGTTTTACCAAACTGGTCCGCGCACCTAAAAAAGAGCTGGATTTTGAAGTCTACAAAACGTTCCCTCGCGACTTCTTCAACGCACAACTTACTCCACATCTATTGACGAAATGCCTCGCCAAGACGACCCAAGGCCTCGACAAAATATGTAACCTGCAGTAATGACAATGAGCCCTTCTCTCCTTGCCGTCATGTTCATTGGTATTGTATCCCTATTAGGCGGATGCAGTGATCGCGTGGAACTTCATCGCCAGCTCTCCGAACAGGAGGCCAATGAAGTCGTTGCCGAATTGGCTGATAAACATATTCGTGCCACCAAATTTCCGGCCAAGGACGGTGTTGTCATCACGGTTAACACCGCTGATATCGGGCGTGCCGTAAGAACGCTGGAAGCCGTAGGACTACCCAGAGTCGCGCGCACCACGCTGGGGGATACATTCCGCAAGGAAGGGGTAATTTCAACGCCGCTGGAGGAACGGGCACGCTACATCTATGCCTTGTCCCAGGAACTTGAGGCCACCTTGTCCAACATTGACGGCGTCATCGTCGCACGCGTGCATGTGGTACTGCCTGAACGCATCGCTCCGGGGGAGCCAGTACAACCGGCATCTGCTTCTGTATTCATCAAGCACGATCCACGGCTGGACCCCGATAATATCAGAGCACGGATCCGCAGATTGGTGGCGAGCAGTATCCCTGGCATGTCTACGGCAGTGGACAACTTGCAGAAACTCTCGGTGATATTCGTGCCTGCGGCGATTTACCAGGAACCTCAACGGCTAGTGTACTTCGGCCCTTTCCTGGTGCCCGGGGATGATCTCGGTTTCTGGCAAACCAGCATGATCGTTTTACTACTCGGCATGGTCTCGCTACCGCTCGCCATATTGTTCCTATACAAACGGCGTCAAAACGGTCTTCATCAGGCGGGCTCAACCGACAAATCAACGGTTTCGACTCATGACGCCTAGTCTCGACCATCAGTTTCATGAACACCTGTCGTGGGCGCGATGGTGGGTGTATCCCTGGCAATCTGCCCACGAAGACTGGAAGGGCGAAGAGTACACTGTGATTGAAACGCTTTTTCGTAGTGGACAGTCAGCACCCGACAACCTCTCAGGTTATGCAGCCTGTTTGCCCGTTGACCCACACCCCACAGTAATCCGCCTGGTTCTGGCCTCGAGGGAACAACTCAACCTAATGTTGGCGTTGGTTCACGACACCTTTAACCCCCAGGACTCAGCCCTCCTGACTAACATTCATCACCAATGGTGCAGGCGTCTTTCCAAGGCGCTGCCCCCCGTGATGCTGCCGCCCGGTTCTGACCCGCTACAACTGCTCTATAGCTGGGTAGAACCCGCGATCTGGCAGCGTCTTAGATTGCGATTCCCCCGTAAATGTGTAATCGAGATTGAGGCAAAACACCCTCTGCACGGAATCACAGGTAACCGACTCGACACACTCTGGCAGGCCGTCGTATGGCGCGCTACTACATCGGAGATGTGATGACATGCCCACCGCAGACACACGTGAGGAGTTCAACAATGTTATGCCGCTCCAACATTGAGTTATCCGGGCGCTCGTCTAGCGTGCCACGCAACATAATCCCTCGGGAAGAGCTAGCAGACTGGAAGCATGCTAATCAGCTGTTGCGTGACACAAGCATTCAAGCTGAGGAGTTGATCAGGTGTGCAGAAAAACAATGTGAGGAGTTGCTGGAAAAGGCCTCGCTTGAAATCTGGCAACGCGCCGACGCACAGCTCAAGCGGTGGGAACGTAGTAGGCAAACGATGTGCGACAACTTAGAGCATTACGCCACCCAGATCACCAAGCAGGCTATTGGTAGCCTGCTTGACGAGACTGTAGCCTCCCAACGAGTGGCAGCCCTCGTTAAGCAATTGCTGAAAAGCCAAGTCGATGAAATCAGCGCGACACTAATGTGCCACCCACATGACCTTACAGAAGTAACGCACTGTTTAGCCCATCATGGGAGCACGCTCTGGAAGCTTACCGCCGACAATTCAATCCACTCCCAAACACTTGTATTGAAGACAGACGAAGGAGATTTCCGAATCAGCTGGCACGACATGCGCAACGCTCTTTACGAACAAGGCAAAGATCGTTGGATCGATGTCTGACCTCGCGACGCTCCAGTCGTTTATTAATATTCCCTATTTAGCAATGAATTTTCCACTCACTCGACAATCATCAGTCATACAGGTAGATCATGGACTTCTATAGCACCTTCACTTCAGAAGTTACAAGAATCCGGAAGAACGCTGACAAGGAATTCAAGTCTTTTTTCAGTGAAGCGTCACCCGACAATTGGGATGGCGAACTTTTTTTCAGGTTGGCACTTAACAAAGAGATGGCCAATTCGTTTGATCAGGATCACGCAAAACTTGTCAATCAGTCACTCAAAACTACCATTGATTTTTTCACGTAAATGAACCATTCAATTGGCAACTGGCTGTGCAACAAAGAAGAACAAATGACATTATTTGAAGAGGACGGTGACGTCACCTTGACCAATCAGACAAACGTTCTGTTGCTTGGCGCCGAACTGACTTCAACTCGAACTGACGGCGTCGCTCTACAGTATTGGGCGCGCCTGGGTACCGCCAATCTCGCGCATTTCCAGCGGGCACTGGCTCAGAATCGAAACACGGGTGCGCTATGGCTTACTCAGCGTCTGAAAGGCGAACTGATGAGGCGCATGTGCTCAACCGTGTGGTCGCCTTGCTCAATCAGCGCGATACATGGCGAGCCATCTTCGCACGTCTTGGGCGCCCCTCCCTGAGCGTCAAGCCCTTCCCACTACGTTCACAGTTGTACTAACCAGAGCACTTTCCATGAATAACAAGACCCGCGAGCGCAGGAGTCTGCGTTTTTATTCGTCCGGCGTTTTATCAAAATGCGCCCTTTGGTGCAGCCTTTGCCTGCTTTGCTCGCTATTGATCCCGCTAAGCAGCACGTTGGCTGCCGTTCCCGCAGAATGGAAAAATACCGCCTACGCCTACGAGGCGGAGCACAAACCCCTACGAGACGTACTCGAGGACTTCGCCCAAACCTTCGGTACTCAATTGCAAATCGAAGGCCTGCTGGAAGGCAACGTCAACGGCAAGATCCGCGCGAATACTCCTCAGTCACTGCTGGACAGACTAGGGATTGAGCATCGCTTTCAGTGGTATCTCTACAACAACACCCTCTACATCAGCACGCTGGACCAACAGGACTCCGCGCGCCTGGAAGTCTCGTCGGAAACGATCAGCGACCTCAAGCAGGCGCTGACTGATATCGGACTGCTCGATAGCCGTTTCGGCTGGGGAGAATTACCGGAAGATGGCGTGGTACTTGTCTCCGGCCCCAAGCGCTACATCGAACAGATCAAGCAGTTCAGCAGTCAACGCCGCTCAGCGGATGAAAAACAGAGCGTACTGAGTTACCCGCTGAAGTTCGCCAACGCAGCTGATCGCCAAGTGGACTATCGCGGCGAAAAACTCAACATCCTCGGCGTCGCCAGCATTTTACGAGGGTTGCTGGAACCACGTTCTGGCTCAGCACTCTCCGCCCTGAGCCAACGCCCCACGCACCAGCCTGCTTTTATCACGCCAAACGTACCTCGGCTGGGCAACCCGCTGCTGGGCCAAATGCTCGGTGCAAACGGCAACACAGGGCAAGTGGACGCAGGGCCGGCGCTGCCCCCACGAGCACCGGTATCCGGCGGCCGAATACGCGTCGAAGCCGATGTGCGCAACAACGCTGTGCTGATTTATGACTTGCCTGAACGCCAGGCCATGTACCGCGAGCTAATCAACCAGCTCGACGTCGCGCGCAAGCTGATCGAAATCGATGCGATCATTCTCGATATCGATCGTACGCAGTTGCGCGAATTCGGGGTGAACTGGGGCTTCCAGAACAGCCGCTTCAAGGTCAATATGGCACCCGGTACCTCATCGCAATTGTCGATTAAGAACCGTGACCGTTTCTACGCCGATATCCGCGCGTTGGAAACAAAGGGACTGGCAACCATGGTCTCGAACCCTTCAGTGCTCACCCTGGAAAACCAACCAGCGGTAATCGACTTCAACCGCACCCAGTACCTCAGTCGTGGCACTGAATACGCAACAATTTTACCGGTCACCGTGGGCACCAGCTTCCAGGTGGTCCCCAGGGTTACCACCAGTCGCGGCAGTCACCAGATCCATTTGGCAGTGGACATTGAAGATGGCAATTTCGACGAGTCCAACCCTGACCCCAACCACCTTGATGTCCGCCGGGGCAAGGTCAGCACCCAAGCCGTAATGGCGGAAAAGCGCTCGCTGGTGGTTGGCGGTTTCCAGGTCACTGAAAGTGCCGACAAGCAAAGCAAGATTCCCCTCCTGGGCGATATCCCACTGTTGGGCAAAGCGTTGTTCTCCTCGACAGAACGCCAGAACAATCGGCGCGAACGCTTGTTCATCCTCACCCCACGGGTTATCGGCGACCAGGACGATCCGTCGCGTTACTTGCCACAAGCTGACCAAGCCGAGCTGCAAGCCGCCCTCGCACCGCTGGCAAGGCGCTACTCCCCCCATCAACCGGTAGTAAAACGCAGTGACATCATTACTACCCTGGCACATCTGGTCAGTGGGGAAGTGCCCAAACCTTTCAAGGCGGCACCGATGCCCCTGGGACTGAACACTTTATGCAGCACCCGAGATTTGCTCGCGCTGAATACCGGACGCAGCCAATGGTACGCAGGCCCGGAATTCAACGTAGCGGTGGTGGTGTTGCGCAACCAGTTCAAACGTAACGTACGTATCGACGAGAAAGAGTGCAGCACCGCGCAGACCCTGGCGGTCACCGTATGGCCGCGTGCGTGGCTCAAGCCAGGTGAAGAGGCCGAAGTGTTTATCGCCATGCGCACCGTGGTGAAGGATGAACACCTCAGCGTACCCCGCCCTTCCTTGATCACTCCAGCTCAGAAGGCCCAACCATGAAACACAGCCCGTTATGCGTCATCTTGATCGGCCTGGCATTGCTCGTCAGCGGCTGTACGCCCACCTGCAAAGGCGATTCGTGCTCACGCCCGCAATCGACCAAGGACCAGATGGTGATCTGGTGGCCGTCATCCATGCGCGCCGAACCCGGCCCCGCCGGCGAGCGCCCGGACTACCAGACGGTGTCGCTGGAACGATGAGTCGCCAGGAAATGCCTGACGATCAACGCCAGGTGTTTCTGGACAGTCTGGTGAGTGGCTCTGCCACTCACCAGACCCTTGTACCCGGTAGTGTGTGCACTGCGCGCAGGGAACCGCCCCGGCATTGCCTTGCAGGCCGGCCAATTGCAACCCGTGTCGGAGCGACGCTTTGAGCAGGCACTGGCATTCGATGGGTGTTTTGTTTACCTAGACGCCCAGTACACGCTGGTGATCTGGCACGCACTGCCTGCAACCCACAGCACGCTGGACAGAATCCTTAGCCGGATGCTTTAACTGGCCAACCTGCAAGCCTTGGACATTGGCTCAAGCCGCTGATCAACGGCGTTCAAGCTCCGGCAGTTCGAGGGTTTCGCGCTTGGCTTCATCATCGAGTTCGCGCAAGGTGCGGTAAATCAGCGCCACCGCCTGCAAGGTCTCGCGAGGGATGCTTGCTCCCAGCTTATTCGTGTAGAGCGTGCGAGCCAGCCATACACATTGGATCACCGGCACATCAGCCGCCTTGGCGCGCTGGATCAGTTGGCGGGCCTCAGCATCCGTGCCTTTGCTGACCAGCAAGGGCAGCGGCGTTTTACCTGGGCGGTAGTACAAGGCGACTGCAAAGTGCGTCGGGTTGACCACCAGCATGTCGGACTCTTCCAGTTTGGGCAGTTTGACCTTGGGTTCTTCCTGAGCCAATTGATACGCCAGTGAACGCCGCTGGCCTTTGACGTGAGGGTCGCCCTCCATCTCCTTGTACTCTTTGACCACCTCGACCTGGGTCATGCGCATGCGCTTGGCGAAGAAGTGCTTCACCATGACGAAGTCGATAAGCGCCAGTACCAGCAGCATGCCAAGGCAGGCATGCAGCAAGTGGCGAAACAGCGCTATCAATGCCAGTAGGTAACTTTGCAGATCACTGGTAGCCAAGTTGATCAGCGTACCCAATGAGGGCCAGATCACCACATACAGAATCAAAGCGATAAGGCAGGCTTTCACGATGCTCATCAGTAGGTTCATCAACTGTTGGGCAGAGAACATTTGCTTGACTTGACTGAGCGGATTGAGGCGGTTGAAATCCAGCTTCAGGGTCTCTGGTGCAAACAGCATCCCGAACTGCATCCAACTGCTGATCAGCTTGGTGGTAATTGCCATTGCGGCCATCAGCAGAGCGAATGAGAAAAACACCACCATCCCTTCAAGCAGCACCTCCTCCAACGCTCGCACAAAAGGCTGAGTCAAACGTGATATCGGCAGCAGCATCAGTTGCTGGAAGCGTTGCAGGCTAGTCTCGGCAGTGAACAGGGCAATCTCGCTGATGGCCGTCAACGCCAGCAGCTTTGACACATCCTGGCTTTGGGCGACCTGGCCTTTCTTACGCTGGTCACGCAGTTTCTTGGCTGACGCCGGGTGCTTTTTTTCGCCGGAATCACTCATGGGATGGCGACCTTGATCAGCAGCCTCAACGAGTGTTTAAGATCGCCCAACAACCCCATGCGCCCGATGATCAGGTCCTGCAACAGCGCAAAGTAGAGCAAGAGGATACCTATTCCCGCCAGGCTCTTGACCGGTGGTGCCAACGTACTCACTTGTAACTGCTGGCTGTAAACCCCAAGTAGCGCGATGCCGAACTCCAGCAACAACAGCACCGCAATAAACGGTGCAGCGTAGAGCATCATGTGCCTAAAGGTGTCGCCCAACAGGTCGATGAATACGCTCATGCCATTTGCCGCCGGCAGCGGGAACCACACCGTGGGTGGCCAGATCAGGTAACTGTCCCAGATCACTTGGGTCAGCGTGCCCAACCCCAGGCTCACCATCAGCAGAAAAATCGCCAGCTGCTTGAACAAGTGTCCGATCGGCGTCGCATCCGGCCCCAGCGATGGGTTGAGCTGCCCACCGGCCAAAGCGCCGCGCTGGTTATCGAGCAACGCCCCCACTGACTCAAACATCCAGAACGGCATCGACAGCAGCACACCCATCAGAATCCCCAGGGCCACCTCCTTGAGCACCAGCGCACTCAGCAGCATCGCGGAATAATCCTGACCTGCCAGCGCCGCATGAATACCCGGTGCAGGTATCAATGCCAGGACCATCACGATGGTATGCCGCGGCATGCCCTTTATATGCTGAAAACAGAACGCCGCCACCAGGATGCCACAGGGGTAGATACGCGCCATGCCGACCAAAAGGCTGGGCAAATACTCGAGATACAGCAGCACGGGCAGAGTCTCAGTTCAGGGCCGATCGGCCGATCATGTCAAAGGTCAGGTTGATCAGTTGGATCAGCTCCACGCCAATCCAGCGGCCGGTCATGATCAACGTGATACCCACCGCCACCAGCTTGATGCCGAAGGGTAACGTCTGGTCCTGCACCTGCATCAACGCCTGTACCAGAGACGTCATCACGCCCACCACCACCGCCACGATCAACGGCGGTGCCGATAGAACAACCACCAACAGCATGCCCTGCTTGAACAGCACAATGGGTTCCATAAGCCACTCAGAGATAGGAGAGGAACAGACTGTCAAGCAACCGTGACCAACCGGACACCATCACGAACAACAGTAATTTGAGCGGCAAGGAAATGGTCATCGGCGAGACCATTTGCATGCCCAACGCCAACAGTAGGTTGGAGACAATCAAGTCGATGACAATGAAGGGGATATAGATCAGGAAGCCGATCTCGAACCCCGCCTGCAGTTGCGACAGCACAAACGCCGGGATCAACAGAATCAAGTCTTCGCGTTGCACCTCCCGGGCCAGTTGAGCGGGCCACAGACGTGACGTGTTTTCCAGCAGATGTGTCAGCACATCCGGGTCGACGTTACGCAACATGAAGGCACGCAACGGTTTAATCGCTTCACTTCCCGTCTGCAGAAGCGTCTGCACATTGCTCAGGTCCAGCGGTGCGGCTTTGATGTTCTCAGCTATTTCATACCCCACCGGCGCCATGATAAATAGCGTGGTTGCGAGCGCGATGCCATTGATGGCCATGCCCGGCGGCACCTGCTGCACACCAATGGCGTTACGGGTGATCATCAGCACTATCACGATCTTCAGGAACGCCGTGCAGACGATCAACAGCATGGGCATCAATGACAATGCCGCTAAAAAGACCGCCAGGACTAAGGGGTCCAACCCCTGAAGTATCATCGGCCGAACATCACACGGGATAACTGCAAGCCCAGACGCCCGTCGACTTCAACCAACTGTCCCTGGCCAATCGGTCGATCGCCATAATAGAGGCCAGCCATGCCTGGCGCATAACCGGCGATGCCCAGCACCGCGCCCGGCGCGAGGTTACGCAACTCGCCCAGGGTCAAGTTCAACGTGCCGCAGCGCACGTTCAGCGCCATGCTCAGTTCGTCGAACGGCTCGTGACCGAATACGTCCATCACAGGCTCATCACCCTCATCCCCAGCGTAGTCGGGGGCTAGATATTCTTCGTCCACAGACGTCTCCTCAATTGAAGTAAGGGTCAGGCCTAACGGCCCGCTGTCATCGTCAATGCGCCCATACAGTCGCTGTGTGCCAACCTGTAGGTAGCCGCTGCCCTCGGCCACAAAGAAGCTCTGCTCAAGCACCAGCACATCACCAGTGCGCAGGCTGCGTACCTGGGCGATCGGCAACTGCAGGCGCCCCAGGGTCACTGCAATGGTCAACCGAAACGACGCGGGCATCGGTCGGGCCGTGGCGCGCCATGGGCCGGCGTCGCACAACACCAGAAAACTCTCGGGAGCCAGCCACACATACCCTTCGACCCGGGCTTTACCCAGGGCCACACTGAGCCGGCAGCCAAACGCCTTGGGGAGTTGTTCGGCCTCCAGCAATCGCACATAGCCCAACACGGCTTTCACCTGAGGGCTCAGGTAAAACTGGAACAACGCCCAAAACCAGGAATCCGGATCGTTGCCGGAGGGGGCTAACGTCACGGGGCATTCACCCAGCAGGCTGAGCAACGGCCCAGCTTCAGCGAGAGCCAGCACGCCACACGCGGTTTCGAAGAACATCGCCTGGCCACCGGCGGGAGCACGTCCAGGTTCGAGCAGCATCTGACCTGCCTGCCCGGCCACATGGAACACCAAGCTCATGCCGCGTCCCAGTCGACGTCGCGCAGCAGCTATGTCGCCGTTGATCGAAGGTAATGTCAAAAGCGGCACTATCATGTGCTGCCGATAGTAGGTAGAGACAGGCTGACCGACCGCCCCAGCGTCAGTGCAAACCGATCTTCACACTGTTGCCGTACGCCGCTAAGCCAGCGTGCGGTCGCCTCCTCTTGCGCTTCCAGATCGATACTCCAGCTACTCTGTTCGCGGCGCACACTGGCGTTGATCCGCCCCAGGCGGGGCAAGTACAACACAGCTTGGAGCGGCCACTGCGAAGTGGCCTGCAGACGAGGCACCAGTTGCTCGGTCAGCGCCTCAATCATGGCCGTGCCGCCCGAGGCTTTTGTTCCCCGCAGGGAACCTCGATCGCCTGCCCCCTCATCGTCACCGGCCCAGAACTGGGCGAACAACCGCGTCAATTCCGCCGGCACCACGCCCGCAGTTCCCGGCTCTCGTTCCTCTCGTGACTCATTCGAGCGTGGGCGTTCAGCAGGTTTGTCTGATACCTGGTTCATGTTGGCTCCTGTGCCAGTAAAAGAGATAGTTCCTGGAGTTTTTCCACCTGTCGCAGGCAATCGGTCACCTTTTTCTGAGCAGTGCCAACGCGGGCTTGCTTGTCTTCCCGCTGGTCTTGCAATGCCGCCAATTGCCCCATTTCTCTGCGGGTAGTGGCGGACAACGAGCGCTCCTGAGCACTCCAGGATTTCAGGGCCTTAAGGGTCAATACCTGACCCTGATGCTGATCGAGCAATTGAGTACTTCGTCGAGCCTCCTCCTGCCGAGTCTGCTCAAGTGCATCCTCGGCCTGCCGGATATGCGCAAACAGCGCCTGTTGGGCCCGCTTGGCCTCACGCAAGGCACGCTCTGCCCGGTCCGCTCGGTGGCGGCGCAGGCGTCGCAGCGTCTCGACTTCACCGAGCAGCACATCAGAATGGGACATAGGCAGTCAGCTCCTTGAGTTGATCCAGTGTCGCGGTCATCGGCGAAGGCTCACGCAAGTCCTGGCGCAAGAAACCATCGACAGCCTGGCGACTCTCCACGGCAAGGTCGGTCAGGGCATCACTTCCAGACTGGTACTCCCCCAGCTTGAGCATCAGCTCGATCTGCTGATACGCCGACAACAAACGTCGCAACGCAGTACCCGCCTGGATATCCGCAGGCTCGGCGACGTTGCTCAAGATCCGCGACAAGCTCGCCAGCACATCGACCGCAGGATAGTGCCCACGCTCGGCCAACTTACGGGACAGCACGATATGACCATCGAGCAACGAGCGAACTTCATCAGCCACCGGGTCGTTCATGGAGTCCTGCTCGATCAGCACCGTATAGATCGCCGTGATCACGCCCTCATTCGTTAACCCGGCGCGCTCTACCAGCCGCGGCAACAGGCTGTAGACAGAAGGAGGAAGGCCGCCGCGACCAAGGGGTTCGCCAGCCGCCAGGCCGATTTCACGCTGGGCCCTGGCAAAACGGGTCAGGGAATCGATCAGCAGCAACACACGCTTGCCCTTGCGGCGAAAACCTTCAGCCAGCGCGGTCGCCGTAAATGCTGCACGTGCTCGCTCCATGCTGGAACGATCGGACGTGGCACACACCAGCACCGCCTTGGCACGCAGTTGTGCATCGAGCTCATGATCAAGAAACTCGCGCAGTTCGCGACCCCGTTCGCCGATCAGGCCAAACACGATGACGTCGCACTCCACGTTACGGGCGATTTCGGCCAACAGGGTTGTTTTGCCACACCCTGCCCCCGCGAACAGTCCTACACGCTGTCCTTCGCCCAGCGTCAGCAAACCATCGATCGAGCGAACACCGGTTGCCAGTGCACGGTTGATCCGTGGCCGTTCGGTGGGCAATGGCGCCTCACACAGGACTGCGCTGGTATCCGCCAAGTCAGCTTCGACAAACGCGCTGGGCCCATCTCCCGCGATCGCCCGCCCGAAACCGTCCAGCACCTGGCCCAGCAGTGCCTCGCTGACCCGTACCCGATGGGATACCCCTAGGCGCTCGACACCAGCGCCCACCTGTACACCTTCCAGGTTGCCCAAGGCGCTGAGTACGGCATCCTGCTGGTCAAAACCGATGATCTCGGCGAGCATGCAGTCGCCTGGCCTTTTCTCCACCTGGCACAAATCCCCGATACGCGCCTGGGGCAATCGGCACTGCAGCAACATGCCATTGACACGCTGGATCCGCCCACGCATCGACACGGGCGCGAAGGCGGCCAACGACTGGACCTGATGCTGGTGCCAAGCGTCGAGACGCGCCTGTACTTCCGTGCTCACCAGCGCACCTCATAACGCTGCGCGCCGTCGAACACCACTTTGCCATTGTCGATCAGCACCAGGCGCAGGCCATCCACTTCATCACCAACAAACAGCCGGCTACCTTCCTCCAGCACGACGTGACCATTGGCTCCTCCCACAATCTGCACAATCTTGAACGGCAAGGCTCCATCGCGCGCGCGCACACGGCTGATCACCGGTACCGCGCTGTCGTATTGTTCGCCAAAACGGTTGAGCATGCGTGCGACCAGCTCTACATCGTCCTGGGAAACGTCGCCATCGAGCGCGACCTGGCCATTGATCACCTGCAAGTTGACGCGCTGGCTCAACTCGCGTTCGTTGAGCATCTTCAACAGCTGTTGGCGCACGTCGAACGGTGAGGCCAACGCCTGCTTCTGCACCACTGGCGGCCTCAAGGACGCCTTGGCCTCCGGGTCCCCGGTGTAGGCCATGCCCACCACGATGAAGATGACCGTTATCGCCAGCACCAGGCTGACCAGGCGCTTTTGCTGGGAGTGGGAGATGGTAGACAAGTTGAGTTGCCGCGCCGGCTCATTGAGCGCGGGCGGTGCTACCGGTGCAGGAGCGGGTGATTGAGGCCAGGGCTCATCGGCCAGACTGACACACAGACGCACGCCTCCCACTGAAAATACATCGTTGAGCGCCAGACGCGCGATCTGAGCCAGCACCTGACCATCAGCCCCGCGCAACAACCCGGCCTCGGCCTGCACCGACCAGTTCGCATCAATGAGCCTCAGCCTTGCATGCTGCTCGGCGATACCAGGATCGTGCAGTAACAGATCGGCGTCGGTGTGAGCACCGATGCTCCACTGCTCCCCAAACAAAGGCAGCGCTGCCCCCTGGTGCAGTCCATCAAGCACGCGTAACTCAAACATCATCAAGCCCTCATTCCACAGCACCACGCATCAACTCATGCTGACCGAAGTCGAAACGCCCCAGTACTTTGACCCTTGAGGTGCTGCTCAGCTCGGCAAAGGACAACACCGGTACGTAGTTGAACTCTTCCAGCAACAAGGTACGCAGAGGGCTGCGTAAATCCTGCGCGACCAGCATCACGCTCTTGAATTTCGGGCGCACGGAAAAGGCTTGATTGAGCAGGTTGACCAACGCCGCGCTATGCTCTTCGTCGAGTGCGAAGAACACGCCGGTCTGGGTCTGGCGCAATGCCTCACGCAGGATGTTTTCACTCTGCGGCGACAGCAGCCACGCGTGCAGGCCGTCTGCTTCCCTGTACTGATGGTAGATCTGTGCCTTGAGCGCAATGCGCGCGTAGTCGGCCAGCGCCTCCGGTTCACGCTCATGCTGGCCGTACTCGATCAGTGACTCGACAATCAGCCGCACCGCCCGCAACGGCACACCTTCGCTGGCCAAGCGTTGCAACACTGCCGAAAACCGCGACAGCGGCATGATCCGCTGGAGCTCCTGGACCAATTCCGGTTGGTTGTGCTCCAGCCAGCCGAGGATCGACTTACTCTCTTGAATCCCCAGGAACTGTGGCCCGCTGAGCATCATGGCCTGCTTCATGCGTTCTACGATCAGGCTCGCCGCAGTGAAGCGCTCCAACTGCGGATCATCGAGCAACGGATCATCCGGCGGCACCCAGAGCCAATCCTGCTCATCGCGCTCCGCCTGCCCCGCTATGGCGTGCGCAGGCTCAATGGTGAATGCCTTGCGCTCAATTGCAACCAGGCTGACGACCGATGCCCTGACCATTGGCACCTCATGCACACAAAAGCGCATTTCATCGTCGGCCAGCGTGTCATCGAGTTCCACCTCGAACGATGGCAATGTGAGGCCGATATTGGTGACCAGCGCATTTCGCGCCTGGCGAATCGCATAAATAAGATCGGCCACCTCGGGCGTGCCGCGCAGCACCGGAGAGAACTGCAGCAGGTAGGGCCTTGTGGGGTCGAACCCACGCAAATCCTCATGGCCATTCTCTTCGGGGCGCACCGCTTCCTCGGCTCCAGCGTTGGGTTGTTCCTGCCGTTGGCGCTGGCGCATCAAGTAATACCCCAGGCTTCCAGTGACCAACGCTATCAGGATAAACACCACGGTAGGCATGCCAGGCACCGCCGCAAAGGCGAGCATCCCAACCGAAGCGATCACCCAGCTCTTGGGTTCGCTCGTCATCTGCCGGGCGATTTCGGCGCCCATGTTCGTGATGCCTTTGCGACCATCCGGCGCCACACGGGTGATGATCATGCCGGCGGTGAGAGAAATCAGCAGCGCCGGGATCTGCGCAATCAGACCGTCGCCGATGGTCAGCACCGAATACAGGCTGATAGAGTCGGAAGCACTCAAGCCATGCTGGAACATGCCTGTGGCGAAGCCGCCCAACAGGTTGACCACGACAATGATCAGGCCGGCGATAGCGTCGCCCTTGACGAACTTCATCGCACCGTCCATGGCCCCGAACAGTTGGCTCTCGCGAGACAACTGGTCTCGCTTGTCCCTTGCCTGCATGCCGTCGATGAGGCCGGCACGCAGGTCGCTGTCGATGGACATTTGCTTGCCGGGCATGGCATCCAGGCTGAAACGCGCAGCCACCTCGGCCACCCGCTCCGAGCCTTTGGTGATGACCAGAAAGTTGACCAGCGTCAGGATCAGGAAGATCACCATCCCCACCGCCAGGTTGCCGCCGACCACGAAATTGCCGAAGGCCTCGACGATCTCACCGGCGTCCTGCTCCAGCAGGATCAAACGTGTGGTTGCAATCGACAGCGCCAAGCGGAACATAGTGGTCAGCAACAGAATCGACGGAAACGATGAGAACGCTAATGGCCCCGGCAGGTACAGCGCCAATACGATCAACAGGCACGAGATACAGATGTTGAGCGCAATCAGGATGTCCACCAGCCAGGTGGGCAGCGGCACGATGAAAATGAACACGACGGCCATCACCACCACGGCGCCCAGCACTTCGGCGCGCTGCGCGACTTTCAGCAAAAAACGGTTGATGGCCGAAAGCGCAGTCACGCAAGAGTCTCCGGCGTTGCCGTGGCTTGCAGGTACTCACGCTCCATTTTCGTGAGTTCCCCCATTCTTACCAACAGGTTGTGCAGAAGCTGATCACGCGTCCGGTTGTCAAACCACAATGCCAGAGGGAACTTGTTGAATACCGAGTAAATGGCATTGAGGGCTATCAGGGTGCGGCTGAGTTGGCTGCCCGCTTCCAGTTCCTCCAACAGTCGTTGAAGTTCCTGGGAGTCGATGCCTGTAGTGGTGTAACCCAACAAGCGCTGCATCAGCTTCGACGTAACGCGCTCTATCCTCAGACGCTCGATCAATGCCTGGCACAGGACAAATACTCCACTCAACTGCCAACAGCTTTGCAGGCCCAGGAGCAAGGTACGCAAATGCGCCGAGGGCAATGATGACACCTTCGCCGCGATATCGTCCGCCAAGGCTTTTTGCATCACCTTGAGCCCTTTTGAAAACCGTTCGTCACCGTATACATCCAGCAGTGCCTGCAGGATCTTCATCAGGGATTGGCGCGAAACCACGTTGGTGTAATAGAGCATTCGCAGCGCCTGACGCTCTTGCAGGTCGGCACATCCCGCCCGAAGTGCAGCCGCAGTATTCAGACCTGCCTGGATCTCCCCTTTGAAACGCGCCTCAAGCTTGATGATTGCATCGCGTGCCAAGGTTGCTTCGGTGCCCGACTGGGCTTCCACATTCTTGAGCACAATAAAGGTGAGAGCGGGGTCGCCCTCGCAAAGCCCCAGCAACTTTTCAACCCCGACAAGCATTCGCAGCTGCTGCTTGAATTGCAATATGGCCATTGCCAACGTCTTCTTGGCGGGATGACCCCATTGATCATAAAGCTGATTAAGCAACTGAACCGCAGCCACAGGCAGGATGAGCTGCCGCCGATTCAGTGCCCGGCTGCTGGCTCCCACTTCCTCGTTGAACAGAAGAGCCAGGTCATCGGCTACCTGGCTTGCAGTAGGTGTGGAGGTATGACTGACACTTGGCCGATCCTCGTTGCGAATTTTTTGCAGTTCGGAAGGGAAATCAACCATGACTGGACCTGAACAGGAAGAGTATTTCCCTGTGTGGCAAAAGCAGCCAAAGCGGTTCCATCAACAAATGGTCCACTGCACATTTGAAAAAACTTGCACAAGCCTTCAACGCTTTCTGCAAGCACTTGCACAAAAGCGCGCCAACAAAAAATTTTTATGCATATAAATCAATAGATTATGAAATTTTTCCGCCTGGCACAGCCAGTGCAAATGGGGTTCTCGTCGACACCTTTCGACTGCGTCTACTCCAAGGAAAAATCCATGAATATCCCTATTGAAGCTTTAGCGCACCTGGTTGGCAGCTCGCCTCAATTCATGCTTCACCTGACAGACGACCAGCAAAAAAAACTTCGGCGCTTCATTCACAAGCGCGTACTCAACCCCGAAGATGCAGACGACCTGCTGCAATTGACGTACCTGGAAGCCTGGCGTAACCGTGAACGTTTCAGCGGGAACGCCACGCTCAGCACTTGGATGTGCGGTATCGCGCAAAACCTCATACGCAACCACTTCAGGCGCTTGTATGCCAAACCCGTGCATTGCGAATTCGACGAGTCGCTGTGGCACGGCCAGGAAGACAACCACAATCTGGACTGGGAATTTGAAATCAATCGACGCCTGGAGAAAACCTTGAGCGCCATCGACCACCTACCCATAGAGATGCGCAAGACGCTCTACGCCTCACTGGAAACCGACGGTAGCTACCAGGAGACCGCCGACGCACTGGAGATTCCGATCGGCACGGTCCGCTCGCGCCTCTCTCGGGCGCGCGAACAGCTTAAACGCGCCACTCACAACTCGACGCGTTCTTAAAATCAGACGTTGCGCTGGACGGCAGGGATATCTGCCCACCGCGATCAGGCTTTTCTGACTGCGCAGGCGGGCGAATCGCGAACCACTCGTCGCCCGATCCGGCAATTTCGCTTAAACAGTTGAAAGCGTAGATAAAAATTCAAAATAAATACTTGACGCATTGCCGTTCTACGCGAATAATGCGCGCCACTTGGCTACATAGCTCAGTTGGTTAGAGCATAGCATTCATAATGCTGGGGTCCGGGGTTCAAGTCCCTGTGTAGCCACCAAGTACTAAAAACGGCTTACCGAAAGGTAGGCCGTTTTTTTATGCCTGGAGAAAAGTGCGGGGCATACTCGAAGCGCTCCTCCCCCTACGGCCCAGAGTTGCGCCCGAAAAAAGGCGCCATCTGTATTTTGACGCTCCCTTGACCCGCTGTTAGTGTCCAGCCTCCCCTCTAAGCACGGAGTGCTCCACGGTGAAACTGGACATCTACCAAGTCGACGCTTTCAGCCAGTCCCCCTTCGGCGGTAACCCCGCGGCAGTCTGCCCGCTCACCGAATGGCTCAGCGATGAGCAACTGCAAGCCATCGCCGCCGAAAACAACCTCTCTGAAACGGCCTACTTTGTACCTCGCGGCGAATTCTACGAATTGCGCTGGTTTACGCCCGAAATAGAAGTGGACCTGTGCGGCCATGCCACGCTTGCGGCGGCGTGGGTGTTGATTCACCAACTGACGGACGCGCCAGAGGTATTGCGCTTTGCCACGCGTAGCGGCGAACTTCGGGTGACGCGCAATGGTGATGAACTGTCGATGGACTTCCCCGCCAAGCAACCACAACCCTGCGAACCGCCCGATGGCATGTTGAGCGCGCTCGGCATTGAACAGGCCGACGTGTTCAGCACTGATGACTACATCGTACTGCTGGAAGACGAAGCGCAAGTCGCCGCACTGACACCAGACTTCGCCCGCCTCAAGGGCCTGCCCAAACGCGGCATCGCCGTGACGGCCCAAAGCGCGAGGTTTGATTTTATCTCCCGCTGGTTCGGGCCGAATGTGGGTGTGAATGAAGACCCGGTGACCGGTTCGGCCCACACCTCATTGGCGCCATTCTGGGCTGAGCGCCTGGGCAAGAACCGGTTGACCGCCGAACAGGGCGGCAAGCGCCGTGGCCAACTGCGCTGCGAGCTCAAGGGTGATCGCGTGATCATTTCCGGCCACGGGGTGCTCTACCTGCAAGGCACGATTTACCTGTAAAAAGCACTACCCCAAGGACAACAGATCATTCTCAAAATGAACGGAGTTCAGCGCGTGTTTTCGATTTCCCGCCGTCAACTGTCGGTGATTGCCGCAGCCCTCACCCTGGCTGCCTGCCATACCCCGGTCAACCAACAGCCTCCGGCACCGGAGCTGGGTTCCGGCTATCGCACCGACCTCACGACTCAACACGCCGAGCGCCATATGGCCGCGGCGGCCAACCCGCTGGCAGCCGAAGCCGGACGCGAGATGCTGCGCATGGGCGGTTCGGCAATAGATGCGGCGATTGCAATGCAGGCAGTGTTGACGCTGGTGGAGCCGCAGTCCTCCGGCATCGGCGGCGGCGCGTTCATCATGGTGTGGGACGGGAAAAACGTACACGCGTATGACGGCCGTGAAACCGCGCCGGCCGGGGCCACCGAGCGTTTGTTCCTGAGGGGCGACGGCACACCGATGGCGTTTGCGGAGGCGCAGATTGGGGGACGCTCAGTCGGTACGCCTGGAGTATTGCGCGCGCTCGAAATGGCGCACAAGAAGACTGGCCGGTTGCACTGGGCCACGCTGTTCGAGCCGGCAATCCGCCTGGCGGAACAGGGCTTCGCCATTTCTGCGCGCTTGCATAGCCTGATCGCGGCTGACCATAACATCCCGCAATCACCAGATATGGCGGCGTATTTCCTGAATGCCGATGGCACACCGAAAGCCACCGGCACCGTGTTGAAAAACCCGGCGCTGGCCAATGTGTTCAAACGCATCGCCAAGGAAGGCCCGGACGCGCTGTACCAAGGGCCGATTGCCGATGAGATCGCACGCAAGGTGCAAGGTCATCGCAACGCGGGCAGCCTGTCCCAGGCAGACCTCAAAGGCTATAGAGCCAAGGAGCGCCCCCCACTGTGCACCGATTACAAGCAGTGGAAAGTCTGCGGCATGCCACCGCCGTCGTCGGGCGGGATCGCCGTCGCGCAAATCCTGGGCACCTTGCAGGCCCTGAAAGCCCAGGACATCGCGGCGATGCCTCCGGTAAAAAGCGCATCGCCTGCCGGCCTTGAACCAACGCCCGAAGCCGTGCACCTGCTGGCCGAAGCCGGGCGCCTGGCCTTCGCTGATCGCGGCCTCTACGTCGCGGACGCGGACTTCGTGCCCGTGCCGGTCTCGGGCCTCGTCGCACCGGAGTACCTGGCCAAGCGCGCCGCCTTGATCGGCGAGCGCAGCATGGGCATCGCCAAACCGGGCGTACCAGCGGGTATCCAGGTGGCCTATGCGCCGGACCGCTCGCCGTTGCGCATCTCCACCTCACAAGTGGTGGCGGTGGATGACCAGGGTGGCGCCGTGTCGATGACCACCACGGTGGAAGCGGCGTTCGGCTCTCATCTGATGGTGCAAGGTTTCTTGCTCAACAACCAGATGACCGACTTCTCGTTTATCCCCGAGGAAAACGGCCAGCCGGTGGCCAACCGCATCGAGCCCGGCAAGCGCCCGCGCTCGGCGATGGCGCCGACCCTGGTGTTCGATCGCAACAGCGACGAGTTACTGGCCACGGTCGGCTCGCCCGGTGGCTCGCAAATCATCGAGTACGTCAGCAAGTCCCTGGTGGCGATGCTTGACTGGAAACTTGACCCGCAAGCGGCCATCAGCCTGCCGAACTTCGGCAGTCGCAATGGTGCCACCGAGCTGGAGACCGGCCTGTTCACCCCTGCACTGAAACAGGCCCTCAAGGACAGAGGCCATGCCCTGAGCGAGATCGATATGACCAGCGGCATCCAGGCCATCGTTCGCATGCGGGATGCCCAGGGCAAGGTGTCGCTCAGTGGCGGCGCCGACCCTCGGCGTGAAGGCAAAGCGGTCGGCGACTGAACACTTCAAACATCGGAGAAAGCGCTCGTGCAACAGGCAGATAATCTCGGCGCCATCCCTGGCGTCGACCACGGTTTTTGTTCGATCAATGATCCGCTGCGCCCCGATGGGGTGTTCATCTGCAAGCAGGTGCATAGCGCCTCAGTGATCGAGTGGCAAGCCGACCAGGTACCCAATACCGTTGAAGCGGACGGGGTATGCACAGGTGAGCACAAGCCCATCGCGGTGATCACCGCTGACTGCCTGCCCCTTCTGATTGCCGCGCAGAACGGCGAAAAGGTCGCTGCGGTGCATGGAGGATGGAAGGGGCTGCAAAGCGGGATCATCGCCAATGCAATCAAGCGTTTTACCGACGAAGGGATTGCAGTCGACCAGTTGCGCGTGGCGATCGGACCGTCGATCAAACCGTGCTGCTATGAGGTGAGCGAGGGGTTTGTTGCGCAGTTCCAGGCTGACCAGGGGCACCTGTGGGCAACCGGGCGGGCGCCGTGGAGCGCAGCGCAACCCGCACCGTTATTGCCCGCGCAAATTGCACCGCCCCACGCCAGGCAAGCAGCAAGCGCGTGGTTTGACTTGAGCGGGTATGGCGTGATGTTGCTGCAAGCGGCCGGCATCCGGCGTGAACAAATCGAGGTGAGTGAGGTGTGCACTTACTGCACCTCCCCCACCTTTGCCAGCTACCGCCGAAGGACGCATCACCCGGAGGAAATGAAGACGTTGATCTATTCGTGGATTGCTCGTACGCAGCGGTGAGAGGCAGCTTACCAAGCACGGTCCCAGGCCCTACTCATATCGCCGACACGCAAAGTACCATGTCATTTTTTGCGATAAAACGCACCTTGAGCAGTACCCGTTATCCTGCGATTTTCTGGCCCGTCCGTTCTTGCCAGAGGCTACGTCAAAGACGTAGAATTCCGCGTGTTAACGATAATAGAATCGCCTCTGTTCAGCAGGTTATGGCCTGACTATTGGACCGAAGAGGAAAGAGGCATTTTCATGGCTTTTCTAGCCAGTCATCCTGAAGCAGGGAACGTTATACCCGGCTCAGGCGGATGTCGAAAAATACGCTGGAGCCTGGAAGGTCGAGGCAAAAGTGGATCGGTACGAATAATCTACACCACACAATTGGCTTGCGGGGCCTTGGTAGCGCTACTGATATATGGCAAGGGCGCGACCGACAGTATTCCAGCGCACACCCTGTACAAAATCGCGAAGGAAATGAACCATGCCACTCACTGAGAAACAGCTGCAAGAACGGGATGCCAAACGCAACATTGGCGAAGAGCTGCTTGCCACTGTTCAGGATGTTAAAGCAGGACGATACGGCTCGGTGAAACAGGTCGAAATCACTCAAGCCGCCGAAGCAAGAAGCAAGACCGGGTTGTCGCAACCCAAATTTGCTGAGCTTCTGGGCGTTTCGGTAAGAACCCTTCAAGAGTGGGAGCAAGGGCGTCGCTCCCCTTCTGGCGCAGCACGCTCCTTGCTGCATATCGCTGCAATCAGACCGGACGTCTTTCGGGAAGTCCTCAGTAACGCCTGATGGCGTTACTGAGCCACTGATGAACGACTACCGACTGATCTTCAACCCCTTGCGCCCCGCATGCCGCTCCAGCGCCAGCTCGATCAGGCGGCTCACCAGTTCGCTGTAGCTCATGCCCGCCGCCTGCCACAGCTTGGGGTACATGCTGATGCGGGTGAAGCCGGGCAGTGAGTTGATTTCGTTGATCAACACCTCGCCATCGTCGGTAAGGAACACATCGACCCGTGCCAGGCCGGAACAGCCCAGCACCTCGAAAGCCTCAATGGCCAACCGGCGAATACGCTCGCTGGCGTCATGACTGATATCGGCCGGCACCACCACCTGGGCGGCCTGGTCGTCGATGTACTTGCTGTCGTAGGAATAGAAACCACTGCTCACCACAATCTCGCCGCAACCACTGGCGATGGGGTGATCATTGCCCAGCACGGCGCATTCGATTTCGCGGCCTTTTACCGCCGATTCGAGCAGCACTTTTTCATCGAAGCCCAGGGCCAGTTCAACGGCAGCATGGTACTCGGCTTCGTCGCCGACTTTGCTCACGCCCACCGATGAGCCTTGGTTGGCAGGTTTGACGAACATCGGCAGGCCGATCTTGTTCACCGCGGCCTCAAACGAAGTACGCGCCGCATTGCTGCGGGTCAGGGTGATGAATGGGGTGACGGCAATCCCGGCATCGCGCAGCAAGCGCTTGCTGATGTCCTTGTCCATGCACACCGCCGAACCGAGCACGTCGGAACCCACGAAAGGCAGGTCGGCCATACGTAACAGGCCTTGCAGGCAACCATCTTCGCCGAGGGTGCCGTGGACGATGGGGAAGATCACGTCGACATGTTCCAGCAGGCCGCTGCCGGAAGTCTCCACCAATTGCTGGCTGGCCTTGCCGGGCACCACCGCCAGTTCGCGGTTGGACTGGTTGAGGGCGATCAACGCCGGGTTTTCCTGGTTGAGCAGGAAGTTCGAGGTGTCGTTGAGGTGCCAATGGCCGGCCTTGTCGATACCGATCAACACCGGCTCGAAGCGCGAGCGGTCGAGCGCATCGACGATATTGCGCGCCGACTGCAACGACACTTCGTGCTCAGCCGAACGGCCACCAAAAATAATACCTACCCGCACCTTGCTCATGACCCGACCTCACTGTTGAACGTAAGGCTTCTTACCACGGGCCGTCAGCGATTCGCTACCAGATGTGCGCCGAACAACACATAGCAGCCACCGGCAAAGCGGTCGAGCCACTTGCGCGACCGGCTGTAGAGCGTGGCCATGCGTTCGCTGGAAAACACCAGTGCCACGCTGGAATACCAACTGAACGACAAGGTGGCCATGGTGATCACCGCCAGGGTCAGCAGCATCGGCGACGGCGAAGGCGGCATGGTTGACGCGAAGATGGTGGCAACAAACAAAGCGGCCTTGGGGTTGGACAGATTACCCAGCAACCCCAGGCGCCACGCGGAAAACAGCGAGCGCCGGGCGTCATCCGGCAGCACGTTCTGGCTCATGTTCGGTGAAGACCGCTTGAACAGTTTCAACCCGAGGTAGATCAGGTAGCAGCCGCCGATGATCTTGAACGCCAGATACAGCATCGGTGCCGCCGTAAACAGCGACTTGATGCCCAGGCCACCCGCCAGGCCCCACATGATCGTACCCGTGGCCACTCCCGCCGATGCCACCACACCATGACGGCGCGAACAGCTGGCGGCCAGTTGCGCCGTGTTGAAAAAGTTGGGGCCAGGCGTGACCACCGCGACGGTCCACAGCAAGGCCAGGGAAACCAGGGGCGTCACATAGGCCGGGTTGAGAAAATCCATGGTGGGCAGCTCCATCAGCGCGAGGCACGAGCGACGATCATAGGCCTCTGCCCTGCCCTGCACAATCGTACAAGACCCCGGCAGACAAGGGATGCAGACTGGGTTAACGTATTTCCCTCTCTTTTTTGTGACCCCTTACCATGGGCAAACCCACCGCCACCCTCGACTGGTTGCACCGCGCGCCCCATGCCAGTGGCCTGGACCGTATCGAGGCATACTTTGCCGGCTTCGCCTTCGACCCGCATCGCCACGACACTTACGCCATCGGGCGTACGTTGACGGGCGTGCAGAGCTTTCACTACCGCGGCGACATGATCCACAGCGTGCCGGGCACAACCATGGTGCTTCACCCCGATGAAACCCACGACGGCCACGCCGGCAGTGAAGAGGGCTTCAAATACCGGATGATTTACGTAGAGCCGTCGCTGATCCAGCAGATTCTCGGCGGCAAGCCGTTGCCGTTTATCCCGGGCGGCCTGTCTACCGACCCCAGGCTGTTGCGAGCCAGCGAAGTGCTGCTGCAGAACCTGGACAACCCCATCGACCCATTGCAGGAACAGGACGCCCTGTTCGACCTGGCCCATGCGCTGAACAACGTCTCGGGCGGGATCATCAGCCGCAAGACTTTCGACTACGTGGCCGCCGAGCGCGCCCGGGAGTTCATCCACAATGCGCTGGGCCGCAGCATCACCCTGGATGAAATGGCCGACCACGCCGGCCGTGACCGCTGGGCCTTGTCGCGGGATTTTCGCCTGCTGTTCGGCACCAGCCCCTATCGCTACCTGACCATGCGCCGCCTGGACCTGGTGCGCAGCCTGCTGGCCCAGGGCCAATCGCTGGTGGACGCGGCGATGACGGCCGGCTTCACCGACCAGAGCCACATGACCCGGCAGTTTCGCAGCACCTACGGCATGCCGCCGTCGCGCTGGGTAAAGATGCTCGGGCGCTGACTAGGCTTAGAGCGCGTGCCCATCAATCGGCTGGCCGATGGTGAGAAAATGCCCGCCCGCCACATGGTGCAAGGTGCGCAGTTCATCATGCCCTTCGAAGTGCCAGCGGCCGTCGCTGAATACGCGTTCGTCGGCATAGGCCGCGACCACTTCACCCAAAAACAGATCATAGGCCTGCTGGTTATGAGGCTCGGGCAGCAGTCGGCATTCCAGCCAGGCCACGCAACCTTCCAGCAGCGGCGCGTCGATGTGTTCACCGCGGAACGTGTGCAAGCCGTAGGCGGCAAACTTATCCGTGTCGGCACCGGTGGTGTTGCCCACGGTTTGCACAAGGTCGGCCTGGCTCGCGCAAGGCACCTGCAACACAAAGGTGCCGGCGCCTTCCAGCAGTTGGCGGGTCCAGGTGGCCTTGTCCAGCACCACCGCTACCTTCGGCGGTTCGAAATCCAGCGGCATGGCCCAGGCCGCGGCCATGATATTGCGCTGGCCGTTGTGGGCAGCGCTCACCAGCACCGTAGGGCCGTGGTTGAGCAAGCGGTAGGCCTTGGACAGCGGGACGGGGCGACGGTGGGTAGGGCTCATGGACAGTCGACTCTTGATACCAGAAAGCCCCTACGATACCTGAAGCCCTACGCTCAACTCGACAGTTGGTTGGCGAACTGGCCCACCGCGCTGACCACCTTCTGCGCCCCGTCCTGGATCTCCACGATCACCGTGCCCGCTTCGGCAGCCAGCGCCAGGCCCTGTTCGGCTTGCAGGCGACCGTCGGTCATCAGGGCGACCGCGTCGCGGGCCATGTCCTGGTTCTGACGGACCACGCCGACAATTTCCTCAGTGGCCTTGCTGGTACGCGAGGCCAACTGCCGAACTTCATCGGCGACTACCGCAAAACCACGACCTTGTTCGCCAGCACGCGCCGCTTCGATGGCGGCGTTGAGCGCCAGCAGGTTGGTCTGCTCGGCAATGCCGCTGATGGTCTTGACGATGGTGCCGATCACTTGGGATTGGGCGTTGAGCGCCTCGATACCGTCACCGGCCTGTTGCATGTGCCTGGCCAGGTCGCGCATCACATCCACCGCCTGGGTCACCACGGTGGTGCCGCGCTGGGCGCTGTTGTCGGTTTGCAACGAGGTGCTGTAGGCAATGTTCGCCGCGTCGGCGACCGCCTGTTCCTGGTTGACCTGGTCGGTGATCACCGTGGCGAACTTGACCACTTTGTACAACCGGTCATTGGCGTCCAGCACCGGGTTGTAGGTCGCTTCCAGCCACACCACGCGGCCATGGCTGTCGACCCGTTTAAAGCGTGCCGCGACGAACTCACCGGCGTTCAAGCGCTTCCAGAAGTCCTGGTACTCGGTGCTGTTGTATTCCTCTGGCTCGCAGAATATCCGGTGATGTTTGCCCTGGATCTGCGCCAGGCTGTAACCCATGCCCCCGAGGAAACGGTCATTGGCGCTCAGCACGTGCCCGCCGAGGTCGAACTCGATCACGGCGGTAGAGCGCACCAGCGCGTTCATGAGGTTTTCATGCTCGCGGGAAGCCTCGATGGTGCGGGTGAGGTCGCTGGAATAAATCGAAAAATGCTTGATGCGCCCCTCGGAGCTGCGCACCGGCTGCAGAATCGAACGCAGCCAGGCTTCCTGGCCATTGCCCCGCATCAGGCGCACGGTGCCGGCGAAATGCTCGCCGCGCACCAGGGCGTTCTTGAAGCGTTGCTGGAACTCATCCCTGCGCACGTGGGCCAGCTCCAGGTCTTCGATCGCACGCCCCAGCAGTTGGCCACTCTGGTAGGCCAGCTCCTGCAGGAAGTTGGCATTGGCCCATTCCACCCGGCCTTCGGCGTCCAGCGTCAGGCACAGCATTTCACTTTCCAGGCTCTCCTTGACCTGATTCAAGCTGGACAACTCTTCGCGAAGAGCCGACAGCTCCTGCTTCAAACGGGTGTTGAACATGGGGCACCGAGGATCAAATGAGGGAGATGAATCCGACCTGCATCGGCGCTGCCGGCATTTTCTTAAGCGAGCTTGAGGCCCTCGCCCAAGTATTTTTTCGGCCACATCAGCTGCCGTTGTTTCGGCACACGCCCATCACTTGATACTCAAGGGTCTTGAGCTTGCCGCTGGAGTCTTCATAGGTCATGCGCGACGGCACCGCGTTGCACGAGCGGATCGGCGGCGTGACGTTGACCACCTTGGCGATGTCCAGCTTCATGCCATAGCGATACGCCTGCACCTCGGGCGCCGGCTTGCCCTTTTTGGCGGCGTACTCGGCCATGGCTTTTTCATTGCGCTCCATCATCAGTGCGAACGTACGGTCCCCCCCACCTTCGGCCAACGCACCGAACGACAGGATGGCGGTTAAAACACCCAGCGCGACTTTATAAAACTTCATGATTAGTTCCTCGACTGAAAGATTCAGTGCGCAGACTAACCAACTGACCCTGACGCAAACTTCACCAGAGCATTACTTATTTGTTAGATAAGTGTGAGTTTCCAGAATTGTAATCTTCGTGCCACTTCTTCGTTATCTGCGGTTTGCAACTATCAGCCCGGGCCAGATCAATAAGAACGCCCGCTCTCATAAGAAGCTGAAACTGCCAAGCACCAGGAGCGAACCATGCGTATCCGTCACTACAGCCTTCCCCTTTCACTGTGCGCCGCTTTCCCGCTGGCTGCCGTGGCCGTGGAGGACCCGCCCGAGGGCTTTATCGAAGGCAGCCGCGTCAATGTGCTGGCGCGTAATTTTTACTTCAACCGCGATGATCGCAAAGGCCAGTCCAGCCCCACCGGCAATGGCTATTCAGAGGCCTGGGCACAGGGTTTGATCGGCCGCTTCGAATCTGGTTTTACCCAAGGCACCGTTGGCTTTGGCGTGGATGCGTTTGCCATGGTCGGCATAAAGCTGGACTCGGGCACCGGCCGCAGCGGCGGCAAAGGCTCGTTCGGCGTGCTGCCGGTGGACAGCGAAAACCACCCCGAGGACACCTACAGTAAAGTCGGCGGCGCCGCGAAACTGCGCATGCTGGATACCGTCATCAAGGCCGGCGACGTATTCCCGCTGACCCCCGTCGTGGCCTACGGCGATTCACGCGTGTTGCCGGAAAGTTTTCGTGGCGTGACCGCACAGAACACCAGCCTCGAGGGCCTGACCCTGCAAGGCGGGCGCTTGAGCGGCATGAGCCAACCGAGCGAAAGCGGCATGAACAAAGGCTTCGCGACCTTTTACGCAGGCCCGGTCGACTCGCCCTGGGTCGGTTATTTCGGCGGTGATTACACCGTCAACCAACACCTCAGCGTCAGCCTTTACGGCAGCCGCTTGAAAGATGCCTGGGACCAGTACTACGTCGGCAGCGCCGTCAGCTATCCGCTGGGTGAAGATGTCTCGCTGTTCGGCGACGTCAACTACTACAAGGCGGTGGACGAGGGCCGGAAAAAGCTCGGTGAATTCGATAATGCCATCTGGAGCGCCCGGCTCGGAGTGAAGGTCGGCGCCCACAGCCTGGCCCTCTCCCACCAGCGCAACAACGGTGATGACGACTTCGACTACCTGCGCCAGTCCGACTCGATCTTCCTCAACAACTCGATCCAGTACAGCGACTTCAACTCGCCCAAGGAACGCTCATGGATGGTGCGCTATGACCTGGACATGCAGGCATTCGGCATCCCCGGCCTGTCGTTCATGACCCGCTACGGCAAAGGCACTGGCGCCGATTACAGCAACGCCAACGCGGTGTACATGCGTCGCGATGCAGCCGGCGCCCCACTGACCGACCAACGCCGCTGGGAGCGGGATATCGAGGCCAAATATGTGGTGCAAAGTGGAAACTTGAAGGATTTATCACTGCGGCTGCGCCAGGCGACCGTGCGCTCAAGTGCATTCGAGTCGGACTTGGAAGAAGTTCGGCTGATTATCGAGTACCCCATTGCGGTGCTTTAAGGTAGGCCAATTACATTCACTTGCCGATGCGCTACATCTCTTCACAGGTTGAAGTCTGTCAGAACTGTAATATTGGTCTCACCTTCTCGTTAAGTTGCACTTTCTACACTGCACACCGAACACCTCTCATCTCTGCGGCTTTCGTGTAGCTCCTTTGGAACAGAGATGAATTTTTGCGCCCCGGTCGGGGCGTTTTTTTTGTGTGCAGGCTCAGTGACGAATCGTCGCACCTGTCTGACATGGCTTGACCCTAAAGCTACTTCACGGTCCAGAGTTTTCCTACAGCCTCCCCCGCCTCGCCATGAGGCCATGCCCTTTTCGTTTTCTTTAAAGGTAACTCCCCATGCGTATCCTTGTGGTTGAGGACGAGCAAAAAACCGCCGACTACCTGCAGCAAGGCCTGACCGAAAGCGGTTATGTCGTCGATTGCGCCGCCAGCGGCATCGATGGCCTGCACCTGGCCCGGCAGCACAGCTACGAATTGGTGATCCTTGATGTGAACCTGCCCAACACCGACGGTTGGGAAGTGCTGGAGCAACTGCGCCGCGACGGCAATCAGCGCGTGATGATGCTGACCGCACGCGGTCGGCTGGCCGACAAGATCAAGGGCCTGGACATGGGCGCCGATGATTACCTGGTCAAACCCTTTGAGTTTCCCGAACTGCTCGCTCGCGTGCGTACGTTGCTACGGCGCAGCGAGCACATCCCGGTGCCGGACGTGCTGCGCGTCTCGGACCTGGAACTGGACCCGCGCCGGCATCGCGCCTACCGCGGCAACCGCCGGATCGACCTGACCACCAAGGAGTTCGCCCTGCTGCATGTGCTGATGCGCCAGTCCGGCGAGGTGATGACCCGCACGCAGATCATCTCGCTGGTGTGGGACATGAACTTTGACTGCGACACCAATGTGGTGGAGGTCTCCATCAGCCGCCTGCGCGCCAAGGTCGATGACCAGAGCGAGGTGAAGTTGATCCACACCATTCGCGGCGTGGGGTATGTGCTGGAGGCGCGGCCATGAAGACCAGCAGCCTGTCGATGCGCCTGGGGTTGACCGTCAGCCTGATGGGCGCCGGGCTGGTTGTGCTGCTGGCAACCCTGGCGTACCTGGCCCTGACCCACGAATTGGACAAGCTCGCGCGCAAGGGCCTGGAAAACAAAATGGAGCAACTGGCCCATACCCTCGGCCAAGGCCTCGATGAACACCGCATCACCAACCGCCCCCATTCACTGCTGGACCTGGTGATGGGCCACGACAATATCTACCTGACCATCATCGGCGCACGGCCCGATGCACCGGTACTCCTCAGCGTCGGCGCCAGGCCCCAGCAACCGCTGTTGCTCGACGTGCCCACCGGCAAGAACCTGGCCTATTTGAACTGGGTCGATGGCCAGGGCAATCGTATTCTCAGTGCGACGCGCCTGATGCCCCTGCAAGGGGGCGAATACGTACGCGTGTTGTTGTCGCTGGACCGTTCCGATGATGAAGCGTTGCTCAGTGCCTACCTGCGCTCCACGGTAATCGCCCTGCCGATGCTGCTGATCCTGATCGGCATGGGCGCCTGGTGGCTGGTGCAACGCGGGCTTGCGCCCTTGCAGCAGTTCAGCCGGGTGGCGGCCAAGGTCAGCACCCAGGACCTGACCCATCGCCTGGCCCTGGACAACCTGCCCAAGGAACTCGGCGAATTGGCCCAGGGCATCAATTTCATGCTGCATCGACTGGACGCCGGGGTGCAGCAGCTGTCGCAGTTCTCCGACGACCTGGCCCACGAACTGCGCGCCCCGCTGACCAACCTGATGGGCAAGGCCCAGGTGACCCTGTCCCGCGAGCGGCCCTCGGCGGAGTACAAGGCCGGCCTGGAATCCTGTACCGAGGAAATGGAGCGTCTGTCGCGCATCGTCTCCGACATGCTGTTCCTCGCCCAGGTCAGCCACCCGGCAGCACGGGCCGGGTTTGCCCCGGTGTCGCTGGCCGAGGAAGCGCAACGGGTGATGGCACTGTTCGCCCTCAGCGCCGAAGACAAGCACGTGACCCTGAGCCTGCGCGGCGATGCCTGGGTAACGGGCGACCGCTTGATGATCCAGCGCGCCATTTCCAACCTGTTGTCCAATGCCATCCGCCACACCCCCTGCGACTCCAGCGTGTTGCTACTGGTGGAAAGCTACGACCGGAGCGTGGCGCTGTCGGTCGGCAACCCTGGGCGCGGTATCGAGGCCCATCACTTGCCCCACCTGTTCGAACGTTTCTACCGCGCCGACAGCAGCCGTACCCGCGCGGAAGGCGGCACCGGACTCGGCCTGGCGATTGTGCAGTCGATCATGCACCTGCATCAGGGGCACGCCGAGGTCAGCAGCCAGCCGGGCCGGTTCACACGGTTCAGCCTGGTGTTTCCTCTTCCTTGCGATGGGCCCACTGATACAGGGCCGGCAGCACCAGCAGGGTCAGCAATGTTGAGGAAATGATCCCGCCGATCACCACCGTCGCCAAGGGCCGCTGCACTTCGGCACCGGTGCCGGTGGCAAGCGCCATGGGGATAAACCCGAGGGACGCCACCAATGCTGTCATCAACACCGGACGCAGTCGGGTCAGCGCGCCTTCGTTGATCGCCATCGACAACGAGCGCCCTTCCTCACGCAAGTTGCGGATAAAGGCGATCATCACCAGGCCGTTCAGCACCGCCACGCCGGACAAGGCGATAAAGCCCACCCCCGCCGAGATCGACAGCGGAATATCCCGCAGCCACAGCGCCATGATCCCACCGGTCAAGGCGAACGGAATCCCGGTGAACACCAGCAGGCCGTCCTTCAGGTTGTTGAACATCATGAACAACAGGCCGAACACCAGCAGCAATGCCACCGGCACCACGATGCGCAGGCGCTCGGAGGCTTCCTTCAACTGTTCGAACTGGCCGCCCCAGGTGGTCCAGTAGCCCGCCGGTACTTTCACCTGGGCGATCAAGGCAGCCTCGGCCTCCTCGACAAACGAGCCGATATCCCGGCCCCGCACGTTGGCGCTGACGATCACCAGGCGCTTGCCATTCTCGCGGCTGATCTGGTTCGGGCCGAGCATCAGGTCCAGGCTGGCGACCTGGGACAAGGCGATAAACCCCAACTGGCCAGCCGCGTTACTCGGCACCGGAATCAACAGCCGAGACAGCCCGTCGATATCGGTGCGCAACGCGTCGGACAAACGCACGACCATGTCGAAACGCCGGTCACCTTCATACAACGTACCGGCCTGGCGCCCACCGACAGCGACGGCAATTGTGTCCTGCACATCGCCCACATTCAGGCCAAAGCGCGCAGCCTTGTCGCGGTCGATATTGATGGTCAGCACCGGCAGGCCGGACGTCTGCTCAACCTTCACTTCCGAGGCGCCATCAAGCGTCTGCAAGGTCTCGGCGATTTCCCCGGCGGTGGTGTTGAGCACGCCCATGTCATCGCCGAACACCTTCACCGCCACATCACTGCGCACCCCGGAAATCAGTTCGTTGAAGCGCAGTTGGATCGGCTGCGACAACTCGTATGCACTGCCTGGCACAATCGCACTGGCACGCTGGATATCAGCGATTAACGCTTCCCGGGACTTCTTCGGGTCGGGCCATTGGTCCTTCGGCTTGAGCATCACGTAGCTGTCGGAAATATTTGGCGGCATTGGGTCTGAGGCAATTTCCGCGGTGCCGGTACGTGCAAACACCCGCTGGATTTCCGGCACCTGGGCCATCAAGGTTTTTTCCAGTTGCTGCTGCATCTGCACCGATTGCGTCAGGCTGGTGCCGGGCACGCGCAAGGCCTGCTGGGCGAAGTCGCCCTCACTGAGGCTGGGGATAAACTCGCTGCCCATGCGGCTGGCAACAACGCCGGAGGCGACGATGGTCAACACGGCCAAGCCGAACACCAGCGGTCGGCGCGCCATCACCCAGTCCAGCACCGGTGCGTAGACCCGGCGCGCGGCGCGCATCACACTATTTTCTTCTTCCTTGACCTTGCCGGTGACGAACAGCGCAATCGCCGCCGGCACGAAGGTCACCGACAGGATCATCGCACCCAACAGGGCGATCACCACGGTAAACGCCATCGGGTGGAACATCTTCCCGGCCACCCCGGTGAGGGCGAAGATCGGCAGGTACACCACCATGATGATCAGTTGCCCGAAGATCAGCGCCCGCCGCGCTTCCTTCGCCGCCGCGAACACCTCATGCAGGCGTTCGCTGCGGGTCAGCAGGCGACCATGACGCTGTTGCGCGTGGGCCAGGCGGCGGATGGCGTTCTCGACGATCACCACTGCGCCATCGACGATAATGCCGAAGTCCAGCGCGCCGAGGCTCATCAAGTTGGCACTGACCTTGTTGGTGAACATTCCGGTAAAAGTGAACAGCATCGCCAGGGGAATCACCATGGCCGTGATCAGCGCAGCGCGGATATTGCCGAGGAACAGGAACAGCACCGCGACCACCAGCAACGCACCTTCGAAGAGGTTTTTCTTCACGGTGGCGATGGCTTTTTCGACCAGGTGGGTGCGGTCGTAGACCGTGACCGCCACCACGCCTTCGGGCAGCGAGCGGTTGATCTCTTCGAGTTTTTCCGCCACAGCCTGGGACACGCTGCGGCTGTTTTCACCGATCAACATGAACACCGTGCCGAGCACGACTTCACGGCCGTTTTCGGTGGCGGCGCCGGTGCGCAGTTCGCGGCCGATCTCGACCTGGGCCACATTGCGCACGCGAATCGGTGTGCCGTCCGAGCTGGTGATAACGATATTGGCGATGTCGTCGATGGACGCCAACTGGCCCGGTGCCCGGATCAACAGTTGCTCGCCACTGCGCTCGATATAGCCAGCGCCGACGTTGGCATTGTTGCGCTCCAGCGCCGTGACCAGGTCATTCAGGGTCAGGTTGTAGGCCGCCAGGCGCTTGGGGTCGGGGGCAATCTGGTACTCCTTGGCGAAGCCACCGATGGTGTTGATCTCGGCCACGCCCGGCACGTTGCGCAGTTGTGGCTTGATGATCCAGTCCTGGATGACCCGCAGGTCGGTGGGTGTGTAAGGCGTGCCATCGTCTTTGCGTGCGCCGTCCTCGGCCTCGACGGTCCACAGGAAAATTTCCCCGAGGCCGGTGGAAATCGGCCCCATGGCCGTTTCGATGCCGCTGGGCAATTGCTCGCGGGCCACTTGCAGGCGCTCGTTGACCAGTTGCCGGGCGAAGAACAGGTCGGTGCCGTCCTTGAAGATCACCGTTACCTGAGACAACCCGGAGCGCGACAACGAACGGGTCTGCTGCAATCCGGGCAAACCGGCCATGGCGGTTTCGATGGGGAAGGTGATGCGCTGTTCGGTTTCCAGCGGTGAATACCCGGCCGCCGCCGAGTTGATCTGCACCTGTACGTTGGTGATGTCAGGTACCGCGTCGATGGGCAATTTCTGATAGCTGGCGATGCCGACACCGGCCATCAACAGCACCGCCAGCAGCACGATGATGCGCTGCTCGATGGCAAATTGGATAAGGCGCTCAAACATGGGGAATCACTCGCAGGATCAATGGGCGTGCTCGGCCGAGCCTTTGCCCAGTTCGGACTTGAGGATGAAGCTGCCGACCGTGGCCACCTGCGCCCCGGCATCGAGGCCCTGGCGCACTTCGACGTAGCCGTTTTCGCTCGCACCAAGCTCCAGGTGACGGGTGATGAAGCCCTCCGGGGTACGTACGAATACCGAGGGTTTGTCCTCGACGGTCTGGATCGCGGCCTGCGGGACGGTGACCTTCGCCTGGTAAGAATCCGTCGCCAGTTGCACGCTGACAAACAGCCCAGGGCGCCAGGCGTCATCGGGGTTGGGCACACTGATGCGCACGGTGGCCGTGCGCGTCTGCTCACCGAGCAGGTTGCCGACGTAAGCCACAGTGCCCTGCACTTGGGTGCCCATTTCGGTGGAGCTGACGGTGACCGGTTTGCCCACCCTGACCTTGTTCAAGTCCTTGGGAAACACACCGAAGGTCACCCACACCTGGGACAAGTCCGAGAGGGTGAAAGCGTTGCTGGTTTCGCTGACGACTTCACCGACACCCAGGTGTTTTTCCACCACCACACCGGCGAACGGGGCGCGCAACTCGTAGCGATTGCCGCCAACCAGCACAGCGCTGCCGCTTAATGCGGTCATCTTTTGACGAGCGTTGTTCAGGGCAATCTCAGCTTCCTGCAGGGCCTGGCGCGCCAGCAGGTAATCCTGTTCGGCGGAGATCTTGTCCTGCCACAACTGGCGTTCACGCTGAAAGGTGGTACGCGCCAATTCAACCCGGCGCTCGCTGGCGGCCAACTCGCTGCGCTGGTCGGAGATCTGCTGGCTGGCAATCACCGCCAACAGCTCACCCTTCTTCACCGATTGGCCGAGGTTGGCCTTGACCGACTCCACCACACCCGCCACACGCGGGATGATATGGGAGGTGCGATCTTCGTCGAAACGCACCTCGCCCGGCAGTACCAGCATCGTGCTAAGGGTGCGGGGCTCGGCCTGGGCCAGTTGAATGCCAGCGGCCTGGATCTGCTGCTCGGTGAGTTCGAGTGTGCCTTCTACTTCATCGGCCCAGGCAACGCCGGACAGCATCAGGCCCAGGGCAATGGCAAGTGCCACACCGTGTCGGTTGTTCATAAAGGACTCCAAAGACAATCAAAACCGGGCGAGGTCGCCGTAGATCCGTTCGATACGCACCCAGGCGTCAGTGGCCTGGGCGGTGGCGGTGAGGTACTGGGTGCGCGCAGCGATCAGGGTGCGCTGGGCGTCGAGCACGTCGAGGTAGCTGAACTTGCCCATCTCGAAACCACGGGTGGCGCTGTCCACTGCACTTTGCGCGGCGGGCAGGATCTGCTGGTTGAACGCGCGCACTTCGGTATTAGCGGTTTGCCACAGGTCCAGCGCCTGGCGGGTTTCAGTGCGCAGGCGCAGTTCGGTGGCGTTGCGCAGGTCACGGGCCTGGTCGGCGCGGCGGGTGGCGGCGAGCACGTTGCCCTGATTGCGGTTGAACAGCGGGATCGGCATCGACACGCCCACCAGGTTCACGCGCTCGCGCACGCTGGCGTCGTACTGGCTGCCGATGGACACATCGAGGTCGGGAATGCGTTGGGCTTTTTCCAGGCCGACGCTGGCTTCGTTTTGCAGAATGTTCAGCTCGGCCAGGCGCAGTTCAGTGGTCCGCTCAAGGCGCGTCAACAACTGTGCAAGCGGCGGCAGGGGCGGTGTGGATTGGGACGGTGTAGCGACGGCCTGGAAATCCGCGCCGGCACTGCCAATGCTGGCGGCCAGGCGGCGATAGGCGTCGGCGAGGCCGACCTGTGCGCGGTTCAATTCCAGGCGCATTTCCGATAGTTGCACCTGCGCACGGGTTGCCTCTACCGGCGACGCTTTGCCCGCCGTGACGCGACCATTGGCAACGCCCAGGCCGCGCTCGGCCACGGCCATGGAACGCTGCGCCAGGTCGAGGCGTTCCTGGGCACGCAGCGCGCCGTAGTAGTTGTCGATGACGTCGGCGCGCAGTGTGTTGCGGCGCTGTTCCAAGGTCAGGGCGGCGGCGTCCTGGGTGCGGCTGGCCACGGCAATGCGTGCACCACGCTTGCCGCCCAACTCCAGGGCCTGGCTGAGCTTGATGGAGGTGGTGCGAGAGTTGCGACGGGTGTCTTCGGCGTCCCAGGAGAGCACCGGGTTGGGGATCAACCCGGCCTGCTGGCGGCCGCCCTGGGCGATGTCGATTTCCCATTGTGCAGCCGCCAGGTCAGGGTTATTGGCGAAGGCGGTCTGCAGGGCTGAATCGAGTGTGAGGGTCTGTGCCTGGGCCGCGCCAGCAACCAGCCACAACACACCCGCCCCCATGAGTTTTCTAACGGAAATTGCCATAACGAGAGTTCCACGCCCATGAAGTACAAGCGCAGGCAATGTAGCGGCCGCGACTTATCAGGGCGGTGGAGCAAAGATTACAAATCCGACAGCAATGGCTCTGCGGCGGGCATTTCGACCGCCCGCCGCTGATTGCACCAAAACGGTACATAAGCACTTGGCCAGCGCGGTATCGGGTATGCTTTTCGGGCAGGAAACAAAAAGAAACAATTTCCCCAACCTGTTCGATAAGGAGTCCCGCCTTGGAGTTATCGACTGCCGCGTGGATGGTTCACGACACTCGCCTTATGTTTTGTGTACTGCTGGCCATCGCCAGCATCATCGTGCTGATCAGCGCGACCAAGTTGCCGCCATTCCTGTCGATCCTGATCGGCACCTTTATCGCCGGTGTCGGCGCCGGCCTGCCGCCGGAAGAAGTGGCCAAGGCCTTCAGCAAAGGCGCCGGGGCGATCCTCGGTGAAGCCGGGATCATCATTGCGCTGGGCTCGATGCTCGGCGCATTGATGGCCGAATCCGGCGCGGCCGACCGCATTGCCACCACCTTGCTCGGGCTGGGCAAGGGCAAGTCATTGCCGTGGGTAATGGCGCTGGTGGCGATGGTGATCGGCCTGCCGTTGTTCTTCGAAGTGGGCCTGGTGATGATGGTGCCGATCATCTTTGTGATGGCCAAGCGTTCGAACCAGCCACTGCTGAAAATCGCCATCCCGGCACTGGCCGGCATGACCACCCTGCACGCTCTGATGCCACCGCACCCAGGCCCGCTGATTGCGGTAAGCGCCTTGCACGCCGACCTCGGCCTGACCATGTTGCTGGGTTTCTGCCTGGCGGTGCCGGCGGTGATCCTGGCTGGTCCGATCTATGGCAACTGGCTGTCCAAGCGCCTGCAGGTGGATGAACCGGCGGACATCGGTGCACTGTTCAGCGCCCCGCCCAAGGCGCCGCGCCAGCCGAGCTTTACCGTGTCGTTGCTGATCATTCTGTTACCGGTGATCCTGATGCTGGGCAGCACGCTGGCCAAGGTCGCGCTACCGGCCGACAGCAGCGTCGGCCTGACCTTGAAGTTCCTCGGTGAACCGCTGATCGCCCTCGGCCTGGCCGTGATCGCCGCCGTGATCTGCCTGGGCTGGGCCGCAGGCATGCCAAGAGCCGACGTGGGCAACACCCTGCGCAAAGCCCTCGCCCCCATCGCCGTATTGCTGCTCACCATCGGCGCCGGCGGCGGCCTCAAGCAAACCCTGCTGGATGCCGGCGTGAGCCAGACCATCAGCAAGGTCGCCGAAGGTGCGCACATGCCGTACCTGCTGCTGGCATGGCTGATCGCGGTGGCACTGCGCCAGGCAACGGGTTCGGCGACAGTCGCCACCACCACGACGGCGGGCATTCTCGCGCCGATGATGGCCGGGTTGGCGGTGACGCAAAGCTCGTTGGTCGCGCTGGCTATCGGCGCCGGCTCGGTGTTCTTCTGCCACGTCAACGACGCCGGGTTCTGGATGGTGCGTGAGTACTTCGGCTTGCAACTGAAGCAAACGATCTGGGTGTGGTCGGTGTTGCAGACGATTGTTTCAGTCGTCGGTCTGGTGGGGACGCTGGTGCTTTGGCATTTCCTGACCTAAAAACGCCGTACTGAGGGGAAGAGCTCTTCCCCTCAATGGTTTTACTGATGCAAAACAAAACGAGCATCGAGCTTGCCAAGCAACTCAAATGTATTCATGTAAGGCACACCGAACAGTGAGCAAACATTGGGTCAAATCGTCATTGCCCCTGGCGAGTTCGACCCTGACCGGCACGATACTGGCAATCTCCAAAGCCTGGTGTTGTTGAAGAATCCATGCCCAGTAACCTGGGCAAACCGTCATTGCGTAATAGCGGTTCTTGGCCTCGATCAGCGTGTTCGAATCCAATAGATGCTTCATGCCGATAGTTTCATCCCATAAATCTTCAACTTGGCAGGCTGCATACCCAGCAGTTTCCCCGCTTCTCGCAGCAGAATCCGCCCCCTCTGCGCTTCTGCCAGAACAGCCTTGCTCAAACGGGTGCTGTTTCTGATTGCCGCGGTGCGGTAGTAGTCCCCTCCACTGCCGTCCTTATCTCGATACGCCTGCAAGATACGACGGTAATAGGCGCCATATTCATCACTGCTGATGTAGCCAAGATCACGGGCACGACGGGCAATCACCAAAGTGCTGACGTGAAAGCGTCCGGCCAAGGGAGCCAGGTTTCCTTCCCAGTGAATATTCGAATCCCAGTGCCCCCGAAAAACCAGCTCCGGCGCCAAGAACTCTCCCGCGACAGCATTGCAAAAAGCTTCTTCCTGGCGGGCACTGTGACTGTTGCCATCGGAAACACCCGTGCTGCCAATCCAGATATGCACCAGCTCATGCATCAATGTAAAAAGCCGCGCCGTGGGTGCGTCCGCACTGTTGATGAACACCACGGGAGCCATCGCGTTGCTGATCGCAAATCCTCGAAACTCACTCACATCAAGTTTTCGGTGGGTGTTTCCCATGGCAACACCGCTGCGCATGACGAGAATGCCAGCGTCCTCGGCGCCACTTACCAAGGCCCTGAAATAGTCCTCATAGCTCATACGGGCAAAGTCATCCGTCACACCGAGGACGCGACGAATATCTGCAACCACGTCCTTGATGGGCGAACGACTGCTGAAACTTCCCACGAAAGGCAGCGGAGAACGCTCGTGGTCCTGCAAGTACTCCAAATACCAGTCTTGTTTACGGAGCACGTCTATCACGGTGTCTATTAGATTCAAGCTGGGTTTGTCAGGAAAAACACCCTCCCCAGTACGCAGATCGGGGATAGAAAGATGATCCTGCGGCGGAACCTTGAGGAAAAGAAAACCAAAAGGGATATGTGCAATAACGGCCCATTTTTGCGCTTGGTTAAACGTAGGAAGGCTCTGACCTACTTCCCACTCCCTGACACGCCCCAGATGCACCGTGAGACTTTTGGCAACCTTTGCCTCAGACAAACCCGCCCGCTGGCGAGACCAGGAAAGGATGGCGGGATTGATAAAAGCCGTCTGATTCATAAGGTTCTGAATGCTGTTCAGGGGTGGCCAGGACTATAGAAACGGCGGCAAATCCGGTCAATTGATGGCCCTACGTGGCATTTGTAACAGCATCCACAGCGTGCTGTTTTCCAAACAACGCCACACTCCCCACCCCCACCGCCCCCATCACCACGCAATACCCCACGCAGATCCACGGGCTGGTCGGCATCAACGCAATCAGCAGCAGCGGCGTGGTGCTCGCCCACAGCGCGTAGGCAATGTTGTAGGTAAAGGAAATCCCCGACACCCGCACCTGCGCCGGAAACAGGCCGACCATCACCGACGGCACCGCGCCGACTACGCCGCAACTGAGGCCCGCCACGACATATGCCGCGCCCAGCCAGATCCCGCCGTTGATCAGGCTGGCGTACAGCACCGCAATCCCCACCGGCAGCATCAGGCTGTAGACCAGCACCGCGCGCCAGGCGCCGATGCGGTCCACCAGCAGGCCGGCCAGGACGCAGCCGATGTTCAGGAACACGATGCCCAACGCGCTCAAGGCGAAGGTATGGCTGGAGCTCATGCCGAAGGTTTTCTGCATCATGGTCGGGGTGATGACCACCAGCACCACCACAGCGGAGGTGAGCACGCAGGTGAGGATCATCGCGGGCAGCAACACCGCGCGATGGTCACGCAGCACGGTACGCAGCGGGAGTTCGGCGGCAGCCTGGCGGCGGGCCTGCATTTCGAGGAACACCGGGGTTTCGCTGAGCCAGCGGCGCAGCCACACGCCGATCACGCCGAACACACCGCCGAGCAGGAATGGGAAGCGCCAGGCGTAGTCGAGGATTTCTGCGGGGGTGAAGACCTGCGCCAACAGCGTGGCGGTGAGGGCGCCGAGCAGGTAGCCGAAGGTCAGGCCGGCTTGCAGGAAGCCCAGGGCATAGCCGCGATGGTGGGGCGGCGCGTGTTCGGCGACGAAGGTCCAGGCGCTGGGCACTTCACCGCCGACCGCCGCACCTTGCAGCACGCGCAGCACCAGCAGGATCAGCGGGGCGAAGTAACCGATTTGCGCGTAGGTCGGCATGATCCCGATCAGCAGGCAGGGCAAGGCCATCATCAGGATGCTCAGGCTGAACACGCGCTTGCGTCCCAGGTGATCGGCGAAGTGCGCCATCAGGACGCCGCCCAGCGGGCGCGCCAGGTAGCCGGTGACAAAGATGCCGAAGCTTTGCAGCAGGCGCAGCCACTCAGGCATTTCCGGCGGGAAGAACAGCTGGCTCAAGGTCAGCGCGAAAAACACGAAGATGATGAAATCGTAGATTTCCAGGGCACCGCCGAGGGCGGCCAGGCCCAGGGTTTTGTAGTCGGAGCGGGAAAAACGCTGCGCCTGCGTAGGAAAGGTGGCAGTCATGTGGAGGCTCGGCAGACAAACAAAATGGCGTGCAGGTTATGAGCTGAGCCCAATGATGGCAATCGCGACAGATATATTTGTTTTCCTCATGGATCGATGAAGATAACTGCATTCCCATATCAATGGCCGTAGCGGAACATGCCGGAAAATCGCCTGCACCCTAATAACTATAAGAGGAAAGACTCATGGCCGATGCTATCGAAGAAAGCCGCTATGCCCGATTTGCCCTGCGTTGTTCCAATTTCGCCGAGCGCTGGTTTCCAGACTCCTGGGTATTCGCCGCCCTTGCGGTGATCATCGTTGCCGTGGCGACCCTGGGTATGGGCGCCGCACCGACCGAGGCCGCCAAGGCCTTTGGTGATGGGTTCTGGAGCCTGATCCCGTTCACCATGCAGATGGCCTTCGTGGTGATCGGCGGTTATGTCGTCGCCAGCTCGCCGCCCGCCGTGAAACTGATCGACCGCCTGGCGCGTATCCCAAAGAATGGCCGCTCGGCCGTGGCCTGGGTGGCGCTGATCTCGATGGTCGCCTCGTTGCTGAACTGGGGCTTGTCCCTGGTGTTTGGCGGTTTGCTGGTGCGGGCGCTGGCGCGTCGCACGGATCTGCGCATGGATTACCGTGCTGCCGGTGCGGCGGCGTATCTGGGGCTCGGCGCCGTGTGGGCGTTGGGGTTGTCGTCATCGGCGGCACAGTTGCAGGCCAACCCGGCCAGCCTGCCGCCGTCGATTCTGTCGATCACGGGAGTAATCCCGTTCACCGACACCATCTTCCTGTGGCAATCCGGCGTGCTGTTGCTGGCATTGATCGTGGTGTCGCTGATCATCGCCTACGCCACCGCACCCGGCCCGAACAGCGCCCGCGATGCCAAGGCCTGTGGGGTCGACCCGGCGTTCAACCTGCCCAAACTGCAAGCCCCCGCCCGCCCGGGTGAGTGGCTCGAGCACAGCCCCTTGCTGACCATTCTGCTGGCATTGCTGGCGGCCGGCTGGCTGTTCCATGAGTTCTCGACCAAACCGGCGATCAGTGCCATTTCAGGGCTGAACACCTATAACTTCCTGTTCATCATGACCGGCGCCCTGCTGCACTGGCGCCCGCGCAGCTTCCTCGATGCGGTGGCGCGTGCGGTGCCGACCACCACCGGCGTGCTGATCCAGTTTCCGCTGTACGGCTCGATCGCCGCGCTGATGACCGTGGTCAAGGGTGGCGACGGCCAGACCCTGGCGCACCATATCTCCACCTTCTTCACCTCCATCGCCTCCCATGACACCTACGCGCTGCTGATGGGCGTGTATTCGGCGGTGCTGGGCTTCTTTATCCCGTCGGGCGGCGGCAAGTGGATCATCGAAGCGCCATACGTGATGCAAGTGGCCAATGACCTGCAATACCACCTGGGTTGGGCGGTGCAGATCTACAACGCCGCCGAGGCGCTGCCGAACCTGATCAACCCGTTCTATATGCTGCCGCTGCTGGGGGTGTTGGGGCTCAAAGCGCGGGACCTGATTGGCTTTTCGTTCGTGCAGTTGCTGGTGCACACGCCGCTGGTGTTGTTCCTGCTGTGGGCGCTGGGGACGACGTTGAAGTATTTGCCGCCGGTAATGCCCTGACCAATGGATGAAGCATCTGTTGCTGCAACAGGTGCTTCATTCAGGCGCAACAGGAAAACATTCCAATAGATCAGGCAGGGCGCTCTGGATCGTGTCCCAAACCACATCAAGGTTGATATCGAAATAACCGTGGGCAATTCGGTTACGCATTCCGCGCATGCTACGCCATGGGACTTGCGGGTGACTTGACGCAAAATCCGGATACTGGTCCATGATTTTCGTCGAAGCTTCACCAATGATGATCAGGCTCATGATCACCGCTTGCTGAGTACGCTTGTCTTCCAGAAAAACCTCTTTACCCAAGCCATCAACAAAGGTGATCGCATCAGTGGCAGCTCTGCGGATGTGACTCAGATAATCCTCAAGACGGTTCGTTGTCATACCGGCCGCGCCTCGGCCAAGACTTTTGCGCGAAACGTCAAAGGCAAATCGGCCGGCGTCAGTAAATCCACATTTACGCCAAGCAGATCCTCAAGTTCTACCTGCAGCCCACCAAGATCAAAAAGAGTGGTTCCCGGCGGAGCATCGACCAGCAAATCCAGATCGCTGCCCTCTTGGTCGGTACCCAGTAATACAGACCCAAATACTCTCGGATTTGAGATGCGAAAACGGCCTACCACTTCTCTGACGGCGGCTCGCTGTAGGTCAAGGGCGGTTGAAGGTTTCACGGTTCACCTCAGTGGTATCCATTGCAGGTCCAGTCTAGCAGCGCTGACCGTCTGTAGACACATGCATACGGCGCTTTGCGGTGTTACCAAGAGACTCGATACTGCCCAAACATTTGATCCTTATAAACACGGCACATGTCTGATCGAACGCGTGGGCTTATCTCACGCGGATGAATGGCAATCTCTGGCTTCACCCACCAATACCTTTGATTAACCTGACTCGGACTCCTACTCACCTAGCAACAAGGAACTCCGATGACGCCCCTATCCAAATCACTGGAAGAGTTGATCACTGATATTTACCAGGACGGCAACGTTTCAGTCGCTGAATACAGGACCTTGCGCGACGACGCAGATCGCCGCATGGACGCGGTGATCAAGGAGTTCGGCCTGCACAACAACGTGACCGCCTTCCAGAAATCGATCGACGTGGCCATGCAGTTGTTGCAGACCACTGTTGTCGATGCAAAGAAGGCCAGGCTGACCGACACAGGCGAGGCCATCGTCAAGGACGCGGTGACGGCGCAGGTGGAGTACTTGCGCGCCGGCAGCGAGTTGGCGCTGCGCCTGCTGTGATCCGCTGATTCAAATCACTGTCTTCGTTCCGTCACATTGCATTGCTACCGTCCTGCGAAATATCTTGCAACACCTCGCCAAGGACTCCCCGCAATGAGCGACGAGCACGAAGACCGCCCTTCCCCCGATTCCGCAGCCCAACCGCCAGTCGACACCAGCCGTCGGCGTTTCCTGGGGGGCGCGGCGGTGCTGGGGGTTGGCGCAACCTTGAGTGCCTGCGGCAATACCAGCGAAGCACCGGGTAAACCAGTGGCGCGGCCGCTGACGCCGCAAGAGTTGGACAAGGCCTTGCGTGAGCAGGTGAAAACCGTGGTGGTGATCTACGCCGAAAACCGCAGTTTCAACAACCTGTTTGCGGACTTCCCGGGTGTTGAGAAACCGCTGTCGGCGCTATCCGCCGCTGACACGCAGCAGCGTGACCGCGATGGCAGCCTGCTGACGACCCTACCTCCAACCTGGGGTGGTGTGCTGCAAGTCGGCCCGCAAACGGTGGACGGGGTGACCTACCCCAGCGAAGTGCAATTCCAGGAAAACCTGCCCAACGCGCCCTTCGCCCTCAAGGGCCCGAACGCCGAAGACCTGCCGCTGAGCCTGGTCACCCGTGACCTGTGGCACGTGTTCTACCAGAACCAGATGCAGATCAACGGCGGCAAGAACGACAACTTCGTCGCCTGGGCCGACTCCGGCGGCCTGGTGATGGGTCATTACGCCCAGAGCCGTTATTCCCTGCGCCTGTGGGACGTGGCCAAGGAGTTTGTGCTCTGCGACAACTTCTTCCAGGGGGCGTTTGGTGGCTCGTTCCTCAACCATCAATACCTGATCAGCGCCACCGCGCCGTTTTACCCGAATGCCGCGCAATCGGTGGCCAAGGCGCAGATCGCCACGCTGCAAAGCGATGACCCCACCGACCCGCGCCTCAAGCCCCTGGACAAGTCCCCCGCCAGCGCGATGACCGGCCCGCCGCAGTTCGGCCCCAGCGCGCTGACCCCGGATGGCTACGGCGTGAACACCCTGGCTCCGCCGTACTGGCCGACCTGGATCCGCGACCCGGAAAACCCGGACTATTCCAAGCCTGACCTGCCCAACGTGCTGGTGCCGCAAACCCACGAACACATCGGCGACAAGCTGTCGAAGAAGAACGTCGACTGGGCGTGGTACGCCGGCGCCTGGCAAGCGACGCTGGACCAGTTCAAGGATTCGGGCGGCATTCCAAAAATCCCGAACTTCCAGTATCACCACCAGCCGTTCAACTACTTCAAGCAGCAGGGCCCCGAGAACCGCGTCGAGCGCGACAAACGCCTGCGCGATGCCGGTTTGGGGGACGAGTCGAGCACCAACAAGTTCTTCGCCGACGCCCAGGCCGGCCAGTTGCCCGCCGTGACCTTCTACAAACCCCAGGGCAACCTGAACATGCACGCGGGCTATGCCGACGTGGCGTCTGGCGACCGCCATATCGCCCGTGCCTTGAAGGTGCTGCAAGAGAGTCCGCAGTGGAAAAACATGGTGGTGGTGGTGACCGTCGACGAAAACGGCGGCTGGTGGGACCACGTGGCACCGCCAAAGGGCGACCGCTGGGGGCCTGGCACGCGGATTCCGGCGCTGGTGGTGTCGCCGTTCGCCCGCAAAGGCACGGTGGACCATACGGTCTACGACACCGGGTCGATCCTGCGCTTGATCACACGGGTGTTCCAGCTCGAGACTCTGGACGGCCTCAAGCAGCGCGATGACGCGATGATCGCCTGCGGTCAGAAACCCATGGGCGACTTGAGCAACGCTTTGCAGTTCAGCGTGTAGGTTTTCTTATCCAATAGCGACATGCCCGTTGAATTAGCACGCGGTTTTCCTGGTCAGCCGCTACTGTGTGGAGGTGGGCTTTCACCCCGCGCAGACGGGCTTTCGCTGACAAGGAAATAACAATGTTCAAACCAACCAGGCTGTCCTTCACCCTGGCCGCACTGATGGCGAGTGCGGTCGTACAGGCCGATGTCGATGTACCGCTGGGGAGCACGCAGCGTGTGACCAAGCTGTTCGCTTTCCCCAACAACTGTAACGTAATCTGCTTTCGACCCTGGACGCTGGAACAGACTGCCGAGCATTACCTGAATCAGAGCCTGCAACGGGATGGGTACACCCGGGCGAAAGTCAGCGTCAAAACCCATGACGGGCAGGTTTCGGCGACCTTCAGCGGCGTGCCGGACAATTATGGCCAACCGCTGACCAGCTTGCTCAATACCGCTGACCTGGCCTATCAAGGCGCGAGCAAGCTCAACAGCGATGGCAAGTGGGCCTACAACTGGTACCTGTTCCTGCCGCTGGGCATGGCCCTGGACAATCGAAAGAGCATCGAGCTGCTGCACTTCCCGCCGGAATACTCGCTGACCCAGGCCCAGGACTACCTTGAATCGGCCACCACCGACCGCTGGGCCACCTTGCTCACGGAGAATGGCATCCCGGCCACCGAAACGCCGGCCTACCAGACCATCATCGATATCGCCCCCATCGCCGCGCCGTCCAATGCGGGCAAGGACCTGGAAACCGTCTACAGCTACTTCACCGATTACCAGACGCGCATGGTCCGGGAGTTGAGCCTGTCCGCCAAAGGGGCATTGCCCATGGTGGCGTTCGGCGCGCCGGTGCGCAGCTGGATCAAGCAACAATACGGGCAGACCGTGGCAGTGCTGGGCCTGGCGCAGATCAGCCCCGCCGCAGGCCAAACTGTTTCGGTGTTGGGTGCCAACCACCCCAGTTACATCTGGTATGCGGCGAGCCCCGACACCTACGACGGCAACGAGCAGAAAGCCGACGAAGCCGGTTTGAAGGTGATGGGCCAGGATCTCAGCGCCGCCTGCTGGCAGGCCGGGATGGGCCAGAAACCCGCGAGCGATCCGAACGTACTGCTCAAGGCGTGCACGACTACCTGGCAAGTCACCCGCAAGGAGCAGACGTGCGAACTGTTCTACACCTCGGTGCGCAATCTATCCCCGGAAGATGCGAATGCCAAATGCGCCACGCCAACCATCAAGACCCAATTGAAACAGCTGCGCAATGCAGCACCACTCCCGACGATCAGCGCGCCGGTGCTGTAAATTGCACAAAAAACAGCCGATTTCTACTGTCAACATTGACAGTAGAAATCAGGTCCATGTTCGGCGAGTCTTGAGCCGCGCCCATCCGCTGCAAGACTGGTAGTCAGCCACCACCCGCAGGTCGATGCAGCCTAAACCAGGAGAGTTATGAAAACTCAGGCCATGGATAAGGCTAAAACCGCTGTGAGTGACTGCCTTTACCCTTTCAAGTCCACGCTCGGACAAGGCTACCCAACGGACAGGCAATTCGAGGCGGTGCACAACATTCAAGGGGTGGGCACGGGAGTCAAGGCGCGCGTGGCCTTTGACAGCCGTGTGTGCATCGCCAAGATCTCAGGCCACGCCCTGAGCGAAAGACGCCTGCACACGGTGCAGTTATCTTCGCGTATCCACCTCTACGACTGCTGGTTCAGTGGCCTGCTGTCGCATTCGTGCAAACCGAACGTGTTTCTCGACTTGCACTACCTGGAGGTCTGGACGTTGCACGAAATCCAGGCCGACACCCTGCTGACCGTGGATTACGCCATGACCGAAGACGTGCTGTTCCGGCAGTTCGCCTGCCAATGCGGCGAATTGAACTGCCGGGGCTGGATTACCGGTCGCAATGAACCATTGAACGCCGAGGGGCAGGCGTTCATGGCCCAGTGGCGCGACCGTAAACGCTCTTAGGCTTCGCCCAGCGGACGCAGGCGGTATTGCGGTGGCAACTGCTCGAAACCACTGATGGTGGTGTTCAAGCTCTTCCAGCGGCCGTCCTTGATGCCGTAGATGCAGCCATGGATCGACAGGCTCTGCCCACGGTGCCAGGCGTTTTGCACAATGCTGGTGTGCCCGACGTTGGCCACTTGCTGGATCACGTTCAACTCGCAGAGACGGTCGACGCGCTCTTCCTCAGTGGGCAATTGGGCCAGCAGGTCGCGGTTCTCGTAGTAGAGGTCGCGAATGGTGCGCAGCCAGCCGTCGATCAGGCCGAACTGACGGTCCTGCATCGAGGCGCGCACGCCGCCGCAGCCATAGTGGCCGGTGACCAGGATGTGTTTGACCTTGAGCACGTCCACCGCGTACTGGATCACCGACAGGCAATTGAGGTCGGTGTGCAGCACCACATTGGCCACGTTACGGTGCACGAACAGATCACCCGGCAGCATGCCGACGATCTCGTTGGCCGGTACGCGGGCATCGGAACAGCCGATCCACAGGTATTCCGGGGTTTGCTGGCGGGCGAGCTTGGCGAAGAATTCGGGATCTTCCTGTTTGATCGCGTCCGCCCAGCGTTCGTTGTTATCAAGCAGGTCTTGTAGTTCGTTCATCAGGGAAAGCCTCAGGAATGATGCGCAGTTTTGTGACTGACAACCCCACGTCCAGGTCACGCCCTGCCGGCGAATAACAAGCGTGAATTAGCTTGAATCTTTAGGCCGCGCAGCCTGTCCACACACTATAAGCCCCACAGTATGAGGATTGGCCATGACTGAATCACGACGTCCCTACGGCGCTGCACAGCCCGAACCGATTGATGACAATGAAGATCGCATGGGCTCGATGCGCGAGCTCGATTTTGACGAAGACACGCCCACCACGCATATCGGCGACGAACGGGTGCGGGAGGCCGGGCTGACTGGGGCTTCGACCGAAGACCATGAAGCGACGGACGATGACATGAGCCCTGAAACGTTGATCCATGAAGATGGAGCAAGGGATGCTCAGGAAGCGGGCGAAGGCGAACCGGCGGACTGGGACCTGAGTGTCGTCGATGAGGATGAGATCGGTGGGGGCAATGGCCTGGATGAGGCCGAATTGGCAGATATTGATCCAGTAGACGGTAACCGCTGACAAAACGTGTCCTACAGGTGGGAGGGGGCTTGCCCACGATAGCGGCATGTCAGACTGATAAGGTGCCTGGTACACCGCCATCGGGGGCAAGCCCTCTCCCACAATGGGGCTATGTATTTAGTCGACCAGGGTGCAGGCCATGACAACCGCATCTTCGCGGCCACCGACAGCCGGGTAATAGTCCCGGCGACGGCCGATCTCGTTGAAACCATAGCGCTCATACAGGCGAAACGCGCCGGTATTGCTGTCGCGCACCTCCAGGAAGCACTCCCGCGCATTGGCCGCGTAGGCACGTGACATCAAGTGCTCCAGCAGCGCCAGCCCCAGGCCGCGCCCCTGGTTTTCCGGTTTGACGGTAATGTTCAGCAGATGCGCCTCATCGAGGATGATCTGCACCACGCCGTGCCCCACCTGCTGCTCACCTTCGAACATCAGCCAGATCTGGTACTTGCCCAGCCCATCGAGAAAGATCCCACGGGTCCAGGGGTGGCTGAAAGCCGCGTATTCGATTTTCAGCACGGCGTCGAGGTCGGCCTCGGTCATCGGGCGGAAGGATAAAGCCTCACTCATCGGTTGTTTTCCAGCGCGCCATCAGCCGGCGCATGGCTTGCCAGACATCAGCCTTACGCTGTGGCTCTTCCATTAATAATTCCAGGCCCGGCAGAGCCCACACCAAGCCCAGGCTTTCGACCTGCAGCTCGCGGTACCAGGCTTCGGCATTGGCCTCGCCGGCAAAACGCACAGCGGGCAAGCCGATCAGCCACAGGCACGCGCAGGGTTCGTCTTCCAGGCGCGCCGACACAAAACCTTGCACGAAATCCCGTGCGGCCTCGGGGCCTTGATTCATGTTGCCACGCACCAGCAGCGGCCAGCGCACCGGGTCGCCGACGATTTGCGGGCTGTCGGGCAGGCCGGCGGCGCGCAGCATGTCCTTGAGCAGCATGTAGGCAGGGTCGCGGGTCTGGAAACGTTCGCCGGTGGGTAACTCGACCAGCAGCAGGCAGCGCCCGGCGCGCAGCAATTGCAGGGCAAAGCGCGGTGGCGGCACCACCGGGGCCTTGACCACCGGGGCCGCCTCTTCGAGCACCTTGGCGGTCTTGGTCACCGGCACGGGGCGCGGCACTTCGATCTTGGCGCGCTCGACCACCGGTCGCGTCTCCGGCGTGGGCTTGACCACCGCCACCGGCGCAGCCGCCTCCTCGCCCGAAGACTCGAACGCCTCATAGGGCTCAAGCGCCTGCAACAGCTCGGGCCGCGACGGCGCGGCAAACGGCAGTTCGGTGCGGGGCAGCCAGTTGACCACCTGCATGGCGGTCAAGTAAGCGCGACGTCGGGACTCGATAAGCACAGCTCGGCCACTTGTGGATAACTAAAGAGCGGGGATTCTACCGCTGTTCGGCAACAATCGCCCACTGCGTACTGACCGGCTGTGGATAAATCCCGCGTCCGATGCAGTACAATCGCGACTTTTAATCGCCAACCCGCCGGCCATTCCAATGATCGAACCCAAGCGCGTCTTGCGCGCCCTCGCCGAACACTGGGCCCTGCTTGAGCCACTGTGCGAACACTTCGACCAAGGCACCCTGAGCCTGGGCGAACTGCGCGCACAACTGGCCGCCCAACAACTGGACAGCACGCCACAGGACATCACCAGCCTGCTGGACGTGTGGATTCGCCTGGATATCCTGGTGCCTGTTGCCAAGAGCCCGAACCGCTTCGAGCTCAATGCACAGATCCATGACTTCCTGGCCTATCTTCGCAAGGAGCACCGGCTTGGCCTGTGCCTGGAAATCGAAGCCTACCTGCGCCACCTCGAGCGCCTGGCCGGTTACATCCAGGACGCCTTCGATATCCGTGATGGCCACGACCTGGCCCGTCAGTTGCGCCTGCTCGACATGCGCGTGCGCGACGTGCTGAAAAAACTCGCCAACGACGAACAGGCCCTCGCCGCAGTGGCCGATCGCGCCAAGACCAGCGACCGCCAGATTCCGTTGCGCCAGCGTTATGCCGAGGTCCTCGCGACCTGGGACGAATACGTCGAACCGATGATCCAACTGGTGAACGCCGACGGCGCCTTCGAGCAAGGCGTGCGCAAGGTGGAAAATGTGCTGTTGCGCATGCTCACCGAGCAGCAGCGTCTCGGCCATCTGGTGGACGACGACATGCTGCTGCGCACCCACGCGCGCATCCTGGAGATGCAGACCAGCGCCCAGCTGACTCTGCGCCACGCCCGCGAGCTGCTGCTACCGCTGCGCGAAGAAGCGCGTCGGCACAACGCCGTGACCCGTGGTGCGGCGCTGGCGTTGTCGGCCATTCGCCGTAAAGGCCTGGACGCAGTGCCCCAGGCGGCGATGCCGATGTTCACCCGGCCGCAGAGCACCTTCCTCGGCAGTGCCAGCCAGGTGGAAGCCTACGTGTATGCCCTGGCGAATTTCGAGCCGAAACCGGCGCGTTTTCCCAAGGCGCACAAGTCCCACAAGGGCGACGCCCAGCGCGCACCACGCACCGTCAAGGAAATGCTCGAGCGCTGCGAAGACGCGCTGCCGATGCCGGACCTGATGACCTGGCTGCTGGAGCAGGAACCCGACGGCGCCACCGACGAATTGCTGTACTGGTTCTCGCGCCTCTCGCGGGAAAAACGCTTCAAGCGCGAACGCCTTGAACGCCGCGACTACCACACACACGAGCACCAGGTCAGCCTGCGCTCCTTCGCCCTGCTCCCGGCCAGCCCTGATGCAGCCGAGAATTCTGCGAGCACACCTTATGCATCTTGATCTATCCGAACTGTCCCAGCTGGCGCCGATCTTTCGCGAGCTGTTCAAGGGTTACCACGTCAGCCGCCGCGACCCGGAGCTGTACGCACAACTGTCGAACTTCCAGGACCAGTACCGCACGCTGTTCAAGGCCCTGGGCTTTGAGCTGGTGTGCGACACACGGGGCTTCTACTACTTCGTGCCGGACACAGCCGTGGCGGCCGCGCAGGTCAACAAGACCGCCCAGCGCCTGGCGTTGTTCACCTTCATCATCGTCGAGCACCTGGCCGACCAGGGCCGCGACCCGATTGCCGTGCTCGACGGTGGCAGCCTGGGCCGTGATGAGTTGCCGTCGTTGCTGGAGAAGTACCGCGACCTGTTTATCCAGGCCGAAGTGCAGACCCAGGAAGAACTCGAAGAAAAAATCATGCGCCGTATGACCCAGCTGGGTTTTGCCAGCGAAGACAACGGCATCTATCGCTTCCTGCCGCCGATGCACCGCTTCCTCGATGTGTGCCTGTCGGTGCAGCAAGACCGCGACCTGGCAGCCAGCGTGCACAGCGTGTTGCCGCTGCCGGCACCGGTGATCATCGACGAAGACAGCGATGAGAAATTGTTGAAAACCGATGACCCACTCGACTTGAGCGACTTCGCCGATGAGAGCGAAGAAGACGCCCTGGCCCGCGCCATTGCCGAAGAACAGGAGACCGATGCATGAGTAAGGAACGCTACGGCATCCGCCGCTTCGCCCTATTGAACACCGCCGGTTACAGCCTGGGTCTGTTCCCGCTGGAAGAGCCGCTGTCGGTATATGGCGCAAACAACCTGGGTAAATCCGCGTCGATCAACGCCTTGCAGTTCCCGATCCTGGCGCGCATGTCGGACATGAGTTTCGGCAAGTACACCCTGGAACAATCGCGGCGCTTCTACTTTGCCACCGACACCAGCTACATCCTCGTGGAAGTCTCGCTGCCCCACGGCCCACACGTGATCGGCGTGGTCGGGCGCGGCCCGGGCGGTGGTTTCGGTCACCAGTTCTTTGCCTATGCCGGCAAGCTGGACCTGGCGCACTACCAGAAGAACGACACCTGCCTGCGTCAGAAGGAGCTGTTCACCAACCTTGAGCGCGAAGGCCTGAAAGCCTACGAACTCAAGCCGGATGAGCTGCGTCGCTTGCTGGTGGGTGGGCATACGTCAATCCCGCTGGACCTGACGTTGATTCCGCTGCGCTCCACCAGCGAGCAGAGCCTGAAGACCTTCCGCGCGCTGTTTATCAACCTGCTGCACATGCGTGAAATCACTGCGGCCAAGCTCAAGCAATTGTTTCTCGATGCCTTCGAACACAGCTTGCGTTCCGGCAGTGTCGATTACATCGCCGCGTGCGAAGAAGCCTTCCGCGATGTAAGGCGCATGGAGCAGGACTACAACTCCCTGGTCGCCGCCGGCCCGCTGGTAGAAGCGCTGTCCAATGGTGTTCGCCAGCGCGACGTGCTGCGTGGCAAATTGCATCGCCTGTCGCCGCTGCTGGATTCGTTGCTGGGCACCTGGTCGGACTACGCCAGTGCACGCAAGGAAGAACTGACGATCCAGGCCGAGCACTACCGCAACGAGCAGGACGCGCTGCAGAACGACCAGCGTGGCGGCACCCAGGAGCTGATGCGCCTGGAGCGGGAAATCAGTGGTATCCAGCGTTGGTTGGGCGAGTTGTCGGTGCTCAAGCATCGATTTGCCCTGGTGGATGACGTCAAGGTGCTGGAACAGCAACTGCTGGCGGCCAAGGATGCCCACGATGAGTTGGCCGGCGCCCTGGCGCAGTCGCGGCAGTTCAGCGCCGAGGATCTGGACGAGCGTTTGCGCGACCTTGAAAAGCGCTTGAAGTCGGTCAAGCAACAGCTCGACCATGCGGACAACAACAGCTACGCCAAACTGCGGGAAGAATTCTCACAGCAAGACGTCGAGCGTCTGATGCGCCTGTTCAACAGTTCGCTGTTCAGCCTGCCGTTGGGCGAGCACGGCATCACGCTTGACGAAGACGGCCAGTGGGTCAAATCCCTGGAGCAGATCCTCGACGGCTTCAAGGGCGAGCGCTTTGAAGTGCCGGGGCTGTCCATCGACATCTCCCATATCGAACCGCCGGCATTGCAGGCCCTGGCAGATCGCGCGGCGTTGCGTGACCAGAAGGAACGCCTGGAAAAAGAACTCAAGCAGTTGAAAACCCAGCAGGCTGTAGCCTCCGACCGTGCCGCGAGCAAGACGCAGACCGAAGCGCTGTACCAGCAGGTGCTCGATGCGCAAAAGGCCCTTGAAGACTTCCGCCGTGCACAAACCCTGAGCGCCGAAGAAGGCGAGAAGCTGGAAAACCTGGCGCAGATGGAAGCGGCGCAGGATGAGTTGAAGCGCTCCAGCGATGCGTTCACCGAGCGCGTTCAGCAGCTGTCGGCCAAGCTGCAACTGGTGGGCCGCCAGATCGGCGATATGGAAGCCAAGCAACGTACGCTGGACGACGCGTTGCGTCGCCGTCAGTTGTTGCCGGCGGACTTGCCGTTCGGCACGCCGTTCATGGACCCGATCGACGATTCCATGGACAACCTGTTGCCGCTGCTCAATGACTATCAGGACAGTTGGCAAGGTTTGCTGCGCGCCGATGGCCAGATCGAAGCGCTGTACGCCCAGGTTCGCCTCAAGGGCGTGGCCAAGTTCGACAGCGAGGATGATGTTGAGCGTCGCCTGCAATTGCTGATCAACGCTTATGCGCACCGCACGGATGAAGCGTTGACACTCGGCAAGGCCCGCCGTGCGGCGGTCACCGATATCGCACGGACCCTGCGCAACATCCGCAGCGACTACGACAGCCTTGAGCATCAACTGGCGTTGTTCAACCGTGAGATCAACAAGCGCCAGGTCTCCAACCTGCAAAGCTTCCGCATCGTACTGGCGCCGAACAAGGAAGCGCTCAAGCATATCGACCAGATCATCCACAGTGCCGGTCAGTATGAAGAAGGCGAAACACTCTCGGTATTCGACCTGAGCCAGAGCGCCGAGCAGGACAACAAGAACGAAGAAGCCAAGGAGTACCTGGCGCGGCTGGTGGCGGCCAACCACAACCAGCTGGGCCTGAAGGATTTGTTCGAACTGGCGTTCGAGATTACCAAGGTGCATGGCCAACCGGTGATTCATACTGACATCGATGGCGCCGCGTCCAACGGCACCACCATGACCATCAAGGCGCTGACCAACATGTACCTGTTGCTGCACTTGATGGACCGCGACCAGGCCGGGCGTGTGCGTTTGCCGTATTACCTTGACGAGGCAGCGGATATCGACGAGAAGAACCAGGCCGCATTGCTGGAGACCAGCTTGCAGTTGGGCTTTGTGCCAATCCTGGCCAGTGTGAAGCCGCAGGTGTCCGCCCAGGTGGCGATCGACCTGGAAGGCGGCAGCGGGCCGAATGGGATCTACATTGATGAGGCGGACTGGAAGTACATTCGCCGTCATGATGTGGTGAAGGCAACGGTTAATGTACAGGCGGATGAGCCGCAGTTGGATGAAGTCTGACGCCCTGCGCTGAAATGCAAAAAGGCCGCGATCTCATGGATCGCGGCCTTTTTTGTGGCGCTTATTTGCCGAGCGGGATTTTAGGTGCCCAGGTCAGCCACTCATCTTCGAACTTGTCGAACAGCGGGAAGGTTTGCTGTGGCCGGGCGGCATTGCCCATGCGCTCGCCATCGGGTGTGGCGAAGGCGATACCGCCGGCGACCAGGGTCTCCAGGGATTCCGTGCGTACGGTGGCGCCTTTGAACAGGCCGAAGTCGAGGCCAAAGCCACTGGTGTTCCAGAACCGGCTCCCGCCACGGACCAGCGGGGCATATTTGGGCTCGATCAGAATGTGGATCAATACACGGTCGGCAGTTTGCCCCAGCTCGTAGCCGGTGACTTTGCCCACAGTGACTTCGCGGTAGGTGACCGGCACGCCCTCCTTCAGCGAACCACGGCGGGCGGCGCTGAGGGTCAGGCTCAGGCCGGCTTCCTGATGGGCGGCTTCAGGGGGCTGGGCGAGCGCGACAAAACTCTTTTGCGGGCCGGCGTTTTTCGCAGCCGGTTGCACTTCGATGTATTGACCGGTGACCAGGGTTTCCAAGTTGGCGGTTTTCATCAGGCCCAGCTCAGGCTTGACCACCCAGAACTGGCTGCCGACGCGGGCGATGCGGTCAGCCACTTGGGTGATACGCGCACTGAGCAGTACCGATTGCATGTCGGCACTGAGGTCGACACTTTCAATCTTGCCCACGTCCAGGCCTTTGAAACGCACAGGAGTGCCGGGACGCATGCCGTCGGCGCGGTCGACCTTGATGGTCACCAGGGTACCGTGCTGGTTGGCAGCATCGCGGTCGGCAAACAGGCGGAAACGCGGGATGCGTTTTTTCAGCGGAACGTTCTGCTCGGGTGTTTCGAAGGCGATGCCACCCGCCATCAGGCTGGCCAGGGATTCACTCTTCACCTGGATTCCACCAGTGAGACCACCGGTCAGGGTGACACCACTGGCGTTCCAGAAGCGCGTCGAGCCATTGACCAGGTTTTCGTATTCCTTCTCGATGTGGACGCCGATCACCAACTGCTTGTTCTTGCGCGAGAACTGGTAGCTCTGCACCGAGCCCACCTTGACCTGTTTGTAGAGGATCGGACTGCCGACATCCAGGGAACCGAGGTTGTCGGTGAACAGCACCATGTGCAGGCCAGGGGAACGCAGGTCCAACGGTGGCGCCTTGGCCCGTGCGACGTACTCACGCTGTGGAGGCGTCCCTTTGTCCCCCGGGCGAATGGCGATGTAGTTCCCTTTGACCAAGGCTTCGAGCCCTGTGATACCCGCCAGGGAAATAGACGGTTTGACCACCCAGAACTGAGTGTCCTGTACCAGGTAATCTTCAGCCAGGGGATCGAGGGTCAGCTCGGCGTTAGCACTGGAAAGGTCCGGATTGATCTTCAGCGTTTTCAAGCTACCGACCTGGATACCTTTGTACATCACCGGAGTGCGGCCAGCCTGCAGGCCTTCGAAGTCGGAGAGTGTGACCTTGACCTTGATTCCGGCCGCAGCGGCGTCGAAATCTTCGTACAGGCGGAATGGCAGACTTGGGTCCGTAGGCGGACTGTCCTTGCGGTTCTCCGGCGTGGCGAAGGCGATACCGCCGGCAACGATGCTTGAGAGGGATTCGCTGCGCACTTTCACGCCGGAGAGGTTCGCATCGATGCTGATGCCGCTGGCGTTCCAGAAACGTGTGTGTTTACGCACAAGGCTGGCGTAGGTCGGTTCGATATAGACCTTGATCTCGACGGTGCTCTGGTCTTCGGAGAGCAGGTAGCTTTTGACCTGGCCCACCTGGATCTGCTTGTAGAACACCGGGCTGCCACGGTTCAGAGAACCCAGACGGTCAGCCTTGATGGTCAGGTGCAAGCCGGGCTTGGCGTCGGACAAGGGGGGCTCTTCGGAGAGCGCCTTGAACTTGCGCGTGGGCTCACCGTCACCAGGGCTGGCGGCGATGTAGTTGCCCGACACCAGGGTTTCCAGGCCAGTGATGCCGGCCAGGCTGACACTCGGCTTGACCAGCCAGAAACGCGTGTTGGTCTTCAGGTACTGTTCGACATCCTTGTTCATCTCGATGGTAGCAATCACCCCGCGATTGTTACCTTCGTCATCCAGGGCCAGGGCCTTGACCTTGCCCACCGGCATGCCTTTGTAGACCACTTCCGTTTTGTTGACCTGGATACCTTCGCCACTCTCAAAGCGCACCTGGATATCGATGCCCTGTTGAGAATAGGCACGCCACCCCAGCCAGCCACCGATGATCAGGGCAATCAGAGGTAACACCCAAATGGCCGACCAATTGGAGGCGGGGCGGGTTTTAGCTTTTGGCAAATCACTCATGGTCGTCGTCCGACTCCGTGTTATCCCAAATCAGTCGGGGATCAAAAGTTACTGCGGCAAGCATCGTCAAGATCACCACACTGGCGAACGCCGCAGCGCCGAGATTGGCCTCGACACTGGCAAGTCGCCCAAAATTTACAACCGCCACCAGGATGGCGATCACGAAGATATCCAGCATGGACCAGCGGCCAATGAATTCGATAAAGCGGTACATCACAATGCGTTGTTGCGCGGACAACGGTTGGTGACGCTGCACCGAGAACAGTAGCAGACCTATGCCGACCAGCTTGAACGTCGGCACCAGGATGCTGGCGATGAACACCACGGCAGCGATGGGGTACATACCATGCTGCACCAGCTGGATCACGCCCGCCATGATGGTGCTGGGATCACCCTGACCAAGGCTATTGATGGTCATGATGGGCAACACATTGGCTGGAATATACAAGATGGCCGCCGTGATCAGCAGTGCCCAGGTGCGGGTGAGGCTGTTGGGGCGGCGGGCATGGACCAGCGCACCACAACGCGTGCACAGCTGCTCATCGCTATCAGTGTCCTGTTTGTTCAATTCGTGGCATTCGGTACAAATCAGAATGCCTGCATCAATCGCCCGCATGATCATCCTCTCCTGACAACGCTTGCCAGATCTGGTGGGGCGACATCACCACCTCAAGCAGTACTTGAACCATCAGCAGGCTGATAAAACAGACCAAGCCCAGGCCAATGGTGATGGACGCCATATCGGCGAGTTTTACGATCGCCACCAGCACCCCCATCAAGTAGACCTCCAACATCCCCCAATCCTTCATGTGGTGGTAGATGCGGTACAACAGCAGTCCATAACTGCGGCCGATATTCCAGCGGATGCTGAGCAGTACTGCCAACTGGCAAATCAGCTTGAGCAATGGGATGCCCATGCTGCACAGGAACACAACGGCGGCGACGCCTTGCATGCCGGTATCGAACAGACCGACAACGCCGCTCCACACGGTATCCTCGGAGGACTGCCCAAGTAGATTGAGCTGCATGATGGGTAGAAAGTTCGCGGGTATATACAGCAACAGTGCAGCCAGCACCAAGGCGAGACTTCGCTCAACGACATTGTGGCGGTGAGCGTAAAGCTCATAACCGCAACGCGGGCATTGGGCTTTTTCGCCGAGGGAGAGCACCGGTTTGCGCATCAGCAAGTCGCACTCATGGCATGCCACCAGGTCGTCCAGTGGTAAATCCGATAGCTCTAGGGCATCAGCCGGATCAGGCATAGATAGGGCTCTGGCTCTAAAAATGGTTAGGTGCTTATTCTAGTGCTCTGGTTCAGAAATAACTGTGCAAATTTGTCGTGGGGTAGGTAGTGCTTGAGTTTCCGACCGCCCAAAACAAAACCCCTGACTGCGTTAGCAATCAGGGGTTCTGGAATTTAATCTTGACGATGACCTACTCTCACATGGGGAAACCCCACACTACCATCGGCGATGCATCGTTTCACTACTGAGTTCGGGATGGGATCAGGTGGTTCCAATGCTCTATGGTCGTCAAGAAATTCGGGTACTGAGTCGCGGCCTGGGCCTCGCTTCAGCAAATTGGGTATGTGACAGCTTTCGGTGTTTTGTGAACGTCGAACTTTCGGTTCGTTTTCGTCTTCACACACCGCAATCTGATGCTCGTTAGAGTAGTCAAATTGCTTGGGTG